>NZ_JBQFYF010000005.1:0-423558 GCF_056541325.1 Ruegeria sp. AH7 | reverse complement strand
TAGCCGAATAGGCGGTAGACCAACGCAAAGTGTCGCGGGATGGAGCAGCCCGGTAGCTCGTCAGGCTCATAACCTGAAGGTCGCAGGTTCAAATCCTGCTCCCGCAACCAACGTCAGAAAACCTCAGAACAGCCCGTTCAGACTACAATTGATCCCCAGGATCAATCGCTTAACGTCTTCACCTCGTCAGGCTCATAACCTGAATATATATATGGATAAAATGGTTAGATGGCGGAGACGAAGAGAGTCCAGACAAATCGATTAATTCTAACAAAACAGCCAGAATACAGATAGTTATAGGGCTTTTGGTCATTTTCTCCTGAAAAAACTATGCGGGATTTAATGCGGGATTTTTCAAGAAGACGAAGCGAAAATTTTGGATTACACAAGCAGGAAATATCTAAATCGTATAGTCGTCCTGATAGGGTTTGCCTGATTACCAATTGCAACTAAAATCTGTGAATGCGAATCTTCTCACGTTGCGGATTGATCGATTGCAGCAATTCGCCTGAAAAGGTCCGTATACGCTGCCTAGTAGACGTTTGCTTCAGTCGCTTTGCTAGTTGTCGTAAACGGAAGCAAAGCGCAGAAAGCGGACGTTTGTTGCGCATGTTGAATTCCAAATTGAAGACATTACCCCATGCAAGCGAGGCAAATTGAAGAACAAAGCTCCAATCATCATTTCGATCTTGGCACTCGTCGTGTCGGCGGCCGCACTCATTGGTCAAATACAGAATGCTAACACTTCAAATGAACGGGAAGAATTGGTGGCACAAATCCAAACGTGCCTAGCTTTGTCTCAGCACCACTATCGGGTCCAAGCTGCTAACAGCCCAGTCGGAGGAAACTACGCGTCACGTGCCCGCTCACTTGGGCTGTGCCTGTCTGCTGATGACCCTGCTGCTTGTCGGGCAGTCGAGAATAGCAAAGAAGAGCTTTGCTGACGTCCCATCCAGTCTTGCCATGTAGCGATTGCAGCCCGCCAAAAAAGGACATTCGCCGCTCGGGCCAAGCGAGCCCTACAAACTGACTGCCTCAAAACCGAGTCGGTGCCAGGATCAAAAGCCCGGCCGGGTGCCTGTTGTAGCCAGTAAAGCAATCGACGTGAAGTAAGCCGTCGAAGCTTTTCGGAATATCCACCGCATGATTGCCGAAACTCGCTGGCGCACCAGTAATCACCACGCCAGGTTGATCGTCACCATTCCGCTAGAACAATGCCTTGGAGGAATCAGTAGGACTCGAAGGAATAGTGCTCGTGAGACACCTGCCAGTTACCCTCACCAACGTCTTGCATGACAAGAGTCCAGCGCCATGTAGACTCAGCCTTGTCACCGGCGCGGGTCACGGTTTCGTTCACCCCGGTCAAAGTTGCCACAGCGGCATTGCCCAGATATTGCACCTGCATATCGGCAGGGTAAATGAGAACCTCTGACAGCATTGCCCGGCATTGGTTTTGTGCGATCACGTAGTCACGGGTGTTGCGCACCTTTTGCGCCAGCGCGGCTCCGTAGAACATGGCTCTGTCGTCGGGCTTGTAAACTTCTCGCATCGTCTCGATGTCGTTTTTCTCGATGGCGTCGATCAACGCCATCACGACCTTGGTCACGCCTTCCACGGCGCGTTCACCACGGTCCGCGCTTTCGATATTCATCATCGCGATTTCGCCTTTGAAGACCTCCACATCCATGGTTTCGCCCACTTCCAGCGCGGCTGCCGAGTGGCCAACGGCCAAAGAGGTCAGCACGATGGCGGCGGACGTCTTGGCCGCATTGCAAACAGGTGTGAAAAACATGGGGTCCTCCGGTAGAAAAACGTTTGGAACCAACGGGTGCGTTTTGGAAACGGTCAGAGACGCACGAGGTCCCGCGGGACCAAAGGTCTTGCACCGCCACAACAGTATCGTCAGCTTACCAATAAGGTTAAGCGGTAGTGGCTGATGTCGACTTCTCGAAAATTTCCGAGCCGGTGTCGGGGAGCGCTATTTCTGGCCGATCAAAACGGTTGTGGGAGCCGTATTCAGAAGCTGTCGGGCAAGGGTTTGCACGTCCTTACTAGAGACGTCGTCCAACCGGGCGGCGCGATCGTTGACATAGGTGGGCGAATGGCCGTCCAACCGCAACCTCAAGAGGGTTTGAGCAATTGACTTGGAGCTGTGGAAGTTGCGCACATAAAACATGCCTTTGAGATACGCGCGGGCCTGCGCAAGGTCATCCGGAGAGGGGGCTGTATCGGCGAGGGCCTGCAATTCCCCGTTGATCAGTGCCAGCACATCATTCACCTTGTCCGGCTGTGCGCTTGTGGTGACAACCAGTTGCGGCGATGGGGAAGCGGTGTCGAGAGCAGAGCCGACACCATAAACCAAACCGTGATCGTTGCGCAAAGCTTTGTACAAACGGGATGCGAATGGCGCACCGCCAAAAAGATAATTCAGCACAAGCGCTGCAGCGTGGTCTGGGTGGTCGTCTGGCCAGCCGGGATACACGGACAGGATCGTGGTGGAAGGGCGGGAGGTTGCCACGTGCAGGGTATCGCCAAAATCCGGCGTTGGATGGCGCGCCTCGACATGTGTGCTTTTGTGCGGCAGGACACCAAAAGTTCGTTCCAGAAGCGGGCCAAGTTCGGTTGCGCTGATTGCGCCCACAACAACGATGCGCAACCGGTCGCGGGTGAATTGCTCCGCATGGAAGGCGCGTAGGTCATTTATGGTAAGAGAGGCAACCTCGTTGAAGTTGCCCTTGCGGCTGCGGGTGGCGGGATGACTGCCATAGAGGGACTGCATCAAGATCAGATTGGCCTGGGTGTCCGGGTTCTGGCGTCGGCTTTTCAGGCCGGACAGGATGTGGCGGCGGATACGCTCAACCGGGGTGGTATCAAAACGTGGATCGGTGATAGCAATATGCAAAAGGTCAAAGGCGGTGCTAACGTTGTCTTTCAAAACCCGCATGCTGGCGCCGAAGTGATCGGTCCGGCTAAAAAAGGACAACTCTACGCCGGCGGCGTCGAGTGCCGATTGAAAAGCGGCGGAGGACATATCACCAGCGCCTTCGTCCATGAGGCCTGACATCAGATAGGACAGGCCGGATTGGCCAATGGGGTCGGCGCGGCTGCCTCCCGCAAATCCAAGTCGTAGGGTAACAATCGGCACAGTGTCATCTTCGACCAACCAGGCGGTAATACCAACGGCAGTGGACACCTGTTGTATCGTGACATCCTCGTGAGCGGTTAGGGCGCCTGCCATCCAGATGCAGCATACAGCTAGAAAATGCCGGGCGCCGGTCATCGGGCGGGATCAGATTCGGGCAGGAGATAACCAGTGGTCGATCGGTGCGGGCGCAGCCAGGTGCGCGCCACGCGCTGAACGTCCTCAGGCGTGACCTGCATTAGGCGGGCGTTTTCCTGCATGAGCCAACCCACGTCACCCCCGGTGGTCAGAACCGAGCCGATCCAATTCGCCAGCACCAGTTGATCGTCACGCTCAAACATGACCTTCCGCATCATGCGTTTGCGAGCATGCTCAAGTGTTTGAGCGCTTACACCGTCTTCGGCAATTCTGGTCAGCTCCTCGGCGAATGAAGCTTCGAGCGCCGCAATGCCGCCGGGGTCGATTGGGATGCCGGTCAGAGCGAACTGCCCGTAATCCAGCGCGTGGCCATAATACCGCGCGCTGACCGAGCGCGCGTTGCCGTTGGTGATAACGTCTTTTTGGTACATCCGGCTTTGGGGCCCGCCAGCAAGAATGTGGGCCAGAAGCGCGAGGGCCTCGGCATCCGAGGTGTCTGCCGTCGCATAGCTGGGCACTACCCATGATGTGCGAAACCGTGCACGCCCGACCCGGTCGTCTCTCAGGGTTACCGTACGGCGCGTGTTGGGAGCAGGTTCTTTCTGACGAGCGCGCGTAACGAGGTTTGCGCCGGGCACCGCACCATATGTTGCCTGAATGTCGTCAAGGACATCCGACGGTTGTACATGGCCGACAATGACCAGTACGGCATTGGCGGGTGCATAGTAAGTGTCGTAAAACGCGCGCGCTGTTGCACTATCCAGTTCCGGCAAATCGGCGCCCCACCCAATCACAGGATTGCGGTATGGATGACGGCGGTAAAGCGTCGCGTCCAACTCTTCGATCATCACCGAGCCTGGGGTGCTCTCGATCGTGACGCGGCGCTCTTCGGCCACGACCTTGCGCTCAATGTCAGCCGCGGTTTCCGAGATTATCAGGTTGTGCATGCGATCGGCTTCGAAGGCCATCATGGTCGCAAGCGCCTCTGGCGGAACCTGCTGATAAAAGGCGGTATTGTCGGCAGAGGTGAAGGCGTTCTGAATCCCGCCTACCGCGATTACCGCTGCATCAAACACACCTTTCGGATGGGTGGACGTTCCGGAGAACATCAGGTGTTCCAAGTAGTGAGCCGTACCGGTACGACTTTCGGGATCATCGCCGCTGCCCACTGCGTACCAAAGCATATGGGTGACCACCGGCGCGCGATGGTTGGGCACGATCACCACCTGCAGGCCGTTATCGAGCACTTCGTGATACATGTTTGCCAGATAGCCCACCTCCGCCTGCGCCTGCACGTCGCAGGGCAGGTTGACGACAGCGAGCGAACAAACAAGTGCAAAGCCGTGCCAAATTTGCATCGGGTTAGGCTGCTGTGGGAGAAGGCAAAACGTTCACCTCGGCATAACCTTTCACATCGGTCATGCGCTTTTGCCATGCGGTCAGTTTGGCACAGGAAAGCAGCATTTCTTTGCCCTCCGGTGTATATCCGAAATAGAATAGGATGGGTGCCAGGAAGAAGTCGGCGAGCGTTTCGGTGTCACCAGCCAGGTACGGAGACTGGTCAAGCGCTTGATCCAATAGGGCCAGATGCGCTTGCATATCGGGTTTGGAGGCTTCGATGAGTGCTTCGTTTGTTTCTTCCCCGCGCATCGGTTTCACGAAGCGTTCCGTGATGCAGTGAATGACCAGCGACGTGTAAACATAGTCGTTGATGGCGCTGATCCATTGCAACATCCGTGCCTTTTGCGCCGGGTCGTCCGGCTGCAAGGCCGGACCATCGAATGCTTCATCCACATAAGTGGTGATAGCCAGCGTTTCATAAAGCACAAGGTCGCCGTGGCGTAGAGCCGGGATGCGCCCAAAAGGGTGAATCTCTCTGTAGGCACCGGAACGGAAATCCGGAAACTCCAGTTCAAAGTCAACACCCTTGGCGTGCAGCGCCATGCTTGCTGTGCGGACGTAGCTGCTAGGCGGCAGGCCATATAGGATGAGGTTAGACATGGTATGCTTCCTTTGTGTTATATTTCAGTTTTTCAATTCTGCGCCGCAGGGCCCGTCAGAGTCTTGCAAATAATCCGGCGTCTGGTCGCTATTGGCATCCAGTAGCCCGGGAAGAGTCAGGCCATACGCCTCGTCCAGATTGGTGATCGCTAGCGAAAAATGGCTGTCGGCGCTAGCGCGCCCAGCATAGGTCACGGGGGTTAGAAACATCAGTTCCGGCCGGAAGCGTTCTTGTCCCAGTGCGTTATCGTCACGACGTAGCATGGCGCTGATGCTGCCATCTCCATCCATATCCACCAACACCTGATCCGGCTGGTAAAGCACGAGTGATCTGAGATAGGCGATAAGCGCGGCTCGATCCGTCTGGGGTAAAGTACCGTAGGCATCTGACGCGTGTCGTGCGTCGCCTCCGTGCCGGCGGATCACGTGATCAAGTGTGGGGCTACGACCATCGTGGCCATAGGGTGCGGTTGATCCGACGCCCCAAAGCGGTGGAGTACGAAACATCCGCAATGCAAATGCCTTGTCGGCGCGCCGACTATAGTAATACTCGGCAAACTTCGGTCCCATGTTGTGATGACGAAAGTCGCTATAGATTTCGGTGACAAAAGCAGGAGCGAAGCGGCGTTGCCAGTGGATTTCGCCACTAGGCGCCGACTTGGGCTCTGCAAGCATTTGCAAGCGGCCCGTTGCCGTACCGTCACGATCTACTGTCACGCCCAGATCAAAGAACCGTCGGTCTCCGGCATGACCTGAAAGTTGATCCTGTCCTTTCAACGACCAGTTTTGTACATGGCAGCTTGTGCATCCGATCTCGGTCATAAGAGCCTTACCGCGATTGGTTTGGGGTGATTGCGCCATGCGCGCCGGGCGCGGCGCGTTCAGCAGGTACCATTCCAGCAGGTCGATCTCGCCTGCACTGATTGCGCTGGACCGATGGTCGCAATTGCCCGGTTCCGGCGCAGCAAAGGCAGGTGCGGGTACGATAAGTTGCGCGGCGCCCGCGATTGACGGCGCAGCCCATCCATCGTTCGCCTTTGCGTCACCGTTCAGCCCGTCATCGACTCCACCAGCGGTCATTTCGATGCGAAAGCCCATGACCGAGCGCATGACTCCTTCGGAAAAGCGGCGCAGCGTGGGAAACTGGTGATCGCTGATGGAAGCAGAGTAAATGGCGGCCGAAAGGTCATAGCCGGCGACCAGAGGAGTGTTGAGCGTTGCGGGGCGACCATCCGAAGCCTGTCGTATGACGGCGCCGGATTGGTCCACGAAATTGACCGTGAACAATGGATTGAGATCAGGACTGCCGTCGCCGTTGAGGTCCTCCAAACTGCCATAAGATAGCGGCTCTCCTTTAACCGGTTCGACAATGGCCTGTTGCCCCGTTGACTCAGCGGGCACGTCAATGAAACCGTTACCGTTCAGGTCGTAGCGCGCATAGAGATCCTGACGGATTTGCAAGCCGATCATCTCCACCAGACCAGTTCCAAACAGATGTGGGATGTTACGCCCGTGGCCCACCGGGGCCGCAGTGTTGCCACCAAAACCGGCGCTGCGATAAGGCATATTGTGACACATGGCACAGCTGTTGGCGTTGGCTTCGGCATAGCCTTCAGACGCCAGTGCAAACACGCCATCCTTGATCCGCCATTCTCGTTGAAACGTGGAATACCCGCGTTTGTAGGCCATCCAGGGGTCCGTGGTTTGCAGGTGCATCGAAGAGCCCGGCAGCTCGGGCGTGGCAGTGTGGATCACCCGAACTCGGGGTTCGCGGACCGCCATGCCGAGCGGGTCTTCGGGACGCTCGATGGCTTGTGCGAGTGCGGCGGTGGCAGCGCAGAACCAAATAAGCGGGAGTAAGCGCAGCTTCATTGTCGAGCCTCCAGCGCGGAGTCCTGATCCTGTAGAAGGTCCGGAAATGAGTCGCCGTCGGCGTCTACGCGGAAAGGCAGGTTCAATCCGTACAGCTCTTCGGCGTTGGTTAGGAGTTGCAGCGGAACCCGGCGGCCATTGTGATCCAATACCTCGGCGACATGACGAAAAACCGGAGGGATTCGGGTCAAGAAACGTGGATCAAACCGTTCGTAGCCGACGGGATGCCCGCCGACCTCAAAACTGTCCGATACTTGCCCATCGCCATTCAAATCGGTGGGCAGTTCATCGCTGACATAAAGAACCAGTGATCGCAAGAAAGCCTCAATCGCTTGCTGATCGTCAATCGCCAAGGTGGCATAGGCTGTTCGTGCGCCATCGGCTGCGCCACCATGGGCCATGATTGCAGAATGCAGGGTGAGAAACTGACCTGAGTGGCCGTAGGGTGCCGTGGAACCGACGCCCCAAAGCGGTGCCGTGCGGTGTGACGTTTGCACTGAGCCGTCGTACCGAACCTCATGGAACTTGGGTCCAATGTCCCAATTCCTGAAGTCGGAATAGACGCCAGTGATTAAGGGGCCATTGTTAAGGCTGCGTGGGTCTTGCCGCACCAGACTGGCGGTTATCTCGCTCGCATCTGCTGCAAAACGCAGCTCGAAAAACCTCCTGTCGCCTTTGTAGCCGTAGTTGGGATCGCCGGGTGACAACTGCCAATCTGGCACATGGCAGCTGCTGCAGCCCGTGTCGACAAATAGTGCGCGGCCTTTGGAATAGTCCGGCAAGGGTAGCACGGAAGGTGGCGGCAGGTTCAGCATGTAGAATTCCGCTGCATCCACGTCGCCTTCCGTGAGCTCGTTGAAATGCCCGTCGCCGTCGGGGTCATCGCGAGAGATGCGGGCGTTGGGCTTCGCTCTGTTGCGGTCGACGACGTCGCCGAAATCGACTTGCAGTGCCCCTGACAGGCTGTATCCCGCGATCCGTTGATCGTTGGGCGCAACTAGTGAAGGATCGAAAGCTTCGAGCCCCAAGTGAAGATCGGAAGCGCCAACAAAGAACTGGCGCACGGTGCTGGCTTCGCCACCTTGGGAAATTCGACGCCCGTTGTCTAAAACACGGTCGCCGCGGCCCCAACCGAAAGGTTGCATGACGAAATCGAACCCAGCCACCTCAGAATCAGAAAGGCTTGTGGCCTCCGGCAGTACGCCTCCCGCGGCATTCAGAAACCACAAGCGAAACACGCTGTTGAGTTGCGGCACCCCGAAAGCGTCAGGCGCAAGATCGCCGTAGTTCACGGTAGTTCCGTCTGCGCCGGTGGTGATGTTTGCGGGTGACGGGCTTGCCACCTCATCTCGATCAATCCAGCCGTTGCGGTTCCGGTCATAGCGGCGTAGCAGGCGCGCGCGAATATCTTCTCCCAGCATCTCGACCAGTCCCGCGCCGTAAAAATGCGGCGTATTGCGGCCCGCGCCTCCGGTGGAGGCGATGGTTTGTCCCGCGCCAGGTTCCGGGTGCGGTATGGAGTGACAACCGCCGCAGCTGTTAGTGTGGTCGCGAGCAAAACGCGGAACTGGGCTATCGGCGCCGCCAGCCGCATAAAGCGGAACAGATGCGTCACCCGTTTGACCGAACGTACCGTGCTCAAAGCCGAACTGGCGACGGATCAGATCGCGGCCAAGCGTGTAAAGGAGAAAGGGATCCTCAGTCTTCAGATGCGCGGTGGTGCCTTTGAGATTTGGATCCGCCGAATGCATGAGATGCACCAACGGATAGGGTAGGCCGAAACCGTAGAGATCGTCTTCGCTGTTGAGGACCTGCGCGGCGGATACCGTTGCAAGTGTCGTCCCGGTCAGAAAGCCGACGACCAAGGTTAGATGACGGCTAGTCATGAGCGTCCCTTTCTGACGCAGGCTTGGCGGTACGCAAAGTTTGACCAAGAAACGGAAGAGCCGTAGGTAGAAAGTGGTGCGGATCGAAGCCTCGTGCTGAAAACTCTACCGCCCGCAACGTGATTCGTGATTGTTGCGTTTTGCCACGCCGCATCCTCATTGAAGTGGCGATCCAATGCCCCTCGATTTGAGCGATTCGTTCCACGCGCATTTGCTTGAAGACAACGTCCTTTCCAACCTCGTTCCGAATGTAGTCAGCGCCCAGAAGGAGACGTGGATCAGAGGCTATGTAGTAGCGGGCTTGTTCCCACAGGACTGACCTTGTCCTCTCTGGTGTCGGGGTTGCGTGTATAACTGTCACGTCGCGTCCCAACATCGTTTCGCGACCACCTAGGGCATAGGACATGCCTTCGGTGGGGAGCAGCCAGCGGATGTCGCGATACGCGAAATCAGACCCGAGTAAACCTTCGTCAAGTTGGTCGGCCTGCAAGGCAACAACACCTTTTAGACCGACCGGCAAGTGCAGCGCCACGCCCAGCTGATCGGCTTGCTCCAAGTCTTCTGTTAGAAGGTAAATGGTGCCACGCAGACCTTCGGGAGTTTGCAGGAGAAAGAGGGTTCGAAGCGTGCCGTCAGCGTCCCTGCGCCATGCATTTTCAACACCAAAGCTACGGCTGACCTTTTCTCCGCTCAACAGATCCAACTGAACGCTTTGCCAACCATTGGCGGCGATTGGCCGGGCATTGTAATCGGATATCACATCGTGTGCGGTTTCGGCACGCGCAATCCCTGCTGCAAGGGCGAGACATACGACAAGGGCCATCCTCATCTTGAGCCCCTTGCCTGTAAAAGTAACAACGCGGGCAACAACCAGAGCGTCAGACCTGCAGCGACCACAAGGCTGGTGCAGATCAGAAGGCCCAATCCGAGGTTGGGGGGTACGCTGGACAAGAGCAGCACGGACACGCCGCCAAACACAGCCAGCGCGGCTGTCAGTGTGGCGGGCGCGGTGAGCGACATGCCTTGGCAGAGTGCGTCGGATTGCGGAGCGCCCGATGCACGCGCGTTTCGGACTGCCACCAGTAGGTGGATAGCATAGTCTATGCTGGCACCCATGGCGATGGCGACAAACATGGCAGTCGCGATGCCCAACGGCTGTCCCGTAAGCGCCAGTATTCCAAGGAGCAATACCACGGTGCAAACCGCGGGCAAGGAGACCAGGAAAGCGGCCGAGATCGAGCGGAACAATAGCAGGACTAGTGCAAAAGTGATCGACAACGCGGCGGTCACGGTCTTGGGGAAACCTTGGACTACCAAATCAACGGCCTTGTAGCCCTGCAGAGCTTCGCCGAACGGGGTAAGACGCAGATCGAGGTCGCCTTCGGACAATTCGGACAACGGGCCGTTCAACAGCGCGTCCATCGAGCGGTAGTCCGCGGCTTTCAGGGTCAATGTGATCAACCCGGCGCGCCCGTCAGGGGTGAGGCGGGGCGTCACCGGATAACGGCGGAACGTGCGGATCACCATGTCGCCCTGCGCTAGTTCGCCGGGACGAAGCCCTCCAGCGCGACGGGTTGCGGCGTAGCTCGAAAAATCCTGCTGGCCAAGCGCTGCGTTGGCTCGCAATATGTCTTCGTGCACCGGTGTCAGCCTGCTGATACCGGGCGCCTCGGCCAAGTCGGCTTCGAGGGCAAACACACGTTCTGCCACTTCGTCGTCAAGCAGGGACTGACCGGAGATGTCTTCGATCATCACATGCAAAGTGCTGAGCCCGCCGAAACGCGCCTCCAAAGCTTTTTCACCTAGTCGCGTATCGCTATTTTGCGGTAGGTTAGCGAGCCAACTGTCATTGATGTGTAGGGTCGGGAGGGCTGTAAGGGACAGTCCGACGGCCAGTCCGCAAACTGTGAGAATCCTGGCGGGATTTCGGGGACAAGGCACCCATTTGGAAAGCCGGTGACGTACTATTTCTCGCTTGGCAGCAGTGTATTTAGCGGCGCCGCGTGTAAGCAAGCATAGCATTGCGGGGAGCAACACAACGGTTAAGGCGCAAGATATCAGAATGCCTATCACGCCCGCCTTTGCGAAATCGGCGTAGGCTGTCAGATCTGTCAACAAGAGTGCCAGAAATCCTCCGCTGGTTGTCAGCGCAGAAAAGGAGACCGCAGGCGCGGTGCACGCGAGACCGGTCTCGACCGTGTCGGTCCAAGCGGTATTGGAGACGGCTTGAAAGCGCGTCAGGCAGGCGTCGATTACGTAAATGTCGTCAGAAACGGCGATCACGAGAATGACCACGGCCAAAACCAGAGTTGGGACATAAACGCCAATGCCGAGAGCGGCCATTGCGCCTGCTGTCAGGATCAAGGTCAGGCCGAGTTTTGTCACGATGATAAGCACCGGTGCAGCAGCGCGAAACATCACGATCAGGAACGTTGCAAGAGCCAGCGCGATTGCGGGCAGAAAGCGTGCAAGATCACCCAAAAGAGCGTCGCCAAGTTCTGCTTGTGCGACAGGTGCACCGGCGAGAACCATCTGAGTATCCAAACTCGTGTGATTTGCCCGGATAGACCTAATCGCCGTTAAGACGCGCTCATAATCGGCCCCCTCACGTAGTGATACAATGATGGAAGTGGCAGCGTGGTCGGGGGAGACCAAGCCTCCCTTGTCAAGTCCGGCGAATACGACTTCGGCGCGCAGTTGTTCAGAGAGAGAGAGGTCGGGAACACTCTCGGCAAGCAAGGGTGCAGCGCTCAGAAGACCGTTTTCGATGCGCACCTGTGGGAGGTTGGCAAGGCTGTGCAACTGAGAAATGCCCTGCAGGGATGACAGCGCCGCGCTGAGAGATTTGACTTGCGTTAGCGTGTTGGGTGCAAAGACGTTCTGGTTTCTTGGTAGCAGCGTAAGGATCACTTGATCGCTGGATCCAAAGGCGCGCTCTGCGGACAGCGAAGCTGCGTCTGCCTGGGTCATCGGGATCAGAGCGCGGGCGCTTAGTTCCCATTGCAGCGCCGGAATTTGCAGGAGTGCGAGAATAACGGTCAGTAGAACGTTCAAATAGGTAAAAAGCCGCCAGCGCAGCGCGGTGCGCAGCAGCACCCGAATGGGATAGTTCATCGCTCGCGCGTCGGCCGTCGCCATGTCACCCTCAGATTGGCAGTAAAGTGGCGCTGGTAGAATCCGGCGCCACACTGGAGTCCAAACATCAGTCGGCGGTGGCGACGAAGACGTCGAAGCGACCATCCAAAAGCTGACCGTCAAGCGGCATGTGATGCACGATCTCGCGGAAAGTCACTGCTGCGGATTGGAGCGTGCCAACGGCGCGATCCCCATCCATCAGAAGGCGCGGCGATAGCGAAGTGGAAGCGACGTAACCGACGGGCGGAATGGTTTCGACATACGAGTACATCAGCACCGGACGGTTAGAGACCATGTCCAGATCGAGATCCTGCATGCTCACCTTGACTGCCAGAGGTGCATAGCAGCACTTACCCTGTTTGGTGCGCCCATCAGCTTCGCTTCCCGGCAGCGGAGCACAGTCTCCAGGGGGGCGTTGCAGGTCGTCGATGTCTTCCTCTTCGAGGCCCGCGTGCAGCAGGAAGTCGCGCGGTAATTCTTCTTCCCACACGCCAACACGGCCGATGGAGTCCATTTCTTGATTTAGGGTCACCTGAATGGGGCCGAAGAGTTCGCTTTCTCCGCGTAAATGAAGACCAACAAACTCAGTTCCAACCTGGAAGTTCTCCCAGCTTACTTTTTCCCCTTTGACGATGGACTCCGGATCTCCGTGTAGCACCGCAATCCAGCCGGTCAGTTCAACCGTTTCGCTGCCTACGCCGTCAATCGTGTAGGTCTCAACCACTTTGGCCCGAAGTACGTCCACGCCCGCATCAGGGAGGGAGAACGCCTGAATTGGCAGGGCTGGCAGGTTTTGAATGTCCATGTCGGGAATATCTTCGAGAAGCTGCTGAATCGCGGCATCTGCGGCGTCGTCGTATTTTGGCGCAAAGCTCTCTGCATGACCCTCACCGGCCAAGAAAAACGCAAGGCCAGCGCTCAAAAGAGCTGCCCGTTGGCGGGTAAAGTCTGGAAATGTCATCACGAAGGTTCCTTTTGCGTTTAAGTGAATGTCAAAAGAGACAACGGGCGACCAGTCGGTCCGAGATTGCAGGGCGCTGAACCAAGTCGTGGCGCATCGGCGTCTCCAGTTGATCTGGGCAGTGGGCATATCTGTCCCATGCGCGCAAACACACTCCACCCATAGAAGTTTTGCACCACGTGCAGAATGCGCGGGAAACTCTCCCTTCGAAAGCAGCATAACTGCAGGGTTCGGGATTAGACTTCTTGAAAATTTCCTGCTGTCGGCAAACTGCGGGTCACTGAGCAGCCACAGATTCTTTGTAAAACAGCGCTGGCACCGCGAGTGTGATGGGCGGGTCAAACACCGTCGGGCGTACCATTTCAACAGTCGCTTCGCGCGTGTCAGGTGCCAGCTTGGCGCGCCCGATCAACGCAGGTTCCAGATTGATCAACTCGGACCGTTTGGGCCGTTTCGGTAAAGTCGCGGCTAGACAATACCCCGTTCCGCCGGCGGGGATCGTCGTTGACCTCGCCAAAGCATGCAGGAATCGCCAGGTCTTGGGATAGGAGTTGGGGATCGGTTTTTTGAAAACCGCCGCCACGATACCCGGTGAGCCGGATAGAATCGGGCGCTCGAAAACCAGCTTGGTCGTTTCCTGTGCTGCCGGTGGTGAATTGACCGTATTGCTCAATGCGGCGAGGAACATTTCAATGAATCCCGCCTCGCCCATCACGCGAGCATATTGCCCGGGAGGGATGCCGACTTGCGTCGAGAATTTGCTTATAAAGGAACCGAGGCTTTCAAAGCCAATTTCGAAACAGGTGTCTGTTACACTGAGCCCGTCAAACACCAGAAGGCGTTTGGCCATTTCCAGTCTCAACGCGTTGTGAAACATCATTGGCGGAATACCTGTAAGAGCGTGAAACGCCTTGATCAGCCGGTGCTTTCGCACACCGGTGTAGCAGGCCCATTCATCTAGCGTCACCGCGCCGTTTTCCAGCAGTTTCATCTGCCGGATCATGGTTTCGACCGCCTGTGTTTCTGGCACAACGCCGGGATCGCACATTGGTCCAACGGATTGAACACACTTTGTCATGATGCGAACCTCTCCAACGCCATCCGAAGCTCTTCTGGCGGAGACACGGGCACCATGCCGGTATCGGTGGCGCGCATACAGCCGATGTTCTGGCGCCCGAGCGCCATCAGACGTTTCTCACCGTCTGAATCGAGATAGTACTCGAAAATCATGCTGATGCGATGCTGCCAGATGCCTTCGAGACGAAGGTGAATTTCCACTTCGTCAAATGCGTGGAACTCTTCGTAGTAGTCGCAGCTGACGTTAAGGGTTACCAGTCGCAGGTCTTTGTAGATTTCTTCAAGAACACTGGGCGCATGCGTCTTGAGAAACATTTCGCGACAACGGCCTTGCCAGGATATGTGTTTGGCGTAGTAGACGTTGCCGACAACGTTGGTTTCTTCAAAGCCGATGGCGTGGCGGTAGACAAAGCTGGGAGCCGTGTCGACGGCGATGACATCTTTAGGGGTGACGTTCATTCTGCAGCCTCCCAGCTATTGGTTGGTTCAGGAATGTGTTCGGTTGATGGCTGTGACCCTTGCGTCCCGATGCACGCGAAAAGGTCCAGCGCTGTGAGCGCGGTTTGCACCATTACGGTAGAAGGATCGGCGCTGGCATCAAACGGTTTTGGCAAACCCAGTTTGCGGCGGGTTTCACCAGCCGTGAAAGACGCGGCGTCCATACCATCGGGCCAGTCCGAGTCCAGTGTTGCAAGATCGCAGGCCACAGGAATGCGCGACAGGACGATCAGCGTCGCAGCATCTGTGTGACTAATGCTCAAATGCGCTTCGCCGCTGATGAGAACTGGCTTGCCGTCGGTTCTGCGGGTCACCTTGTCAGCCAGTTGCAACTGTTGCAGCGCGATCTGCTTTCGGGCCATTCGATCTTTTTCTTGATCAACGATTAGAGCGACACGGGCCTCGTTGTCCAAATCCTCGCGGATCAGACGTTCCAACAATGGCACGGCCAGATCGGGCGCGTGGCGCAGACCCTCATCAGGTTCGATTGTTCCAATCGCGGCAAAGCGGGTGTCCCGCCAAAAGAAACAGGGCGCACCGTTGTTGTCGCAACCGAAAATGTCAAAGCTGTATTCGCCGTTCCTCGCCCAATTCTCCTGACCTATCAATTCGAACACCTTGCCTTCCGGGTTCAATTGGTCGATGCGTGCAATACCCAAGGGCAGAACACGGCGATGCGGCACGGCTGATTGCAACATATGCATACCGGCGTCGGACAGGGCCGGGTCGCCTAACAGAAGGCCCTGCGCTTCGAAACTGCCGAACCACGGCGCATGATCGGTGCCGGTGACACGGGCCGCTACGTGTCGTGACGTCAAAGTGGTGACGCAGCCTATGCGGGCAAACCTGGGGCCGTGGAAGAAAACCGGACCATAGAGTGCGTGGGCGGGTACCGGGACGGTCAATGGCGTAGAGCTTTGGACAGGGGATTTTGCTCCGCGCCCGCACAGCGTGTCCAAAGCCGCCTTTATGCAAGGGACCTGAAAACCGTCTTCTTCGCTGAACACGGCCGCGGTCAAGGTGCCGCCGCCCGCCTGTTGAACGGCAATCCTGATTTTTGTGCCAGTGGGCGCAACAGCCACAGCCCGGTCAAAAGACACGTCACGGATAGTGCCTGCGTTCAGGGGGGCGCCGGTCAGCACCGCAGCCGTCTGCGCCATCGCCTCAAGTGCCATCACACCGGGGAAAATCATGTGGTTCAACACCTGATGGTCACGCAGGTAGGGATCGCGCCCCGGTGAAAGTGTCGTTTCAACGATAACCTCCGCACCCGGATAATGCAGGAGGATTGCCTCAGTAAACCGCATCGGCGCAAGCTCGTCAGCGACGAACGGACGGCGGAGGTCTTCACGCTGGCCGTAGCGTCCCGTGATACAGACGGTGCCAACGAGATTGTTGGCCAGCGAGTGCTCAAAACTTCTGAGAGCGTCATCAAAGGGTAGGGCATCCACGCCCATTGCGGTCAACCGCTCTACAATGCCCAGCCGCTCGCCCATACCTGCGCCGGACCAGACAGTCCATTCCAGAGAGAGCGCGACGCAGTCGGGGTGATCCTTTGCAAACCTCGCCACGATTTCGCTTTGCATTGCGTTGGCCAAAGCGTAGTGGCATTCGCCTTGCAATCCGATGCGTCCGATGATCGACCCAAAAGCGACAAGTCGAACGAGGTTGTCACCGAACACATGAAGTATGTGCATGATGCCGGTGGTTTTTGGCGCCAGAGTTCGGGAAACGTCCTCGGACGAAAGCTCGGTCAACCTTTTGGGGTCGTTGAGAGCCGGGGCATAGAGCAGAGAAACGCCTCCTGCATCTGTCAGCGCCATCGAAAGCCTTTCGACAGCGTTTTTGTCCTCCACGTCGCATTGCACATAACGCGCGGTAAGGTCGCGGTCTTCGGCTGTCGCCAAGGTTTCCAAGACATCCGGGGCGGTCGGCGCACTGCGTCCAACGAAAACGATCTCTTTGACATCGTCCAGCTTGGCTGCCCTCAGGGCGCATTCCGCGCCAATTCCGCGATGGCAGCCAACGGCCAGCAACGTAGCGATGTCCTGACCTGCGTCAGTTGACGCAACGGACGGTGGCGCATGGCAAAAAAGAGGGCTCTCAACGCCGCCTGAATCCGTGAGGCGGTATTCGGCGAAGTCTTTGCGGCCGGTCGCTGCGCGCAAGGATGCGACGCGCGGGTCATCTTCCGGAGCGCCTCCAAGATCAATAAGCGTGATGCTGTCAAAACTGTCCTCAACCCAAGCGGAGCGCAGGAATGCCGATACCGGCGCGTTCCGATGGGTGACAACAAGGGTGCGCTGACCATTTTGGGCGTGGGCTTGGACGTCGGCGACGAAATCTTCGGCTCTGTCTCGATCAAAACATCTTGGCACTTTGATTACTGCAGGGTCCCGAACTTGATTGCGGGCCGGTTTGGGAATGGCCGAGGGCTGCCACGTAATCGCATGTGGTAGAACCCAGCGCGCTGCGCCATTGATGCGCGGGTTTACCGGTGCGCCGCTGTTTCGTAGCAGCATATCTGACAAGGCCTCCGCGAGATCGCGAGCCGAGCCGTTGGCGAAGTCGGTGGGCGAGGTCAACGCGCCGACTCCAGCCTCGCGCGCTGCGGCGGTGGCAATGCGCACTACGGCCAGGGAATTCATGTGCAGTTCGGATTGAAGTTTTGCATCCGGATCGAGACGGGTTACTGGCAAACCAGTCTCTGCGGCGACGGCGCGCATAACAATGTCCAGCGTGTCCTGATCGTCGCGATCGGGCGGGAGGTCGAGAGGGGCGGGATCCGACCGTTCGACAACAGGTTGTACAGGTAAACCGCTCGCTTTCTTTCGCGGGGCGCATGGGTTTGTAAGGAGGTCGGGCGGGGTGTTGCGTACGGATTGGTAAGTGCCTCGCCCTGCAAACATCGCTTGAATGTCGAAATCCTGACCTGCTGCAAACATTGCGGCGCAAGCGTTCAGAAGCGGCCACATGTCGGATGCCATGCTGTCGATGCTGACCGCCGTTCCACCACTATCTTCCACCAGCCGGGCGAGACCGCTCCCAGGGCCGCATTCAACAAATAGAGTTGTCGTCAAATCACGGTTTCTGACCGCCTGATGAAAGGTCACCGGCGCACAGAGTTGATGGGCCAGTTGGGTCGCGATGTCAGGTTTCCGATCCGGAATGGTGGTGCTGTGGCTGCGCTTGGGTGTCGCGAAAGTGACGGCTTCAAGCTCCTTGGCAAACGGTTTCACCACAGGTTGCATCGCCCGACTGTGAAACGCGTGGGACGTGGACAGCCTAAAGAGTGCCAAGCGCATTTGGGACGCGCGCGTCTGCGCCTTCTCTAACGCCTGGTCTGATCCGGCGATGACCGTCTCTGCAGGACCGTTGAAGCAGGCGATCTGACACCCCGTTCCAGCAATCATGCTTGCGCAGTCGGCCTCATTCAGCGACACGCGGGCCATGCCGCCGCCGGTTTGGCCAAAAGACTTCATGATCTCGCCGCGTCGGGCGGCAAGATCGAGTGCCTGTTCGGGAGACAATGCTCCGGCCCAGCTCAGGGCGCCGAGTTCTCCCACGCTGTGGCCAATTGCATCGGATGCCTGCACACCGAATTGATCCAGAACGGACAGGCCAGCGAGATTGGCCAACGTGATTGCAGGTTGCGCGACTGCAGTGTCGGCGTTGCCTTCGTGGAGTGTCTTGTTCAACGAAGCCGCCAATGGCGCAAGCAATGGGAAACGTTTTAACCAAACCGGAGACGGTGCACGGACCGGCGCAGCTTGTCCCGCGAACAACAGGCAGACGTCACGAGGATGTGCGTCAAAGGACGCATGAATGCCAGCGGGACTTCGGGTTTGCCGCTTCTCGCGCATCCAGCTGATCGCCGCTTTCAGATGCTGGGCGACGTCCTCACCACCTGATGCTGCAAAAGCCAGCCGACAGCCTCCGAATTGCGCCTTTCGCGCAAGATCTAGCGACAGATCGGCGAGTTCGGCCATTGAAAGCGTGGCGGCAATGCTGGCAATGCCATCAAGCTGGGCCACCAGGGCCTCCTGCGAGTCAGCTTTGAATAGGAAGAGTTCCGCTTCTTGGTCGGCTCTAACTGGCGTCTTCGGTACATCGCGCGGCATCACGCGATGCTCGGTGGCAGGCTTTTCCAGAACCGCGTGCACGTTGATCCCGCCGAAGCCGAAACTGGAGACTCCGGCAATGCATGTCCCTTCGTTCAAGGACAAGGGTTCCGTCAGGGGCGCGACCAATCCGCCGCTTGCAGCAAAAGCACGGCTGGGGATATCGCAGGTCACGTGTTGGGGAATGGCGCCGGATTGGAACCCCTGCACCACCTTTATCAGCCCGGCCAGACCTGCGGCGGCTTTGGTATGGCCGATATTGGCTTTTACTGATCCGATAGTCAGTTGTGTATTGCGATCTTGGTGCAAGTCCGCGAGCGCGTGAATTTCAGTTGGATCGCCCACCGGAGTACCGGTGCCATGTGCTTCCACGTAAACAACGTCTTCGGGGGCAACCGATGCCCGCTCCAAAGCACGCTCACACGCCAATCGTTGTCCGTCGGCATCGGGTCGAGTCAGACCGCCAGCCCCGTCAGTGGACATCCCCCAGCCTCGCAAACGGGCCAATACTGGCAAACCCCTGCGCGCAGCATCTGTTTCGCGCATCATCACAACGAGGCCCGCACCTTCGCCAGGCCAGAATCCATCGGATCGTTCATCAAAAACTCGCATCCGCGAAGCAGACAAAGCGCCATTGCGGGAGAAACCCACCAGCTCAAATGGATCCAGCGAGAGATCGACCGCGCCGGCGATCACGGTATCGACGCTGCCCTCTGCCAGCAAAGTCGCGCCATTGGAGATTGCCAGTAACGAAGACGAACAGGCGCCATCGACCGTGAAAGCACCGCCGTGAAAGTTGAAGTAGTTGGCAATCCGCCCGGCAATTGTGTTGGCCAATCCGCCGGCCAGTGTGTTCTCATTGGGTTCGGGGAACCGCGCCTTCAGCTTTTGGGAAAAGGCTATTCGTAGGACGTCGGCGATTTTTCCTTCTGTACCCGTCGCCTCCAGCGCTTCGTTCAGGACTTCGTCCAAGAAAGGTCCGCGCAACCGCATGAGCCCCGCGCGGCTGAATTCCCCTGTCAGCGTATTGGCGACAATCACTGCCGTGCGTTTGCGGTTCAAAGTCTCTGGTCCACCCAGCATTGCAACTACTTGAGCGGCCAAATCCAAAGCCAACCAGTGGGTCAGGTCTGTGGCTTCATAGCTATTGATCGGCACTTGAAAAGCGTTGCGATCAAACTGCCAATCGGTGATCAGACCCGCCTGCACATGCGTGATTGAGTCAGCCGCGCCGACACGTTCTGCCGCATATGCCTCCAGCGGCAACCGCGCCTTTGGAAGAGCGCGGAATGACCGTCGTCCATGCATTAAGTTGCGCCAGAAACCCTGCGGGCTGTCCGCTTCGGGGTAGACGCAGGATTGAGCGCATAGGACGATGTGGTCTGTCATGGCGTTTGCTGGGTGTTCTGCACCGGCTCGGACGTCTCCGGTACATGGTCTTGCGCGTTCGTCTCAAGTGAGCACCAGTAGAGATACAGCCCACGTCCGGCAGTGACCGCGGTCAGTGCATAAAACAGACCAAAGACGATATGGGCCTGCATCAATAACCCATATAGCGCCGCGACAGCGACTGCGAACGGCACTTGATGCCGTGATCGGCTGGGAGTTGTTGCGGGATCAGTCACCATATAGAAGGTGAATAGGATAAATGCGAAACCGCTCATTGGCATGAGGGCGGCCGCCACCGGAGTGCCGTTGATCATACTGCGGATAACTGCTTGGGCAGCGAAAGCCGCAAGCCAGGCAAAGATCAGCGGCATGCGCCCGGTGAGTTTGGTGTTGAGTAAGCTGCCGGTCAGGATGATCACCATCGGCAGCAGCCAGTCCGCTGCGCCCGCAATGTTCTCGGTGAACATGTAGGGGGGCGCGATGCCGACGGATGGAAACAACAGCAGCGTAACAGTGATACCGAAATTGGACGGGTTCAGTACATGCCGCTCGATGCGCCTGCCCCGGATCATCACCGGAACGCGAATGATCCATTTGGAGGCAACGGCCACCGACGCGGCAAACGCAACGATCCAGAGCTGCTCGTTGGCGAACAGCAGCATGCCAACCGCAAGCCCGGAAATATGCGCTGATAACAAAAAGGCGATGAAAGTGCCCGGGGTCCCTTTGTATTTCGGCGTCCGACCTTCTGCGCGCGCCTGAACGGTTTCGGCGGCCAACTCGGTGCCATAAGCTGCGGCCAAGGCTACAAACGGTGTGATCCAAGACTGCTCAAAACCCAGAAACACATGTCCCAGAATGTTTAGAACTGTGATGGCCAGAGCAAAGCGGGAAAGGCCCTTAAGGCGTTTGTCGATGTACCACCTCTCTCCAAGGCTCAAGCGGGGCGCGGTGTTTGTCGTTGTAGCGACCATGGTGGTTCTCCTTAGACGACAGGTTACTTGTTGGTCAGCTGTGCACTGGTGAGTTCGTCCATGATGATCCGATGGCGTCCGGGCTCCACGATGTAGTTGCGGCGATTGAGGCCGCTTGCATCGTGCCAACTGACTTCGATCTCGACTTCGCTGGCGGGTATTGCGCCCAATCCGAGGTGCACCTCAGGTGCGCGACTTCCCGAATGTCCGTTGCTTGCGTCCACAAACGACACCGCCGTTCGGCCCTCAGGCAGTGTTGCGCGCACCGTAGCGCCTATGGCCGGACGTGTTGTGCCGTTTGGGTTGGTTAGGCGAAGGTCCAGCACGAGTGCATGGCCGACCTGTGCGCCCTGATTTTCGAAAACTGCCGACGGTTCCCATTGGCGCGCGACGGCGAAGTCTAAATCCCCGTCTCCGTCGATGTCAGCCAGAGCGATCCCGCGGGATACGTGATGCTCACCCATGCCCAATTGCGGAGCCACATCATGAAACATACCCACTTTGTCGGCTACGAAGATGGCGTCATGGCGATCACCGGACAGATCGTCACCGGCAGAAAAACGAGGCCAGAAACTCGGAAACCTGAGCAACTCGTCATTGCCCATCGCCAGTTCGTGCAGTTCCGGCCACCGGTCGACTTGGCCTTTGACAAAACCGGTGGCCTGAAGCGCTTCCAACCGGCCGTCGTTGTCCAGATCCGCCAGTTTCGCATCCCAGCTCCATCCAGAGCGGGCAAGCCCTAACCGTCCCGCCGCATTGGTGAAAGGCGCATACCGGGACCAGTCGCCGTTGGCTTCCTGTAAAAACAGGAAGTGGCTTTCGTGCAGCGCGTATTCTTCAGCAATATTGCTAACGTAGATGTCGAGTTTTCCGTCGCCGTTCAGATCAGCGAACTCTGCGCCCATTCCTTTGAAACTGTCCCGCCCCAAAACTGATGAGCGCGGCGTGGTTAGGCCACGTTTTGACGCGACGATGCGGAACTTTGGCGTGCCTGGTGTCGATTCATTTACCAACAACCGGTCCGGGCCGAAATCGTTGCCCACATAGATTTCGGCCAACCCGTCTCCGGTCAAGTCGCCAGCGGCCATTGCCAGTGTCCATCCATCGGCCATGTCACTGCTGAATGCGCCCGAGGCATCCTCAAACAACAACCGGCCGGCATTTGCAGACGCGTTCAGGAAAAGGCGGTTGGTCCCTGCATTATAGGCTCGAGACATGGAGTGTTGCATTTCAACCGGTCTTGCACCGGTTGGGTCCAGAACGCCGGAGCCATCCGGGAAGTAGTTGCCGAAAACAAGGTCCCCGAATCCGTCCCCGTCTACATCGGCAAATAGCGCCGCGTTGGAATACCAGACTTCTCCGGTGACCAATTCTTCAGCGACAAATGCACCGTTCTTAGGTGCGCCGGTATTCCGAAATATGATCGGCGTTCGGCCCCAGAAATACACGATTGCGTCTTGCAACCCGTCGGCATCGGCGTCCGCGATCAGGCACCCCATCGGAGCGATTAGCGGTCCGCCTTCTGCCGATGTTGCCAGAAGCTCAAAGGGCGCAAAACGATAATCTCCGGATTCAATCGCCGGTCGCAGTGTCACGCTGTCGTTGCGCGGATCTACTAAACAGGCGTCGTTGGGTAGGCCGTCGCCATCCAAATCACCGAGCGCCACGGATGCACCGACGGACGAAATCCAGCCGGCCATATGGGCGTAATCCGGATGTACCGTGCGCAACGTTCGGGGCGCGGGCTTTTGCGCCGGTTCCAACGGATGCTCAACAAAGGCGAACCGTGCTTGCAGGTTTTCGACCTCGGCCCTACTCCACAGTGACTTCTGTGCCAGGCCAAACAACGAAAGTGCAATTGCACCGGCCACAAAGCGTCCGGCATAGCGGGTGTGCTGCTGGGTCATGGTCTGTCACCTCTCTCGAAGTCCAAGGTGTCGGCCAGATCGCGCCGCCACTTATTATGTAATCTCGCGCCGTCTTTCAGGGTGGCTGTTCGGTTCACGCTCGGGCGCGTGTCACGGACCGCTCGAAGCCCGACTTTGGCGGCCACGCCCGAGAGCGCCTCGAAGGTGTCAAAGGTTTCATCCAGCGCCGTTCCTGCACGCACATGTGCCTCAAGAGCAAAAGCTGCACCTTGGGCGAGCCATTTGCGGGCAGCGGCAGATTCTTTCACGATGTCGTTGGCGGCCATTGTTGGCAGGCCACCGGCGTAGGTCATCGCCAGTCCCAACCCGGCCAAAAAATCAGCCCTACGGTCTCGCGGCAACACGTTGATCGTCGTCCAGGCTTTTTCCGGATCGCCGCCACTGATGAACCAAAGACACCTGCCGGCACCGCGATCCCAAGACCGTAAAGCGCTTTGTCCGCCCCAACGTGCAACCCTCGGGCCCGCGCGTTGGGCAAGTTTGGCCGGCGAGAAAAAACAGTCGTGAAACCCCAAGCCGTCAAAGGCCAAGGGGGAAAGAAGCGGATCAATTTCGTGCAAGATTTTTCGCGCGCGCCAAGGTGTTTTGGCCATCGCCCAACCCGCACCCACGGCGGTGAGATACGGATGTTTGGCCTCTGCCTCGCCTAAAAACCGCCTCAATCGTTGCCCGCGCATAAACCGGAAAGGCACCGCATCGGTGATCGCCAATGCCATGCCAGCGCCTTCGACGAAAAAGCCCAATAAATGCCGTGGCACGTTATGAGGCACCAACAAATCCGTTGGATCGCCTTTGGACAAGGCAGCGTTGTATCCAGCCACAAAGGTGCCCGCGGCGGTTTCAAGTAGGCTCTTTTGTTGCGGCTCAGCCGAAAAGCCGCGTGTATCGAACGTGGCTTCTTTCGGGTCGAGCCGCAGTAGCTTCACCATGCACGGTAACCCGCGACTGGTCCCATTTCGACCGGGATTGTGTTGAAAACACGCGCCTTCGAGGCCGCTGTGTACGTAATGGCCGTGCAAACGATACAACTGCCATCAACTGTGCAATTTGTTGTGAAAACCTTTGACAAAAACACTCCCCGAAAGACCTTGATTTCGAAAAACGGGTTAAATAAGCAAAAAAAGTTCACGTAAGTGATCAAAGCAACGTAATCAAAGCTTAAGCAATTTCCTGTCAATCCGTCAAAGGTTTTTGTTTTCACAAAACTCGTTGGGCCTAGGGACGCAGAACCCCCGCAATCAACACTGCTTGCAATGCTACTAAACCAGCCCTGCCATGAAGGCTCTTGCTCTTCGGGACTGCAAGGGTCGGCATTGTTTGCCGGTCAGAACCGAGACACTTTCGAGGAAACATGGTATCATTTCAGCCTCTATAGCGCCTCGGGTTTGCCGGAGAGTTTTTAGTTCAATAGTCAGGACGCTTTTTCTAGGGCGCGTACGTTGTCGCAAAAAGCCTCCTTTGCTTCTTGGGGCGTGACGTTACAGATGGCCTTGTTCAGGGATCCGGTGTTGTTCCAGTCAACCCATTTAAGCGGTTCCCATTTGACTTGGCTCACCGACTTCCAAGGACCGAGGAAGTGCCGCGGGTGCCAATAGAGACTATTGAAGTTGGTCGTCTATTTTGGGGTGTGTCAGCACAGTTACCGAAAGCCGAGCCGAAATCAGATCAAATCCGATCCCATTTCCTACATGGCATGTTGAACTCGAACGATTACCACGATCGACGTTTCGACAGGCGGATTTCGATAGGGAGATTTGAGGCAAGAGATCGTAGTGAGACCAGGCGAAAGCGACATCTTCGATGCACTGACATCCGCCTGCTTAGCTCGAACGTTTTCAAGAGCTCTGTGGGGGGTATAGAAAAGTTGACCGCTCTGACGAAGCAAATGCTGTCGGCGGCCCTAACACCTCGTCGAGCGCGGCGAAGTTGGTAATAAAACAGGAATCAAAAGGCAGGGAAATACAAGCATTCCCCACGTGTAATATTCAACAAACCTAAGATTCGGACGCTTGGTAGATCTGACGGGTCTAGCTTCGTCTTATCTTCAAACCACGGTCAACGCATCGTTGCAGAGACAAAGATAGAAGAGTACACACGGTAAAACAGTAATGAATTGGGCTGACAAAACGGCTCACCAATTTGACGAGACGCATCTGTGATAGAGCAAGCGAGGGGCGCTAAGGTACACAACGACCCCAACGGCTTCGAGTATAGCTTGAGCGCAGTTTTCGACCTGCTAGTGCAAAACTCATCCAGCGCGATGAGGTTCTACACGCGATGAGTGCTGTAGCAACAGGTAGCCCAGCAGAGCGCGATCTCGAAGAGGATTTGATCGCCAAGTTGCGCGATCTCAAATACGAATATCGGCCCGATATTCGTGATCGAGCCAAGCTGGAAGAGAACTTCAGGATTAAGTTCGAGCAACTGAATCGCGTCACGCTTACGGATGGCGAGTTTCAGCGGTTGCTTGATGAAATCGTCACGCCAGATGTTTTCACTGCGGCACGAACCTTGCGCGAGCGGAGTAGTTTCACCCGCGATGACGGCACGCCACTGAATTATACGCTCGTCAATACCAAAGACTGGTGCAAAAATACCTTCGAAGTGGTCAACCAACTCCGCATCAACACAGACAATAGCCACCATCGCTATGACGTCATTCTGCTGATCAACGGTGTGCCAGTCGTACAGATTGAATTGAAAACCCTCGGCGTAAGTCCGCGTCGCGCAATGGAGCAGATCGTAGAATACAAGAACGATTCTGGGAACGGTTATTCCAAAACCATCCTGTGCTTTCTTCAGCTTTTCATTGTCAGTAATCGCGATCGAACTTTTTATTTTGCAAATAATAATGCGCACCACTTCGCCTTCAATGCCGAAGAGCGCTTTCTACCAGTTTATGAGTTCGCGGACGTTGACAACAAGAAAGTCGTCCATCTCGAGAGCTTCGCCGAGACGTTCCTCGTCAAATGTACGCTTGGCCAGACAATCAGCCGCTATATGGTGCTGGTGGCAAGTGAGCAGAAGCTTCTGATGATGCGGCCATATCAGGTCTACGCAGTGAAGGCGATCGTCGACTCCATCACTCAAGACTGCGGCAATGGTTATATCTGGCACACGACTGGCAGCGGCAAGACGCTCACGTCGTTCAAGGCGTCAACCCTGCTCAAGGACAATCCTGAAATCGAGAAGTGCCTTTTCGTCGTGGACCGAAAGGACCTCGATCGGCAGACGCGCGAGGAGTTCAATAAGTTCCAGGAAGGCTGCGTTGAGGAAAACACCAACACGGCCTCTCTCGTTCGACGTCTACTGTCGGATGATTATACCGACAAAGTCATCGTCTGCACGATTCAAAAGCTGGGGCTTGCGCTGGACGAAAACAGCAAGAGGAACAGACAGCAGAAGAAAAACGGTAAGAAGAGTTTCAAGGAACAGTTGGAACCTCTGCGCGACAAGCGCATCGCCTTTATTTTCGACGAATGCCACCGGTCGCAGTTCGGCGAAAATCACAAGGCCATCAAGACCTTCTTCCCGCGCGCCCAGCTGTTCGGTTTCACTGGAACACCTATCTTCGATGAGAATGCGGCGCACCAGAAGATCGAAGACACGCAGGCCAGTATGAAGACAACTGAGGACCTCTTCCATAAGCGTCTTCATACCTACACGATCACTCACGCCATCGAAGACGGAAACGTCCTTAGATTCCACGTGGACTACTTCAAGCCAGAGGGAAAAAATCTGCCTAAGCCAGGTGAACCTCTGGCCAAACGAGCGGTCATCGAGGCCATCCTAGCAAAGCACGACGCGGCCACTGGCCACCGACGTTTCAATGCCCTGCTCGCCACATCGTCGATCAATGATGCCATTGAGTATCACTCCCTTTTTAAGGCGGTACAGGCCGAGAAACTGGTGGCCGATCCCAGCTTCCAGCCGCTGAATATCGCCTGCGTCTTCTCTCCGCCTGCCGAGGGCAATCCTGATGTGAAGCAAATCCAAGAAGACCTGCCACAAGAGAAGGAAGACAATGCGGTCGAGCCGGAAAAGAAAAAGGAGGCTTTGAAAGCCATCCTCGGCGACTACAACACCCATTACGGCACCAATCACAAGATCGGCGAATTCGACCCTTACTATCAGGAAGTGCAAAAACGCATTAAGGACCAGCAATGGCCGGATGCCGACCTGCGGAAAGCTTACCCCAATCAGACGCACCACAAGATAGACATCACGATTGTCGTCGACATGTTGCTGACCGGGTTTGACTCCAAGTTTCTGAACACCCTCTATGTCGACAAGAACTTGAAGAACCATGGCCTGATCCAGGCTTTTTCGCGCACCAATCGGGTGCTGAACGCCACCAAGCCCTATGGCAACATCCTTGACTTCCGCCAGCAGAAGAGCGCAGTCGATGCAGCTATTGCCCTCTTCTCGGGCGAGGCCGCTGCCGAAAAGGCCCGCGAAATCTGGCTCGTCGACAAGGCTCCCATAGTCATCCAGAAACTGGAAACTGCCGTGCAGAAGCTTGAAGTCTTCATGAAGTCGCAAGGCCTCGCTCCCGCACCAGAAGAAGTGCCGAGCCTAAAGGGCGACGCGGCCCGCGCGGCTTTCGTCGAACATTTCAAGGAAGTCCAGCGCCTCAAAACCCAGCTTGACCAATATACCGACCTGTCTGATGAAAACCGCGATACCATCGAACAGGTCCTTCCGCGCGGTAGCCTGCTTGGCTTTCGCGGGGCTTATTTGGAAACCGCTCAGCGCCTTCGGGCCCAACAGGGCAAGGGCACGGATCAAGGCGATGAAAAGCGGACGTCTGACGCCGACCAACTAGATTTCGAATTCGTACTCTTCGCCTCGACCGTCATCGACTATGACTACATCATGGGCCTGATCGCCCGCTATTCGGAAAGCACACCGGGCAAACAGAAGATGAGTCGGGAAGAGCTGATCGGACTGATCCAGTCCGACGCCAAGTTTCTGGACGAGCGCGAGGATATCGCTGCCTATATAAACACCCTCACGGCGGGTGGGGGGCTGAGCGAAAAGGCCATCCGCGACGGTTACAACCGCTTCAAAGCTGAAAAGAACGCGAGCCAACTGGCGGACATCGCGGGCAAGCACGGACTGGCCACCGAGGCGCTGCAGGCCTTTGTCGACACCATCCTGCAACGCATGATCTTTGACGGCGAGCGGCTCACCGACCTGATGGAACCCCTTGGGCTGAACTGGAAGGCACGGCGGGTGAAGGAACTGGACCTGATGGCCGACTTGATGCCGCTGCTGCTGAAACGGGCAGCTGGACGCGAAATTGCGGGGCTGAGCGCTTATGAACAATAAGGGAAAATCCGCAGCCGCGACGGGTAGTGGGTCAGCGTTAGTACCCAAGCTGCGCTTTCCTGAGTTTGTCGGTCAACCGATCAAAGACCTGCGTCTGGCGGAAGCGACGACAGAAAGCAAAGATCGAAACGGCGCTGATGAAGTCCAATTGCAAATCATGGGAGTTTCCAAGGTCGATGGCATAGTCCCGATGGAAGATCGGCTGATCGCGGCTAATACCGCGCGTTACAAATACGTTCGGAAAGATTGGTTCGCATACAATCCGATGCGGCTGAACATCGGGTCCATCGCTCGTTGGCTCGGTGACGATGATATTCTGGTCAGCCCTGATTATGTTGTTTTCAAGTGCAATGACTCAGGCGTCAAAAGGCTCAATCCCGCGTATCTTGATCATTTTCGACGCTCCAACTCCTGGGAGGCGTTTGTCTCGGAGAGTGGCGACGGGGGGGTTCGTGTGCGCATTTATTACAAGGACCTTGCGCGTCTTCGGCTGGCCCTACCGTTATTTCCTGAACAAAAAGAAATCGCCGACTGTTTGGATTCGGTTGACGCGCTGATTGCCTCGCAGGAGCAGAAGGTGGAGATGCTTAGGGCCCACAAGAAAGGGCTAATGCAACAGCTTTTCCCCCAGGAAGGCAAAACCCAACCGCGTCTCCGTTTCCCAGAGTTCGAGGGCGCTGAGGAATGGGAAGAGGCGAAACTGATTGCAGCATGCAACATGCAAGCAGGAAAGTTTGTGGCGGCCGCCGAAATAAATGAATCTAACGCCGACGGGCTATTCCCTTGTTACGGAGGCAACGGAATCCGTGGTTACACGGCCTCTTTCACGCATTCAGGCAGATATCCCCTTATCGGACGTCAGGGTGCGCTATGCGGAAACGTGAAGTTCGCCATTGGAAGTTTTCACGCGACTGAACATGCGGTGGTCGCAAGTCCAAAGAACGGCATTTCTGTCGATTGGCTTTTCTATCTTCTTGAACACTTAGATCTGAATCGATTCGCAACCGGACAAGCGCAGCCAGGATTGTCTGTTGATGTGTTGAAAAACGTGATGACTTCGGTACCAAAAGATGAAGCCGAACAACAGCACATAGCCGACTGCCTCATCTCCCTCGACGACCTCATAGCCGCCGAGAACCGAAAGCTCGACACACTCAAGACCCACAGAAAGGGCCTGATACAGCAGCTTTTTCCCCGTGTTGAGGAAGCTTGACGTATGAGAACATACAAGACTCTGAAAACCGTTGTGAACAGACTCCGTGACGATCTGAACAATCCCACGAAGCCAACGTCTTTGGTCCTGATTTACGCCTACAACCGAACTGGCAAGACGCGCCTGTCGATGGAATTCAAAGACGCAGGGAAGCGCAAGAACAAGAAAAACCCGACCGGGACGCCCGATACGCTCTATTTCAATGCGTTTACCGAAGATCTTTTCGTCTGGGAAAATGATCTTGAAGGTGACAGCGTGCGACGCCTTCAATTGAACGAAAAGTCATCCTTCTTCGATGCGATGGCGGAGCTCGCACTAGACGAAACTATCGCCCGTTACCTTTCTCGCTATGCCGATTTCGAGTTCGATTTCACCTACAAAGAAGTCCAGCAGGGCAGAGACACCATCTCCAAGCCGGATTTTGTGAGTTTTCGAAAGGGCACCGAAACAAACATCAAGGTGTCGCGGGGTGAACAGAACATCTTCATTTGGTGCACCTTCATGGCGATCTGCGAGCGAATGCTGGATGGGCATGGTTCCTATCAGGGAAAGAAATATCTTTACATCGACGACCCGATCTCCTCGCTGGACGACAACAATGCAATTTCCATCGCCTGCGACCTGGCTAAGCTATTGCGTCGGGCCGCCGCACGAAAGAACGATGACGGTGCACCAGCCCCGATCAAGGTGGTCTTCTCTTCGCACCATGCGCTGTTTTTCAACGTCATGTGCAACGAAGTTGGCCGGAAGATTGATGATGCGCCTTCTGTCGCCCATCGGCGCTATTTCCTGCACCGCTCGGAGGGCGACGGCTGCTACACGCTTCAGGCGACGGAAGACACGCCTTTCTTTCATCATGTGGCGACGCTTGCTGAATTGCAGCGCGCGGCTGATCCGAAGAGGGGAAAACTGTATACCTTTCACTTCAATGCTCTACGGAGTGTTATGGAGAAGACGGCATCTTTTTTCGGCCATCCAAGCATCGCCTTTTGCCTGAAGGCGCTCGACACTGAGGAAGATCGGGCGCTATTCAACCGGGCCCTAAACCTGCTGAGCCACGGGCCGTATGCCGTTCATGAACCCACAGAGATGGGCGAGGACAACAAGGACCTTTTCCGCCGCATGCTGCGCGAGTTCATCACCCGCTTCGAATTCGCCCTACCGGGTGCCGTTCCAGCCTCGCGCGCATCCCCGGCTCCCACATCCGCTGCTCAGGAAGCACACGCACAATGAATGACCAAATCCAAAAGCAATTGGGCAAGACACTCTGGAACATCGCCGACACGCTGCGCGGGGCCATGAACGCGGACGATTTCCGCGACTACATGCTGTCCTTTCTGTTCCTGCGCTATCTTTCGGACAACTACGAGGCGGCGGCGAAGCGGGAACTGGGACCTGACTATCCGGATCTGCCGGATGTTCTTGAGCTCACTGGAGCCAGCACGCCATTGCAGGCATGGTACGAGGACAACCCAGAAGACGTTGCCGAGTTTGAAAAGCAGATGCGCCGCAAGGTGCACTATGTAATCCAGCCGCCCTATCTGTGGAATAATATCGCAGAATTGGCGCGCAAACAGAGCGATGAGCTGCTCCTGACGCTTTATGAGGGCTTCAAGTACATCGAGAACGAGTCCTTCCAGAGCACGTTCGGCGGGTTGTTCTCGGAGATCAACCTTTACTCGGAAAAGTTGGGCAAGACGCAGGCGGACAAGAACAAGAAGCTTTGTTCGGTCATCGCCGAGATTGCCAAGGGGCTCGATGAGTTCTCATCCGAGGTGGATAATCTCGGCGATGCCTACGAGTACTTGATAGGTCAGTTCGCCGCTGGTTCCGGAAAAAAGGCGGGCGAATTCTACACGCCTCAGCAGGTCTCTGACATCCTGTCCGCGATCGTAACCCTGGACAGCCAGGAACCGGCCACTGGTCAAAAGGACCGCCTGACGAGCGTGCTAGACTTTGCCTGTGGCTCTGGGTCGCTGTTGCTCAACGTGCGTAAGCGCATGGGGGAGAGCGGAGGAAGTATCGGCAGGATATTCGGGCAAGAAAGCAACATCACAACATACAACCTCGCCCGCATGAACATGCTGCTGCATGGGGTCAAAGATACCGAGTTTGAGATTTTCCACGGCGATACCTTGGCTAACGATTGGGACATCCTGCGCGAGCTGAACCCGGCCAAGAAGCCCGCCTTCGATGCGGTAGTAGCCAACCCGCCCTTTAGCTTCCGCTGGGAGCCAACCGAGGCGATGGGTGATGATGTTCGGTTCAAGAACTACGGGCTGGCACCAAAGTCTGCCGCCGACTTCGCCTTCCTCCTGCACGGTTTTCATTATCTGAAAGATGAGGGCGTGATGGCAATCATCCTGCCGCACGGGGTTTTGTTTCGGGGTGGGGCGGAGGAGCGCATCCGCACGAAGCTATTGCAGGACGGTCATATCGACACGGTCATTGGCCTGCCTGCGAACCTGTTCTATTCGACCGGTATCCCGGTCTGCATTCTCGTGCTCAAGAAATGCAAAAAACCGGACGACGTTCTCTTCATCAATGCCGCCGAACACTTCGTAAAAGGCAAGCGGCAAAACCAATTGGGTGATGGCACGAACGGAACACCGGACCATATCGGGAAGATCGTTTCGACCTACCAATTCCGAAAGGAAGAGGACCGCTATTCCAAGCGTGTGAGTATAGAGCGTATTGCCGACGAAGGTTATAACCTAAACATCTCTCGATACATCAGCACCGCGATTCCCGAGGAGGAGATCAAGCTTGCAGATGTCCAAAAGGAGCTTGTCGAGATCGAAAAGCAGGTCCGAAAGACAACTTCAAGGCACAACACCTTCCTGAAGGAACTTGGTCTTTCTTTGCTTCCATGAGGCGATTGATTTGAGGCTGTTGGAAACAGGTCAAAGAGCTTCTTGTGTGATGGGTGATCGGAGCGGAGATTGGCCAACTCGTTTACCGATTTCGCCAACTGTTTTCGCAATCCCAGGCTGTTTTCCAGTTGTACAACGAGCGTTGGTTGAACGCTTAACCAACGTTCTGGTTAAATGACATATCGTTCGCGAATGAGGACACATCATCTACCGCACTTTAGTTAGGCAGCCTTCCCGAACTTTTCCTAAATCTGGACCGTCAAGGTCGATATGATAGAACCGGAATAGTCCATAGACAGTACCCCCTCAGATCATATTTCGGCGGACATGCCATGACTTAGTTGCGGGAGCACGGGTTGGGACAACAACAACCCCAACCCAAATGCCACCGAATTGAAGACTATGAGTTGACCAACACAACACGGCGCAAACAAACCCACGTTACATCCACAGAGAAGGACCCAAACCGTCAGGCTGAATCTTGGAATTCTTTCATCACCCTCCTAAAAGCCTCCATTTCAGCTTCTTCCCTGGTAAACCCCTGATCAAATTCTAGTATTGCAGCTCTCTCCTCGAATGCGTGAAGTGCAACCGGATCTAGAGCCATGTACTTTGCGACAAGCGACATTTGCGACCGGTGCTGCAATTGCCCTTGGTGACGGGAAACGTAACCGGCTGTTGAGTTTGTTTTCGCAGGTTCTGGAGAATTGAGCTCATTGTGACTTTGACCAGGTACAGACGCTACACGTGGATCCAAAACATCTTCTTCAAGGTCAAAACTGAACAGCTTACTCATTGTGGCACAGCCCCCATGCTTCACGGGTCTCATGCCCATTGATCACAGTTCCGACCGGCAATTCACAAATGCGCCGATGCTCTGCCAGAATGCACAGCAGGCGTTTTACAGTCTTAGTATCCCTAGTCGCGGTTGGTCCAAATCTTACGATCGTTCTCTTGTCGAAAGGTTCAACTGGATACCGCGCCTTTAGCCAATTGAGCAGTTCTTGTGCCAGTTCCAAAGATCTATCGACAGGACCTGCATCCAAGAGCCGTTGAGCTTCTGCAATGTACCAAGAAGCGAGTTTGATACCGCATGCCACATCCCGAATGGACACGGATTCTGCGTCTGGATCTGAAAAAACCGCCAGAACACCGGCAATTCGTACAGCTTGTTCGGCTGCCTTGGATGCAAAACCAGTTATGTGCGACAGAGATTGATTTGGAAGTTGTTGGGCTTCAACTTTGTTTGCAAATCGTATCAAGAGTGCCTTCGCATCAGGATCTAAAGGCAAAACTCTCGGCTCAAGCTCCAAGTGATTTGCACCGGTATCTTTGGATCGGCGCAGAAGTGAAGCTAACTGATTGTGGTATTTGGTAAGCTTATTTTCGGCCAAGCGCTTTTTTTCTAGATAGTCATCGGAAATGACGATGAGCCGTTTGCCAATTCGGCTTTGGGGCCAAGCGATAAGCATGCGAGAAAGAAGCCCCTGATCTCGTAGAACGTCGTTTCGCAACACACTTTCCGCGATACCTGGTTGAATCATCAAATGAAGAGCTCCGCGCCTGCGCCGATATGTGACTTGCGGGGAACCGGCTCTGGTGCGGTTTAGGGGTGCTGCGTCCCAGAGTTTTGATAACCCGGCTGCGGTCTTGAGCTGATTGTCCTTGCCCATACCGTGTCCGCCAAAGAACTGGCCACCTTCGTCGGCGAAGATACCAATCGAAGGATCGCCGTCCTCGAAATGGCGAAGAACGCCTTCAAACGTAATATCGGGCAGCAGCTTTCGAGGCACGACAGGTGGAACAGGCGATTGAGGGGCGGCGTTTTCGACTACGCAACCTTCCCCTGTCTGTGCCTTCAGGGCTTGTCGCTTCATGTTTTCGTATATGGACAACTCGAATTCGTAAGCTCTTCGAGCGTCTTCGTAGGCCGGGGCTTGAGCTTCTTCCCAGTCCTGAATCGGCTTGGATGCGAGTTTATCGCAAGACGATTTTCTTTCCCCCGAGGATGCAATGGTAAGCAGAAATAGACTCAATGGAGCTGAACCAGCCAAGGTTTCTACGTCACGGATAGTCTGCGTCGCAAGTGACGCCATCGCCAAAACCGACTGGAACGCAATTTCGATTGGCGCATCAGTTAGGAATGCTATTGCCTCAGTAGCTTCCCGCAATGCGCCAAGATGATCTTCGGGCAGAGCTAATCCTAGGTCTCTTTGGCGTAGAAGGGGTTCCGGTGCTTCGTTTTTCGGGTGGTATTTTGCGGCAGTCGCAAATTGGTTTGAAACAGAGGTTTCAGACACAGCTTCGCCCTTGCCTATTTTCATAGACATTTTTTGAATCCTTCAATTTTAAGCGTAGTTCGATGTGCGAATTACGTCAGCGCCCGCTGACTACTTTGGGGAGGTGCTTTCGCCGAGACGTAAGTTCATTCAAGGTATAGACAAAACTTGAAGAACGATGCTCATCTAATGGAGAAACCAGACAGAAAGTCAGCAGGTCGCTAATCGCAAGATTATTCGACTTCTGAGTTTTCTGGTCTGGGTGAGTTCTTTCGTTGCAAGTGGTGTCATGAATGACCTCCGTGTATTTATGCAACAATCAAATAATAGCAGATTTTATTGATAATTTACTACAGCACGGTTCGATGCCATTCTAAAATGCAATCATTGCCAACGCTTCTTTTCGCATCTTTAAACCTCCACCAGTTTCATAGACTGGCCGGGCATATTTGTGCCCCAAGATATCTGCACGCACTCGATCATCGATCCCTGCACTCAAAAGTGCGTCTTCAACATAGTGCCTCAAACTATATACCGTGTGCTGCGGCGTTTCTTTCAAACCGTTCGTTTCCAAATACTTGTTGGCAACTCCAGACCAGGCGTTGGCCTTGTGAGCGTATCTATTGATACCACCTCGACGGACGATGCGCGTTGCAGCTTCCAAGGATACTCCCAAAAGTGGAATATCACGCGCGGAGTGTCGTTGTTTGAGTTCACGTCCGTGAGCGGCCACGCGAATGAACGGGATTTCACCTTCGAGACAAAAGTCTTCTAGTGGACATGATAGTACCTCCGAGGGACGCAAACCTGTATTGATAAGCACCAATAGTGTATCTGCGGCTTCAGCGTTCAACCCTTTAAACGCACCGGTCGCCAATAGCTTTGTGTTTACCCACTCCTTGGAAAATGGAGGTCGGGAAATCACGGGATCCACTGATTTGTCAAAGCGCAACCGAGCAAAAGGGTTTTCAAGTGAGTGGTGCCCTTTCAGCTCGCACCACTCTCGAAAAACCTGAGAGAGGTGGCCAAAGTCTTTGTTAGCGGTCTCCGCTCGCGTTTCTCCCGATTGAACCCGCTTCGACCACCATTCGCGGAACGACAACGCATCCTCGCGTGTGATCTTATCGATGCCAGTAGCCCTTCTTTTGGGAACTGCTCTTTCGAAATTTGAGACAGCTCGCTCTCGAGGTAGCCACCAAAGATGTCGTTGTTGATCCGACTTGCGCAAATGTCGTGTTTTTGTAAGTTCAGCATATTCTTGGAGAACCTTACGCAATGGGGGCAGAGCGACATTCACGCTGCCTAGAAGCGCCTCAACAACTTCTGGTGGCTGGTGCGAGCACACTGTTCCCGCTGCCGCCATTAAACGCGGCAGATTCTCATCAAAGGTTCTTTTTAGCAATACTTCGCTCGGAACATAGTCAAAACCATGCGCTTCTGAGATCTGTTTGGCCGCTTGGTATTTCTCGTATGCCAGAGCTTCCTCGCCTAATGCCAGGAATTGCCACTCAGCTCTTTTTAGTTCTTCGAGCTCAAAAGCTTTGCGCTTAGCCACACTCAAATCCGCTGTTTGGAGTGCTTGTCTGATCTGCTTTACTGGCTGCCTATTCTTGCCCAGTACTTTGCCAAAGAGATGCTTTGGGACATTCATTACAAAGTAATAGCGACCTCGATCCAATGTGATGCCCATTGCAGTGCACTCCTTCAAATTCCACATCCATGCGGGATTCTATGCGGGATTTCATGCGGGAAACACTGGCATGCGCCGGTTAAAGAAACCTTACGCGTTTGAAAAGAATGCGTTTTTTCCTGAAGAATGCCCATGGTATGGGCAGTTTAGTGGCGGAGACGAAGGGATTCGAACCCTCGAGACCCTTCCGGGCCTACTCCCTTAGCAGGGGAGCGCCTTCGACCACTCGGCCACGTCTCCGCCGACGGGTATATCCTTGCATGTCACGGAGTTACAAGGTCGATTCTGGTGCTAGAGTCATTTTTTATGACCTCAAGCCCGGTTCTGGAAACGAAGCAGGGCCCCGGCGGCAGTTATGCCGCCGCCGGGCATATGCGGGCTCTAACGGAACACGTCGACCAGATCTGAGACGCTGACGCCTTCCTTGATTTCTTTCAGGCGGGCAAAGATCATCGCGATTGCCACACCTGTCCAGCCATAGGCCAGCGCGTTCAGGACAGCCTCGGCTACGATCCACGTAAGGGTGGGTTCAAATCCGATGGCAGAGGTGTCGCCAAATCCAAACGCAAATACGAACCCCACTGCTGCAGACACCAGAAAGATGCACAGAATAAGCAGGACTAACGTGCCGACGATTGGCCAGCGATAGCCCTTTGTGAGCTGCGAGCTGCGATTGAGAGCTCCGAAACCGGATTTATCGATGACGATGGCCGGGACGATGACTGAGAATACCGCGTAGAGCCAAAGCCCGGGTACAAACACAAGCGCAAACCCGATCACAATCAGAATGCCGCTTACGATGGACAAAACCGCCAAGGCTGGCAGGTTGACCAAGGCGTTTTTGAAGTATTGGCCAATCTGGGCGGGCCGTCCGGATTTGGCGTCATAGGCCAGTTGAATGACCATGGCCGAGGTTAGTGAGATGGCGACGGATGAGATCAGCAGGGCCACGACAAAGGTGGAACTGAAAGTCGCCCAGTCGAACTCAACCCCCGGAACGGCTTCGAAATCCGTGTCCCAGGCATATGTATTCACAATGACGTCGATCAGAGCGGGGATGAAACCCAAAAGGATCACGATGTGAATTTTCCGGAAGAAGATCGAAAATGTATCACTCAGAACCGCGCCCACTCCGAAGGGGGCGTGGACGTGAGAAGTTGCAGTATCAGCCATCTGTATATCCTAAATTAAACGATATGGTCTTGGCTCAGATAAAGCAGCGCAGTTCCATTCACCTGCAAGGGGAAACTGCGCGTTAAGTCTCGCCCTTGGGCAAAACGGCAACAGCTTCTTATTAGACGTCTCCGTTCTCGGCGGTGTGGTGCTTGTCCTTCCGTTTGTCTCCGAACAACTGACGTTGTTCGAGGAAGGCGCGCTGTGCCTTGTAGAAGGCTTCGAGGAAGGCCTGGTGGTCTGCGTTCGGAACCGGGTCGGCATACTCGATCTTGCGGCGCACTTGCGCAAAGACGGCGGCCAGCGTTTCTTTCTGTTGCTTGTAGGCGGCGGGCCCTTTGGCGCGATTTGTACCGCGAAGAACCCCTTCGAGGGTCTGCAATTCGAACGCACCATAATGTTCCAATTGATGTGACAGGAATTGATAAGAGGATTGCGTAGCCGTCAGCGGCCGGTTGGTTTCTGACATATCCGGCAGCAAAAGAGGTTTCGGTAAGTGGATCACGTAGGTGCCTGCGATTACATCTCCAAGCCGCTGCCGACGTTTATTGAACAAAGGGACCGCCAGAACGCCCAAGACCCAGGCCAGCGAGATCAGGGATGGCACCAGAGCATCGGTTGTAAGCGTCAGCACCATCGTGCCGGGCAGGAAGATCTCGGCCTCTTTCATCAGGTTGCGCACGACCAGCGATTGCGTTGTCAGGGCCTGACCGTCTGCCGATACCACTTTGATCTTCATCAGCCGTTTACCAAGGGTTTGACCATTCCAGATCAGCTCGGAGGCGGCGTAGTAGGGGATGCGGATGACGAAGAAAAGCATCGCGCCAATTGCCGAAGCCGTGAACGGTTCGACCAGATCGAAGGAAACCGCCAGAAGGAACAGCGCAACCGCCACGGCCCCGGTGATCAGAATGTCGGTTAGCTGCGCGGCGGTTCGAACGCCGACACCGGCGACACGGAAGTAAAGCGGCACACCTTCAGGTGGCAGCAGGCGGTCCATTCCGGCAATGCTCATGACCGCCTCCTTCCGCCGAGAAGGAACCACAATAGCCAAAGCGCCCCGATGGTCCAGCCGATGGCAATGCGCGTGGAGCGATCCTGAACCAGTTGCCTGCCGAACCCTTCCAAAAGGGCCGCAACCACCAGCATCATCGCCGCGATCAGCGCCAGCTTGACCGCATCATGGCCCGCCGCGCGCAGGGCCGCTGCTCGGGTTTGAGGGCCGGGGAACAGGACAGCCAGACCCAGTTTCAGCCCCCCCGCGCCTGCGATGCAGATCGCCGACAGCTCGGTCACGCCGTGGATCGAGAGCCATCCGAACATGTCCCAACCCAACCCGCGGTCGATATGCAGGGCGTAGAACACGCCAAGGATCAGTCCGTTATAGAACAGCAGCATGATCGTCGGCGCGCATAGGAACGCGCCGAGGCCAAAGACAAAAATCGCGATCCGGGTGTTGTGAGAAAACAGATAGGTCGCAAAGGCGCCAAGGCCCGTGGCGTCCTCTTCACCATAGATCGCTGACCGTAGGTACTCGGTGCTGGCCTCAGGTCCGCGTCCTCCGGCGAGGTCGGATGGCATGAAGACGTAGAACCATTCGGGGTTGTCAAAATAGAAGAAATATCCGGCCAGCGCCCCGGCAGCCATGCACAGAAACCCCAGCAGTGTGACCCGCCACGAGGATCGCATCGCCCGTGGCCCGCCGCGGGTCAGGAACCTGCGAATGGTACCACCCAGCCTTTGTTGCGGGGCATAAACGCTCAGATAGGCGCGGCTGGTTAGGGCTTCGAGATAGTCTAACAAGCCACGATCCAGCGAAATCTCACGCGCGATGGACAGGGACGTGGTGGCCTGACGGTACAGGTCGGCCAGATCGCGCGCCTCTTGGAAACTCATGCGATGCAGGCCCTGACCCTCGGCCTTATCGACCAGTTCGGACAATCTGCGCCAATCGCCTTCGCGTTCCTGCCGAAACCGGGCAGAGCGGATCAGGTCACGTTCAGACATCAGATCATCTCTCGCGCTTTGATTTCCAGATAGGTGGAGATCAGGCGGGCCGACACCTCACCCGGTTCCGCATCGATCACAGTGACACCCAGTTGATGCAACCGTTCCAGTACAAGGCGACGTTCGCGCAGCAGTTGCCCGGTCGAAACCGTCTCTGCCACCCCGTCCATATCCGACGGGGCTTCATTGACCTGCGCTTCCAATATCGGATCACGCAGGGTGACGAAGACGATCAAATGCCGCTTGGCCAGAACGCTGACATTCTCGACCATCAGCTCGGCTGTGGTTGTGTCCACGAAATCCGAGAACACGATGATCAGGCTGCGCTTTGGCGTGCGTCCGTTCAGCTCGGTCATGGCCAGTGTATGGTTGGTCTCAACGTTTTCATAGCTGAGTTCGGCTGTGCGGCTGCGCAGCCGGTTGAACGCGGTGCGCCCCGGTTCGGGGGGCAGGAACATGCGTGGTTTGGCGTCATAGGCATAAAGTCCGACCTGATCGCCACCGATGGCGGCGGCCCAGGCGGTTGCCAATGCAGCAGTGATGGCGTGATCGATCTTTGGCAATCCCGCGACCTCTTCGCGCATCTGATAGCCGTTATCCAGCGCGATAATCACGTGGTGATTGCGTTCGGCGCGCACCTCTTTGGCGACAAGCGAGCGATACCGGGCCGAGCGTTTCCAGTCGATCGAGCTGGCATCCATGCCGCGCACGAAATCGCGCAGCTGGTGAAATTCGGTGCCTTCGCCGATGGCGCGGTTTTCCTTCACACCGAACAGGCGCGATTGGACGGTGGTCGAAATCTCACCAGACATAACCCGGCGGATGTTGGGTACCACAGGGACCTTCAGGCCAAAGCTCAGTTTGGGGACGAATTCGAACAGTTTCAGCCGCGAAGACCATGACAGCCACAGATGTGACAAATCCCAGGTGCCTCTTTGCCCCGCACGAAACGGGATTTGAACCGTGCCTTTCGACAGGTCAAAGCCCGACGGGCCGATCAGGCCCGATGGCCAGTCCAACTCTCCCAACATGCCCGGCGCAGTGGGGGAGACGGTCAGGTCGATCCGGCCTTCCTCGCCCACAAAGATATCCGGCATGGGGTCAACCGTCACAGACCGCCGACGCGGCCAGGACAACAGCAGATCGACAATCGCCAAACCGCATAGCACAACCCAGGGCAAACCAGCGATGGGCCGGGTTGCATCCCCCAGAACAATCGCCAGCAGCGACAGGCACAGCGCCGCGCAGGCCGCGATCAGCAATATGCGGGATGGCCGGATCAGCGGGGGGCCTCGATCTGGTTGAGGATGTTTTCCAGCACTTGCCGCGGGCCACGCCCTTCGATCTCAGCCGACGGGGACAGCACGATGCGGTGTTGCAGCGCGTGGATGATCAGGGTTTTGACATCATCGGGGATCGCAAAGTCGCGCCCGTTCAGGGCGGCCGTCGCACGGGTTGCCCCGGCAATGGCATCCGCCGCACGCGTCGAGGCGCCAAAGGCGATGTCCGCGCTTTCGCGCGTGGCACGGACCAGCCGCAGGATATAGGCTAGAATGTCGTCATCCAGGACGATCCCGTCGATCAACTGTCGCGCGGCCATCATGGTGGGTGCATCTAACAAGGGCTCAACGGTCTGGGTGGCACTCAGGAAATCCAGCGGCTCATTCGCATGCTGGCGCAGGATCGACAGCTCAACATCTTCGGGCGGGAAACTCAGGTTCACCTTGAACAGGAACCGGTCCAACTGCGCCTCGGGCAAGGGGTAGGTGCCTTGCTGTTCAATCGGGTTTTGGGTCGCGACCACGATGAATTCCGACCCCAGCATGTGGTCGGTGCCGTCAATCGTCACCATCCGTTCGTTCATCGCCTGAAGTAGCGCGGCCTGGGTTTTGGGCGGGGCGCGGTTGATCTCATCCGCCAGCAGGATCTGGCTGAAGACAGGGCCTTTTGTCAGAACAAATTCGCTGGTCTGGAAGTTGTAGATCGAGGTGCCCAACACGTCGCCCGGCATCAGGTCGGGGGTAAATTGGATACGTCCGAATTGCAGGTTCAACGCCCCGGCAAAGCTGCGGGCCAGCAGGGTTTTCGCGGTACCCGGAGGGCCTTCGAGCAGCACGTGCCCGCGTGCGAACAAGGCGGTTAGCAGCAGGTCGACAGCCTCTTGCTGGCCTTGCACAACTTTGCCGATCTCGGCGCGTAACGCCTCGGCCCGGGCGAACAATTCTTCAAGCGTCATTGGCAAGGTGCTCCAGTATCAGTTCGAATTGGTCAATGTAGGAAATCGCGTCATCTGCGCCCAAATGCGGGGGCAGGGCGCGTATGGTTTGGATCAACCCGTCCAGCTGGACGGCCAGATCAGGCTTTCTGGCGTGGACGTATTTCAGATACGCCTCCTCAGGTGTGCCGACTGTCATTTGCGTATTGCCAAACAGCGCGGCGGCGCGGGCGCGCAACCGTGTGTCGACATAGTCCGATAGCATCGCGCCATCCTGATCCGTCAGGCGCATAAGCCGTGCGCGTGCCCGATTGGCTGTACGTTTGCCAGTGCCCAGCGTCGGGACAAGGCCCACCACGGGCCCGCTGCGCAAACCGCCACGCCAGATCGAAAGCGCCAGTAAAAGACCCGCCCCGATCCACAAAACCCGAAACGGAGGTTCGAACAGGCGTTTCAAATCATCCCATGTGCGTTCACGGGCGACTACGTTTTCCGGTGCGGTCAGCCAGTTCTGGTCGCTGTAATCGATGATGATCCGCTGACCCCTTGCAATCTGAGGCAAGACCCGCGCCGCAATCCAAGCATTGTCACCCAGGGTCAGGCCATGATTGTTCAACAGATCCGGGTCTGACAGGATATAGACTTGTTGCTCGCCCTCAGACCCCGGCAGCGGGCACAGCCCCAGCAGCATCTCGCCTGGTTGTCCGACGATGGGATCGCACCCGTTTCCGGCAAAGGTCTGGGCCGCATAAATTCGGGCTTTCAGCTGTGGGTCTGCGACCAGATCATAGTCCAGAAACGGTCTGCGCGCGAAGTGCAGGACTCCGACCTCGGGCCCGACAAGCCCGTGCAGGATCGTTTCAAGATCGGTCCTTTGCGCGATCAGAAAGGGATGTCCGAAACCGGTCAGGCGCATGCCGCTGCGCCATTTCGGCAGAATGATCAGGCTGGGAACCGATTGCGCCTTGTCACGAATGACGTCGATGTCCTGATCGAACTCATCGGGCTGAAACAACAACTCTTCTTTGGTCTTCGCGGCGGTCCGATCTGTATCGAGGCGCGTGTCGTAAAGCGGCTGAACCAAAAGGCCCACGGTGCTGCGATCCAAAGGCCAGCCGCCCGTAAAGCTTTGTGCGGCATGCGATTGGCTGTTCAGCCAGCGATCCAGCCCGTCAAACCCGCTGGCCGACTCGCGCAATGCATATTGGCGGCCCGCCATGACATAGAGGAATATGCCGACGCATATCGCAATCACCACGCCGACGATGATCCAGTCCAAACGGATACGATCTGTCGGTGGGAACCCTGTTGTCTCGCTCATGCCCGCACCTCGCGCAGGACGGGCCGGATACGTGAGAGCAGTGCGTCAAAATCGCCCTTGCTGATCGAGTGATGACCGAAATTCACGCGCTCGCTTTCCAGAACCAGCGCGCGCAGATCAGGGATGTACCACAGGTTCTGCGGCATGCTGCTTAGGGCCTCGCGGTGGGTCCAGCTGCGTTTGAACAGCACCTCATTGGCGGCCAGACAGCGGCTCAGTGCCAGCTGGGCCAACCCGGTGACGGCCAGATCACGATCCTTAAGCCTGAGTAGCGCGTCCAGATCAGGCATTTCCTCGCCGTCCATCGCCGCCTTGGGATCGTTGTGCCGGCCCTTGCGCCTAGCATTGTCCGAGGATCTTCGGAAAGAAACAGATGATTTGCCCGCGCTGTTATAGATGAAAAGCGCCAGAAAAATCAGAACGATTGCCGAGATCGCACCCACGATCCAGCGACTGTCGGCAGGCAGTTGAACGGGTTGGTTTTCAGCCCGAGGCGTGAAATCCGTGTCCAGCGGCGGCGCGGGTTTGGTGGGATCGAAATACAGCACATCCGTGTCGATTCCCCGATATCTGACCGCTTTCAGATAGTCTTGCCCCGAGGCGCTGAGGTCCGGTCGGGATAGCGTCGCCTCCTGCGCGAAGGCAGAGGATACGGCGCACAGAAAACACGCAGAAAAACAGGCCAAAACAAATCTCATCGCGGTATCGATAGATCACTGGCGAAAGGCAGGCAACAACCTAGGCGCGTTTGTCAGGATCATCGTCCACAACCTGTTGCTATGGGCCACATCGAGGATGTGAAACCGGGCGATGATAGAGCCGCATAGTAGGTCTATTCAGGCTCTGCCGCATACAGGCCCAACTGATGCCTGCGCTGGTGAAACCGTTCGACACGTTCCACGATTTCATCGCTGGAAACCGAGATGACGAAGGACAACAGCGTTTCCAAAAGGGCGATGGTCGATACTGAGGAGGGAAAAAACTGCGGCGTATCCGCGGCCACGACAAACCCGTGTTGTGCGTTCAGGATCACGGGGCTGGCGGGGCTGTCCGAGATGCCAACAACTGTCATCCCCTGCCGCCGGGCCAGTTTGATCGCATCAATCACTTCGGTCCGGTAGGGGTGGCAGGTGATGGCGATCAGGACATCCTGTTCATCCGCCCAGGCCAGATCATCCACCGGGGTCGAACCTGACCGGGGGATGGCGTGAAACTGCTTCATCCCTGTCGAGGCCAGATAGGTAAAGTTGCGCGCGTTCGAGTTGTTCACACCAACGCCCAGCGTGAAAATTTGGCGACAGTTCCAGATATCTTCGGCGGCTGCGCGCAGTCGTTCGACATCGATGCCGGCAAATGTCTCTTCAATATTGCGGATGGCCGCGCCGATCATGTCGGCGTAAAGCCCTCCCATTTCGCCCGATTTGCCGATTTCCTGTAGCCAGCGGGCGCGGTCGGGAAATGAAACCGAACCTTTGCGGATCGCTTCGCGGAAGGGCGCGCGGAAATCTTCGTAGCCTTCGAACCCGACCTGCCGCGCCATGCGGACAAAGGTATTGGGTTTGACTTTGGCAGCCTCGGCAATCTCGCGCACGGTGGATACGCCCACATCCGTAGGGTTTTCCAGCACATACCGTGCGGCCTTTTGGGCTTCGGGCGTCAGGGCATCCCATTCCTCGGATAGACGATCCAGAACGATTGATGATACATTTGTGTCATTCATGATTGACGATGGTACAGTTGTGAAATTAGCCTGTCGAGCAGAATCGCAGGCCATGAAACGTGTATCAACCCGTGGCCCAACTACGGAGACTAAAGGATGACCCTGCCTGATACAATGAAGGCCATGGTGACCATGGGACATGGCGGTCTCGAGCAGATGGTTTTGCACGACAACTGGCCGCGCCCCGATCCTGCGCCGGGTGAGGTGTTGATCCGTGTGGCCGCATGCGGGCTGAATAATACGGATGTGAACACACGGTCGGGCTGGTATTCGAAAACCGTGACCGACGCGACAACCGGTGGTGCGTTTGCCGAGGTTGGCGAAGATGATCCCACTTGGGGCGGTGCGCCCATCACTTTTCCCCGCATTCAAGGCGCTGACATTTGTGGCCATATCGTTGCGGTTGGCGAGGGTGTGGACCCATCGTGCGTCGGACAACGGGTGATCACCGATGGCTGGCTGCGTGACCCGGACGATCCGCAGAACATGGATAAGACGGGTTACTACGGGTCCGAACGGGATGGCGGCTTTGCTGAATTCGCGACGACATTGGCGGTGAATGCCGTGCCAGTCACCTCGGACCTTTCGGACGCTGAACTGGCCACATTCTCCTGTTCCTATTCGACTGCCGAAGGGATGCTGACCCGCGCCAATGTGACCGACACGGATACGGTTCTGGTACCGGGCGCATCGGGTGGTGTTGGCGGTGCTTTGGTGCAGTTGGCCAAGCGCAGGGGTGCCCGTGTGATCGCGATGGCTTCTGAGGCAAAGCACGAAGACGTGGCCAAGCTTGGCCCAGACAGAATCTTGCCCCGTGCGCCTGAAAATCTGCGCGCAGCGCTTGGGGCTGAGAAAATCACAGTTGTGGCAGATGTGGTGGGTGGTCCTTATTGGCCGCACCTGATTGACGTATTGGAACGCGGCGGTCGGTATACATGTTCGGGTGCCATTGCCGGGCCTATGGTCGAGTTCGACCTGCGCACGTTCTATCTGCGCGATCTGACCTTCACCGGTTCCACCGTGATTGACCCTCAGGTCATGCAGAACCTCGTCAAATACATCGAAGCGGGTGAGATCAAACCGGCCCTTGCCGCAACCTACCCGCTTGAAGAATTGCGAGAGGCCCAGGCCGCGTTCGTCGCAAAACAACATACCGGCAACATCGTGGTGATCCCATGACGCTGTATGATGTCCTAGAAGCTGCTCGGCAGGTGCATCAGGCACATCCTGAGCTGTCCGCGTTTGGCGCGTGGCCTTCGGACCTGTCAGTTACGCACGCCCACCTCAGTCACATCGCAGCGGCAGACCAAGTGCGGGAATTTGAGGTCAAGGGCAGCGAATTGACCCAAAGGTTGGTGGCCGCGGTGCAAGGGACGACGCATCTGGCCCATTGGAAACAGACCTATACCGAAGACGAGGTCGGTGCGGATTTTCTGGCCCGCTATGGATATTATGAACTGTTTGGCCCAACCGGCCATTTCTACTCGACCCAGCTGCGCGGCTATATCGGGTATTGGGGCGCCGGGTTGAACTATGACTGGCACAGCCATCAGGCTGAGGAGCTTTATTTGACCTTGGCGGGCGGCGCTGTGTTCAAGAGCGCCGAGGATGCGGCATTCGTTGGGCCAGATCAAACCCGAATGCACTCCAGTTGGGAAAGCCATGCCATGGTTACAACCGATCAACCCATCCTGACATTTGTTCTGTGGCGCGGCGCGGGTATGGGCGATCTGCCAAGAATGGACGCGGCATGAAGATCACACGCATCCGCATCTATCAGACCGGATTGCCCTATGTTGGGGGCGCCTATGTTTGGGGTGCGGGAAACGCGATTGAAACCGCCATAGCATCGGTCGTGGTGATCGACACGGATGCCGGCCTGCAGGGCTGTGGTGAGTTTACGCCCTGCGGCGAGAATTACATGGTTGCCCATTCCGAAGGGGTCGCGGCGCTGGCGCGGTTGGTTGCATCCTCACTGTTGGGTCAAGATCCGCGACAAGTGGGTCAGATCGAACAGATCATGGATCATATGGTACAAGGTCACGGCTACGCCAAGGCCCCGTTCGATGCCGCGTGCTGGGATATTCTGGGGCAGGCCTGCGATCAACCCGTCTGGATGCTGTTGGGGGGCAAGCTGACCGACGGTGCGCCGATGTATCGGGTTGCACCACAGAAAGACACTGACGAAACAATTGCCGAGATGAACCGGTATCGCGATCAGGGCTACCGCCAGTTCCAGATCAAGGTGGGTGGTGACTGGGCCAGTGACATTGACCGCATTCGCAGCACAGTGCCCTTTCTGGAACCCAGCGAAAAGGCGATGGCAGATGCAAATCAGGGCTGGAGGGTTGACAATGCGATCCGGGTGGCCCGTGCCACGCGCGATCTGGATTTCATCCTCGAACAGCCCTGCCGGACGTATGAGGAATGCCAGCAAGTCAGACGTGTTGCTGAGCAGCCGATGAAGCTGGACGAATGCCTAACCAGCATGCACGTGGCGCAGCGGATTGTTGCAGATCGCGGGGCCGAGATTTGCTGTCTGAAGATCTCGAACCTCGGCGGTCTCAGCAAAGCGCGGCGGGTGAGGGACTATCTGGTCGAAAACCGGATACCCGTGGTCAGCGAGGATACTTGGGGCGGTGAGATCACATCCGCTGTCGTGGCCCATTTCGCGGCCTCGACCCCGTCGGAGTATCTGCAGAACACAACCGATTTGATGAACTACAACACCCGATCCACCGGCATCGGCGGCCCGATTGCCCGTGATGGCAAGCTATACGCGACTGACACACCCGGCCTGGGTGTCAAACCAGACTTTGAAAGCCTCGGCGCACCAGTGGCGGAGTATGCCTTATGAAGCCTCAAGCCATCGCTACCCAGATGATCGACGACGCGCGCGTGCGCGTCACACGTTTTGACTTTGCCCCCGGTGCAGAAACCGGGTGGCACCGGCACCAGATGGATTACGTCATCGCGGCCATCACGGATTGTCACATGCGCCTTGAGCTGCCGGATGGTTCCGTCAAAGAGGTCACTGTGCCCGCCGGAACAGCCTATCGCCGCGATGAAGGCGTCGAGCATAATGTGATCAACGCGGGTGACGAACCGATGTCTTTTGTTGAAGTGGAACTGAAATGAAGATCACGCGCCTTTCGGTCTATCACGTCGATCTACCGCTTGAGCATCCTTATTGGCTGTCTGGTGGGCGGCTGAAATTCGAAGTGTTGGACGCGACGCTGGTGAAGGTGGAAACCGATGCGGGGCTGATCGGTTGGGGTGAGGGCACGCCATGGGGTCACACCTATGTGCCCGCACATGGGCCGGGTATTCGGGCTGGGATCGAGACCATGGCACCGTTCATTCTGAGCCTAGATCCGCGCAAGGTGCTGGAGGTTGAGCGCGCGATGGATCTGGCCTTGCCCGGCCATCTCTACGCCAAAAGCCCGATTGATATGGCCTGCTGGGATATTGCCGGGCAGGCGGCGGCGTTGCCGATTGCTGATCTGATGGGCGGCGGGTCCCGTACACCGCGCCCGATTGCCTCGTCCGTTGGGGCGAAGACAGTCGAAGAAACCCGCGAGGTGATCGAACGTTACCGCAGCCGGGGCTATGTGGCCCATTCGGTGAAGATCGGTGGCGATGTGGAACGTGACATCGCCCGTGTCCGCGATGTGGAAAGCATCCGGCGACCGGGTGAGATTGTCCTGTATGACGTCAACCGGGGCTGGACGCGGCAACAGGCCCTGCGGGTGATGAGCGCCTGTGAAGACCTGAACGTGATGTTCGAACAGCCTGGCGAGTCACTCGACGATATCGCCGCCCTCTCTGGCCGTCATGCCTCACCCGTGTCGGTGGATGAAAGTCTGGTGACGTTGCAAGATGCCGCCCGTATCGCCCGCGAAGGGATCGCTGAGGTCTTTGGGATCAAGTTGAACCGGGTCGGTGGTTTGACCAAGGCCGCGCGGCTACGGGATATCGCACTGGCCCACGGGATCGACATGTTCGTGATGGCGACTGGCGGAACGGTTCTGGCCGATACCGAGGCCCTGCATCTGGCTGCGACCATCCCGGATCACTACTGTCACGCCGTCTGGGCCTGTCAGGATATGATCACCGTCGATATTGCCGGTGGTCGCGGCCCCCGCAATATCAACGGCCACCTGCATTTGCCCGAGGCTCCGGGTCTTGGCGTGCACCCCGATGAAGACGCGCTGGGTGACCCGGTCGCGATTTATGAATAGTCACTGAGTTTATTACGATGGAGATCGCGTGACATGCTGAAGATCAACACTCAAGCCGAATGGATCGACCGCGCGAATGCTGTTTTGCCAGCGGGCGGGTTTGGCAATTTCGATCCGGGGATCATTATCTCTCGTGGTGAGGGCAGCCGTGTCTGGGATGAGGATGGCAACGAATACATCGACTATCTGATCGGATCAGGGCCGATGTTGCTGGGCCACGGTCATCCCGAGGTGATGGAGGCCGTGCTGGAGCAACTGCCCAAGGGTATGACCTTTTTCGCCAACAACGCCAAGGGCATCGAACTGGCAGAAGCGATCATTGAGGCGGTGCCCTGTTGCGAACAGGTCCGCTTTGTTGCTTCGGGGGGTGAGGCGGATATGTATGCGATCCGTCTGGCGCGGGCCTATACCGGGCGCGATAAAATCCTGAAATTCGAAGGTGGCTATCACGGGATGAGCGCCGAGGCACAGATGAGCCTAGCCCCTAGCCGACAGGTCAATTTCCCACAGGCTGTACCCGACAGCGCCGGTATCCCACAGGGGGTCGCGGATCAGGTGCTGATCGCTCCGTTCAATGACCTGGACGCGGTAGAAGCCCTGCTGAACGAACATGGCGACATCGCCGCGATCATGGTCGAACCTCTGCAGCGGATCATCCCGCCCATGCCCGGCTATCTGCAGGGCCTGCGCGATCTGTGTGACAAGCACAATGTTTTGTTGATCTTTGATGAAATCGTCACTGGTTTCCGCTTGGCCTATGGCGGCGCGCAGGAGCGCTATGGCGTGACACCCGACATCTGTACGATGGGCAAGATCACCGGCGGAGGCTTCCCGCTGGCCGCGTTGGGCGCAAGTGCCGATATCATGAAGCATTTCGACAAATCGCAAGTGGGCGAGGGTGGATGGCTGATGCAGCTTGGCACCTTGTCAGGCAACCCCGTTGCCTCGGTCGCCGGGCTGAAAACGATGGAGATTCTGCGCCGCGACGGCACTTATGATCGCCTGCGCGACATTGGTGCGCGCCTACAAAATATGCTGGCCGATACGTTGAATGAGGCCGGGATCGCGCACCAGATTTGCGGTGACGTGACCCTGTTTGACGTCTACTTCACCAGTAGCGACTGTCGTGACTATCGCAGCGCCAAGCATGACGATCCAAAGCGCAACGTCCTGTTCAATGACGTGTTGCGCGCGCATGGTATCTTCAAATCGCCAGGTAAGCTCTATCCGTCCTTGGCGATCACCGAGGCGGATCTGGAACAGACACAATATGCCATTCAGCAAGCAGTCAGCGCTATAAGCTAAAGATACGCCTTGATCCAAAAAAATCGGGCCGCTGTTGACCCCCAACAGCGACCCTGGACCTTTTGAATGTCGGGGTCAGCCTCGCCCCCTCGAACACTGATTAAAACACTAACAACTTGAAACTTTTCGATACTTTCGAGACTGTCCCGATTTTCCAACCGGTATGAACACACTATCAGCTGAATTCCGGCCCTGCGCTGTGAAAAAGTTCACATTGGTTAAAATTTTTCGATTTTTTTCCAATCAAAGAATCCGGGGCCTGCATTTTTGAGCAGGATATCAGCTACGGCACGGCCCATTTCAGCGCCGTCTTCGATGGCTCCGGTGGTGTCTTCACCAATCGCTTCGGACCCGTCGGGGCGCAGAACCTCGCCGCGCAGCCTTAGCTGACCATTGTTGATCTCGGCCAGACCAGCGATTGGGGTTTCGCATGAACCATCCAGCGCCGCCAGCAAGGATCGCTCGGCTGTCAGTCGGTTGCTGGTCTCCACATGGTGAATTGCTTCAAGCATCTCGGCGGCGCGGCTGTCATCTTCGCGACGCTCTATTCCGATAGCGCCTTGTGCAATGGCGGGCAGCATCTCGTCGGGCGAGATCGGGCTGGCTGGAACATCCGCCATGTCCAGGCGCCGGATGCCCGCCATGGCCAGAAACGTGCATTCGGCCACGCCATCTGCCAGTTTCTTTAGGCGCGTCTGAACATTACCCCGGAATTCGACAACACTCAGATCAGGCCGGCGATTGAGCAATTGCGCCTTGCGCCGCAGCGACGAGGTGCCAACCACTGCATCCTGAGGCAGGTCGTGGATGGCCTGAAACTGCGGAGAGATGAAGGCATCCCGAACGTCTTCACGCGGCAGGAACGCGTCCAGCACCAGACCTTCGGGCTGTGCAACCGGCATGTCTTTGGTCGAATGCACGGCGATGTCGATAGCGCCGCGCAGCATCGCCTCTTCGATCTCTTTGGTGAACAGGCCCTTGTTGCCGATTTCTTTCAGCGGTCGGTCCGCGTCGATCATGGCGCGGTTGTCGCCGGTGGTTTTGATCACCACGATGTCAAACGCGTTCTCGGGCAAATCGAACGCATCACGTAACCGTTGGCGCGTTTCAAAGGCCTGCGCCAGAGCAAGCGGCGAGCCTCGGGTGCCGATCTTCAGCGGCGATGCGGGGGTGGGCAGGGTCAGTGTCATGGGCACAGCTTTAGTCGCGTCACATTGCCCTGACAATGGGGGCTGCGCTTGACAAATTGCCGCCAAAGGATGACCCCGTGGACCAATTAGAACACTTGGGGGCAAAGATGGCCGAGACGAAAAAGTTGTTGCGGACGCTGGCGGGTGAAGTCCAGGACGTGCCGCCGATCTGGATGATGCGTCAGGCTGGCCGGTATCTGCCCGAATATCGCGAAACGCGGGCGCAGGCCGGAGATTTCCTGTCGCTTTGCTATAACCCCGAGCTGGCTGCCGAGGTCACGTTGCAGCCGATCCGCCGATACGGGTTCGATGCGGCGATTCTGTTTGCCGATATTCTATTGGTGCCGCAGGCATTGGGGGCTGATCTGTGGTTTGTGACCGGTGAGGGCCCGCGTTTGTCGACGGTCACGCAGCAATCGGACTTTGATGTTCTGAAGCCGGTTGAGGATATTCATGAAACATTGTCTCCGGTCTATGAAACCGTTCGGATTCTGTCGCGCGAGTTGCCTTCTGAAACAACCTTGATTGGTTTTGCCGGTGCGCCCTGGACGGTGGCGACCTATATGATCGCAGGGCGCGGCACACCGGATCAGGGCCCCGCGCATGCGCTGCGCGAGGGGAACACTGCGCTGTTTGAAGCTTTACTGGATCGGATCACGCTGGCGACCATCGAATACCTCTCGGCTCAGATTGAGGCGGGTGCAGAAGTGGTCAAGATTTTCGACAGCTGGGCTGGGTCTTTGAAAGGCGAGGCGTTCCGGAAATATGCGGTGGAACCCTGCCGGGTAATTACGCAGGCCATCAAAGCGCGCCATCCCGATATCCCGGTCATTGGTTTTCCGCGAGAAGCGGGCGATGGATATATCGGTTTTGCCAAAGACACCGGCGTGAATTGCGTAGCTTTGGACAACTCGGTCGCGCCTGATTGGGCGGCGGCGCATGTGCAGGTAGACGGCTGTGTTCAGGGCAATCTTGCGTCCTCGCACATGGTCACAGGCGGTCAGGCGCTGGTGGATGAAACCCGGCGCATTGTCGAGGCGTTTTCGAAAGGACCCCATATCTTCAACCTGGGGCATGGGATCACGCCGGATGCGGACCCAGAGAATGTGCAGTTGATGATCGACACTGTGCGTGGGCGGTAAGGGGAAAAGGGGGCCAGCCCCCTTCTTGGCCTGCGGCCAATTCATCCCCCGGGATATTTTTAGCCAGATGAAGGGTTGGATCGGCGCAATTGGTCGAGTTCCGCTTTGATCTCGGCGCTGTGTTCGCCTCGGGTCGGGCTGGGCTGCGGGGTCCAGCAGCGGTTTGAGAAGCGGGGCGCGGCTGCTGCCTGAAGGGTGCCGTCGACGCTCTGCCATGTTTGACGCATATCGTTCATGGGATGGGTGAGGGCTTCATCCGGGCTGAGAACCGGAGCGACACAGGCGTCTGAGCCTTGGAACAAGTTTGCCCAGTGGTCCCGCGGATGTTTGCAGAATAGCTGCGCCAAGCGACGGGTCTGCTCGGGCCAGAGCGTCGGGTTGTATTGAGGTTCAAAGGCGTCGTGTTCAGACAGCCCAATGATCTTCAGGAATTCGGCGTAGAACTTGGGTTCGAGACATTGAACGGTGATATAACGCCCATCCGAACAGGTGTACGTGCGGCTCCAATGCGGGCCGTCCAGCAGGCTTTGACCGCGTGCCTCTTGCAGGTTGCCAGTTTGGCGCATGGTCATCAGCAGGTTCATCATATGGGCCGAGCCGTCATAGATGGCGGCGTCGACCACCGTGCCTTCTCCAGTGCTTTGGGCGTTGATGAGGCCTGCGAGCAACCCTGCGACCAGGTACATCGCACCGCCGCCGATATCGCCCACCAGTGTGGCTGGGGTTTGTGGAATCGCATCGGATGCTGATGCGTACCAAAGCGCACCGGAAAGAGAGATGTAGTTCAGATCATGGCCTGCGGTCTGGGCCAAGGGGCTGTTCTGCCCCCAACCAGTCATGCGCCCATAGACCAGTTTTGGATTGCTTCGCAGGCATTCATCTGGCCCGAGGCCCAGCTTTTCCATCACGCCGGGGCGGAAGCCTTCGATCAGCGCATCGGCGGTGTCGATCAACTGCTTTGCGGTTTCCAGATCGTCAGCGTCTTTCAGATCCAGCGCAATCGATCGTTTGCCCCGGTTCAGGATCGAGCGGTCCGGCATTCCCGGTGGCGGGGTGCCGTTTTTGCGATGGATGGTGATCACATCCGCGCCCAGATCGGCCAGCAACATGGCGGCAAAGGGCGCGGGGCCAAGCCCTTCAACCTCGATGATGCGTGTTCCGTTCAGCATGTGACGCCTCCTGTTTGGGCCGAAGTTTCCGGCGGATCGGTAAGATTGCAAGAGTGGCGATTGATCTTTCCGCAAAAATGCGGAGAACACTGTGCGGAACTGACCTGTCGCACGCTGGCAAGTCGCGATATGGTTCCGACCACAAACGAGGGCCAGCCATGACTGCTATTTTGTCCATCAAGGATTTGCGCAAATCCTATGCCGACGGGTTTGAGGCGCTGAAAGGCGTTTCGCTGGACATTGAAGAAGGTGAGATTCTGGCTCTGCTCGGGCCGAACGGGGCGGGCAAGACCACCCTGATCTCGACCGTCTGTGGGATCACCACGCCCAGTTCCGGGTCAGTCACCGTTGGTGGCCATGACATTCAGGCCGAGTTTCGCGCCGCCCGCAGGATGATCGGTCTGGTGCCGCAGGAAATCGCGTTGGAGCCGTTTGAGAAAGTGTACAATACCGTCCGGTTTTCGCGCGGTCTGTTCGGGTATGGGCGCGACGATAGTCGGATCGAGGAAATATTGCGGAAGCTATCGCTGTGGGACAAGCGCAGCAATGCGATCAAAGAGTTATCGGGGGGCATGAAGCGGCGGGTTCTGATTGCCAAAGCACTGGCGCATGAGCCCCGTATTCTGTTTCTGGATGAGCCCACGGCCGGGGTCGATGTCGAACTGCGTAAGGACATGTGGGAGATTGTGGCCGAGTTGAAACAGGCCGGTGTCACCATCATTCTGACGACGCACTACATCGAAGAGGCCGAGGCGATTGCGGATCGGGTCGGGGTAATCGACAAGGGTGAGCTGCTGCTGGTGCAGGACAAGGACACCCTGATGGCGCAGATGGGCAAAAAGCAGATCGAAGTGATGCTGGCGGCTCCGATATCAGAGATACCGGATAGTCTGGCTGCTCATAACTTGGCCTTGAATGGCAATGGCGACGCGCTGGTTTATACATATGACACGAATGCTGATCGGACCGGGATCACCACGCTTTTGAATGATGTGGCGCAGGCCGGATTGGTCTTGCGGGACGTTCAGACCCGGCAATCCAGTCTGGAAGAGATATTTGTTAATCTGGTATCGGGAGAGCCCGCATGAACTGGTCTGCTGTCGCTGCGATCTACCGATTTGAAATGACCCGTTTCTTCAGGACTTTGGCGCAAAGCTTTCTGTCACCGGTTCTGTCGACCTCGCTGTACTTTGTGGTCTTTGGCACCGCCATCGGCAGCCGCATTCAAGAGGTCGAGGGCGTGTCTTATGGTGCCTTCATCGTGCCCGGGTTGATCATGTTGTCGATTGTGACGCTGTCGATTTCAAACGCGTCTTTCGGCATCTATTTCCCTAAGTTTCTAGGCACAATTTACGAGCTGCTCTCGGCCCCGGTGAACTTTATTGAGATTGTTATCGGTTATGTGGGCGCGGCGGCGACCAAGGCCCTGTTCGTTGGTCTGGTGATCCTGATCACGGCGACATTCTTTGTGGATATCCGAATAGAGCACCCATTTGCGATGGCGGCTTTCCTGATCCTGTCCTGCCTCAGCTTTTCGCTGCTGGGGTTCATCATCGGTATCTGGGCCAGCAACTTTGAACAGATGTCGCTGGTGCCGCAGCTTGTTGTGACACCGCTGATCTTTCTGGGTGGCACTTTTTACTCGATCTCGATGTTGCCGCCGCTGTGGCAGACCATCACATTGTTCAACCCGGTTGTGTATCTGATATCGGGCTTCAGATGGTCGTTTTACGGGCTGGCGGACGTACCCGTTGTGTTCAGCTTGCTGGCCATCGTGGCGTTCACGCTGATCTGCCTTGCGGTGATCGGTTGGATATTCAAAACCGGATGGCGTATCCGCAGCTAGGCGTTGCATTTTTGCCCTTCGAGTGTGTGAATTTGGTTCACGTCGCGTTTAAGGCCGGATGAGTCCCTTGTTTACGGGTTGGGGGCACTCTACATCGGCACCCATGAAACTCAGCCTGCCGTTTGTCAAAAAACATCCTGTCGTCGCCGTCATACGCCTGTCCGGGGCTATTGGAATGGCCGGTCGCGGAGCGTTAAACGATACCTCGCTCGCCCCTGTTTTGGAAAAGGCGTTTCGTAAGGGAAAGCCGGTTGCCGTCGCGCTAGAGGTCAACTCTCCGGGTGGCTCACCGGTTCAAAGCTCGCTGATTGGGTCACGTATTCGGCGATTGTCTGATGAGCTCGACATCCCGGTGATTGCCTTTGTCGAGGACGTCGCGGCCTCGGGCGGCTATTGGTTGGCAGCGGCAGCTGATGAAATCTGGGCCGATGAAAGCTCGGTCTTGGGTTCGATCGGAGTGATTTCTGCCAGCTTTGGAGCGCATGAATTTCTGGCAAAGCAGGGGTTCGAGCGGCGCGTGCATACGGCTGGCAAGTCGAAATCGATGCTCGACCCGTTCCGGCCGGAAAAGAAGGAAGACGTCAAGCGTCTGCAGGGCCTGTTGGGCGACATCCATGAAAACTTCATTGCGCATGTCAAAGCCCGCCGTGGGGACAAGCTGGACGAAAGTGCCGATCTTTTTACGGGCGAAGTCTGGCTTGGAAAACGCGCGCAGGAGTTGGGGTTGATCGAAGGCATCGCCCATCTCAAACCCAAGATGCAGGAGCGTTTCGGCGAGAAGGTTAAATTTCGGCGCTACGGCGTGCGCAAACCAATTTGGTCGCGCTTCGGGGCTTCGCTGGTGCAAGACGCCATTGCCGGGCTAGAGGAGCGGGCGGCCTACGCGCGTTTCGGTCTGTGACGTGATCATCAAAATTGTCACCTTGTTTCTGGTTGCCATGGGTGTTTTGGCGATGTTCGGCAAGCTGCGGTTTCCTGGGCAAAAACGTTTGAGCTCGGCCAAATGTCCGCGTTGTGGCAGATTCCAGATCGGCAAGGGCCCTTGTGCCTGTGAAAAAGGAGGCCGGACATGACGGCATGGCTGCTCTCCGGCCTGGGTTTGGTGATCCTGCTGTTGGCAGGCGATGCGCTGGTACGCGGCGCAGTGAACCTGAGCCTACGATTGGGGGTACCTGCCCTGATCGTCAGCCTGACCATCGTGGCCTTTGGCACCTCGGCGCCTGAATTGTTGATCGCTATCAGCGCGATTGACGAAGGTGCGCCTGGTCTTGCGCTGGGCAATGTCGTTGGGTCCAATACGGCCAACATCCTGTTGGTACTGGGTGTGCCCGCATTGCTAGCGACCCTGCACACAAGCGAATGCGACAGCCGCAAAAGCTATGTCTTTATGTTGCTGGCGAGTGTTCTGTTCATTGGCCTGGCCTTTTGTGGTGTCTTCAACCTGTTCAGCGGCGCAATCCTGTTGGCCGCACTTGGGCTGGTTCTGTGGAACGCGTTTCGAGATGCAAAAGCACATCGCAAAGCCTGCGCGGCTGATGATGAGTTGGATGGTCTGGAAGAGGCTGATCCAGACATGCCGTATTGGAAGATTTCGATCTACTTGATCCTGGGCCTGATCGGCCTGCCCATGGGCGCGCACCTTCTGGTGGACAACGCCACAATTATCGCACGTATGTATGGCATCAGCGAAACCGTGATCGGCCTTACGCTGGTCGCGATTGGAACGTCTCTGCCTGAACTGGCGACAACGGTTATGGCCGCGCTGCGGCGGCAGGCGGACGTGGCGCTAGGCAATGTGATCGGGTCGAACATGTTCAACCTTCTGGCTATTGTCGGCATTGCCACCTGGTTCGGCAATATCCCAGTCGACCCGGAATTCCTGCGCTTTGACCTGTGGGTGATGCTGGGTGCCTCGCTGCTGCTGATCCCGTTTGTGTTTTTCAAACAGGATATCTCGCGCATCTGGGGTCTAGTCTTGACGTTTCTTTATGCGCTTTATCTCACCGCATTGCTGATGTGATCTGACAAAGAGAGGTAGCCCATGTCCCGAGCCTTAGTGACTGGAGCAGGTATCCGTTTGGGACGCGCAATGGCGCTGTATCTGGCCGGGCGCGGGTATGATGTGGTCGTTCATTATGCGACCTCGGAACAGCCTGCGTCAGAGACAGTTGCACAGATCGAAGCCCTGGGCCGTAAGGCGGTCGCGCTGCAGGCTGATCTGTTGGATGAAGCGCAGGTCGCGGCCTTGCTTCCACGCGCGGCTAAGGCGCTGGGCGGGCCGATCACCTGTCTGGTGAACAATGCCTCTATCTTTGAATATGACAACATCCACACGGCCACGCGCCAAAGCTGGGACCGGCACATCGATAGCAACCTTCGGGCACCCTTCGTGCTGACGCAAGCTATGGCAGAACAGGGCCTGCAGCCCGAAACTGATGCGCAGGATGAACCGGTGGCGACCGGGCTGATCGTCAACATGGTAGATATGCGGGTGCGCAAGCTGACGCCGGAATTCATGACCTACACCATTGCCAAGATGGGGCTTTGGGCACTGACCCGAACGGCGGCGCAGGCGCTGACACCTGCGATCCGAGTCAACGCCATTGGGCCCGGCCCGACCATGCAAGGACATCGACAATCTGAGGAGCACTTTCAGGCCCAACGCGCGAACACGGTGCTGGAACGCGGTGCGAATCCCTCGGATATCACGGCGGCACTTGGCTATTTTCTCGATGCTCATGCGGTCACAGGGCAGCTGTTATGCGTGGATGGCGGGCAGCATCTGGGGTGGCAAACCCCCGATGTTCTGGGCGTAGAATAGGTAAATCCGCTGCAAGTTTTGCACCGCTCGCTTTTCTGTTACATGCGCGTTACAAAAATGTCTTTTTTTTCATGCACTTGCCGGCGCCTCAAAAAAATAACATTATAAAACAAAGCATTAGGGTAGCGCCTAAATTTTGTGCAAATCAGCGAACTGGCAATGAAACAAGGAAGAATCCCAGATCAGGGAAACTTATCTGCATACTTATCCACAGAAACCGTGGATTTGTTTTCTCTTGAACTGTGGTCCACAAGATTGCAGCCAATGCCAGAGAATCATATCTCAGAGCTATGACCGGCCCAAGCGAATCGACCTCGGACACTCAGCCAACCGGCTACGCCTGCATTCAGCGCTATCTGAAGACGCTGGACAGTTCGCCTGGCGTCTATCGGATGTTGGATGCCGATAGTCGGGTTTTGTACGTGGGCAAAGCGCGAAACCTGAAGGCGCGGGTGTCGAACTATACGCGCCCGGGGCATTCCGGTCGGATCGAGAAGATGATCGCTGCGACTGCATCGATGATGTTCCTGACCACACGGACCGAGACCGAAGCGCTGCTGCTGGAACAAAACCTAATCAAGCAGCTTAAGCCCAAGTACAATGTGCTTCTGCGGGACGATAAGAGCTTTCCGAACATACTGGTCGCCAAAGATCATGCCTTTCCGCAGATCAAAAAGCATCGTGGGGCGAAGAAGGAAAAAGGCACGTATTTCGGCCCCTTCGCCAGCGCGGGTGCGGTGAACCGGACGCTGAACCAGTTGCAAAAGGCATTCCTGCTGCGCAATTGCTCGGATTCCATGTTCGACAGCCGGACACGGCCCTGTCTGCTGTATCAGATCAAACGGTGTTCTGGACCGTGTGTTGGTCTGATTTCCGAGGGCGACTACCGCGAAAGCGTCAAAGATGCGGAGCGGTTCCTATCGGGGCGGTCCACCAAGGTGCAGGAAGATCTGGCCGCCCAAATGATGGCCGCGTCCGAAGCGATGGAGTTCGAACGCGCCGCCGGATTGCGTGATCGTATACGGGCGCTGACACAGGTACAGACCAGCCAGGGCATCAACCCGCGCGGTGTGACCGAGGCGGATGTGATTGGCCTGTATATGGACAGCGGACAGGCTTGCGTGCAGGTGTTTTTCATCCGGGCCAACCAGAACTGGGGGAACAAGGATTTCTATCCCCGGGTTGGGGCCGATGTGTCTCCGGCTGAGGTGATGGAGGCCTTCCTAGGTCAATTCTACGACAACAAGGAACCGCCACGCCAGTTGATCCTGTCAGACGGGGTCGAGAATGCTGATCTGATGCAAGAGGCGCTGACTGAAAAGGCAGGTCGCAAGGTTGAAATCCTTGTGCCTCAACGCGGTGAAAAACAAGAGCTGGTCGCCGGTGCCCTGCGCAATGCGCGCGAGTCGCTGGCGCGCCGCATGTCGGAAAGTGCCACGCAAGCCAAGCTGCTGCGCGGTGTGGCCGAAGCGTTTGATCTGGATGCGCCTCCGGCACGAATTGAGGTTTACGACAACTCTCATATCCAGGGCACCAATGCGGTGGGTGGCATGATCGTGGCAGGGCCCGAAGGCTACATGAAAAACGCCTATCGCAAGTTCAACATTCGCGGCGATGACCTGACCCCGGGCGATGACTTTGGAATGATGAAAGAGGTTCTGACCCGTCGCTTTACCCGCCTGCAAAAGGAAGACCCCGACCGCGACAAAGGCATGTGGCCCGATCTGCTGCTGATCGATGGCGGGGCCGGGCAGGTGAGCGCAGTGCAAGAGATCATGGAACAGTATGGCGTTGAAGACATCCCGATGGTGGGTGTCGCCAAGGGCGTCGACCGGGACCACGGTAAGGAAGAATTCCACCGCATCGGTCAGCGCCCCTTTGCCCTGAAACGCAACGACCCTGTATTGTATTTTATTCAGCGCCTCAGGGATGAGGCTCACCGCTTTGCCATCGGCACCCATCGCGCGAAACGCGCCAAGGCGGTTGGGGCGACGCCTCTGGACGAAATCCCCGGCGTGGGTGCAGCGCGCAAACGTGCTTTGCTGACCCATTTCGGCAGCGCCAAGGCGGTCAGCCGCGCCAATCTGGCAGATCTGAAAGCGGTCGAGGGGATCTCAGCCGGGTTGGCGCAAAAAGTCTACGATTTCTTCCATGACAAGGGCTAGGCCCGCCGCCCGCGCCACAGGATGTAAAGCCCAGATGCCACGATCAGCGCGCTGCCGATCCACATGGTCTGATCCAGGTGCTCACCAAAGAAGATCACGCCCAACGCAACCCCGAACAGCAGGCGCGAGTAGCGGAAGGGCGTTACAGCTGACACTTCTCCGGTCCGCATGGCCTTCATCAGCGACGCGTAGGCAATGGTTCCAAGGATCACGGCGCCGGCCATATGCAGGCTTGTGTCAAGGGGTAGCGATACAATGGGTGCTTGTTCCCAAAAGCTATAGGCAAACCCCGCGATGATCACACAGGCGAAGCCATAAAACCCTAGCACTTCGGTGCCCAGACTGGCCGGTGCCGCACGGCTGGCCAGATCACGCCCCGCAAACCCCAACATCCCGAACACGGCAAGCAAAGATAGGACGCTGAAGCTGTCGCCTGTTGGTTGGATGATGATGACGACACCGATCAGACCCACAAGAATGGCACTCCACCGCCGCCAGCCAACGGTTTCGCCGAACAGCAGCGCGGCGCACGCGACAACCACCAGCGGTGTGGCTTGCAGGATGACTGTGGCCGAGGACAATGGGGTCAGCGTGAAGGCCAGAATGTAGAACAGACGCCCCAGAATCTCAAAAACCGCACGGATTTTCATTGCAGGCGATAAGACGTCGGGCTGCCACAGGCGTGTGCCGCGCGCCTTGGCGACGCTGGCAAAGATCAGCGATCCGCCCAGCCCGAACAGGACAAGTGTTTGCCAGATGGGCAAGGCCAAAGCGGTTGCTTTCAGCAGCGCATCCTCCAGCGCGAAACACGCCATTGCGCCGATCATCCAGGCGCTGCCAACCAAATTGGCGCGCGCGTCCGTTTCGATATGTGAGGTCATGGTCTGCCTTTGGCAAAATCATCCGCAATCTGACGTCATTCCGGCCCGGGGCCAAGGGCGAAAACGGCACATCTGGTCGGCTGTGCCACTTTGACCAAGCCTCTGGGATTGGTGCGGTTTTTTAACCCTTTGTCTTTTCTGTCCTGACCCGGCGATGTAGGGTCAGCCCATGAAGTGGAACTTGCCGAATATTCTGACCTTGCTGCGCTTGCTGGCAGCCCCCGGTCTGGCCGTAATGTTTCTGTATTTCACCCGCCCCTATGCGGATTGGTTTGCGCTGGTCCTGTTCCTGTCGGCAGCGATTACAGACTGGTTCGATGGCTATCTGGCGCGCGCGTGGAAACAGGAAACCAAGATCGGGGCGATGCTGGACCCGATTGCCGACAAAGCGATGGTGGTGATCGCGCTGATGATCCTTGTCGGCTATTCGACCGAGCATTGGACACCGTGGCTGGTTCTTCCCGCCACCGTGATCCTGTTCCGCGAGGTCTTCGTCTCGGGTTTGCGCGAGTATTTGGGCGATGTCGCTGGTACACTCAAGGTCACCAAACTGGCCAAGTGGAAGACAACCGCTCAAATGGTAGCGATTGCGATCCTGTTCTCGCAGGGTATTTTCGAGCACTATTTTGTGATGGCCACATTCGGGATGGATGCGATCACCATTGATCAGGTTTTGACCGGCCAAATAGAGGATGTGAACAACATAGGCTGGACGCTTGAGGGTATGTACTGGTCAGGCCAGATCGGCCTATGGCTGCTGTGGCTCGCTGCGGCGCTAACATTGATCACCGGCTATGACTACCTACGTAAAGCCATGCCTCATTTGAAGGAGAGCTAACCGATGAACGTGCTGTATTTCGCCTGGGTGCGCGAGCGGATCGGTCTGCCGAAAGAGAAGGTCGAGACAGATGCAGCGACCGTGTCGGAACTGGTTGCAGAACTCAGCGCACGTGAAGACCGCTATGCTGCTGCATTTGCCGATATCTCGGCCCTGCGCGTGGCGCTGGATCAGGAACTATCGGATTTCGATGCGCCCTTGGACGGTGTGCGCGAAGTGGCGTTTTTTCCACCCATGACCGGCGGCTGACATGCGTATCGTCGTTCAGGAACAGCCGTTCGATCTGGGGGCCGAGGCTAATGCCTTTGCCGCCGGGGGCGACGCCAATGGCGCCATCGTGACCTTTACCGGCGTGGTGCGCGATCTGGTCTCGGGTGATCTGGACGTGATGGAGATCGAACACTATCCGGGCATGACCGAACGCGCCCTCACCAAGATCGCCGAAGAGGCGCAGATGCGATGGTCATTGGGGGATGTGCTGGTCATTCATCGCTATGGGCGGTTGTCCCCAGGGGACCGGATCATGATGGTGGCCACGGCCGCCCCGCATCGCAAGGATGCGTTCGAGGCGGCCGAGTACCTTATGGACTACCTCAAATCCCGCGCGCCGTTTTGGAAGAAAGAGATCACGCGCTCAGGCGCGGAATGGGTTGCCGCAAAGGATGAGGACGAAGACGCGCTGGGGCGTTGGTAGTCGTGGGCTATCAGTCCGCGTTGTTGATGCGCCCGCGCAATTCCTCTGCCTCTTGCCTTGCCGCGCGCAACCCGTCCATGGCGGCGGCCAGTTCGGCTTCGGTCTGGGTCAGTTGGTTGGTCAGCTCCGCCTCGCGCTGTTGCAGGTAGGTGATCGCCTGATCGCGGGTTTCTTCGGCTTCGTGCAGTTCCTGGCTCATCCGGTCCAGATCGGCCACGTCGCTTTGACGGACGCGCGACAGGCGATGTGCCAGCCAGTTGGCGAACCAGCCCATGCAGAACGCCGCGAACAAGATGATGGCTGTGGCGATGATGAATTCGATTCTGTTCAACTTACTGGTCCTCTGCATCCGCCTCGGGTTCCGATGCGGTCGTGTCGGTCTGTTCTGCCGCGCCTGTCTCGGACTCAAGCGCTTCCAGCCCTGTCTCGGTGTTCTCGGTGGGCGCGGGGCGGATCAGACGAAACTCAATTCTGCGGTTTTCTTCGCGGCCCTCTTCGCTCTCATTGTCGGCGATGGGTTGCGTTTCACCATAGCCAACGGCTGTGTAGCTTGAGGTTGGAATCCGCCTTCCGCGCAACTCGTTTAATATGGATTGCGCGCGCGCCTGACTGAGTTGTTGGTTCATCTCTTCGCGGCCCTGACTGTCGGTATGACCCTGAATCTCCATCCGGATTGGACCACAGTCGCGCAGGATGTCGGCGATCTGATTAACTGTATCGCGCGAGTCGCTTGCAATCGTGGCAGAGCCGGGCTCGAACGCGATTTTGCTGGCGGACTGTATCTGGACGATCTGTTCTTCGCATTGCTCTGGGTCGGGCAGGGCATCCTCGGGCTCGGGCGGCTCCACGTAGGTGATCGACAGGCTAAATTCTTGCGCGTCGCCCAGTTTCTCGGACAACAGGCGAGCGATCCGGGCTTTTGCCTCCTGATCATGGCTGATGCCATGCAGGTCGACCGTCTCCGTCGTGACGGTCAGCGCGCCATTGTGAAGCTGAGACAGCGCCTCAAGCCCGGCCAAAACGCGCACGGGCCAGTCCCCTGGAAGTTCGGGGACAATACGGGTGGCGGTGTACACCTGTTCCGAACCGAAGGTTGCGCGGGCATAGCTGTCGACCATGTCGCGCAGTGTTTCATCGCTGACCCGACCGCGCAGTTGCACAAGGCCCTCGGGGCTGCGGGTAGCTGAGAATTCGGTGGGCTCATTTGCCCCCTCTGCCTCTGGTTTTGGCAGAACGGCGTGCAGGGCGAAGACCTCGGGCAGTGCGTTTTCCAACTCGCCTACCACACGATCAAACACGTTCGGATTTGTGCCCTGCGCGGCGATCAGGGTCATATCTGCGTCTGATATAGTCAATGACCCCTGGCCGATTTCCGCCAATGCCTTGATTCCCAGCGAAGCCGCCTCGGGCCAGCGCGGCGTAGGGACGCCCAGGCCAATCGTACAGCTGAACGGGGCGGTTAAACCTGCGGACTGAGCCGCAGCCATGATTTGATCGCGGGCTTTTTCGTTCTGGGCCGAACACGCATCGAACTGCCCGCCATCAGTACCGATGAGATAGCGCAGCGTGAAGGGCGTGATCACCGGGCGCGGGGCCGAGATCGACAGGCCGATCCGCAAGCTGGGCGGGGCAGCGCGGGTCAGCGCCTGCTCCAGCCGTTCTTTCTCGGCCTGACTGTCGGCAATTGCAGTCACTCGGACCAGCCCTGGGCTGGCCGAGATTTTGGCGCGGGGCAGTCGGGAAAGCGCGCTGATGGCAAAGGTAATGGCATCGTCCCAGCCCTCTGGCTTGGGATAGTCCGCGGTTTCCATCAGATCCGACACTGCTACAGTCGGGTCCAGATCGTTTAACCTGTCGATAAGTTCTTCCCGATCCTCACTGGCCGGGATCAGGCCGATGATCGAGATGCCGCTGTCATTGCGCAGGATCTCAGTCGAAAAGCGAGGCGCGGCCAGAGCAGTGGTCAGGGTGACATCCATCTCGTCGATGACGCGCGAGGTATCGACCTCGGTGCCTGCGGCGGTCAGAGCGTTAAAGCGTTTGGCCTCGTCCGGTGCGGTCCCGGTCAGAACAACGCGCAACCCGTCGGATTGCACTTCGGCCCAATCGTGGCCGTTCAGGTCCAGCGCGCGGCGCACCGCAAATTCCGACGTTTCCTCGATCTTTGTGACGGCAAAACTGGCCGCCAACAGTGAAAGCCCTGCAGACACAACAAAGATCAGGGAAACAGACAGAACATAGGGCAGACGCATGTGCGGGCTTTGAACTCCTCGGGCGTTTGGCGAACTCTTACAGACCCCGGCCAGCAGGTGCAATCAGAGCAACAGTGCAACGCAGAGGAAGATCAGCGGAATAAGGCCGGTGTCCCGGTTGGAATGGAACAGTTGCAGCAGCTTGCCATTGTCTTCGATATCCAGCCCACGCAACTGCCACATCATGTGCCAGCCCATGGCCCAGGGGCCGCCAAGCGCAATGACCAGTGCCAGAATAGATGCCTGGGGTACCATGGCGTCGACAATCGACAGCCCCATCAGGGCCACCGTTGCAACCAGAAAGTACTTGAGCCAGTTGGCGGTATCGGTGCCAAACAGGCGTGCCGTGGATTTGATACCGACAAGCTCGTCATCTTCCGCATCCTGATGCGCGTAGATGGTGTCATAAAACAACGTCCACGCAATCCCCGCCAGATAGAGCGTGATTGCGGGCCACCCCACGCTGCCGGTGTGGGCTGCCCAAGCCAGCAAAGCGCCCCAGTTGAATGCAAGGCCCAGAAACACCTGTGGCCACCATGTGAACCGTTTGGCAAAGGGATAGATCGTCACGGGCAACAGCGACAGAACGCCCATCGCAATTGCCGCTTGGTTGAAGCTGAGCAGGATGCCCAGAGCCAGCACACATTGTAGGATCATCCAGATCACAGCTCGCCGAACGGTGACCTGCCCGGATGGCAGAGGGCGCGACCGCGTGCGTTCCACTTGCGCGTCGAACTCGCGATCTGTGATGTCATTCCAGGTGCAACCCGCACCGCGCATCAGGAAGGCACCCAGTGCACAACCGATGGCGATCCACAAATCTTCGAGCCTGGGTTGCCCGTCATGCAAAATTGCGAGCGCCAAACCCCACCAACAGGGAATCAGCAGCAGCCATGTGCCGATAGGTCGGTCCGCGCGGCTGAGGCGCAGATACGGGCGGGTGAAGTTCGGGGCATATGTGTCTACCCAGTTCCCGCTTACGGCATCAGCGACCTGACCATCTGGTGTTGGGGCATTGCCTTGCATATGTAAGGCCTCATGAGTGCGAAGATCAGACTGTATGTAGATCAGCCTTTGGGTCAGGGGCAATCCGTTGAATTGACGCGCGAGCAGGCCCATTACCTGTTCGGTGTCATGCGCCTGTCGGTGGGTGGGTCTGTGGCCCTGTTCAATGGCGAGGATGGCGAGTGGCTGGCCGAGGTGGCCGAGGCCGGAAAACGCGGCGGTGTTCTGAGCTGTGTGGAGCAGACCAAACCGCTGCAGTTGCCCCCTGATTTGTGGCTTCTTTTTGCACCGATCAAAAAGGCGCGCACGGATTTCATTGTGGAAAAAGCAACCGAGATGGGGGCTGCGCGGGTTCTGCCGGTGCAGACAGAATTCACCAATTCCGAACGTATTCGGCAAGATCGCCTGCAAGCCCATGCGGTTGAGGCTGCCGAGCAATGTGGCGGAACCTTCGTACCCGAGGTCGCCGAGTTGAAGCGGTTGGACCGGGTGCTGGACACATGGCCTGAGGGGCGGAACCTGATGTTTTGTGATGAGGCCGAGGCTGGCTCGGCCCTTCGATTGGCCGCCAATGAGAAAGGCCAGCCATGGGCTATTCTCATCGGTCCCGAGGGCGGGTTTTCTGACAAAGAGCGCGCGCGTTTGGCGGCATTGCCCTATGCGCATGTTGTCAGCCTCGGGCCCCGTATCCTGCGCGCCGATACAGCAGCGGTCGCCTCGCTGACCATGTGGCAACAGGCATTGGGGGATTGGTCATGATCCGGGAAGCCAACTCATCTGATGCCCCGGCGATTGAGTTGTTTCTGGCCGACTATCCCGATACATCCATGTTCCTGCGCAGTAATCTAGCAGCGCATGGCGTAGGGTTCACAGAATCTGAGCATTCGACTCGATTCTTTGTCTGGGGAAAAAACCAGATCGAAGGCGTGTTCGGCCTGACGAAAAAAGGGTATCTGATGGCGCAGCTGCCGGACAGTACGCCAGAGGCTGCGCAAGGTTTCGCAGACATGATCAAGGATCAGACGGTGTTGGGTATGACCGGCGTTGCCCCGCAGGTTCAGGCTATTCTGAAAGCGCTGGGCATTGGGGAGGCAGCGTATCGCCTGCACCATGATGAGCCGCTTTATCGCCTTGATCTACAGAAGCTCCCGACAGCTCCGATGCCATATCGCGCCCCTACCGACGCGGACCGCCCGATCCTGCTAAATTGGTTTGCAGACTACTTCGAGGACACTGGTCAGGCCAGCGGTCAAGAAGCGCGCGATATGGCTGACGGTCGCGCCACGATGGATGTCCAATCCGGCCGCGTCATCGTTTTGCTGGATGAGGGCTCCCCGGTGGCCATGGCAGCGATCAATGCGGCGGTTGCGGGTCATATTCAGGTCGGCGGAGTTTTCGTGCCACGTGAGAACAGAAACCGGGGGCTTGGCCGCAAGGTCACTACCGCGCTTTTGCAACAGGCAAAGGACCAGGGTGCAGACACCGCCATTCTATTTGCCAACAATCCACCTGCTGCACGGGCTTACGAGGCGCTCGGGTTCCAGCAGGTTGGCTGGTATCGCATCGCGCTTTTACAAAACCCACAAAAGGTGCTGTCATGAGCTTTATCCGACCCGAAGCAAAGCTGGCCCTATGGCGCTGGCGCGAAGTGCTGATCGCTGTGTTTGTTCTGATCCTCGGCCTCAGTTGGATCAACGGACCGGGTGGTTTGCTGGGATGGCTTGGATGGGTGCTGGTCGTGGTCGCCAGTGCCTTGGCTGTGATCGGGATTCAGCGTGCCCGGTTCCGCACGGGATCGGGCGGGCAGGGCATTGTGACGGTGGACGAGGGCCAGATTACCTATTTCGGCCCGCTGGACGGTGGCATGGTTGCCACGCGTGAGATTGAGAGGCTGGCGCTTGATCCCACCTCGGCCCCGGCGCATTGGGTTCTGGATCAACCCGGACAACCGGCGCTTCACATTCCTGTGAATGCGGAAGGGGCCGAGGCGCTGTTCGATGTTTTCTCGGCCCTGCCGGGGTTGAAAACCGAACAAATGCTGACGGAATTGAACGGCCGCTCGGCGCATCCGGTGGTGATTTGGGAGCGCACGCCCTCACGCCCTGCGCATCTTCGGTTGCATTGACACTGGCGCCAATTGCGCCCACGACTGACCGTCAAGACAGACACATCAGGATCGGAGCACAGGTCTCATGTCCATCCCTCAGTCCGGCGGCGGGCCGATCGAACGCCACGAACAACTGGCCGAATATCTGGAATCGGGTTGCAAGCCCAAACAAGATTGGCGCATCGGGACCGAGCACGAGAAGTTCGGCTATTGCAAAGACACCCTTAAGCCGCTGCCGTTTGAAGGCAAACGCTCGATCGTGGCGGTGTTGGAGGGGCTGCGGGATCGCCATGGCTGGGGCGAGGTACGTGAAGGCGGCAAGCTGATCGGTTTGGAAAAAGACGGGGCCAATGTCAGCCTGGAACCCGGCGGTGCGCTGGAACTATCAGGCGCTCCGCTCGAGACGATCCACGAGACCTGCGATGAGGTGAATACTCACCTGCGAGAGGTGAAGGACATCGCCGATGAGATCGGCGTGGGCTTCATAGGTCTGGGCGCGGCTCCGATCTGGACCCATGATGAGATGCCATTGATGCCCAAGGGGCGCTATCGGCTGATGAACGATTACATGGAAGAAGTCGGCACAATGGGCCGCGCCATGATGCGCCGGACCTGCACGGTTCAGGTCAATATCGACTTTGGCTCCGAGGCCGACATGGTGCAGAAGCTGCGCGTGGCGCTGGCGCTGCAACCGGTGGCAACGGCGCTGTTTGCCAATTCTCCGTTCTTCGAAGGCAAGCCCAATGGCCAGAAAAGCTGGCGTAGCCATATCTGGCGGCATCTGGATGATGCGCGTACCGGTATGTTGCCCTTTGTGTTCGAAGATGGGTTCGGTTTTGAACGCTATGTGCAATACGCCCTGGATGTGCCGATGTATTTTGTCTACCGCAACGGCGAATACATCAACGCCTTGGGGCAATCCTTCCGGGATTTCCTGAAAGGCGAATTGCCGGCTTTGCCCGGTGAAACGCCCACGCTGTCGGATTGGGCCGATCATCTGACCACCGCCTTCCCAGAAGCGCGGATCAAGAAATTTATGGAAATGCGCGGGGCCGATGGTGGCCCGTGGCGCAGGCTGTGTGCATTGCCTGCGTTCTGGGTTGGCCTGACCTACGACCAAGGCGCGCTGGATGCCGCCTGGGATCTGGTCAAGCGCTGGGATGCCGAAACGCGCGAGGAATTGCGGGTGAAAGCCGCCGTCAAAGGCCTGCAAGCGCAAGTTGGCGACATCAACATGCACGATCTGGCGCGCGAGGTTGTGGCGATCTCAGAAGCCGGGCTCAAATCCCGCGCCCGTCCGGGTGCCGGGGGTCTTGTGCCAGATGAGACGCACTTCCTGAACGCGCTGAAGGAAAGCATCGAAACGGGCAAGGTGCCTGCTGATGAGTTGCTGGAACACTACAATGGTGACTGGAACGGCGATCTGACGCGGATTTATCCCGAATACAGCTACTGAATAGGCCATTTTCCGGTTAGCATTCGGTTTGCCAGTGTCTTCCTTTCGGATTGAATACGGTCCGGGATGACGGACACTGTCGTGTGTCTGTATCGGAGGGTGATGTTTGGCCCGTATCAGCGAACTTCACTATTCCAACGCCTATGCTGCAAGCTCGGGCGTCAGCGAATTTTTGGAAGTGTCGATTGGTGCTTCCGAAGACCCGGCCAATTTCACTGTGTCCTTTTATCAGGCCAATGGTCAGGTCGGGATTGAAATCCCGCTCACCAGTGTTCCAACGGCGCAAGTGACCGTCGACGCCGACAACAATGAGGTTGTCTATGTAATCTCAGCGGATGACTTCCCGATTCTGCTCACCGACCCGAACGGTGGCGGCTCGACAAACTACGAAGCGTACTCCCTAACCAACACAGCCACAGGTGAGGTGATCGACTTCTACGATATTGGCGGCGGCACGACGAATATCGTTGCTCAGAATGGGCTTGCAGCCGGGGAGACCTCGGTCAATCTGCCGGTGTTGGTCGGACCGAACCAAACTACGACATCGCTGCAGTTCAATCAACCAGACACCAATACGCTGGTGTATGCCCCTGTAAGCCCCGGGGACAGCGGCGCCGCCTGCTTCACCGCCGGGACGATGTTGGATACATCGGATGGTGCGCGACGGATCGAAACGCTGCAACCGGGTGACGCTGTCAACACGCTGGACAATGGCCTGCAACCGGTTCGTTGGGTTGGCCAGCGTACCGTGCCCGGGCGTGGTCGGTTCGCGCCGATCCAGATTTGCGCAGGCACGCTGGGGGCAAAAGCTGATGTGCTGGTCTCGCCGCAGCACCGCATTTTGATATCCGGTTGGCAGGCAGAACTGATGTTCGGCGAGGCCGAGATACTGGTGCCCGCCATATCGCTGGTCAACGGAACCACCGTGATCCAGGCGCCGAGCGACAGCATCACCTATGTTCACCTGCTGTTTGATCACCACCAGTTGCTCAGCACCGCGGGTCTTGTCTCGGAAAGCTTTTTCCCTGGTCGCCAAGGTCTGGCTGGGCTGGCACCGGAAACTGCCGAAGAACTGTTTACCTTGTTCCCGGAACTCCGGCGCTCACCTGCATCTTACGGCAAGGTTACTCGACCTGTTTGGCAAGGCAAAGCCGTGGCATTGTTGCGCTCGGTCTGATTGCGCCACGCGCCCCCTCTTGCTTTCGCGGGCTGCTGTGATAGCAGGTCCTCAATAGCAATCAGGGCCAAGTTCAGGAAGCGTCATGGACGATCTAAAGACAAAATATCTGGGTCAGATCGCCGAGGCGGGCGACGAAAACGCGCTTGAGGCGATCCGCGTCGCGGCCGTGGGCAAAAAGGGCGAGGTCGCGTTGAAGATGCGCGAGTTGGGCAAGATGACGCCCGAGGAACGCCAGGTTGCCGGCCCGGCGCTGAATGCTTTGAAGGATGAAATCAACTCGGCGCTGGCTGCCAAAAAGGCCGCGCTGGCCGATGCGGCGCTGGATGAGCGTCTGCGCACCGAATGGCTGGACGTCACCCTGCCGACCCGAGCGCGCCGTCAGGGCTCGATTCACCCGGTCAGCCAGGCAACCGAGGAACTGACTGCGATCTTTGCCGAACTGGGCTTTTCGGTGGCCGAAGGGCCGCGGATCGAGACCGACTGGCACAACTTTGATGCGCTGAACATCCCCGGTCACCACCCTGCGCGGGCTGAGATGGACACGTTCTACATGCACCGTGCTGAGGGCGACAATCGCCCGCCGCATGTGCTGCGGACGCATACGTCTCCGGTACAGATCCGCTCGATGGAGCTGCAGGGCGCGCCGATCCGCGTGATCTGTCCGGGCGGTGTGTATCGCGCCGATTATGACCAGACCCACACGCCGATGTTCCATCAGGTCGAGGGGCTGGCCATCGACAAAGACATCTCGATGGCGAACCTGAAATGGGTTCTGGAAGAGTTCGTGAAAGCGTTCTTCGAGGTCGACGACGTCGAACTGCGCTTCCGCGCCTCGCACTTCCCCTTCACCGAGCCATCGGCCGAGGTCGATATCCGCTGTTCCTGGGATAACGGTCAGCTGAAGATCGGTGAGGGCGACGACTGGATGGAGATTCTGGGTTCCGGCATGGTCCACCCCAAGGTGATCGCCGCCGGTGGGATCGACCCCGAGGTCTATCAGGGCTTTGCTTTTGGCATCGGGATCGACCGTCTGGCGATGCTGAAATACGGCATTCCGGATTTGCGGGCGTTCTTTGATAGCGATTTGCGTTGGCTGCGCCACTACGGGTTTGCGGCGCTGGATATGCCGAACCTGCATGGTGGTTTGTCGCGGTGACGGCAGTGCCTGTTTTTGGTTGGTTAGAGCCCTACTACGGAGAGCTGATTGGCCTTGCATTTTCATTGCTTGGCGCAGGAATACTGTCCCTCTTTAAGCCCAAAGTAAGACTGATTTTTGGTCAGGCGAACAATAGTCTAAACCACGTGACCGTTCCAGATCCAAACAATGAAGGCCAAAGTACTTCAACAGAAATCTACGTTGAAAAATTCTTCTTACAAAACACGGGCAAACAACCTGCATCAGAAGTAGAATTTGTCCTCAGTGATTGGCCAACGAATATTCGCGTTTGGCAACCGAGAAACGAAAAATACGTTCCAGCGGGAAACGGAAACTGCATTATTTCTATACCTCGCGTTGCGCCCGGTGAATTAGTGATAATCGATTGCGTTTACATCAACATGAAAGCTGCTTGGATTACTTCAGTGAAATGTAGTGAGGCGTTGGGAAAAGAAGTACCTTTTCAAACTGTCCGAAAATTCTCCAGACCTGTCGAAGTCCTTTTTGCAATTGGGTTTCTTTGCGGTTTCGCTTTTTTGATTCAGGTTTTCGCGCGAATGATAGGGTTTATATAAAGCGACTTGGGATCGGAGCCCCACGGTCTGGCGATGGCGCGGCTTGTTACATTGCCCCACGGGCTTGTGACATGACTCGGTGCTCAGGCTGGGTAGGGTCAGGCCCATGATCTATCGACTGCTTCTCCTTCTGATGACAGCCACACCGGCTTTTGCCATGGGGCCTTGGAACACCGAATGCCACGGCGATACCGCCTGTCAGGTTGGCGACCGCTCGTACCACGTGCTGGAACCAGACGGGTGGGATGGTGAAACGCCTCTGCCGGTGCTTCTGCATTTCCACGGTTGGGCGCGGCAGGGGACCGTGGTGGTGAACCACGAACGCATTGCCGGGGCGACCAAGCTACGGGGCGTGCTGCTGGTGGCCCCCAACGGATTGGGCAAAACCTGGAACTTCTGGTCGGCGGATACGCGGGACGTACCCTTTGCCGACCGGGTGCTGGAGGATGTTGCCAAACACTATCCGATTGACCGCGACCGCATCTATGTTTCGGGCTATTCCTATGGCGGCGCGATGGCCTGGCGCTATGTGTGCCAGTCGGGCGATGACATCGCCGCCTTGCTGGCCGTGGCCGGTTCAATTCAGCAGACCGAAACCTGCCCAGAGGCCCCGGTCGAGGCGCGCCATGTGCATGGCCTGCGCGATAAAGTGATGGATTTTCCCTATGGCGCAAACGGCGACACCACCTATCCGGTGGCCCTGTGGCGCGCGGCTTATGATTGCCATGATGCAACCCCGCGCGGGGATTGGAGTGTCGAGCCGTTCCTGACGCTTAGCCGCATGGAATGGACCGATTGCGCGCAGGGGCAGGTGGTGCTGGACACCCATCCCGGCGGGCATTTCATCCCCCACGGTTGGATCGGGCGGCAATTGGACGAGCTTTTGGGACGCACCCCGACCTATCCATGACGCGCAGCGCTTGCACCCCGGCCCATTCTTTGCCATTGCCTGTGCCAAACGGATGTTTGCCCAAGAAGGCCGCTTGCAATGAAATTCACTCTGTCCTGGTTGAAAGACCACCTCGATACGGATGCGTCGGTTGATGAGATCGCCGAGGCGCTGACCGATCTTGGCCTTGAGGTCGAAGAGATCGTGAACCCGGCGGACCGGTTGAAGGGCTTTACGCTGGGCCATGTGAAACATGCGGAAAAACACCCTGACGCCGACAAGCTGCGCGTTTGCAAGGTCGACACCGACGAGGGCGAGCTGCAGATCATCTGTGGCGCCCCAAATGCGCGCGAAGGCATCACGGTCGTGGTCTGCAAACCGGGCATGTATATCCCCGGTCTGGATATCACCATCAGTGTTGGCAAGATCCGCGGTGTCGAAAGCTTTGGCATGATGGCCTCGGAACGCGAGCTGGAGCTGTCGGATGAACATGACGGTATCATCGAGCTGCCCTCGGGCGAGGTTGGTGATCAGTTCGTTGACTGGCTGGCCGAGAATGCCCCGTCAAAGATCGACCCGATGATCGAGATTGCGATCACCCCGAACCGTCCCGATGCGCTGGGCGTTGCGGGTATTGCGCGTGATCTTGCAGCGCGCGGTCTGGGGACGTTGAAAGTGCGCGACTACGTTCCGGTGCCGGGTGATTTTGAAAGCCCGATCAAGGTGACCATTGATGAGGATACTCTGGACGGTGCGCCGCATTTCACGGGACGACTGATCAAAGGTGTAAAGAACGGCCCAAGCCCGCAATGGCTGCAGGATCAACTGAAGGCGATTGGCCTGCGTCCGATCTCGGCCCTGGTGGATATCACCAACTACATGACCTTCGACCACAACCGCCCGCTGCATGTGTTCGATGCGGACAAGGTACAGGGAAACCTGCGCGTCCATCGCGCCAAGGGTGGCGAGACACTGGTCGCGCTGGATGAGAAGGAATACACGCTGCACCCCGGCATGATGGTAATCTCGGACGACAACGGCCCCGAATCGATTGCTGGTATCATGGGCGGGGAAGAGACTGGCTGTACCGAAGACACAGTGAATGTCTTTCTTGAAAGCGCTTTCTGGGATCACGTGCAGATCGCCCTTACGGGTCGTGCGCTCAAGATTAACTCGGATGCACGGTATCGGTTCGAACGCGGCGTTGATCCGGAATACACGTTGGAAGGGCTGGAACATGCGACCCAGATGATCCTAGATATCTGTGGTGGTGAAGCGTCCAAGGTGGTTGAGGCTGGCAAAGCGCCGAACCATGCGCGTGCCTACAAGCTGGATTCGGAACGTGTGAAGTCTCTGGTTGGCATGGATATTCCTGAAAGCGATCAGCGCCAGACCCTGACGCGCCTGGGCTTCCGCCTCGAAGGTGAAATGGCCCATGTGCCCAGCTGGCGCCCTGATGTCATGGGTGAGGCTGACCTGGTGGAGGAGGTCGCACGGATTGCTTCGCTGACCAAGTTGCAGGGCAAACCATTGCCACGCGTGACCGATGGCATCCCGAAGCCGGTGATGACCCCGACACAGCGCCGCCAATCGATGGCGCGGCGCACCTGCGCTGCACTGGGTTACAATGAATGTGTTACCTACACTTTCATTGATCAGGATGCAGCGGCTTTGTTCGGAGGCGGGGATGCGGCGACCCAGCTTGAGAACCCCATCTCGTCCGAGATGAGCCACATGCGCCCGGATCTACTGCCCGGATTGCTTCAGGCCGCGGCCCGCAATCAGGCGCGCGGCTATACGGATGTGGCCCTGTTTGAGGTTGGTCCGGTGTTCCATGACGGCGAGCCAGGGGAACAGCAAACGCAGATCACCGGCCTTCTGGTTGGCCGTTCGGGTCCAAAGGACGTACATGGCGCGTCCCGACCGGTTGATCTATTTGATGTCAAAGCGGATGCTGAGGCTGTTCTGGCAGCCATCGGCGCGCCTGCTAAGGTTCAGATCCTGCGTGATGGGGATGCCTGGTGGCATCCGGGCCGTCACGGCAAGATTTGCCTGGGTCCGAAAAAGGTGCTGGGCGTGTTTGGTGAATTGCATCCACGCATCCTGCAGTCGATGGATATCAAGGGCCCGGCGATGGCCTTTAACATTTGGCCGGATCAGGTGCCTCTGCCCCGTAAATCCGGCGCGACCCGCGCGGCTTTGGAGCTGCGTGATTTGCAGGCGGTCGAGCGTGACTTTGCCTTTGTCGTCGATGAAGGTGTCGAGGCGCTGACGCTGGTCAACGCCGCTGCGGGAGCCGACAAAGCGTTGATCGAGGATGTGCGCGTCTTTGACGAATTTATCGGGGGTAGCTTGGGAGAGGGCAAGAAATCCTTGGCCATCACCGTGCGCCTGCAACCGACTGATGCGACGCTTAAAGAAAAAGATATCGAGGCGGTGGCCGAGAAGATCATCGCCAAGGTTTCCAAAGCGACGGGCGGTGTCCTACGCGGGTAATCGCAGCAATATACACTTTGCAGAGCGCGCCTTTTGGCGCGCTTTTCAGTTCGAGAAGAACTTGGTCAGCACATCAAAGACCAACCGGATGCGTCGACTGGTATGCAGCTCGCGATGCGCGACCAACCAGATCGGAAATTCAAAGGGGTCCATATCTGGCAGAACCCGTTCCATCTCCGTAGCCGCATCCCCCACATTCTGTGACATGGGCGCGATGCCGAAGCCATGTTTGGCATATTCCCAAGCAACAACGCCATTTTGCGAACCGAGCCTAAAATTATCTTCCGTCAGGTGAATGCCAAGTGGCGCCAGATAAGCGATCATCTGATGGGCGTCGCCGAAGCTAATGAAGTCGTGGTTGGGCAAATCGCTTTTGGATTCAGGGTGCCCCATGCGGTTCAAATACGCGGAAGACGCATAAAAGTGGCCGGGCGCTTGCTGCACCAATTTGGCGATAAGATCAGGTTGTTCAGGTCGCACATGGCGGATTGCGATATCGGCTTCGCGCCGCATCAGGTCACTCACATCGTTCGAAGCGATCACTTCTATGCGCAGACGTGGAGCCTGTGCCTGAACCTCGCGTAGCAAATCCGGCAGAATGTGCGCTGACATGACATCACTGGCAGTGATCCGAACACGACCCTCGATCGATTGCGCCTGACCAGATGCCGTCAAGGCGATCCGATTGGCAGCTTCGCCCATGGCGCGGGCGTGTTCCAGAATCTCCAAACCAGCTTGCGTAATTTCTAACGCGCGGCCCACGCGCTCGAACAGCAAAACGCCCAAATCAGCCTCAAGCGCAGCGATCTGGCGGCTAAGTGTTGGTTGACTCTGTCCCAGTTGCCGCGCCGCTGCTGAAAGCGATCCGGTATCCGCGGTCGCCAGAAAGGCGCGCATGTGGTTCCAATCAAATTCATCGATGCTGGCCATACAAATATGTATAAGTGTTCTGCGATCTTCCGCAATTCCTATTCAATATCCGCATGAGTAGATAGGTCGCAAAGGAGATTTACCATGAAGACTGGTGCAAAGTTTTGGGATGGCATTGCGGCGAAATACGCGCGTAGCCCAATCCGTGACATGGAGTCGTATGAATACACTCTGGGACGGACCCGGTCCTATCTGACCCAACAGCACAACGTTCTTGAGCTTGGCTGCGGAACCGGCTCAACCGCGCTGCTGCTTGCATCGTCAGTCGCGCATATCACGGCCAGCGATTTCTCTGACGCGATGCTGGATATTGGCCGGGATAAGGCGAAAAAAGAAGGGGTCGACAATATCTCGTTCACGCCTATCGACATCACCTTGCCAGACGATGAACAGTCCTTTGATGTCATTCTTGGCTTCAACGTGTTTCATCTTGTGCCGGATATTGAAAAGGCCTTTGCGGACATCTATGAACGTCTGCCCTCGGGCGGGTTGTTCATATCCAAAACACCTTGCCTTACCGAGGGAAGTTTGGGTTTTAAATTCGGACTGATGAAACTCATGCTGCCTGTGATGCAGCTGTTTGGCAAAGCGCCCTATGTGAACCTGTTCGACGTAAAAACGCTTGAAGCTGCGATCACAGATGCTGGCTTTGAAATTGTCGAAAGCGGGAACTATCCGGCAAAGCCCCCGTCTCGGTATCTGGTGGCGCAAAAGAAATAGCAATCCTGGGCGGTTTCTTCGGCTTACGCATTGGGCTTTGCGTGATTGCCGCTTAAGTAGGGTCCAAACTGTTTTGGAGGAAACCATGGGCCTGAACGTCTATCTATCTGGGGAAATTCACACCGATTGGCGCGAACAAATCATCGATGGTGCACAGGGGCTGGATGTTTCATTCAACAGCCCGGTCACCGATCATGCCGCCAGTGACGATTGCGGCGTTGCCATTCTGGGTGCTGAGCCGAACAAGTATTGGCATGACCATAAGGGTGCGATGGTCAACGCGATCCGCACACGTAAGGGTATCGCTGACGCCGATGTGGTGGTTGTGCGATTTGGCGACAAATACAAACAGTGGAATGCAGCGTTTGACGCCGGATACGCAGCTGCATTGGGCAAATCGTTGATCGTGCTGCACGGGCCGGATCATCAGCACGCGCTGAAAGAGGTCGACGCCGCCGCACTTGCTGTAGCTGAGGAACCCGCTCAGGTGGTCGAAGTTCTGCGCTATGTGCTGACCGGTAAGCTGCCTGGCTAAGAATATGGGCTTGCGACCGGCTCTGGCCGCAAGCCTGATGTCGGTAACGGGGCGAGGGGGGCCTTAGTCTCGCGCGGGTGTCACCAAGCCTTTTTGAACCGCAGGCCGTTCAAGGAAACGATCCAGATAGGCCACGACATTGGCGTGATCGTCCCAGTCGACCAAATCCTTCGCTTCGTAAAAGTCCAATCCGCGCAGCCAGGGGGCGATGGCCATGTCAGCGATCGAGTAGTCTCCGGCAACCCAATCCTGACCTTCAAGCTGCGTGTTCAGGACGTTCAGCAGGCGTTTGGCCTCGGCCACATAGCGTTCACGGGGACGGGGGTCTTCGATCTCGCGGCCTGCGAACTTGTGGAAAAAACCAAGCTGGCCAAACATCGGCCCAATGCTACCCATCTGAAACATCAGCCATTGGGTGACGCGGTGTTTGTCAGATGCACTCTGACCGATGAACTTACCGGTCTTTTCGGCCAGATACAGCAGGATCGCGCCGCTTTCGAACAGGCCGATAGGTTCACCATCCGGACCGTTGGGGTCAATGATCGCCGGGATTTTGTTGTTGGGGTTCAGTGACAGAAACTCGGGGCTTTTGACGTCGGCATCGGCCAGTGTGACCTTATGTGCCTCATAAGGAAGACCGGTTTCTTCCAACATGATCGATGCTTTGACCCCATTAGGGGTTGGGAAAGAGTATAGCTGAATGACCGACGGACCTTTGGCGGGCCATTTTTGGGTCACGGCGAAGGGGGCTAAAGCGGACATGGGCTCTCCTGAATGATCTGATTGGGGAAAAATAGGCATGCTTTCCCATAAAAAAATATGTTTTAGGGTGCAATTAGCGCACAATTAATCTGCGCCTATGCGCGAACAGAGGCGAAAAACGCTAACAACAGGAAAGAGGGAACACATGATCCAGGAATTCAAAACATTCATTGCCAAGGGCAATGTCATGGACATGGCTGTGGGTATCATTATCGGTGCTGCATTCACCGCAATCGTGACATCGTTGGTCGGGGACCTGATCAATCCATTGATTGGTCTGTTCACAGGCGGGATTGATTTTACCAATAACTATGCCGTGCTTGCAGGTGACGTTGCCGAAGGGGCGAGCCTGGAGGCCGCGCGTGAAACAGGCGCTTCGGTGTTTGCCTATGGTGCGTTCATCATGGCGGTCATCAACTTCCTGATCATCGCATGGGTTGTCTTCATGCTGGTACGGTCCGTGAACCGCGTTAAGGATGCGGCTGCCAAAGAAGAGGAAGCTGTTGAGGAGGCCCCAGCTGGTCCAAGCGAGCTGGATATCCTCATGGAAATCCGGGACGCTTTGAAGAAGTAAATCCGGAAGTTGGCAAGCATACGGGGCTCCGCATCGTTGTCGGTGCCCCTTCTAATTTGATCGAGAAGGAAACCTGACATGGATCAGACAGTCGATATGGCAAATCAAGCTGTGGATTTAGCGAGTGGCTATTTGCCGATCCTGTTGAGTGCGGGTAAGGCGTTGATCGTCCTGATCATCGGTTGGATCGTGGCCGGGATGGTGTCGGGCGTAGTGCGGCGTCGCATCAACAAAACGCCTCAGATCGATCCCACGCTTGGCAATTTTGCCGCCAGCGTTGTCAAATGGGTGATCTTGGCGATCGTCCTCGTGGCCGTTCTGGGGATCTTCGGGATCGAAGCCACAAGTATCGTTGCCATTCTGGGTGCCGCCTCGCTGGCGATTGGTCTTGCGCTGCAAGGGACGCTCAGCGATCTGGCGGCGGGTGTGATGCTGGTTGTGTTCCGCCCCTATAAGCTGGGTCAGTATGTGGATATTGGCGGAACGGCGGGAACAGTCAAAGACCTGAACCTGTTCACCACTGAGCTGGTGACGCCCGACAACGTGCAGATCATTGTCCCGAACGGGCAGGCTTGGGGGTCGGTGATCACCAACTATTCCGCACATGAGACGCGGCGTGTCGATCTGGTGTTCGGAATTGACTACGGCGACAGCGCGGATGAGGCCATGAAGATCATTTTGGATGTCGCCAATGCGGATGCGCGCATCCACAAGGATCCAGAGCCTTGGGTGAGGGTCACAAATCTGGGTGACAGCTCGGTCGATCTAACTGCGCGTTTGTGGTGTGCTGCGGCGGACTACTGGGATGTGAAATTCGAGCTGACCAAGACCATCAAGGAAGCCTTCGACGCCAAGGGTGTCTCGATTCCTTATCCGCATTCGGTCGAAATTCAGAAGCAGGGCTAAAGGCTCCCGCCCGTCGAACGGGCATTCAAAATGCCCTTCTCCGGTTGGGCCCGGCGCCGCACTATCGTGCGGCGCTGTTTCGTTTTCTCAACGCGTAGTGTTTAAAGCACCCGCGCCGCGCCTGTGGCGCGGCGCCCAAGGCTATAAAGCACCTTTTTCAAAAGGCGCTTTCAGGGGCGGGAGGATTACGCCTTTATCACCACGTTGGGTGAGACGACGTCGATCCCAAGCGCCTTGCCAACTGCGTAGTAGGTCAGTTGTCCGGCATGGACGTTCAATCCCGCCAGCAGATGCGGGTCATCCTGACAGGCCTGTTTCCAGCCTTTATCTGCCAATGACAACATGAACGGCATCGTCGCGTTGCCCAGCGCAATGGTCGAGGTGCGCGCTACAGCGCCCGGCATGTTGGCCACGCAGTAGTGCATCACCCCATCGACCTCATAGATCGGGTCCGCATGGGTGGTCGCGCGAGAGGTTTCGAAACAACCGCCCTGATCGATGGCCACGTCCACCAGTACCGCACCGGGTTTCATTGTCGACAGCTGCGCGCGTGAGATCAGTTTGGGCGCTGCTGCGCCGGGGATCAGAACTGCGCCGATGACCATATCGGCTTCACGGATCAGTTCGGCGGTTGCGCCAGCGGTCGAATACTGGTTCTTGAACTGGCCACCGAACACGTCGTCCAGATAGCGCAGGCGAGGCAGGGACCGGTCCAGAACGGTTACATCTGCGCCCATGCCAGCGGCGATCTTTGCCGCATGGGTGCCAACCACACCGCCGCCGATCACGACGACCTTGGCGGGACCAACCCCGGGCACACCGCCCATCAGCACACCGCGTCCGCCATTGGCCTTCTGCAGGGTCCATGATCCGACCTGAGGGGCCAGGCGCCCGGCAACTTCGGACATCGGGGCGAGCAGAGGCAGGCCCCCATTGGCATCGGTTACGGTTTCATAGGCAATCGCCGTACAGCCCGATTCCAGCAGATCATGGGTCTGATCCGGATCGGGTGCCAGATGCAGGTAGGTGAACAGCAACTGACCTTCACGCAACATCTTGCGCTCTCCGGCCTGGGGTTCTTTGACCTTCACGATCATGTCGGCGGTGGCAAACACCTCTTCTGCCGTGTCCAGAATGCGCGCACCAGCCGCGATATAGGCGTCATTGTCGAACCCCGCGCCGATCCCAGCACCGGTTTCGATAAGCACCTCATGCCCACGTGACACCGCTTCCCGAGCTGCATTCGGTGTCATGCCAACGCGGAATTCCTGTGGTTTTATTTCTTTTGGGCACCCGATTTTCATGTGACCCTCCTCCGTTCATAAACTGCCTAAATTATGTGCATTACGTGGCGCAATTTCTGTGAAACAATGCCTGCTATTGGGCTTTCTTTTGAAAGAATCCAGCGAGAATACTGAAATCAACGCAATGGATATGCGCGAATGAGCTTGGATACGACTGATCGTAAGATTCTGGCCGCCCTGCAAAAGAATGGTCGGGTTTCGAATGCGGACCTGTCCGAAAAGGTGAACCTGTCGCCCTCGGCCTGCCATCGCCGGGTCCAACGGCTAGAGCTGGAGGGCTATATTCGAAACTACGTGGCCTTGCTGGACGCAAGGAAGATGAATGTTCCCACAACCGTGTTTGTCGAGATCACCTTGCAGGGTCAAGCCGAAGAGGTTCTGGATGCATTTGAAAAGGCGGTGGCCCGCATTCCGGATGTGTTGGAATGCCACCTGATGGCGGGGACGGCAGATTACCTTCTGAAAGTCGTGGCCGAAAACACCGAAGATTTCGCCCGCATTCACCGCCAATATCTCTCGCGCCTGCCGGGCGTGGCGCAGATGCAAAGCTCGTTTGCCTTGCGGACGGTGTTCAAGACCACGGCCTTGCCGGTCTGATCAGGCCGGCACGGGATAGGTGAAATAGGCAAAGTGGACAAAGTTAAAGGCAAAGTGCATCGCAATCGGCACCCAAAGCCGCCCGGTCGCGGCATAGGCCAGCCCCAGACCCAAGCCCAGCACCGTGGCAAAGATCACGAGTGCTGGACCACCGCCGAAATGCGCCAAACCGAACAACAGGCTGGCTGCGACAACGCCACCAATAGGGTCAAGTTTCGAACTGAACAGAGATTGTAGGTAGCCGCGAAAAAAAGCCTCTTCCGCGAAACAGGTCAGAAACAAGTTTGAAACTGCAAAAACCAACCACCAAGGGGGAAGTTTAACTTCTGGCCGCAGCGCCCCGATTGAAACAGCTGCAAGAAAGATCAGTGGCAGTAGAGCAAGCCCGATGACGAGCCACGTGGCATTGGTTTTCTGACGCGCAAACAGCATGCTGGGCCAAGCCAATAGGACCGCAAAGAACACCATTGGTTTGTCGAGGTTCAGATACATCGTAAACGCGGCGCTGTTTTCACCGGCATGGACCTGATCCAAGACAAGCAGATTGTTGAACCCAGGAACCAGATGCGCGCCCAAGGTGAAACACCACAGGATCAGAAGCGTATGCCCGGCAACTGCCATCGCGCCGCTCAGGCGTGGCAGGGTCGCGGCCCCTAGCAACCCGATCGCAATCACTGCAATCGCCCATGGCGTGATCAGATTGGCAACTGAGCTGACGCTGATGAAAAGAACCAGCAGCGCCAATGCCACGCCCATCCGTCCGCTCAGCGCGGTAATCTGGGCCGCGATCAGTATCAGCCAGGGCCAGATCATCGGAAGAAGGGTCAGCACATACGCCACGGTGGCCTCGACAGTTCGACTGGCTTAGTCATGGCGCGCAGCTTTCCCTGGTGCAAGCCTTTCCAGTTGCGGCAATTCTTACGGTTGTATCCCCCGCGCGAGCGGTTCAGAATTACACGTAATGTCTTTACTTAGCAGCGGTCACCTCATCGGCGCCTGTAGTAAGATCAACTTATCCGATGACATCAGGCGGTTACACAGGCGCATTACTGTCCGCACCCGGTGAATGAAGAAGGAACAGACTTTGGCGTATGAAAACAACGACTCTCCCAAAGACTGGCTAGAGGCCGAGCTGGAAGACACGCTGGACGAAGACTTTGAGATCGAGTTCAGCGAACCCATGCTGTCGATGGAAGTGCGCAAGATCTACAAGGATCAGCATCCCGAAATGCTAGATCGCAAGGTCTATTTCCGCAACCTGCTGCGCCTGCAGGCCGAGCTGATCAAGGTTCAGGATTGGGTGCAGCATACCGGGGCCAAAGTGTGCATCCTGTTCGAAGGTCGCGACAGTGCGGGCAAGGGGGGCGTGATCAAACGGATCACCCAACGCCTGAACCCTCGGGTCGCGCGTGTGGTGGCGCTGCCTGCACCCAGCCGCCGGGAACAGAGCCAGTGGTATTTCCAGCGCTATGTCCCGCATTTGCCTGCGGCGGGTGAAATCGTGTTCTTCGACCGGTCCTGGTACAACCGGGCAGGGGTTGAACGCGTCATGGGCTTTGCGACCGAGGATCAGGTCGAACAGTTCTTTCAGGACGTTCCCGAATTTGAACGGATGTTGGTTCGGTCCGGGATCATCTTGCTGAAATACTGGTTCTCGATCACCGATGAAGAACAACAGTTGCGATTCCTCATGCGGATTCACGATCCGATGAAACAGTGGAAACTGTCTCCGATGGATCTGGAATCCCGTATTCGCTGGGAATCCTACACCAAGGCCAAAGAGGACATGTTGTTTCGGACGAATATCTCTGAGGCGCCGTGGTACATTGTCGAGGGCAATGACAAAAAGCGCGAACGCCTGAACTGTATCGAGCATCTGTTGACCAAGATCCCCTATACAGACGTGCCGCAGGAGCGGGTCGATCTGCCTGATCGTAGGTATAACCCTGATTACGAACGTCGTATTCTGCCCGACGAGCTGTACGTTCCGAAAATCTACTAGGCGGAACTGGATTCGAGCTGGAAAAAGCGAGGCGCGAATTATCGCGCCTCGCCAGAATACGAGTTGTTAAACGACGTCCACCATGCATTCTTCACCCATTGGGGAGAAGATCAGCATATCGTCATCGTCGGTGAAGCCCGCGTTGGGTTCTTCTGTCGGCGGCGTTCCACCATCGCCTGCTTCCGAGATCAGGATCAGACCGTCATCCATTGGTACATCACCGCCGGGTTGCGCGCCGGGTAGTTCGATGTCGATCCAGTCGAAATCATCGACCAGTGCCAGCACCTCGTTCAGGAATTCTTCCAGCGCCGCAACAAAGGCTTCGATATCAAAACCATTCTCAGCCGTTGGTTCAGGCGTTTCTGGCTCTTCAGGCGCCTCTGGTTCTTCCGGAGTCTCAGGTTCCACAGGTTCTTCGGGTTCCTCTGGCGTTTCGGGTTCCATGGGAGTCTCTGGTTCCTCCGGCGCTTCCGGCTCCGCAGGCGTTTCCGGTTCTTCTGGCGTCTCAGGCTCTTCGGGCGTTTCCGGTTCTTCCGGAGTTCCAGGTTCAGTTGGTGTCTCTGGTTCTTCTGGAACTTCCGGCGTCTGAGGTTCTTCGGGTGTCTCAGGCTCTTCCGGTGTTTCGGGCTCTTCGGGCATCGGCGTAGGGGTTGGGGTGGTGCCTGTATCCAGGTCCACCGTACCACCGGTTGCACCAAAGTTCTGCGTGACCATCACGGCATCAAAACCCTGCATATCGCCTGTTTCGATCCCGATCCCGATATAGTCGAAGTTCGGATTCAGGATATTGGCGCGGTGGCCCGGGCTGTTCATCAGGTTCTGATGCAGCTGAGCGACGTCGTCGCTGATGCCCGGCGCGCCGCGCTCAGATTGCCAGGCGATGTTTTCGCCCGTGCGCCAGCTGCCCGATAGATCAAACCCCGCAGCCTGCATCCGTTGCGTTGCGCTGGACCCGCCTGCGCCTGTATGGCTGAAAATATCGCGGTCCAGCATCCAGGTGCTGTGATCTTCAGAAGATTCGTTCAGGTTGGTTTCCAATTGCAGTGGGTTCAGCCCGCGGGATGTTCGCTCTTCATTGATAAGTGCGAGCATTTCGCGCTCGATTGTGCTTGCAGTCGACATAGTAGCCTCCATTTTTGATTTGGTGTCTGGGTAGACGAGAGGCTGATACAAAGACCTTTCCTGTGGCGGATAGGCGGGTTGATCTGGCAGGCGAATTTGGGCATCGCAGTGCTACCGATGCGGGATTCGCTGCGCTGCAAAATGCCGGGCAAAATTCTGCCGGGGCTGAAATGGCAGCTTGTCGCACAGCCTCACGCACGAGTCGGCAAGATCAAACCGGTCTTAGAAACGACAAACCCCCGGGCGGTGCCTCGGGGGTCGTCAAATAGTGTCATCCAAAGCTGGACGAGACGTGTCGCTGCTTAGAGCATACCTTCGCGCTGGGCTTTCTTGCGTGCCAGTTTACGGGCACGGCGGATCGCTTCAGCTTTCTCGCGCGCTTTTTTCTCGGACGGTTTCTCGAAATGTTGCTTCAGCTTCATTTCACGGAACACGCCTTCGCGCTGCAGCTTTTTCTTCAGGGCACGAAGCGCCTGATCGACGTTATTGTCGCGAACACTAACCTGCATGTGGTTGTCACCACCTTTCTAGATAGAGTTGCAAGGAAATTGCAGGAGCTGGCCGTATAGCAAAGCCGTCCTATCTTGTCTAGTACTGGCCCCGAACACCGGAGAACCGCCATGACAGTGACCTATGAAGACGCAAAACAGCAGATGCTGGACGCGATGCTTGCCCATGTTCCGTTTGACGGATGGTCCGAAACCAGCTTTCGCGCCGCCGTTGCAGAATGCGAACTGGATGACGGTCTTGCCCGGGCGATTTGCCCGCGCGGCGCGGTTGATCTGGCGCTGGCCTATCATGCGCGTGGGGACCAGATGATGCTGGACCGGATCAAGTCTGAAGACCTCAGCGCGCTTAAGTTCCGCGAAAAGGTAGCCGCTGCTGTTCGGTTCCGGCTTGAGGCGGTCGAAGACAAGGAACTGGTCCGCCGGGGCATGACTTTGTTTGCCCTGCCAATGCATGCAGGTGACGGGGCCAAGGCTGTTTGGGGTACCTGCGATCTGATTTGGGATGCATTGGGTGACACGTCGGATGACGTAAACTGGTACACCAAGCGGGCGACGCTGTCGGGCGTCTATTCCTCGACCCTTTTGTTCTGGCTGGGGGACGATTCGCCTGATCACCAGAAGACGTGGGAGTTTCTGGACAGGCGCATTGGCGACGTGATGCAGTTTGAGAAGCTGAAGGCGCAGGTGAACAGCAACCCGTTGTTCAAACCGTTTCTGGCCGTTCCGAATTGGCTGGCGGGTCAGGTCAAGGCTCCGATGAAAATGCGAGCAGATTTGCCGGGCCTGCTGAACCCGCGCAAGTAGTCAAAGCTTGGCCTTTGCTCAGATGACAGCTAGGCATTGGGCAAAGGAGATTTGCCCATGACCCAGATGATGCGCGCTGTCGAAATCACGCAGCCCGGTGGTCCCGATGTTCTTAAGCTGACCGAACGACCGATGCCGACGGCGGAGGCCGGGCAGGTTGTTCTGAAAGTGGCCTATGCCGGTGTGAACCGCCCGGATGCGTTGCAGCGCGCAGGGGCCTATGATCCCCCGCCGGGAGCCAGCGATCTGCCGGGGCTGGAAGCCTCGGGCGAGGTAGTTGCCGTGGGCGCAGGGGTCGAGGGCTTGGCGCTGGGCGATAAGGTCTGCGCCCTGTTGCCCGGTGGCGGTTACGCCGCATACGTCGCCACACCCGCTGCGCATTGCCTGCCAGTGCCGGACGGGATGGACATGAAGCAAGCGGCTTGTCTGCCAGAGACGTTCTTTACCGTCTGGTCCAACGTGTTCACGCGCGGCGGTCTGAAACCAGGCGAGCGCTTCCTTGTTCATGGTGGGTCCAGCGGCATCGGAACCACTGCGATCCAGCTGGCCAATGCCTTTGGTGCGCGGGTCTTTGCAACTGCTGGCTCGGATGAGAAATGTGCCGCCTGCCTGAAACTTGGTGCTGAGAAGGCAATCAACTACCGCGACGAAGATTTCGTGGGTGTTATGCGCGCTGAAGGCGGGGCGAACCTGATCCTCGATATGGTGGGCGGAGACTATATCCCGCGCAACGTGAAGGCATTGGCCGAGGATGGGCGTCTGGTTCAGATCGCGTTTCTACAGGGCCCGGTGGCTGAGTTGAATTTTGCCCTGATGATGGTCAAACGCCTGACTTTGACGGGCAGTACCTTGCGCCCGCAAAGCGATCTGGCCAAAGCCAAGATCGCACAGGACCTGCGTGAGGCCGTCTGGCCCTTGCTGGCCGCCGGTAAGGTTGCCCCGGTTATGGACAGCGAATTCCCCCTGGCCGATGCAGCGGCAGCGCATGCGCATATGGAAAGCTCGACCCATATCGGCAAGATCGTTTTGAACGTGGCGGACTAGTGGCGATGCGCGGGGTTTGATCCGCGCGCGAACTCGCCACAGCACAAGCTCCTGATTGCTCTGTCACGCAAGCATGCTAGCTTGGGATCAGGCAAGAGGAGGTTCAGAATGCAGAATACTGCGCGTACAGTCGTTATCCACGATTTCGGCGGCCCCGAGGTCTTGCAGATCGAAGATCGGCCCTTGGGTGATCCCGGTCCGGGTGAGGTTCTTATCCGCCATCATGCCTGCGGCCTGAACTTCATCGATGTTTATCAGCGCACCGGCCTTTATCCGCTGGAGTTGCCACATGCGCTTGGGATGGAAGCATCGGGTGTGATCGAAGTGGTTGGCGACGGAGTCGCTCATCTGACACCGGGTCAGCGCGCCGCCTATGCTGCCACACCGTCAGGTGCCTATTGCGAGGCGCGGGTGATGCCGGCGGCTCAGGTCTGCCCGTTGCCAGACGGCATTTCATTCGAAGCGGCGGCGGCGATGATGCTGAAGGGCATGACCGTTGAATACCTGTTCCACCGCACCACGCCTTTGCGTCGCGGAGATACGGTGTTGTTCCATGCTGCGGCTGGAGGGGTTGGCCTGATCGCCTGCCAATGGGCGAAATCCGAAGGCATCACTTTGATCGGTACTGCCGGTACGGATGAGAAATGCGCGTTGGCCCAGTTCAACGGCGCATCGCATTGCATTAACTACCGCACCGAGAACTTCGTCGATCGTGTGGCCGAGATTACCAATGGGCGAGGCGTTGATGTAGTGATGGACTCGGTCGGCGCCGACACGTTCGAAGGGTCGCTGGACTGTCTGAAACCGCTCGGGATGATGATCTCATTCGGCAATGCTTCGGGGCCGGTGCCGCCTGTGAATATCGGGGTCTTGGGGCAGAAAGGATCGCTCAAGATTACCCGCCCGACCTTATTTACGCATATCGGCGATCATACGGTCTGTCAGGCGATGGCGCGGCGGTTGTTTGGTAAGGTCGAAGGCGGCGAGGTCAAGATTCACATCGATCAGCGCTTCCCACTGGATCAGATCGCCGACGCACACCGCGCACTTGAGGCGCGTCAGACTACGGGCAGCACAATCTTGGATGTCTGAACAACAAAACCCGGCGACACGCGCCGGGTTTTGATTATTCCGCCGGGTTCCAAAGGGTGTTCCGTTCAGAGTGGGATTTGAGCGCGGCAGGAGCATTTCTGCTCCCACCGCAAAAGTTGCCGAATATGGGTTATTGCTGCAGTTCGGCCGGAGCCTTGTCAGCGATGTTTTCCCAGTTTGCGCTGGCCTGTTCGATGAAGCCCGGAATGTCGCCTTCCCAGCGTTCCTGGATGTCTTGCGACAGGTTCAGGTACAGTGTGTTGTCAACGATCTTCCAGTGGTTCGGGTCACCATCAAACTTGAAGCCCATGGCTGCACCGAAGGCGCAGTAGCCGCCATAGGCGGGCAGATAAGCTTCGGGGTTCGCTTCAAACGCGGCTTTGTTTTCCTCGGATGAGAAGCGGTACATTGCGTCATCATGCAGCGTGGTGATCCGGTAGTCGCCCTTGGTGGCTTCGCCTTCGGTAAAATACGCAACCGGGTCATAGCCCTGCATCGCCAGCCCGGTCGAGCTGGCATTGATTTCAACGCCAGCGGCCAGGGTTGAAGTTGCCAGGGCAACAGACAGCGCAACGCCACCGATCAGAGATTTAAACGTGTTCATAGCTTCACCTTTCGTGAAAGAGGATGCGCGTGGTCGCCGTAATTGCGATTTGCGATCCCGGATTTTGTCCTGTGCGACCGGTAATTGGCCGTCACAGAAACTCAGGTGGGAAGCCGGATGTTCACGTTCAAAGCAATCAATTGTGATTGTGCAGAAGCGCAGAGATGCTGTTCAGAAATGTGGCTGGGTTAGCCTTCGGGTGTGAGCGCCATAACAAAGGCGACGACCTTTTGAGCAGTCATTTCACAAGGGCGCAGCAATGCTCCGCTGTTGCGGGTTTGGTAGAGGTTCAGGCTGATATAGTCCTCGCCACCGAGTTCATACGCCACAAGCTTATGGGACTTGTTTCCTGCCATGACCTGACGTGAGACGACATAGCGCCGATCATGGGCGCGACCAGTGAATGTGCCCAAGGGCAATGCGAAAAATGCGCGGGTGAACGCGTCGGTCGTGGTCACGGCTTTCCGATTTTGGGCTCAGTCCCTGCCTTGATGCGGGCTACATTGGCGTTGTGGCGCCAGTAGACCAGCAAGGTAAGCGCAATACCCAAAACGAAGGTGGACCCATCCGTCAGCACCACGATCCAGGTGGTCGACAACGCAGCCGCCGCCAGTGCGCCAATTGAGGATATCCTCCATATCGCCGCCGCGACCAACCATGTCAGACAGCAGGCAACACCGACCCGCCAATCCAGCGCCAGCCAAAGGCCAAGGAAGGTGGCCACGCCCTTACCACCCTTGAAGCTTAGCCAAACGGGATAGCAATGACCCAGAAACGCCGTGAGCGCGGCAATCTGGGCTGCGTCTTCACCGGCAAAGGCGCGCGCCAGCAGGACCGCCACAGCGCCTTTTGCAGCATCGAACAGCAGGGTCAGGGCGGCAGCGGCCTTGTTGCCGGTCCGCAGCACATTGGTGGCTCCGATGTTGCCCGACCCGATCTGGCGCAGATTGCCCAGCCCCATAAGCTTGGCCAGGATCAGGCCAAAGGGGATCGACCCCAACAGGTAGCCCATGGCTGCCCACAGCAGCAATTCGGATTGTGTACTGTCAATCAGGGGCATCAAGTTCTCCGGTAGACTTCTTTGCCGGCCACATAGGTCGCAATGACCTTACCCTGCATCCGCTGCCCGTCAAATGGCGTGTTTTGCGATTTGGATCTGAGTGTAAACCGGTCCAGCACAAACGGAATATCAGGATCAAATAAAACCAGGTCGGCTGGCGCATCTTTGGACAAACGACCACTGTTCAGACCCAGACGTTTGGCCGGGTTCAGGGTCATGGCACGGAACAGGGTTGGTAGGTCCAGTTGGCCTGAATGATACAGGCGCAGCGCTGCAGGCAGCAATGTCTCCAACGCAACCGCGCCCGAGGCAGCCTCTTCAAACGGCAGGCGTTTGCTTTCCTCGTCCTGTGGGGTGTGCATCGAACTGATCGTGTCGATCAGGCCGGTCCGCACCGCCTCAATCACCGCCTGCCGGTCATCCTCTGACCGCAGCGGCGGTTTGACTTTGAAGAAGGTGCGATAGTCGGCCACGTCCAACTCATTCAGCGTCAGGTGGTGGATCGAGGTTCCGGCGGTGATGTCCAAACCATTTCGCTTGGCGCGTTCCAATGCGGGCAAGGCGCGAGCCGTCGTGATCTGATCTGCGTGATAGGCCGCGCCAGTCATCTCCAGCAGGGCGATGTCGCGGTCCAGCCCCATCCGTTCCGCCCGGGCTGACACTGCGGGCAGGCCGCGCAACGCGGCGAACTTACCGCTGGTCGCAGCAGCCCCGGCGCTGAGGCCCGGTTCCTGTGGATGCGCAATCACCAATGCCCCGCAGGACCGTGCATAGGTCAGCGCGCGAGAGAACACCTTGGTGTTGGTCACCACATGATCGCAATCAGTAAACGCCACCGCACCGGCATCCATCAGAAACCCGATCTCGGTCATCTCGCGCCCTTCGCGTCCCTTGGTCAGGGCGGCCATGGGCAGCACGTTGACGGGCGTGTCGGCCTGAGCGCGGCGTGTAGCAAATTCCAGCGTTTCCGGCGTGTCGATGGCAGGTGTGGTGTCAGGACGCGTGACCATCGTGGTCACCCCACCCGCCGCCGCTGCGAGGCCTGCGGATTTATAGCTTTCCTTGTGCCGCTCGCCCGGCTCACACACTTTAACGCCGATATCGACAATGCCGGGGGCCAGGCATTTGCCATTGCACTCCACGACCTGCCCATCCACGGCGGGGGCATCGCCGTTGCCCTTCGAAACGATCCGCCCGTCCGCGACATGCAGCCATCCGGTCGTGTCCGTCCCGTTCTCGGGGTCGATCAGGCGCGCGTTGGTAAACAAAACGGTGCTCATGGCAAGGCCCTTTCGATAGCGGCTTTGGTGGCGGCGGGGTTCGCTTGATATTTGATCAGATGTTTATCGCCGCTTTTGGTCACAAGCTGGACGAAGCTGCCCATCGTGTTCACGGCCTCAATCTGGGTCAGCGCGACTTTGCGCGGGCCGGGACCTATTAGCAGCGTATCGGTCATTTCCCATTTGGCGGTCAGTTCTTCTGAGGCCAGATACCAGGCGCGCAGGCCGATGGCTGCAAGTCCAGCGGGCGCACCGGTCCAGACATAGGGGTTTCCGATCAACCAGAGCACGGCCATCGCCCCGGCCATTGCCACAGCGGCCAGCCAGGCGTTGGTGCGAATATACGCACCCTTGTCAGGGGTAAAGATCACAGGATCAGCCACAGCGCACCTCCGATCACCAGCAAGATGAACACGGCCAGCACGGCCGAGCCCACTTGGCGCGGCCTGCCGTCTTGCACCGGTGTCTGCGGCGCCGAAAACGGCTTGGCGCTTTCGCTTTCGATCCGGCCGCCGCTCCAGTTTGTGGCCTGTTCCGTGAACAGGCCAACCAACTCGACGCGCGGATCAAGCGTAAGCACCGCGGGCTGTCCTTTGAAAGCAGCGCTGCGCAGAGCCATGACCCAGCCTTCGACAGCCTCCAGCGCCACGCGATCCAGTTGGTCTTCGGACACGCCACACCCGTCGTTCAGATAGCCCCAAAGGCCTAGGTCTTCGAGGTCGGACACAGGAAAGATGTCGATCTGTTCAAGGTCCAGATCTGCAACCCCTAAAACCTGATCAGCAGCACCCGGTTCGCGCAGGAACTTGGCCTCTTCCGGGCGCATGTGCAGTGCAAACAGGCGGATGACGCCACGTTCGTGGGGTAAGACGGTCAGGTCGCTCATGCAGCCTCGCGCAGGTTGCGGGCCAGCAGTTCCATAGCGGCCATGCGGACTGCGACGCCCATCTCGACCTGTTCCTGAATGACCGATCGGTTGATGTCATCCGCCAGCGTACCGTCGATCTCGACCCCCCTGTTCATCGGGCCCGGATGCATGACGATGGCGTCGGGTTTGGCTTGCGCAAGCTTGACCGCATCAAGGCCATAGCGGTGATAGTACTCGCGCTCTGACGGGATGAACCCGCCATCCATCCGCTCTTTCTGAAGGCGCAACATCATGACGACATCCACATCCCGCAGGCCTTCGGTCATATCGTCGTAAATCTCGGCCCCGAACTCGGCGAATTGCGCCGGAACCAGCGTCGGAGGGCCGATCAGGCGGATGCGGTTTTCCATCTTGCCCAGCAGGATCAAGTTCGAACGGGCCACGCGGGAATGGGCTACATCTCCGCAAATGGCGATGTTCAGGCGGTGCAAGCGCCCCTTGGCACGGCGGATGGTCAATGCATCCAGCAGCGCCTGTGTCGGATGTTCGTGCCGCCCGTCGCCTGCATTCAGCACAGCGCAATTCACCTTTTGCGCCAGCAGATCGACGGCGCCGGATTGCGGATGCCGCACCACCAGCAGGTCGGGATGCATCGCGTTCAATGTCATCGCTGTATCAATCAGGGTTTCGCCCTTTTTGATCGAACTGGCCTGCATCGCCATATTCATCACATCTGCACCCAGACGCTTGCCCGCGATCTCAAAGCTCGCTTGCGTGCGGGTCGAGTTTTCAAAGAACATATTGATCTGGGTCAGCCCGGACAGCACATCCGAGTGCTTGGTCGACTGACGGTTCAGATCCACATAGGTCTCTGCCAGGTCGAGAATGGCGGTGATATCGGATTGCGACAGATGCTCGATGCCAAGAAGGTGACGATGGGCGAAACGCATGGGCGGGCTCCTGTCTGACAATCGGACCGCTTATAGAAAGCCGCGCCGGGCAAGGCAACCTAAGGTTCTGTGCTGTTGGGCAGTTTCTGACACCCCCCCTTTGGCAGGCATTGTTCGCCCGGTTTGCACCATTTGCCGTACCCGCAATCGATGGCTTTGACAGGGACACAGCCCTGATTTCTGGAGCATTTGAAACCCTGACGACACTGCGAGCCGGTTTTTTCGCATAGGTACCATCCAGGACGCGAGCATCCACCTTGGGGCAGACAGTAAGATCCGCGCACGCAGATCCGGCCATCGGCGCAAGGCTGTGGCAGGTTCAGATCAATATCTGGGCGGATCAACTCGCATTTTCTGCGGCCATTGCAGCGGCTCCCACTGGGGCAATCGAGGCTTGAATTGCAGGCATTTGCACCTTGCGGTGCACATCGCGTTCCACCCGCGACACAGCGTTCAAATGGGCCACAGCTGCGCCCACCGCCGCAATAGGTGCCACCCAGTGGGATGCAGTGGCCATCAAAGCTGCACCTTTGCCCCCCCGAACAACAGCGGCTGCCACAGGCGAATTGACCCCCGCGGCATTGGTCATTGCCGATAGAAAGCTGTGCCTGCAGCGGGCCGGCTGGGGCGTTCAGCAGCAGAGCAATCAGAAGGAATCGCAAGATCGATGGCATAACAGGATCATGGTCGGTGCGACCCAGCGCCGTGGCAAGGTCTATTCGCTTTCCATCGGTCAAAAGCCGGTTAGATTGTGGGATATGGAATCGGGCATGGATTATCACACCGCACGGGCGCTGTTGGACTGGCAGATCGAACTGGGCGTGACCGAGGCGATTGGAGACGTGCCAATCGACCGGTATGCGCTGCCCGATACTGCGCCCAAGTCAAAAAAACCGGCCAGCCCCGAGGCCGCGCCCGAGAAACCCAAGCAGGTTGATCCAGTTGCCATCGCAAAATCCGCAGCACAAAGCGCCGGATCACTGGATGAATTGCGCGCGGCGATGGACGCATTTGAGCATTGTGAGTTAAAGCGCGGTGCGCGGCAGTTGGTGTTTGCCGATGGTACGCCCGGTGCGCGCGTGATGATCATCGGAGAGGCTCCGGGCCGAGATGAAGACCGCGAAGGTAAGCCCTTTGTCGGGCGTGCGGGTCAGTTGCTGGATCGGATGTTGGCGGCGATTGATCTGGATCGCACGCAGAACGCCTACATCACCAACGTGTTGCCCTGGCGCCCCCCGCAGAACCGCGATCCGAAGCCGGAAGAGATCGGCATGATGAAGCCGTTTCTGGAACGCCATGTGGCGCTGGCCAAGCCCGAGGTTTTGGTGGTGATGGGCAATATCAGTTGTCAGGCCGTTCTGGGAAAACGCGGAATCACGCGGCTGCGCGGTACTTGGGAACACGCGTTGGATTTGCCGGTGATCCCGATGTTCCACCCCGCCTACCTACTGCGCCAGCCGCAGATGAAACGAGAGGCCTGGGCCGATCTGTTGGAGTTGAAAGCACGGCTGGGGGCAGGGTGATGCGCATTCTGGCCTTTTCAGACCTTCATATGGCGCGCAACCGGGCGGCTGATCTGGTGGAGGCCAGCGCGCAGGCCGATCTGGTGATTGGGGCCGGGGATTACTGCAATATGCGCCAGGGACTGGACGAGGCTATGCAGATGCTGTCGGGTATCTCGGCCCCGCTGGTGCTGGTGCCGGGAAATGCGGAAAGCGCGGATGAGCTGACCGATGCTGCGCCAGATAGCGCCCATGTCCTGCATGGCAACGGAATGACAGTCGACGGTATACACCTGTTCGGGCTGGGCTACGGAGTACCCGCCACGCCGTTTGGCGATTGGTCCTGTGATCTGTCCGAGCCAGAGGCTTCGGAACTGCTGGATCGCTGTGACACTGCCGATATTCTGATCGTGCATTCTCCGCCCAAAGGACACGGGGACGTAACATCGCAAGGTTCCTCCGTCGGCTCGGTGGCCGTGCGCGATGCGGTGGAACGGCTTCAGCCCCGGCTGGTCTTCTGTGGTCACATCCATGACAGCTGGGGGTATCGTGGTAATCTTGGTCGAACGCAGATCGCCAATCTGGGGCCCAAAGTGAACTGGTTCGAGGTGCTCTGAATGATCGATCAAGACAAAGACTTTATCCCTGTCCGCATTGCTGTCCTAACAGTCTCGGACACGCGATCGCTTGACGAAGATCGATCCGGCCAAACGCTGGTCGACCGGATCGAAGCGGCGGGTCACGCCGTTGCAGATCGGCGGATCTTACCCGATGAGCGTGCGCAGATCGCTGATCAACTTCGTGTATGGATCGCGGATCCTCAGACCGATGTTGTGATCTCAACCGGAGGCACGGGCCTGACCGGGCGCGATGTCACGGTCGAAGCGCATCGCGACGTCTATGAAAAAGAGATTGATGCTTTTGGGACCGTCTTCACCATTCTGTCGATGGAAAAGATCGGAACCTCTGCCGTGCAATCCCGCGCGACTGGTGGCGTTGCTGGTGGTACCTATCTGTTTGCCCTGCCGGGCAGCCCGGGTGCCTGTAAGGATGCATGGGACGGTATTTTGGAGAAACAATTCAACTACCGTCATCGCCCCTGCAACTTTGTGGAAATAATGCCGCGATTGGACGAACATCTGCGACGGAAGTAGACTGCTCGTACGTTTAACACCTTATAACCGCATTGTGGCTTGGCATATTTCACGGTCCGGCTACATTTTGCACAAGGCAGCCCATTGCAACCGGGGTAAGTGAGAATGCGTTTTCTAAGGCAGAGTCTTGTCGGTGTCTTTCTGGCGTCGCTGACGTTGGCTTTGCTGTTTGTCGCTGTCCAGATGATCACAGGTGCTGTGCAAGACGTGATTGCGCGCGACACCGCAAAACCCCCGGCGCGCGAGCGTGTGTTTACAGTGTCGGTCAGAACAGCCGAGTTACAGACCGTAACGCCTTATCTGGAAGCCTTTGGTGAGGTGCAAAGCCGCCGTCGGCTTGAACTACGCGCGGCGCTGGGTGGTCGCGTGATCTCACTCGCCGATGACTTCGAGGATGGCGGGACGGTTACGGCGGGTGAAGTTCTGGTCGAGCTGGACCCTGCGGATACGCAATCCGCCTTGGACCGGGCCAAATCCGATCTGCTGGATGCCCAGTTCGAGGAACGCGATGCGGAACGATCCCTGCTGCTGGCGCAGGATGAGTTGAAATCGGCAGAAGCGCAGGCCGAACTGCGCGAACGCGCCCTGCAAAGGCAACGCGATCTGGAATCCCGTGGTGTGGGTGCGACTGCGAGCGTGGAAGAGGCCGAATTGTCTGCCACCTCGGCCCAGCAATCTGTTCTGGCGCGTCGGATTGCACTGGCACAGGCTGAATCGCGTGTGGATCAGGCCACCACGCTATTGGCCCGCGCGCGGATTGCGCTTGAAGCGGCAGAACGCGATCTGGATGATATGACCATTCGGGCCGGGTTCGGCGGCACCCTGACAGATGTCACATTGGTCGAGGGGCGCTTGGTTTCGGCCAACGAAAAACTGGCCGAGCTGGTAGACCCTGATGCGTTGGAAGTTGCCTTTCGGGTTTCGACGGCCCAATTTGTCCGATTGCTGGATGAAGATGGAACCCTATTAAACGCTCCGGTAACCGTGTCGCTTGAGGTGACGGGGGCCGACCTGACTGCAACAGGACGGATCAGCCGCGACAGCGGATCAGCGGGCGAGGGGCAGACCGGGCGTCTGATCTTTGCGCGTTTGGACAGCGCGTCAGGCTTCAAACCCGGGGATTTTGTGACGGTCACCGTTCAGGAACAGGCGGTCGACGCCGTTGTGCGTTTGCCCTCATCCGTTCTGGATGCGGCGGGCACGGTTTTGGTGCTGGGCGCGGATGATCGTCTGGAAACCCTGCCGGTGCAATTGATCCGACGGCAGGGTGATGAGGTTTTGCTGCGCGGCGATGGCCTGGAAGGCCGCGAGGTTGTGATTGGCCGTACTCCTTTGCTGGGCTCGGGCGTGCGCGTGCGCCCCCTGCGGGTTGAGGAAAGCGCCGACGCGGATATGGTCGAGTTGACGGATACGCAGCGCGCGCAGCTTGTCGCGCAGGTTGAGGCCAGCGAAGGTATGCCTCAGGATGTCAAAACCCGAATGCTGGGTCAGTTGGAAGCGGCGCAAGTGCCTGCCTCGCTGGTTCGTCGTATTGAAAACCGGGCCGGGGGCTAAGCGCTATGATGCGCGAAATCCCAAGCGCGGCGGGCGGCATTCTAAGCTATTTCACCCGACACCGGACGGTCGCCAATCTTCTGTTACTGGTTATGCTCGTTCTCGGGGCGGCAGCGATCCCGAACATGCGCGCGCAGTTCTTTCCCGATGTCATTCTCGAACGGGTCGATGTCAGCGTCGAGTGGGAGGGCGCAGGCCCCGAAGATGTTGATAACGGTATCGTTCAACTGCTGGAGCCCGAGCTGCTGGCGGTCGAGGGCGTAGCCAGTACCACAGCTACTTCACGAGAAGGGTCTGCGAACATCCGGCTTGAGTTCGAAGCCAACTGGGATATGTCCCGCGCCGTCGAAGATGTTCGGACCGCCGTTGATAGTGTCACAACCTTGCCTGAAGACGCCGAAGAACCCTCGATCCGGCGGGGGGCGTGGCGCGATCGTGTGACGGACGTCGTGGTCACCGGTCCGGTTGCGCCTGACCAATTGGCGAAGTTTACCGATGAACTGATCAACAGGCTGTTCGCTGCGGGTGTTACGCGCACCACGATCCGGGGCTTGGCCGCGCCGCGTGTGGTAGTGGAAGTTCCGACGGCGCAGTTGATTGCCAACGACATTGCCTTGTCTGACATTTCCTCGGCCATTGCGGCTGAGGTTAACGCCAGCCCCGCCGGGGACGTCACGGGCGCCAATGCCCGTATCCGGACAGGTTCGGAGAAACGCACCCCGGAAGAGATCGAAGGCATCGCACTGCGCAATTTTGCGGACGGCTCCAAACTGTTCGTGGGCGATGTCGCGCAGATCCGGGTTGAAGGGGTTGACCGCAATCGCAGCTACTTTGTTGGCGAAGATCCGGCCATGTCCATTCGGGTGGATCGTTCAAATCTCGGCGATGCCATCGGCATTCAACACCAGGTCGAAGACGTGGTGGCCGAGATGCAGGCCAGCCTGCCTGAAGGCGTCACCGTCGAGTTGATCCGGACCCGCGCGCAGTCCATCACAGACCGGCTGGACATTCTGATCGACAACGGCCTTGTCGGGCTTGGGCTGGTTGTATGCCTGCTTTTTCTGTTCCTCAATGCGCGGATTGCTTTCTGGGTGGCCGCAGGCATTCCCGTCGCAATGTCAGCCGCCATTGCGCTGATGTATCTGGGCGGACTATCGATCAACATGGTCTCTTTGTTCGGCCTGATCATCACCCTTGGCATCGTCGTGGACGACGCGATCGTCGTGGGCGAACACGCTGATTTTCGTGCCCGTCGTCTGGGCGAACCACCCATGGTTGCGGCTGAACGCGCCGCCCGGCGGATGGCCATGCCGGTCTTCGCGGCGACTTTGACAACCGTGATCGCGTTCTTCGGCCTGACCCTTGTCGGTGGTCGGTTCGGAGAGCTGATCCGGGATATCCCATTCACAGTGATCGCTGTACTTGCGGCCTCTCTGATCGAGTGTTTCTTGATCCTGCCCAACCACATGGCCCATGCCATCGCCCATTCGGCGAAGGAGCACTGGTACGACCTGCCCAACCGGGTGGTCAACCGCGGGTTCCGCTGGGTGCGGGATCGCCTGTTCCGGCCCTTCATCGCCTGGGTGGTCTGGGCACGCTATGTGGTCGTTGCCTTGATGGTTGTCATTCTGGCCAGCCAGATTGCCCTGTTCATCCGGGGAGATGTGAATTGGCGGTTCTTTAACGCGCCCGAGCGCGGTTCGGTTACCGGCAACTTTATCATGGCCGAAGGGGCGACCCGTTCCGATACGTTCGAGATGATGCGCCAGTTGCAGCAAGCCGCCGAAGAACTGGGCGCAATTTACGAGGAACGCCATGGTCGCAATCCCATCGACTATGTTCTGGCTGAGGTTGGCGGTAGCGCCGGGTTTGGCCTGTCCGCCGCCGAAGGCAAGGATGATGATCTGCTGGGCGGCATCTCGATCGAACTGATTGATGCTGACTTGCGCCCATATTCCAGTTTTGAGTTTGTGGGCGAGCTTCAGGATTTCGTGCCCCGCCATCCCAAGGTCGAGCTGATCAGCTTCCGAGGCTGGCGGTCCGGCCCAGGTGGCGATGCCATCGACGTGCAGTTCTACGGTTCCGATGTGAACACGCTCAAGGCTGCGTCTGAAGACCTTCAGACCGAACTGTCAAAGTATCCCGAAGTTTCGGCGTTGGAAGACAATCTGGCCTATGACAAGGAAGAATACATTCTTGACCTGACCGCGCAGGGGCAGGCTTTGGGCTTCCGCATCGAAACTCTGGGGCGCGTATTGCGCAACAGATTGAACGGGATCGAGGCCGCGACCTTCCCGGACGGGCCACGCAGCGCTGAAATCAGGGTGGAACTGCCCGAGGGCGAGCTTACGGCTGACTTTCTGGAACGCACTCTGATGCGCACACCCGATGGGGTGTATGTGCCGCTAGCCGATATTGTCTCGGTCGAGCGGAAATCCGGCTTCTCAACTGTGCGGCGCGAGAATGGGCTGCGGGTGATCTCGGTGAATGGCGACATTTCCGAGGATGATCCGACCCGCGCCGCAGAGATTGAACGCGCGCTGAATGAAGAGATTCTGCCCAATATCGCTGCTGAACGACAGGTCGAATGGCGCATGGCAGGGCTGAGCGAGCAGGAAAACGAGTTCCTCTCCGAGGCGCGCACGGGTCTGATCCTGTGTTTGACCGGGATTTATCTGGTGCTGGCCTGGGTCTTTGCCAGTTGGTCCAGACCTCTGGTGGTGATGGCCATTATCCCGTTTGGCTTGGTGGGTGCGATCTGGGGGCATTATATTTGGGATGTGCCGCTGAGCATGTTCACGGTTGTTGGTCTGCTGGGCATGACCGGTATCATCATCAACGATTCAATCGTTTTGGTGACAACCATAGATGGCTATCAGCAGGAACGCGGTCTGGTCCCGTCGATTGTCGAAGGCACGGCTGACCGGTTGCGCCCGGTGATGCTGACGACGCTGACGACAGTGCTGGGCCTGACGCCGTTGCTGTATGAAGGTTCTCAGCAAGCACAATTTTTGAAGCCGACCGTGATCACTCTGGTCTACGGCTTGGGTTTTGGCATGTTGCTGGTATTGGTTCTGGTTCCTGCCTTGCTGGCTATTCTGAATGACGTCTCCCGTCCGATGACAGCCATGCGCCGGGCCATGCGCGCACCAGATCGGGTGATGCAGGGCGCTGTCGCGGCCACCGGGGTCGTGCTGATGCTGTGGTTTGCAGTGACTATGGTGTGGCCTGCAGTTGCTGGTGCACCGATGGGCATTCTCTCTGCGCTTTACCCGGATGAGGGCGGCGCGGGTGTCTTGGATATGGGGCTGGGTGCGTTTTTGGCCGGAGCACTCCCGATACTGGCGCTCAGCTTTGCAGCGTCCGGATTGCTTTATGTGCGGTTGAAAGGCCGGGTTGGCACTTAGCCCGCGCGCAGGGCCCGTTCCAAAAGCTGGGGTACGCGCGCGCTCATCTGTAAATCGCCCTGACGTATCCGTTCAATCGGAAACCAGCGTGCGTCCAGCGCGTCATCGCCGGCTTTGGGTTCGCCTGACTGATAGCGGCAGGCCACGCCGACGAGTAAGTAGTGTGAGATGACTTCTCCTGCCTCATCCCGTCGCAGCAGATCCAGATTGTCCAGATAGTGCAGCGGTTCCGCGGTGACCGAGGTTTCTTCGAACAGCTCCCGCTGCGCTGCCTCAAGAACGGTTTCGCCCCATTCCACATGGCCGCCCGGAAAGCCCCAAAGCCCACGGTCGGGCTGTTTGCTGCGTTGCACCAGCAGGACCTGACCCTGATGCAGAACAACGGCCAGCGCACCGATTTTTGGGGTTTGGCTCATGTGATCAACCCGCGGTGCAACCCTGAATGTCGACCGCGTGGTTTGCGCCCAGAACCGTGATTCGAATTTCGGACCGATCCAGCGCGAAGGGCGCGCCCGAGGCGTTGATAACTTCCGCCGTTGCAATCAGCGTGCCGCCCTGACGCACTGTTTCAGGCTGCGAGGCCCAAAGCACCGGATTGCCCGGTTCGATCACTGCTATTTCCTGCCCGCCAGCCGAGGGCATGGTCACGCGCGCTTCGATCTGCATGCCGTCTACCGTAGGTGTCAGGCTGCATCGTGCGGCTGAAACATTGGCTTCGCCTGCGGAAAACGGGCGTTGAGCAAGGGCCGCAGCGATAGCCGGGTTGCGGTCGGCCTTGGCGTCCAGCGTGTGGTCAAAATCCAGTCTTTCTGGGATGCAGACATCCTTGCAGACGCCCAAATCCATCTCGCCGCGCAGGCGAACAGGCTTGGCAGGGTTTTTCGGCGTGATCTCGACCGGCAAAACCAATTGATCCTCGTACCCGATGGATTGCAGCCCATTTTGGTCAAACACATCCGGGGCAGGCCATGTGATCGACACATCGCCAACATTACGCGACCCGGTCCAGTCAAATTGCGGCGGAATCCCCGCATCCCCCGGCGCGCGCCAATAGGTTTTCCAGCCATCCTGCAAGGTCAGGCGCAATGCCCCCAGATAGGTGCCGTTGGTGGTCCGACCCCCATCCAGAACGTCCAGTTGGACGACACCATCCAGTTGCTGCGCCGGGGCAGGCGAGACGGCACACAGGCAAGCCGCAACAGCGGCCGTGACGGGTTTCTTGAACGCGATCATGCCCTATACATGCGTGGTATGCGGATGAAATCCAAGTCACGTTCGGGTCACCGGACTGAAATCTGCCAAAAACCTCAGTGCCATCTTGCCAATCCCTGTGCCGCGAGGCCATTGTTGAGGTGCCATTTGAAAGAGACCCCGCCCCATGGACCTGACCGGAAAACTGTTGATTGCGATGCCCGGCATGGGTGATCCGCGCTTCGACCATTCGGTTGTTTATATGTGCAGTCATGGTGATGACGGCGCGATGGGCTTGATCGTGAATAAACCCTCAGACCTGCGGATCAAAGCCTTGCTAGGCCAACTGAACATAGCCTGTCGTATTCTGGTGGTGGGGGAACGGTTGGTGCATTTCGGTGGCCCGGTCGAGATGTCGCGCGGCTTTGTCCTGCACAGCGCCGACTACGATGCCAACCTGCACTCGCTGCAAATCTCGGATGATTTTAGCATGACCGCAACGCTTGACGTGCTCGAAGATCTGGCATCGGGCCGGGGTCCGCTGAACTCGATGGTCACGTTGGGGTATTCCGGTTGGGGGCCCGGTCAGCTGGAGGATGAGATCGCCATGAATGGCTGGCTGACGGCTGAGGCGAGCCCGCAACTGGTGTTCGATGTCCCCGATGACGACAAGTGGGAGGCCGCGCTGGCCACGCTGGGTGTTGATCCACTGACCCTGTCGGCCAGCGCCGGGCGTGCGTAGTCAGCTGTCGCGCGGTGCCGCAGCACGGCGTAGGCGGTCATTGATGGCAGACCCCAGATCGTGATCGGGTATCGGGGACACAGCAATAGGTCGGCCCGTTTCATTCAACCTGTGCAAAGCAGCAAACAGATTGGCGGCGGCTTCGATCAGGTTTCCACTCTCAGAAAGGTTCAGGTCGCAATCTACCGGACCAAAGCCCAGCAAAACCTCCTCGCCCCGCTTCGACAAAGCGTTCAGGCGGACGGGGGCGTCAGGGGCGTAGTGGGATTGCAGTTGTCCCGGTGCCGTCAGGTTATCCCCGACTTGGTGCAGGTGCAGGCGTGTGTTGAGAGCGGTTTCGATATCCTCAAGCGCGATACCACCGGGGCGCAACAAGGTAGGTTCCCCGGCCAAACCAACAATGGTCGATTCCAGCCCGACCCCACAGGGTCCGTCATCCAGAATGGCAGAAATCCGGCCGCCAAGCCCTGCGCGCACATGATCAGCGGTGGTGGGGCTGATCAGGCCGGATGGATTGGCAGATGGGGCGGCCACTGGGCCGTCAAAGGCAGCCAGCAGGTCCCGGGCGGTTTGGTGGGCGGGGACGCGCACAGCCAGTGTTTCCAACCCTGCCGTGACCAGCGGAGAGATACTGTGACCATCACGCAAGGGCAGAACCAGCGTCAGCGGTCCGGGCCAGAACGCATTGGCAAGCGTTTCTGCATGGTCTGACCAGTCGACAAATCGTCGGGCTGCCTCGACCGAGGCGACATGAGCGATCAGCGGGTTAAAGCTGGGTCGTCCCTTGGCCTCATAGATCGCGGCGACCGCCTCGCCGTTCCGGGCGTCGCCACCAAGCCCATAAACTGTCTCGGTCGCAAAGGCGACCAGCAAGCCCTGCCGCAAAAGGTCTGCGGCCCGTGCGATGCCGCCTGGGTCCGCTGTCAGATCGAGAGTCGTTGGGATCATGTCTGGTGACGCCGCGTTTCGGTTGCTCGGAACATAGGGAACGTTAGGTAATGCTTCCAAGCCTTGATGCATACCGGTGCAGTGTCGGAATTCCAAGCCCGCCTGCAAACAGCCGATCAGACAGCTCCTGAGGGAAAAAATGCCATACCGCGCGCCGCTTTCAGATTATCAGTTCCTGTTCGAAAACGTTGTGGGGTTCGATCAGATCGCCGCGACAGATCGCTTTGCGGATGCCAGCCCCGATGTGGTCAGCGCGATCCTGTCTGAGGCGGGCAAGATGTGCGAAGAGGTTCTGGCCCCGCTTCAGCGGCCCGGTGATCTGACGCCCGCACGTCTGGAAAACGGTGTTCTGCGCAGCTCGCCCGGGTATGCCGATGGCTGGACCGCGATTGCCGAAGGCGGTTGGATTGGCATCAGTGGCGATCCGGAATATGGCGGCATGGGCCTGCCGATGACCGTTACCACCGCAGTGAACGAGATGATGAGTGCGGCCTGCCTGTCGCTGCAACTGGCCCCGCTGATGACACAGGGCCAAATCGAGGCGTTGGAACATCATGCCAGCGATGACCTCAAAACATTGTACCTGCCCAAGATGATGGCAGGTGAATGGTCTGGCACAATGAACCTTACGGAACCGCAGGCCGGGTCCGATGTTGGCGCGCTGACCTCGAAAGCTGAACCCAACGGGGACGGCACCTACGCAATCACGGGGCAGAAAATCTATATCTCATGGGGTGACAACGACTTTGCGGGGAATGTCTGCCATTTGGTTTTGGCGCGTCTCCCGGATGGGGTTCCCGGCACCAAAGGGATCTCGCTGTTTCTGGTGCCCAAGTTCATTCCGGATGCCGAGGGCAACCCGGCCGTTGCCAATGATCTGAAGGTCGTCTCGCTTGAACACAAGCTTGGCCTGCACGGCTCGCCGACCTGTGTGATGCAGTATGACGGGGCGACCGGCTGGCTTGTGGGCAAAGAGCATGGCGGTATGGCGGCTATGTTCACAATGATGAACAACGCGCGTTTGGGCGTTGGCGGGCAGGGCGTGGGCGTGGCCGAGGCTGCATATCAACACGCGCTGGCCTATGCGATGGATCGCAAACAGGGCAAAACGCCCTCGGGCACCATCATAGATCATGCTGATGTACGCCGGATGTTGGCAGAGATGCGCGCCGACACCTTTGCCGCGCGTGCGGTCATGCTGGCGAATGCGGTGGCCATTGATATGGCGCAGGCCAATGGGGATGCCGATTGGGCTGCGCGTGCCGCGCTGTTGACCCCCATTTGCAAAGCCTTTGGATCACAGACCGGGATGCGCGTCTCGGAAACAGGTGTTCAGGTGCATGGTGGCATGGGTGTGATCGAAGAAACCGGGGCGGCTCAATACTACCGCGATGTCCGCGTGGCGGCGATATATGAGGGCACGAATGGCATTCAGGCCATGGACCTTGTCGCCCGAAAGATGATGGATGGGGGCGAAGCCGCCTCGCGCCTGTTGGATGAGATCGAAGACCATGCCGAACAGGCCCGTGCCACGCTGCCCGATCTTGCAGGTCCGGTCTGGGAAGCAACCGAATCCCTGCGTGAAGCAACCGAATGGATGGTCAGCCAAGGGGATATGAACAACCGATTTGCCGGGGCGCATGCCTATCTGAGTGCTTTTGCCCGCGTTCTGGGCGGGCACTACCACCTCAAGGCGGCATTGGCCGATCCGCGAGGCGCGCGGTGCAAGCTGGCGCGGTTCTACATCAACGGGTTGCTGCCGCAGTATTCCGGTCTTTTGGCGCAGGCGCAAAACGGGGCCGAGGACCTTTTCGCGCTCAGTGCAGATGATCTGGCGGCTTAAAAGCTGAATGGCGGTGTCGATGATCGAATATCCCTGGCCCGACTCGCCCGCACCGGGTGAGGCGATTGAGATTGCCGAAGGTGTCTTGTGGATGCGCTTGCCGCTGCCCATGGCGCTGGATCACGTCAATGTCTATGCGCTGGAAGATGGGGATGGCTGGACCCTTGTGGATACCGGGATTTCATCCGGGAAAACACGCGCGATCTGGCAGCAGTTGATGTCCGGTCCGCTTGCGGGCAAACCTGTCCGCCGCGTGCTGGCGACCCATCATCATCCTGATCATGTCGGGAATGTGGGTTGGTTTCAGTCTGAACATGGCGCCGAACTTCTGACCAGCCGAACCGCCTGGTTGTTTGCGCGTATGCTGACATTGGATGTTCAGGAAAGCTGGCCCCAGGAAACGCTGGACTTCTACCAAAGCGCGGGCATGTCTGCCGAGGTTCTGAACAAGCGCAAGGCTGACCGGCCCTTCAACTTCGCCGACACGGTATATCCGATGCCATTGGGGTTCACGCGGGTGAAACAGGGCGATGTACTGCACGCGGGTGGGCGCGATTGGGATGTGCACATGGGCAACGGCCACGCGCCGGAACATGTCACACTCTGGAGCCGGGACGACAACCTGGTGCTAAGCGGCGATCAGATCCTCAGCTCGATCAGCCCAAACCTGGGTGTCTATGCAACCGAACCCATGGCCGACCCGGTCTCAGGCTGGTTAGAGGCGTGCGAACGGCTGGAAGGGCTTGCGCGGGCCGATCATCTGGTTCTGGGGGGGCATAAGCTGCCCTTTACCGGTTTGCCCCTGCGTATGCGGCAGCTGATCGATAACCATCATGGTGCGCTGAAGCGCCTGCTGGATAATCTGGACACACCCAAAGCTGCGGCGGATTGCTTTGCACCGCTGTTCAAACGGACCATTCGTGAGGGCGAATATGGCCTCGCGCTGGTCGAAGCGGTTGCACATATGAACCATCTTTACCACATTGGGTCCGTCACCCGGACGCGCCGTGCAGACGGAGCCTGGGTCTACCAACGCAAAGGGTAAAGAATGCAGGACGAGATTGAGACCTCAGCCGAGGCAGCCGAAGCGGCGGCATTGCCGCGTTGCTATGAAGTGCACGCCAATTCCGAAGCTGAATCCGGGTCGAAGCCCCTGCCGGAACCTTTGCAGAAACCGGTTGAAACCAAAAGCCCGGCGCAATGGGCTTATGAACGTCTGATCCTGTACATCCAGAACTTCGAAAAGACACTGGATGGCGATCACGAGGTCGCAATGGGCTTCACTGGCGGCGACGCGGGTGTGCTGCGGATCGAAGGCATGGGCTATTTTGATCCTGATATCATCACCTTCTACGGCTCGGACGGGGCCGGTGGCCGTACCCAGCTGGTGCAGCATGTCAGCCAACTGAATGTGATGTTGCGCGCCTTGCCGAAATCGGTCGAAGACAAACCAGCCAATCGTATCGGGTTCCGGCTGGCCGCCGATCTGGAAGAAAGCTGACTTGCAATTCACGGCTACGCGGCCTTGAATGATCCCATCATTCAGGAGGCCACGACGTGTCATATGTCTCAGTCATAGTTCGGGCCTATTCTGGTGCCTGGGCCCGGCGGCAGACCTTTGTTCCCATCTACATTGCAGTGCGCCTGCTGCTGATCGCACTCATTGCGCCGGCTATCGCCGCAGCGATCAATCTGGCAGTTTCTCTGTCTGATCAGTCGGCGTTGACGGATCAGGATATCGCCACCTTCATCCTATCGCCCGCAGGGTTCATCGCGGCCCTGGTCGTGCTGAGCCTGTTTCTGATGGCTGAGGTTTTCGTCTTTGCCGTCATGGCAGGCTCTCTACGCATGGATGAACCTAACCCGTGGCGGGCGGGCAGTTCCGCCATCCGGCTGGTGGTGTCGCGCCTGCCAGCCCTGTTTGGGTTTGCTTGGCGTTTTATTCTGCGCGTTCTGATTCTGGCACTGCCCTTTCTGGCCATCTCGGGCCTGATCGCGTGGTGGGCGCTGACGGAATACGACATCAACTATTACCTGACCTTCCACCCGCCCGCCTTTTGGATTGCCGTTCTGCTGATTGGCGCGGTTGCATTGGTGATGGCTTGGGTTCTGATCCGCAGATTGTCGGCATGGGCGCTGTCGCTGCATCTTGTGCTGTTCGAAAATGTCCACCCGGCGCATGTGTTTGGGGTCAGCGCGATACGGATGGAGGGGCGGCAAGGACGATTGAAGTTGTCTTTGGTTGCCTGGCTCGGCCTGCGCCTGGTGATCGCAGCGGTGATTGCGGCGATTGCCGGGTTACTGTTTGCGCTGGTTCCATTGCAAGGCAGCGATCACCTTCGGATGGCACTGATCTATAGCCTTGTGATCGCGGGCCTTTGGTCACTATCGGGGTTGGTTTTGGCGGCAACGGCGCTGGGCGCGCTTGCGTTGCTGTTGGACGGGTTCTTTGAACCTCAGGTCGCGGATATCCCGCATCCTGAACCGCGTCGTCACCGCCTGTCTCTGATCGGCGCCGTGGGCCTTTCGGTGATTGCTCTGTTGGCCGGCAGCTGGTTTGGCCATCGCCTTCTGGAGCAGGTACAGGCACCTGATCGGGCCGAGGTGATCGGTCATCGTGGCGCGGCAGCGTTGCGGCCCGAAAACACGATGTCCTCGGTTCTAAAGGCGATCGAGGATGGCGCGGATTGGGTTGAGATCGATGTGCAGGAAACCGCGGATAATGAGGTGATTGTTGCGCATGACAGTGACTTCATGAAACTGGCGCAGGTCGATCTGAAGGTCTGGGATGCCACGATGGAAGACGTGGCAGAGATCGACATCGGCAGTTGGTTCGGCCCCGAATATGCGGATCAGCGCACCCCAACGCTGCGCGAAGTTCTAGAAGCCGCAAAGGGCAAAGCCAAGGTTATCATCGAACTGAAATACTATGGCCACGATATCGATCTGGAAAACCGGGTGGTTGCGCTGGTCGAAGAGTTCGAGATGCAGGATCAGATCGCAACGATGTCTCTGAAGTATCCTGCAGTACAAAAGATGAAATCTTTACGTCCCGATTGGCGCGCGGGTGTTTTGGCCGCAACGGCAGTGGGGGATTTATCTGGTCTTGAAGGCGATTTTGTCGCCGTGAATGCGGCGTCGGTCTCTCCGGGGTTGATCCGTTCCGTGCACGACGCGGGCAAAGATATCTATGTCTGGACAGTGAACGATCCGCTGCAGATGTCTGCCATGGCGTCGATGGGCGTTGACGGGTTGATCACCGATCGCCCGGCAATGGCGCGAGAGGTTCTACGGATCCGGGCCGAGATGGGCCCGGCTGAACGCCTTCTGCTGTGGCTCGCCACCACCTTTGGTATGCAGGTCGACACGCAGGCGATGCGCGATGCAAGCCCGTAAGGTAGCGGTGCTGCTGGTCTGCCTATCCGGCGCTGCGGCGGCTCAGGATTTGATGCGCAGCGTCGAGATGCCTGCACATCGCGCTTTGATTGCGCAACGGGGCACTGTGCCTTTGACACCGTTTGAAACAGATGGCTGTTCAGGCGGTCTGTCGACCAGTTGGCGCTGGGTGGCCGATACATTTCCGCAGATCGGAGACTTATACGAGGCCCACCCCCCGTGGGAGGAATGCTGCGTGATCCACGACCGGGCCTATCACAATGCGGGCGCAGCCTTGCTGCCCGAGGACAGCTACGACGCGCGACTGTCCGCAGATCAGACCCTGCGCGCCTGCGTCAAGGATCATGGGGACACATATGCCGAGGATTATGCACAGCGTTATGACATGACGCCGGATCAAGTGCGCAACGTTCATGCGCTGACGGCAGATGCAATGTATGGTGCCGTTCGGTTCGGCGGCGGACCTTGCAGCGGGCTGCCGTGGCGCTGGGGGTTTGGGTATCCGGGGTGTTCTGTTTTCGGGGATCGCACCCCTGCGCGCGAATGACGTCGTGACAGCCACTGCCTTTTCGATTATCCAACAGGAAAACACGCGAATTGGGATTCTGAGACTCATGGCTGACCACAAGCACGGCGAAATGGACATCACCGTTCAAACCAAAACCTTCAACGGCTTTATCAAAGCCACAACCTGGTGTGTGATTGCTATCGCCTTCCTCTGCCTGTTCCTGGCGGTTTTCGCAGCGTAACGCGTAGCGAGGGCTGCCCCGTGTTCCGGATTTTGATTGCCTGCCTACTGGCAGCAACCGTTGCAGGCTGCGCAGGCTCGCAGCGCCCTCAAGCTGATCCGTCAGAGATCGTATCCCGGTCTTACCGTGATCCGGGGCCGTCAACGCTGACGCTCTATACAATGATCAACACGCGCACTGGGTCCGGGGCGCATACGTCGCTGATGATCGGTGGCAGTGAACGGGTGATTTTTGATCCAGCGGGGTCTTTCCGGGCCGATGTCGTGCCGGTCAAGGACGATGTTCTCTATGGCATTACCCCGGCAGTCGAGCAGGCCTATCGCAGCTCGCATGCCCGCGAGTCGCATTATGCGCGTGTTCAGACCATTCAAGTCTCACCCCAGCAGGCGGAAATTGCCTTGCAGTTGGCCAAACAGAGCGGCCCGGTCGCGGGTGCGTTCTGTGCGAACTCAACAGCGCGATTGCTGCAACAGGTGCCCGGATTCGAGCAGATCGATGTGACCTTCTATCCTGTGAAACTCTCGGATCAATTTGGTCAATTGCCCGGTGTGGTGACTGAAGACTATCGTGAAAACGATGATGCCGATCTGCAAAAAGGTCTGGCGGCGAACAATGCGCGTCTCAATCAGTTGGACGCGGCCCTAGCCGAGTAAATAGAGCAAACCATAAAGCGTCGCAGCCCCCGAAAAGATCGCGGCGAGGACGTTTTTGGTAAGCACCCCGACGCCCAGTGCCATTGCTGCCGCCGCCATACGTGCAATATCGGGCTGGCCTTCGGTGGCCGCGGGCCAGACAACCAGCGGCGCGATCAACGCAGGTAGGATCGCCACAGCCGTATAACGCAGGTGGCGCAGCAGCCATGGCGGCATCGGGCGGTCTCCAACCAGACCGATAAAGGTAAATCGAAGGGCAAAACTGCCAATCGCGAGCCCGATGATGACAGTCCACATGGTGACAGGATCGATCAGGGTCATGTCTTCCTCCGTTCCAGCATCGCTTCGGACTGTGCACCCGCGATCATTCCTGCCGTTCCCGCGATCAAAAGGCCCAGGTTGAACGGGACAGAGACGGTCAGGAGGGCGACGATGATTGCAACAAAGGCTGCGATCACATGGGGAAGCGTGCGCATCATCGGCCCGATCATGGCCAGAAAAGTGATCGGAAGGGCAAAATCCAGCGCCCAGCTTTCTGGAATGCGCGCACCCAGTACGGCACCCAGATATGTGGCCAATATCCAAAGCGGTGTGATGGGTGTGACCGAACCAAAGAAATACGCCATCCTCTGCGGCAGCGTCATCTTCGGTTCTTTTTCGAATTGCACGATGCTGCAGGCATAGGATTGGTCGACCGTCAGATAGGCCGCGAAAGCCCTTTGCCACATCGGGGCCGCGCCCAGAAACGGTGTCAGTGACGCCGAATACATCGCCACCCGCAGGTTCACCGCCAAGGCCGAGGCCAGCACGATCACCGTTGGTGCGTTTTCCTGCATCAGCTGCAAGGCAGTGAATTGCGCCGCGCCGGCGAACACCGTGGCGGAAAAGGCAATCACCTGTACGATGCTCAACCCGGCCTCTGTCGCAAAGACACCGAACAGGGTGCCAAACGGGATGGCGACAAATATGAACGGCGTCCCGTCACGAAAACCCTTCCAGAAGTATGACTTGGATGTGGCGTCTGCCATGGCGAAATCCTATGGTGATCGCAGCAGCAGTAGCTGTCTTGAGAGAGGGTTGCAATTGGCCACGAAACCGAATGCCTCGGACTACATCATCGCGCCTGATCCGGGAGCGCCCCGGTTGACGCGTGCCGTCGAAGGTGTGGACCAGAATGGTGAGGTCAGCCAGATCTCGGTTGTCGAGGAACGCCCGCTGACGATTTTTCTGAATTCACAGGAAATCGTGACGGCGATGACAATCGGTGACTACCCGGAATACCTGGCGCTAGGCTTTCTGCGCAATCAGGGGATGTTGCTGCATGATGATCAGATCACGCGTGTCGAATATGATGATGATCTAGAAACGGTAGTGGTTCGGACGCTGCGCGAGACCTCGTATGAGGAGAAGTTGAAGAAAAAGACCCGCACCAGCGGCTGCGCTGTGGGCACTGTCTTTGGTGACATGATGGAAGGGTTGGAGGACGTGCGTCTGCCGCAGGTCTCAGTGCGCACCTCGTGGCTGTATGATCTGGCCGCCAAGATCAATCGCACGCCGTCTTTGTATCTTGAGGCGGGCGCGATCCACGGCACGGTCCTGTGCCACCAGAACCGGCCGCTGGTCTATATGGAAGACGTGGGTCGCCATAACGCGGTCGACAAGATCGCAGGCTGGATGCTGTCCGAGGGTGAAGCAGCCGATGACAAGATCCTCTACACCACAGGCCGCCTGACGTCCGAGATGGTGATCAAAACCGCTATGATGGGCATTCCGGTTCTGGCCTCTCGGTCCGGCTTCACTGCTTGGGGCGTTGAAATCGCGCGTGAGGTCGGTTTGACCTTGATTGGTCGAATGCGGGGTCAGCGGTTTGTTTGTTTGTCGGGCGAGGCTCGGTTGCTGCGGGATGTGGACCCGGCGAGTGTGGCGGTTGAGGACAAGAAACATCGACGGAAGAGTGCGGGATGATCTTGGAAGTCTTCGGAGCCTTGGTTTTATTCATCGCAGCTTGCAGCCTGTTGCCCTTGATGGTCTTTGTGCTCTGGGTCCATGAGCGGTCCAAGCGCGCTGTTGTTGTGGGGATGGCACAACTGGACGTAAAACTGCGCGACCGTCTGGGGTGGGAGCCCGAAGAGTACATCAGCAGATGGGATGTCAGCGCTCCATTTCGCTTTGGTTGGAAGGCTTGGGGTGCATTGTCTCAACAACAAGCGCTCGTGCTTCAGCGGGTTTTGCTGCATGGCTTGCCAGGGTTTTCCGGGATACCTGTCGAGGTTAGAAAAGCGTCGCGAACCTACCGTCGCTGTTTTGGCCTTATATTTGTTGTAAGTGCGCTCATGGTGTTTTTGCCCGCATACTATCGCATGGGTCACTATGCGGCCGACTTCACAGGATGGTCCGCAAGCTTTTGGTTTGCAGTTTTCGGATTGGCCATCGCGCCAGTGGCCTTCCTGCCGACAGAAAAGTTTAGGAAATGGCCCGAGCCAGAGGTGGTACAATGACCCGCACTTTGGGCATCATCCTCGCAGGCGGGCTTGCAACCCGAATGGGCGGCGGCGACAAGGGCCTGTTGCAGATTGGCGGGCGGAGCCTTTTGGACCACGTGATCGACCGGCTGTCGCCACAGGTGAGCGGTTTGGCACTAAACGCCAATGGCGATCCAGAACGGTTCGCCGACATCAATCTGTCCGTCATACCGGACACGATTGACGGATTCGCTGGACCCTTGGCGGGGGTTTTGGCGGGGCTGGACTGGGCGGCAGAGCAAGGGGCGGACAGTATTGTCACGGCAGCCGCGGATACGCCGTTCTTGCCACGTGATCTGGTCGACCGCTTGACCGCCGCAGCCGAAGGTCAGACCCATCCGCTGGTTCTGGCGACCACTCCGCGCACCGGGGATGAGGCGTTGAAATCAGGCGGCAGCAAACGGGTCAATCGGCATCCGACGTTTGGCCTCTGGCCCGTTACGCTGCGCAATGATCTGCGGGCTGCGCTGAACGACGGACTGCGCAAGGTGGTGCTGTGGACCGATCAGCATGACGGTCGTGAGGCCCTATTCCCGGCTGAGCCGTTTGATCCTTTTTTTAACGTCAACACGCCGGATGATCTGGCGTTGGCCGAAAAGCTGTTGGGGCAGGCATGAAGGTCTACGGCGTGACCGGCTGGAAAAACGCGGGCAAAACCGGGTTGATGGAGCGGCTGGTGGCCGAGATCACCGGGCGGGGATTTTCCGTCTCGACCATCAAACACGCGCATCACTCTTTCGATGTTGATCAGCCGGGGCGGGACAGCCATCGCCACCGAATGGCGGGCGCCCGTGAGGTTCTGCTGGCCTCGGGGCAGCGGGTGGCGTTGATGCAGGAATTGCGGGGTGCTCCGGAACCGGCGCTTAAGGATTTGTTGGCCCGCCTGTCATCAGTCGATCTGGTGCTGATCGAAGGGTACAAGCGCGAACCTCACCCAAAAGTCGAAGCGTTTCGGGCCGAGCCGGGCAATGAATTGATCGCCAAGGGCGACCCCACGATCCGTGCGGTTGCCAGTGATACTCCGCTGACGCTGGATCGTCCTGTCTTTGACTTGAACGACGCGGTGGCGATTGCGGATTTCATTCTGGCCGAGGTCGGTTTGTGAGCCTGTTTGACAGCTTTGCGATGGTGGATTGGTCAGGTGGTAACGATACCGGGCCGACCCCGCGCAAAGATGCGATCTGGGCTTGCGTTGTGCGTGATGGCAAAGTGCAGGCGCTTGACTATCTGCGCGATCGTGTGGTGGCGGAAACCTGGCTGCGTGAGCTGATCGAGACCGAATTGGCGGCGGGTCGACGCCTGTTTCTGGGGTTCGATTTCCCGTTTGGCTACCCTCAAGGATTTGCCGAAGCCATGACAGGCCACAATGATCCGTTGGCGTTGTGGGATTGGCTAGAGGCACAAGTCGAGGATTCACCCAACGCCAATAATCGCTTCGATCTGGCGGGGCTGATCAATAGCCGGTTTGGTGGCAAGGGCCCGTTCTGGATGAATGCGCTGCGCCGCGATATCGACGGGTTGCCGCGCACGAAACAGGACTATCACAACCCGTTCCCCGACCGCCGTGCGGTCGAATTGTTGGCGAAGGGCAGCTTTACCTGCTGGCAAATGGCCGGGGCCGGGTCTGTCGGGGGGCAGGTTATGATGGGCCTGCCGGTGCTCAACCGATTGCGGCATGCCTTTGATGGCAAGGTCGCAGTCTGGCCGTTTCAACCGCTGGACAAACCGGTCGCGTTTGTCGAGATCTGGCCCTCGCTCAATCTGGGGTCCGCCCCGCCGGACCGGATCAAGGATGCCTGGCAGATGGAACAGGTCGCCTTGACTTTGTCCCGGCTTAGCGATCAGGAATTGACAGAACAGTTGGATGTTTCAGCCCCCGAGGAGGGGTGGATTTTGGGTGTGCCACAAGACAGACCGAACATAGCGCCGCCGCGATTGCGAAACGATTGTTTTGCCTTGCCTGCGGGAGTGAACTGGACGCCGGTGGATGAGGCCTTGGCTTTGCTTCAGAGCCGGTTACATCCCGTGACCGGGATTGAAACTGTTCCGTTGACGCGATCCGTGGGCCGGGTTTTGGCCGAAGACGTGGTGGCAAAACGCTCGAACCCGCCGCAACCCAACACGGCGGTTGATGGCTATGGCTTTGCAGGCCCTGCCGCAGATGGTGCACAGGTGATGCCTTTGACTGAAGGTCGTGCAGCGGCGGGCATTCCATTTGATGGCCAGGTCCCGCCCGGCCATGCGCTGCGCATCCTGACCGGGGCGACCCTGCCCGAGGGTGTGGATACGGTGATCCTTGAAGAGGATGTGACGCGGAAGGATGGTCACATCGCGTTCCGAGGGCCGTTGAAAAAAGGTGCAAACACGCGCCGCGCGGGTGAGGATTTGGTGGAGGGTGACACAGCCCTTTCAGCCAGGCGAAAGCTGACCCCCGCGGATATGGCCTTGTTGTCGGCTGTCGGTGTTGCTGAGGTGCCGGTTCACCAAGCCCTGCGCGTGGCGGTTTTGTCGACCGGGGATGAACTAGTCGAGCCGGGCGATGTTGCAGGCGCGGGGCAAATCTTCGATGCCAATCGTCCGATGTTACTGTCTTTGATTGGACGGATGGGATTTGTGCCCGTTGATATGGGCCGAGTCGAGGACAACCGGGACGCGCTTCGCCAACGACTGGATGAGGCCGCCGCAAAGGCGGATGTTATCCTGACTAGCGGAGGGGCCTCAGCAGGGGATGAGGATCATGTGTCGGCCCTTCTGCATGACGCAGGTGCCATGCAGGAATGGCGGATTGCGCTGAAACCCGGGCGACCTTTGGCGCTGGGCATGTGGTCGGGCACGCCTGTCTTTGGCCTGCCCGGCAATCCTGTGGCCGCCATGGTGTGTACCCTGATCTTCGCACGGCCTGCCCTGTGCCTGATGTCCGGCGAAGGATGGGTTGAACCACAAGGGTTTGAAGTGCCTGCCGCGTTTGAGAAGCGCAAGAAACCTGGGCGCCGCGAATATCTGCGCGCGCGTCTGCGCGATGGCAGGGCCGAGGTGTTTCATTCGGAAGGGTCAGGCCGGATCAGCGGGCTGAGCTGGGCCGAGGGGCTGGTCGAAATCGACGATGGTGCCCGGCATATTCAACCGGGCGATCCGGTCCGGTTCATTCCTTACGGCAGTTTCGGGCTATGAGTGTCACCGTCTCGAAAGGGTTTAGTCCAGATGAACGGCCGATGGCTGCTGCACTGTTCTGGCAGGTCTTCGCAGCGAAATTACACAGAGTGATGGGCCCGGAAGAACGGGGTTTGGCCTTTTTCGAGCAGGCTCTTAATCCAGACTTTGCATTGGTTGCACGCGACTCGTCCGGACAAATACTGGGGCTTGCCGGTTTCAAGACCAACGAGGGTGGTCTGGCCGGAGGCAGCCTGTCTGACCTTGCGCGTGTCTATGGATGGTTCGGGGCACTGTGGCGCGGCACGGTGCTGAGCGTGTTGGAGCGAGACCTGAAACCCGGTGTGTTCCAAATGGATGGTATCTTTGTCGCAACTGAGGCGCGCGGGAAGGGCGTCGGGACGACATTGCTGAGCGCGATCAAGGATGAGGCGCGCAGCCGTGGCATGACCGAAGTGCAATTGGATGTGATCGATACAAACCCGCGCGCGCAGGCTTTGTATGAACGCGAAGGATTCAAACCGGTAGGTTATGAAGAGACGTGGCCATTCCGGTATGTGTTTGGGTTTAGCAGTGCAACCAAGATGAGTTGGGCCGTTACGCCCGCCTAATCGAACGTCCCGGCAACACGCCCCACCAGCATAAAGGCGCGCGCCGTTCTGGTGTCACCCAGCGCAGTCAGTTCGGAATCGCTGGCGTCAGGTTCAAATTCAACAATCATGTTGTCGAACCGTCGCAGGAAATGATGCGCCGCATCCCGGAAAATTGGGTCTTGCTTCATTCGCGCCGCCGTCAGCGCCAGTGACGATCGATCCCGAATTCCACCCAAAGCTGCCACGGCACGCCCACGAGCACCTTGAGCGAATTGCCGCCAGATCTCAGGCCGTGCCATGTCGGGGCGTAGGTCATCCATATAGATGCCTTCTTGGCTGAGCAGGGTCAGCACATCCTGTGAAGCCTGTACCAGCTTGGCGACCTTTCGGTCTTTCAATGCCATCCGCAGCGCATTGAAGCCTTCGGTATCTTTATCGGTCTCGGGAAAATTCAGGGCGCGGATGAAGATATCGGTTGTCAGTGGTGGCGTGATCTCTTCGGCCGTGGTGCCCAGTGCCAGCGAGGTTTGATCTCCGGCAACCGGGGCTGACTGAAGGGTCTGAACAGGCTCGCGGCGTTTGGTCGAGAATGTGGCCAAGGCATCCTCGGCCTTTTTGGTTGCTGCGGCGATCTCGTCCAGCTTTTTGCTCACCGTCGGTTCGTAAGAGCTGGCAGCGCGCTGCTGTTGCACGACATAGGCCTGACGGATCGCATCGATGGCCGTCTGGAGCCGGGCACTTTCCTCTCGCATTATGCGGCTGGCACGCATGGCGGTGGCCGCGACCCAGATCATCGCGACCGGCATGAACACCGCAAGAAAGGTCACAATGATCCCACTACCTTCGGCCTGATCGGGCAGCACAAGAAACACGACCGATATCACCAGCCAGACGACACTCAGCACAGCGGCGGCGATTTCGATCGAGGTTACAGGTGTCCGGTCCGGGCGATCATAGATCCCCAGCGAGGTCGGCCGTTCGGTTTCTTGGTCAGGTTCGTTCCCCGACATGTCAGATGCTCCGGTCAGGCGTATTCGATGCTCAGAACTTCATAGGATCGCACACCGCCGGGTGTGCGCACTTCGACGCTGTCGCCTTCATCCTTGCCGATCAAAGCACGGGCCATGGGCGATTTGATGTTCAGCAGGCCGTTTTCGATATTGGCCTCATACTCTCCGACGATCTGCCAGGTCTTTTCCTCGTCGGTATCCTCATCGACCAATGTGACCTTTGCGCCGAATTTGATCGCGCCAGACAGTTTGGCGGGATCGATCACATCGGCCAGAGACAGGATGCCTTCCAGTTCCTTGATGCGGCCTTCGATAAAGCCCTGCTTTTCGCGGGCAGAATGATATTCGGCGTTTTCCTTCAAATCACCCAGTTCTCGGGCCGTTGCGATCGCTTCGATGATCGCTGGGCGCTCGACGGATTTGAGGTTTTTCAGCTCTGCTGCCAGCGCGGCATTGCCCGCAGGCGTCATTGGAATCTTTTCCATAGTCTTGTTGTCCACGCATAAATTGAGCCGCCCCGCCGCAGGGAAAGCGTCGGGGCGAATGATGGGTCGTTCAGTACCTGACCTAAATGGGGCGTGAATTGCAAGAGGCCAAGGGGCAGCCCGCGTTCAATTCGCGGCTTAGCGCCGTTCGGACGGGACAGGCGCGCGCCTGTGGCGGTGATCGGGGGGCTTGTCCCGGCGCCAGCGGCGCGAATGAGTGCATAGCCACAGCATCTCAATCATATTGGACCACTTCGAATTCTATGCCGTTGTCATCGTCGAAATAGAACCTTTTGCCTGGTTCGTAATCCGCATGGTTATGGGGTGTGAAACCGGCGTCGCGTACTTTGGCTTCGGTGGCGTCGATATCTTCGACCAGAACGCCAACATGGTTCAAGCCGCCGACGATGTCATAGCTGCTTTCACCTGCGGGTTTGGGATCACTGGGCGCATAAAGCGCCAGGTAGGTATGCGCGCTGCCCACATGCACAGTGTAGCCACCCGCAATGGCCGGGCCTTCCCAGCGGGTCTTCCAGCCAAAGACCTTTTGCATCCACGCCGCCGAGGCCTGCGGGTCGCGAACGGTGAAATTGGTGTGTTCAAGCGTCGCCATCATGGGATCTCCTTTACGAATTGAGGCTTGTCACGACTCACCGTAATTTCTAAACCTAACTTTAGGTCAAGGTATTTTTTACGAGGGTCTAATGGCTGCATCTGAAGGGCTGGCAATCGGCGCACTGGCCCGGCGCACCGGTTTGGCGGTATCGGCCATTCGGTATTATGAGGCTCAGGGCCTGATTTCGCCGTGGCGCAACGCGGGCGGGCAGCGGCGGTATCAGCGGGCCGATATCCGACGGCTGAGCTTTGTGATGATCGCACAGCAGTTCGGCTTGACCCTGCCGGAAATCCGCGAGGTTCTGTCGGGCCTTCCGGGCAACCGCACCCCGACACCGCAAGATTGGAAGGATATCAGTGTAACGCTGCGGGCGCATTTAGATCAGCGAATCGACACATTGGTACGGCTACGCGACAATCTGGATGGCTGCATTGGCTGTGGGTGCTTAAGCCTGCCGAAATGTGCACTGTACAATCCAGATGATCGCGCCAAATCAAATGGGAGCGGTCCCAGATACCTGATGGGCGACTCTCCAGAGGCTTAACTGCCGCATTGCAGCAATGTTACGCCGTGTTTTGATTGACCAAGGTCTTTCCGACCATGTAATCAGCCGTGAAACAAAATTGCGCCGACTGCACGAGAAAAGCGCCAATTCGGAAAGTTAGCTAAGGAGCCCGCGATGGCCGATATTGAACGCGAAGCGATGGAATATGACGTGGTGATCGTGGGCGCAGGTCCTGCGGGCCTGTCGGCGGCCATCCGTCTAAAACAGCTGGATGCGGATCTGAACGTTGTGGTTCTGGAAAAGGGGTCCGAAGTCGGCGCGCATATCCTGTCAGGCGCGGTGCTTGATCCCTGTGGTCTGGATGCGCTGATCCCCGATTGGAAGGAAAAAGGCGCGCCGCTGAACACACCGGTCAACGAAGACAACTTCTATATGCTGGGAGAGGCGGGTCAGATCCGTATCCCCAACTTCCCAATGCCGCCGCTGATGAACAACCACGGCAACTACATTGTCTCGATGGGCAATGTCTGCCGCTGGATGGCCGAGCAGGCTGAAGAGCTGGGCGTGGAAGTCTTCCCTGGCATGGCATGTTCGGAGCTTGTCTATGGCGAGAACGGCGAAGTCAAAGGCGTGGTCGCAGGTGTCTTTGGCCTGGAAGCCGATGGCTCTTACGGTCCAAACACCGAGCCTGGCATGGAATTGCACGGCAAATATGTCTTCCTGTCGGAAGGTGTGCGCGGGTCGCTGTCCAAAGAAGTCATTGCCAAATACGACCTGTCTGCTGGCAAAGAGCCGCAGAAATACGGCGTTGGCATGAAGGAGATTTGGGAGGTCGATCCTTCCAAGCACAAGGAAGGAAGTGTCACGCACACCATGGGCTGGCCGCTGGGTAGCAACGCGGGCGGTGGATCGTTCATCTATCACCTTGAAAACAATCAGGTCTATGTCGGCTTTGTGGTTCACCTGAACTATAAAAACCCGCATCTGTACCCCTACATGGAATTCCAGCGCTTCAAACATCACCCGGTCGTTGCTGACCTGCTGAAAGGCGGCAAGCGCGTGGCATATGGCGCACGGGCAATCACTGAAGGCGGGTTCCAGTCGATGCCGAAGCTGGTCGCGCCGGGTGTGGCGCTTCTGGGCTGCTCGGCAGGCATGGTCAACGTGCCGCGCATCAAGGGCAACCATAACGCCATGCTGTCGGGTAAGGCCGCAGCCGAGGCTGCCTATGAAGCCATCAAGGCCGAGCGGTCTGGTGATGAGCTGACAGATTATGAGACCGAAGTGCGCAGCGGCCCCATCGGCAGCGACCTCAAGAAGGTTCGCAACGTCAAGCCGATCTGGTCGAAATGGGGCCTGACCGCGTCACTGATGCTGGGTGGTTTGGACATGTGGACCAATACGCTGGGCTTTTCCCTGTTCGGCACCATCGGTCACGGTAAAAACGATGCCGAGGCGACCGAGGATGCCAGCAAGCACAAACCCATTGATTATCCGAAACCTGATGGTGTTCTGTCTTTCGACCGTCTGACCAACGTGTCGTTTGCGATGACCAACCACGAGGAAAGCCAGCCCTGCCATTTGCACCTGTCTGATCCAGAGGTTCCGGTAAAGGTCAACCTGCCTCAGTTCGACGAACCGGCGCAGCGCTACTGCCCGGCAGGTGTGTATGAGGTGGTCGAAGACGAAAACGGCCCGCGATTCGTGATCAACTTTCAGAACTGCGTCCACTGCAAAACCTGTGATATCAAGGACCCCAGCCAGAACATCACCTGGACCACACCGCAGGGTGGGGATGGCCCGAACTATCCCAATATGTAGGCGAAAACCGGTGCACTGGCAGGGTCGTGAAGGCTCTGCCATTGCCTCTTGCCAGCCAAGGCCCTAGCTTATCGGTCAGTCTATGTTAGCAGGGCAGGATTTAGGTGATTTCCCTTGTGCATCGCGCGGTATTGGCCGCGCTGCTTTTTTCGACGGTCAGTGTGCCAGTGTCTGCGGATACAGGGGCAGGGGCCTATCTGGCCGGTCGTCAGGCGATTTATGAAAGCGACTATACAGCAGCCGAGCAATACTATGCGCAGGCGCTAAAGTTTGACCCTCAGAACGCGCTTTTGTTGGAAAGTGTTGTGGTGGCACGACTGGCGCTGGGAGAGATCGAGCGCGCCTTGCCCATCGCGCAAACGATTGAAGAGGCTGAACTACCCAGCCAGGCCGCCAGAATGGTGGTCGCCGCCAATCTGATTGCGAATGACAAACTGGCAGAGCTTTTGGCGCGCGACCCCGAAACAAAGGGTGTTGGCCCGCTGGTAGACGGGCTGATGATCGCCTGGGCCCATCTTGGTCAGGGTGAATTGACCAAAGCGATGGAGCAGTTCGACACTGTATCCACCCAGGATGGGCTGCGCGAATTTGCGCTGTATCACAAGGCAATGGCACTGGCCTCGATCGGTGACTTTGAGGGGGCCGAGGCGATCTTTGCGGAAAATGATGGTGCGATTGCCCAATTCTCGCGCCGCGCAGCGATGGCGCGGACTGAGGTTCTGTCGCAGCTTGACCGAAACGCCGATGCGCTGGCGTTCTTGGAAACCGTCTTTGCGGCGGGCAGTGACCCTTCGATTGAAGATTATGTCAGCCAGTTGAATGCTGGTGAAACACTGCCCTTTACCCATGTTCGATCCGCTCAGGATGGCATGGCCGAGATCTTTTTCTCGGTCGCTGCGGTGCTGAACACCGAAGCGTCGCCTGACTATGTACTGCTGTACACTCGCGTCGCAAGCTTCCTGCGCCCCGATCATGTAGATGCAATCTTGCTGAGCGCAGAGCTTCTGGATGAATTGAAGCAATATGATCTGGCCGTCGATACCTATCGAAAGGTTCCAGCTGACAGCAATGATCACCATGCCGCTGAGCTGGGTCGGGCCGAGGTGCTCAGCCGGTCGGGCAAAACAGATGCCGCCATCGAAGTGCTACAGAATCTTTCGGCAAAGAAACCCAATCTGCCCAGCGTTCACGTGGCACTTGCGGATATCCAGCGGCAACAGGAAAACTATGCGGCCGCAGCAGCGTCCTATGACAGCGCAATCGCCCTGACAGACGCCGCGTCAAGCGGGAACTGGTTTCTGCACTACGCGCGTGGCATCTCGCATGAGCGGTTGAAGAACTGGGATCAGGCCGAGGCGGATTTTCGGCGGGCGCTGGAGTTGAACCCGGATCAGCCGCAGGTTCTGAATTATCTGGGCTATTCGCTGGTCGAACGCCGCGAAAAGCTGGACGAGGCGTTGGATATGATCGAACGGGCCGTCGCGGCGCGCCCAGACAGCGGTTACATTGTCGACAGCCTGGGTTGGGTCCTGTTCCGCCTTGGGCGCTATGACGAAGCCGTGGAACATATGGAACGCGCCGTAGCCCTGATGCCGGTTGATCCGGTGGTCAATGATCATCTGGGCGATGTCTATTGGGCCGTTGGCCGAGACCGTGAGGCCGAGTTCCAGTGGAAACGCGCATTGTCCTTTATTGACCCGGAAGAGACCGATGGCGAAGCTGACCCCGAGCGCATCCGCCGCAAGATCGAGGTGGGTCTGGATGCAGTATTGGCCGAGGAAGGCGCCGATCCTTTGAAGGTCGCCAATGGCAACTAAGGGCTTCGCGCCCGCCAAGATAAACCTCACACTGCATGTTACCGGCCAACGGGAGGACGGGTATCACCTGTTGGATTCGCTCGTGGCGTTTGCAGATGTCGGGGATCAACTGGAGTTTGCGCCGGGGCCCGATCTGTCGATTTCCGTTAGCGGAGAGCATGCGGCCGGGGTTCCCACAGATACGCGTAATCTTGTTTGGAAGGCGGCTGAAGCCATCGGCTGGACCGGGTATATCGATCTGAACAAAGTGCTACCACATGGCGGTGGGGTAGGCGGCGGATCATCTGACGCGGCGGCCATGTTGCGCCATTCGCAAGGTCAGGGCATTGATATTCCATCCGATCTTCCAGTCTCTCTGGGGGCGGACATACCGGTTTGCATGATGGCTAAGGCTGCGCGGATGCAGGGGATAGGTGAGCAGGTGACTGTGATGACCCTGCCTGAGTTGCCTGCCCTTTTGGTAAATCCCGGCGTTGAAGTGCCCACAGGGGCTGTATTCAAAGCCATGGAATCGCGTCAAAACCCGCAGATGCCAGATGATATTCCGATTTTTGAGGGCGTTGCTGACTGTGCCTTTTGGCTGTCCAATCAGCGAAATGACCTGCAAAGCCCTGCTATTGGCATCGCCCCTCAGATTGGGCGTGTTCTGGACGAATTGACCGGGACTCGGGAGGTGTTACTGGCGCGGATGTCAGGTTCAGGGTCAACCTGCTTTGCGCTTTATCCATCAATGAAAGCCGCGCATTTCGCAGCCTATGAGATTGGTGCGGCGCATCCCGATTGGTGGTGCCGCGCGACTCAGCTTAGTTGAGCCGGGACACCACGTAATCAGCCAGATCTCGCAGCAGGGTCCGCAGCTCGTGATCTGGCAGCACCTCCAGTGCTACTTTGGCTTTGTTGGCCCATCCCAGCGCATCCTGACGTGTGGTTTCAAGCGTCTGATACTTCGCCATCAAGCTCAGCGCATGATCCAGATCGCCATCTTGCTGTCGGCCTTTCTCAATCGTGCGTTCCCAGAACACGCGCTCGTCAGGCGTGGCCTGCGCCACGGCCTTGATCACCGGCAGGGTCAGCTTCCGTTCGCGGAAATCATCGCCGATATTCTTGCCGGTCGCTTTGCTATCCCCCTGATAATCCAGCAGATCGTCGGCAATCTGGAATGCAATACCCAGCGCATCGCCATAATCGAACAGAGCCTCGACCTGTGGTTCCGCCGCACCGGCGATCACACCGCCCACTTCGGTCGCTGCCGAGAACAACGCCGCTGTCTTGCCGCGCACGACTTGCAGGTAGACGGCCTCATCCGTGCCCAGATCGGTGGCGGCGGTCATTTGCAGTACCTCGCCCTCGGCGATCGTGGCCGAGGCATTGGCCAGAATATCCAGAACACGTAGCGAGCCGGTTTCCACCATCAACTGAAAGCTGCGGGAAAACAGATAGTCGCCCACCAACACGCTGGATTTGTTGTCCCACAAAAGGTTCGCCGTGGGCCGCCCACGCCGCTGGGCGCTTTCGTCGACCACGTCGTCATGCAGCAGGGTCGCAGTGTGAATAAATTCAACCGTCGCGGCCAGACGCACATGATGCTCGCCCGTGTAGCCAAACAGACGCGCTGCCGCCAATGTCAGCATCGGGCGCAGACGTTTGCCACCCGCTTCGACCAGATGTGCGGTCACTTCAGGGATGCGCGGTGCGTGCTCAGATGCCATCCGGGTCCGGATCAGCGTATTCACCGCCTCCATTTCGCCGGTCAGAATTTCAGCGAGCCGCTCATGCGGTTTCGAGATTGTGCTGACGTCCATCACACTCCTGATACAAGGCTCGACTTCTGCCATGCCTTGCCCTTACATCCATCCCCATGAAAGAACTATTGCGCAGCACCGATCCGACAATCCTGGCCTTTGCATCCGCTCTTCTTGAGGGCGAGGATATAGACTGCTTTCAGATGGACGTAAATATGAGCATCCTCGAAGGCGGCATTGGAATCTTCCCTCGTCGCCTGATGGTTCGGGCGGATGATCTGACCCGTGCCGAACGCGTGATGCGCGATAATGACATCCCGCTGGGACGATGACCCGTTTCGAGGATAAAGACCTAAGCCAAAATGCGTTTTTGGGCGGCAAGCTGCACTTGTGGCAGCCTGTCAAAGGGTATCGCGCCGGGGTCGATCCGGTTTTACTTGCCGCGTCGGTTCCGGCCACCAGCGGCCAATCAGTGCTCGAGCTTGGATGCGGGGCCGGGGCGGCCATTCTTTGTCTTGCTGCACGGGTTCCGGGTTTGCAAATGTGCGGCGTTGAGCTGCAACCACCCTATGCGGGTTTGGCGCGTCGCAACGCCGCCGACAATTCCATTACGCTGGAGGTTGTAACCGCCGATCTGACCGCACTTCCGCCAGAACTAAAACAACGTCAGTTTGATCATGTGATCGCAAACCCGCCCTACTACCGTGCTGACGCTCATAGTCCGGCCCATGATTCAGGGCGCAGTATTGCCTTGGGTGAACAGACCCCATTGGCCAATTGGATCGATGTGGCCATCAAACGCCTTGCGCCGCGCGGGTATCTACACATGGTCCAAAAAGCCGACCGCCTGCCAGACATGCTGATGGCTTGCCAGGGCCAGTTGGGCTCGGTCGAAGCGCTGCCCTTGGCGGCGCGGTCAGGGCGTGAGGCCGAGTTGGTGATTTTGCGTGCCCGAAAGGGCGGCCGCGCTGCATTCCGCCTGCATGCCCCGCTGATTCTGCATCAGGGGGACCGGCACGAACAGGATGGCGAAAGCTATAGCCCTGAGATTTCAGCCGTGCTGAGGGATGGTGCAGCCATGGGGCCGTTTCATACCTCTCGGCGATGACCAGCCGAATTTGTCGGATTTATTGCAGATTCTGTGCGTCTGCAGCGTGACAGGGTGGAAACGATGTGCTCAACTTCTTACGTGACTTTTAGACACGTAACCAAGGAGGATCGCCATGAGCGTGAGCGCACATCTGACGGAACTGAAGAAGAAGCACGAATCTCTCGGTCTAGAAGTGGAACAAGCCCAACGCTCGCCAGGCATCGATGATCTCCATATCGCCCAGCTGAAAAAGCAGAAACTTAAGCTCAAGGAAGAGATCGAACGCCTGTCAGCTTAACCAGTCAGGCTGGCGCGCGCCGCAATTACAGCGCCGCCGGTGATCAGTACCGCCGCGATCGCCAATGTCCATGTCGGCATGGCGATCCCGGCACCAACTAGAACAACAGTAGACAGCAAAGGTGCCGCATAAGAGCTGGTTCCCAGCATCTGTATGTCGCCCTGTTTGACCCCGATATCCCACACATAAAACGCCAGCCCTACAGGCCCCAGGCCCAAAGCAAAGGTTGAGGCCCAACTGAGCGCAGTATCGGGCCAGACGGTGGTTTCGAGTGCGAAATGCAGTACCCACGAGGCGATGGCAGTCAGCACGCAGAACACAGCAACAGTGCTTGTGGGCGTTTCGCCCAGTTTACGGGACAGTACCGAATACCCCGACCATGTCAGAGCACAGAGGAAGGCCAGCGCGTATCCCGGCAGGTGATCGACCTGAAAACCTGCGCTGCCACCACCGGTGATGATCAGTGCGGCCCCAGTAAAGCCGAGGCAGGCCCCGAACAAATGGCCCGGCCTCAGTTGCTCGCCGGGTAGAAGTCCTGAAAACAGGACAATCAGGAGGGGCCAGAGATAGGCAATCAGCCCAGCCTCTGCCGCCGGAGCCATGCGCAGGGCAGAGAAATAAAGCGCGTGGTATCCAAACAGACCAACAGTGCCGAATGCATAGATTTTCCAACTGATACTGCGCAGTTTGGAAAACCCACCGGATTGCCATGTCCAGATCAAACCCAGAGAACCGCCGATACTGAAACATATGGCATTGAGCAAAAGGGGCGGTGTCGGGGCCGAGCCGACGGTGAATAGCGCCAGCAAGGCCCACAGCAGAACAGCGATGAATCCGGTGGCAGTGGCGCGGTTTCTAGTCATTTGGCTAAGACGTCTTCTACGGGAATGATAGTGAACTCATCCGAGATATGGGCGGTCTTTTCAATCTCGGTCGCGAACCAATCGCGGAACGCGGCGACCTGTGGCCGGTTTTCCGCACCTGGCAGGCACAGAAACCGAAACCGCCCCTTTGTTTCGATGGCGGTTTTGAACGGGGCGATCAATCGCCCCTCGGTCATGTCTTTGATGATCATCGCGCGCCGCCCCAAGGCGACACCAACCCCGGCCACCGCAGCATCAATCGCGTGATCCGCGTTCGAGAAATGCGCGCCATGTGTTGGCGTGAACTCCATCCCAACGGCCTTGAACCAGGTCGGCCAATCGGCTGGTGGTTTGAGAAACGCGATTGAATCATCATGGATCAAGGGCGCATCACGCAAGCTTTCGGGGGTGGAAAACTGCTCTGCCAGCTCGGGTGTCATGACCGGCGTCAGCCATTCCTTGCGCACCGGCAGGCAATACAGCCCCTCATCCTGGCCAGAGCCAAAGCGGATCGCAACATCCACGTCGTCCTGTTCCAAATCCATATTGCGCAGGGTGGCCGAAAACCGAAGATCGATTTCCGGATGGGCGCGCGCAAATTCATAGAGGCGCGGGGCAAGCCATTTTGCCGTTAGCGCCGGTCCGGCTGTAACGGTGAGCGTTGTATTGTCCTGCAATCTGCGGGTCGCGGTCCATGCGGATTTGAGCGCGGTAAACCCCTCGGCCGTTCCTGGGGCAAGTGCTTTGCCCGCTTCGGTCAATTCCACTGCGCGGTTTAAACGTCGGAATAGGGGGTAGCCCAGATGCTCCTCCAGCGATTTGATCTGAAAGGACAGCGCAGCGGGCGTTACGTTCAGCTCATCAGCCGCTTTCGCAAATGACATATGGCGCGCGGCGGCATCAAAGGCGCGCAAAGCGGTCAGAGGAGGCAGTCGGTCGGACATTTCACTTAAGATTTACTTACCTGAGCTGTCGAAAACTCTCGTTTGTACGTTTTGAAATCAAGCGCCATGTTGAGAGCAAGTCAAGTTCATCTTTAGCCAGGAGGATATGCCATGATCGAGATGACGACCAACCCGTCTGTTCAAGATGCGATCCGTCGCGCCCATGAAGAACGCAGCAAAGTCATTCACCAACTTTGGGCGTGGTTAACCGGTTCCCGCTGATCACAGCGCGCGTGATCTTACGGGATAAAGAAGGGCCGGTCCAAAAGGACCGGCCCGTTTTTGTTGCTACTGAGTCTGATCAGACGAAGAACTGAGCACCGTTGGCCGAGATGGTCGAGCCATTGATGAACTGAGAATCGTCCGAGGCCAGGAATGCGACACAGCGTGCGATTTCCTCTGGTTCGCCCAAGCGGCCCGCCGGGATCTGGCCGATGATGGATTCACGAACTTTCTCTGGCACGGCCATAACCATTTCGGTGGCAATGTAGCCGGGGCAGATCGCGTTGGCGGTGATGCCCGCACGGGCGCCTTCCTGAGCCAGCGATTTTACGATGCCCAGATCACCCGCCTTGGTTGCAGCATAGTTCACCTGTGCAAACTGACCCTTCTGACCATTGATCGAGCTGATGACGATCACGCGGCCAAACTTGCGCTCGCGCATGCCGGGCCAGACAGGGTGGACCGTGTTGAACACGCCGGTCAGGTTGGTGTCGATCACTTGATGCCATTGCTCGGGCGTCATCTTGTGAAACGGTGCGTCTTTGGTGATGCCAGCGTTGGCCACAACGATATCGATCGGGCCAACTTCGGCTTCGACTTTTTCGATTCCAGCTTTGGACTCGTCATAGTCGGCCACGTTCCACTTATAGGTGGCGATACCGGTTTCCGCGGTGAATTTTGCGGCGGCTTCATCATTTCCTGCATAGGTGGCCGCAACATTGTACCCTTCGGCCTTGAGCGCCTTGGAAATTGCTGCGCCGATGCCGCGAGAGCCGCCGGTTACGAGTGCTGTACGTGCCATTTAGGAATCCTCCAAATTTAGTCGTCTTGGTAATTCTGTTACTCTGAGAGATGTTGTTGCGCAATATCGTTTCGTAGAGATTTAGGGCTTTCTGTCTGGCGATATTGTCGCATGTGTCGGATATGCATAGATTGTAACAAAAAAGGGCGCCGGTGGGACGCCCTTTTCTATTTGGTTGTCAAAGCACTTAGTCGCGCTCCACACACAGGGCAACGCCCATGCCGCCACCGATGCACAGGGTCGCCAGACCCTTCTTGGCATCGCGACGTTTCATTTCGAACAGTAACGTGTTCAGAACGCGGCAGCCCGAGGCACCGATCGGGTGGCCGATGGCGATCGCACCGCCATTGACGTTCACAATGGACGGGTCCCAACCCATGTCCTTGTTCACAGCACAGGCCTGCGCGGCAAAGGCTTCGTTAGCTTCAACCAGATCCAGATCGTCAACCGACCAACCTGCTTTTTCCAACGCCTTGCGCGAGGCGTAGATCGGGCCAACGCCCATGATCGACGGGTCCAGACCGGCGGTTGCGTAGGATGCGATCCGCGCCAGAGGTTCAATCCCGCGCTTCTCGGCGTTCTCGGCCGACATCAGCAGAGTCGCCGCCGCGCCGTCGTTCAGGCCCGAGGCGTTGGCGGCGGTGACCGAACCGTCTTTGGTGAAAGCTGGGCGCAGTTTTGCCATCGCTTCCATGGTGGCGCCGTGGCGGATGTACTCATCCTTATCCATCACGATGTCACCCTTGCGGGTCTTGATAGTGAAGGGCACGATCTCATCCGCAAACTTGCCGGCGTTTTGCGCAGCTTCCGCCTTGTTCTGCGAGGCAACAGCAAATTCGTCCTGCATGTCGCGGCTGATCTGCCATTTCTCGGCGACGTTCTCGGCGGTTTGACCCATATGGTAGCCGTTGAAAGCATCCCACAAGCCGTCGCGGATCATCGTGTCGATATATTTCATGTCGCCCATCTTGTGACCGGCGCGCAGGGCGGCGGCGTGGGGCGACAGGGTCATGTTTTCCTGGCCACCGGCGGCGACGATGTCCGCATCACCCAGTTGGATATGCTGCGCACCCAGAGCCACAGCGCGCAAGCCCGAGCCGCAGACCTGGTTGATGCCCCAAGCTGCGCTTTCCTGCGGCAGGCCCGCATTGATATGTGCTTGGCGGGCGGGGTTCTGGCCTTGTGCGGCGGTCAGAACCTGACCCATGATGGTTTCGCTTACTTCGCCTTTTTCTACTCCGGCGCGTTCTACGACTGCTTCCAGGACGGCAGCGCCGAGATCATGTGCAGGGGTGTTCGCAAACGAACCGCTAAAGCTGCCGACGCCCGTGCGTGCGGCGGATGCGATTACTACGTTGGTCATATAGTCAGTCCTTTACCGTCAAGGTCCTTTGGGAAATCTGACGGCGCAGGTGGCAGAGAGCATCTCTGACAAAACAAGAGCGCCCCAAGTTCCCCGCTCCAGCACTTCATGGCATATCGCAATGCTGCATATGCAGCAACGGGCAGCTTGTCTCAGCGACCGATACAATCTGTGCGCGAGCGCGGATTACCGCCTAAGAGCCTGTTTTGGATTTCTTTTCCTGTTTCCACGGCGGAGTGACTGAGGGCGCGCCAAACAGAAAACCTTGCAAACAGTCGACGCCGCTATTGCGCAGAAACTCGGCGTCAGCCTGATTTTCAACCGATTCGGCGGTCACCAGTATTTCGAATTCCTGCGCGATCGAGATCAATGCGCGCACCAGAGCCTGATTGTCCGGCTGTTCGCTGACACCTCGGATAAACTGACCATCGATCTTTGCCGCATCGAACAGGAACTCACGGAAATGGCGAATGCCAAAGTCGCTGGCGCCAAAATCGTCCAGTGCAAAGGCAATGCCGCGTTCCTGCAGGCGATCCATCAGGTCGATCACGAGCTCGGGTACCTGCATGGCGGATTGTTCCGAAATTTCAAGGATCAGCCGCTCTCCTATACTTTCGTCGCGTTTCAGAAACCGATCCAGCACCTTTGTCCAGCGCGCAAACCCGATCGAGCGGGCAGACATGTTAATCGACAATCGTATGCCGGGGTTTCGCACCAGTGTCTGCAATCCAAGTTCCAGCGCGATGCAATCAAGCTCGCGCCCCAGAGGTGTGTTTTCCAACTGCGGCATGAACTCTCGCGCCGGGATCACGCGCCCGGTATCGTCCAATACGCGGATGTAGCCCTCGTAGAAGGCAATGCCGCCGGGCGAATGCGCCTGCACAACCGGCTGAAAGGCCAGCTTGCACTGTTTGTGCTTCACCGCTTCGGTCGCCATTTTCACCACGGATCGATCCCGCGCCGAGATGGCCGATTTTAACGGGCTGTCCGATCCTTCATGTAGATCCGCAAGTTTCTTGTCCCGCATAAGCGCCGGTTCCCTGCACATGTCCGAATAGAGTTTCGGTCCCAGTGTCAGGGCAAACAGGTGAATCTGCGGTTAAAACGGGTGAAGTTTCAGCGGGCAGCGTGTTGGGCGCGTGCCAAAGAGGCTGCGGCCCCGATCACTGCTCCGGTAAAGCCCAACAGCATCATCAGGAAACCCAACGCGATCAAACCGGCCAAAGCGCTGGCAAGCGCGGCGATCATTGCCAGCATCAGACCCATCAGACCCACCAATATCGAAAGGGTAGTTAAGCGGGTCATGGGTGTGTCTCCGGTCACTCGTTATCTCAAACCATGGACTCCATATGGCACCCGTAACCGATATTTCAAGCTGAGACAGGCATGATCACGCGCAGTTCAGAATTGTTTTGCCTTCAGATTGGGCAATTCATCGCCAAGATGCTGGAAACCGGGCGTTCCGCGATCTTCGGGGTGCCGTGCCAGATGCTTTTGTTTGATCTGCTCTGAGCTGTCGCGGCTGCCATCATGACTGTAGCCGGGTGGTGCAAAACAATAGGCCAGCCTTTGGCGCAAAGTCAGGCCGGGTTGTGTGGCGTCGCGCCAGATGCCAACCCATTCATGAAAGGCCACGCGCAACGGGTTGAAGGTTCCGATGTTGTGGACCAGCCCGTAGTCGACCCGCTCATCCTCTTGTTCGGGTACAAAGGTGCCGAACATCTTGTCCCAGATGATGAAAACACCTGCATAGTTGCAATCCAGATAGCGCGCGTTGCGGCCGTGATGGGCCCGGTGGTGACTGGGGGTGTTCATCACAGCCTCGAACCAGCGGGGCATTTTGCCGATGGCTTCGGTATGGATCCAGAACTGGTAGATCAGGTTCAACCCGCCGACAAACAGGACCATGGCCGGGTGAAAGCCGAGCAGGATCAGTGGTGCGCGAACGACCATCATGAAGGTAAAAGTGTAGGTCCATGTCTGCCGCAATGCAGTGGTCAGGTTGTAGTGCTGTGAACTGTGGTGGTTCACATGGCTGGCCCAGACCCAGCGGATACGATGACCGAACCGGTGCACCCAGTAGTACCGCAGGTCATCCAGCACAAAGCACAGGATGATCACCGGGATCGAGCTACCCAGATCGAGCGGCGTGATCTGCCACAGCCACATAAAGAACGCATAGGCGATGAACCCCAGCAGAAATCCCGAGGCGATGTTTCCGGCCCCCATAATCAATGAGGTCACCGCGTCCCGTGTCTCATATCGGCCACCCCGGCCTTTGACAGCGATCCAAAGGAATTCGGCCAGAATCGCGGCGATGAAAAAGGGAACGGCCCATTGGACGGCGTCGGGAAAGGTAATCTGGTCTGTCATGTGGGTTCCATCAGGTTACGCCAATGGCTGCGTTCGAATTCGTCCAGACGAACAAGGCATCTGGGTGTGGCAAAGTCGTGAAACTGGATTTCGAACCCGTCGGGATGGTCCAGCAGGTCATAATCCAGTAGGTGCCGCGCGACGGTATCCGTGCCAAAGGACCAGATCAGACCAGGGCTGTTTGTGGTTCGGATCAGGGCAGTGTGGCCATCGTGGGCGATTGTCAGATCGATCACGTCATCGTCCGGGAAATGGCGCAGCCATTCCTGAAGCGTGTTGTCCTGTGTCAGCGCGCGCAATTGCGATCGGCCTGTCAGGTGCAGCAACAGCGTGACACCAGCGATTCCTCCGACCACCAGCACCAGAAGAATTTCCAGCGGCATTTGGCCCTCCCGCGGCCAGAGTGCAGCCGGCCTTTGCAGCTGTCAAAGGTGGCGTGGCGTAAGGCGGAATGGCAAAGGGGCGCAGCCGCAGTGGTTGCGCCCCTCGAGAACTCGATCGGGTCAAAATTATATCAGTTGCTGATCGTGTAAGTCCCGCCAGAGTCACCCTTGCCTTTGTTGCGGGTGAACGTCACCTGATTGCCGTCCAGCGAAACGGTCTGGCAATCTTGCGGCAACGTATCGCTTCCAACCACCAGATTGCGGCACCAGAACCGTTTGTTCCAAACCCAGGCCCCGGCAACGTTTCGACCGTCGTCCAGTTTACCAGACAGTTTTCCGTCGGCCGAAATGACCAGGGTCGCCCCGTTCCCAGTCAGCGTTTTGCCAGCAACTGCATCAAGGAATTGCTTCTGCTTTTTGATGTCCTTGGCGTCGGCTGCCACCGCCGCCGCCAGTGCAATAAAGGTAGCAGCGGCAAGTGTTACGATACTCTTCATAAAATACTCTCCTGATTAAACGGCAAGAGAGTATCATGATTCTAACGGTTTAGAGCAGAATTTCTCAGCTTTCAGCGTTGACGAGAGCCGAGATAATCGCCTTCGCGCTATCCGAGTTCCATTCGGCATCACCAATCAGTCGCGCGATCTCATTGCCGTCCGGATCAAGTATCACGGTGATCGGCAGGCCAATCACGCCCATCTCACGCGCCACGGCCTGTTTGGGGTCCTGATGGCGAGGCAGGTTGTCGATCCCGTTCTCGTCAAAGAACTTTTTGATCCCGGCGGGTGAGTTGCGCCCGGTGGCCAACGTCAGCACCTCGAACCTGTCGCCGCCGAACTCTTCTTGAAGTTCAGCGATCTGGGGCATCTCCTTGCGGCACGGGGCACACCAGGTGGCCCAGAAGTTCAGGAGGATGTATTTGCCCTTATAGTCCTCCAGAGACGCCGTGCCGCCATCATCTTCCAACTCAAATTCAACCGCTTCAACCGGTTTGGGCTCTTTGTGCAGGATCAGTCGCTTCAGGCTGTCCTCGCGCAGCGGCCCCAATGTCTCGGCATCGGTTGCCAAAGCGGCGTTTGCACCCAGCGCTAGGGCCATATAAAGGGGGATCAGACGTAACAGGCGCATATCAACTCCGGGTTTTCTTTCATGACCGATCAATCCTCGAACCAGATGTGGGGCGGCCGCTTCGCCGCCGGTCCAAACGCGATCATGGAGGCAATCAATGCCTCGATCGGGTTCGATCAGCGGATGGCAGCCCAGGACATCGCAGGCTCGCGCGCCCATGCCGCCATGTTGGCCGCCACAGGCGTTATTAGTGATAGTGACGCGCAGGCTATTCGGGAAGGGCTGCTCACCGTTTTGTCAGAAATCCAAAACGGAGACTTTCAGTTCTCGACCGCGCTGGAAGACATCCACATGAATGTCGAAGCGCGCCTGAAAGAGGTGATCGGTGAACCCGCAGGCCGTCTGCACACGGGTCGGTCGCGCAATGATCAGGTGGCGACCGATTTCAAACTCTGGGTCCGCGATCAGTTGGATACGGCAGAAACCGGCATTCTGGCTCTGATCCGCGCGCTTTTGGCGCAGGCCGAGGCCGGGGCGGATTGGGTCATGCCGGGCTTTACCCATTTGCAAACCGCGCAGCCGGTAACATGGGGCCACCACATGATGGCCTATGTCGAGATGTTTGGTCGCGACCTGTCCCGCGTGCGTGACGCGCGCGCCCGGATGAACGAATCCCCGCTGGGGGCCGCTGCGCTGGCCGGGACATCTTTCCCAATCGACCGGTACATGACGGCCGAAGCGCTAGGCTTTGACTGCCCTGCCGCGAACTCGCTGGATGCGGTCAGCGACCGCGACTTCGCGCTAGAGTTCCTGTCCACTGCCTCGATCTGCGCCGTTCACCTGTCGCGCTTTGCCGAAGAACTGGTGATCTGGTCCTCGGCCCAATTCCGGTTTGTGACGCTGTCCGACCGATTCTCGACCGGCTCGTCGATCATGCCGCAGAAGAAAAACCCCGACGCGGCGGAGCTGATCCGCGCCAAAGTTGGCCGCATCTTTGGTGCGAACACTGCGCTGATGATGGTGATGAAGGGCCTGCCGCTGGCCTATTCCAAGGACATGCAGGAAGACAAGGAACAGGTCTTTGACGCCGCCGACAACTGGATGCTCGCGCTGGCCGCGATGGAAGGCATGGTCAAGGATATGAACGCCAACCGCGATAGCCTTGCTGCCGCTGCGGGGTCTGGTTTTTCGACCGCGACCGATCTAGCCGACTGGCTGGTCCGGGTGCTGGGCCTGCCGTTCCGCGATGCGCACCATGTGACCGGGTCGCTGGTTGCCATGGCCGAAAGCAAGGGCAGCGACCTGCCGGATCTGTCGTTGGAAGACATGCAATCGGTCCACGATGATATCACCGATGACGTCTATTCTGTCCTCACCGTTGAAAACTCGGTAAACTCGCGCCAATCTTATGGAGGGACTGCGCCTGATCAGGTGCGGGCTCAGATCAAACGATGGAAGGCGTTGGTATGATGCGTATGTTTCGGGTCATTCTGCTGATCTTGACCGGTTTTGCCTTGGCAGCCTGTGGTGCCGATGGCGAACCTGTTCAGCCGACCGCCAGCCTGGGTGTTGGCGTCGGATCCAGTGGGACACATGTTGGCGGAGGCGTTGGCCTACGCAAAGGCGGCCTTGGCCTTTATCTGGGTGTCTGATCCGAAACCCAACACCGTTAGCACCTAGCCTGAGGAGAACGGCATATGCGAACCATCGGCCTAGTTCTAACGCTTGCCGTTTTGGCGGCGTGCGAATCCACATCTGCGTCGCGCCCTGATCCTAAGCCAGAGCCAAAACAGTCCGGCATTTCTGTATCCGGCTATGCACGTGCCGGGGTCTCGACAGAGTTCTAAATGGCCGCGCGGGGCTCTTGAGCACCCGAATCCATTGAACCGGGGGGCCGTTTTGGTCTAAGCGCGCAGATATGGATCACTTTCTCTACCGCGACGGCGCGCTTTTCGCCGAGGATGTCCCTGTCTCCGAAATCGCTGCCGCGGTCGGAACCCCGTTCTATGTCTACTCAACAGCCACCTTGCTGCGTCATTTCAAGCTGTTTGATGATGCGCTTGAGGGAACCGATCACCTTGTTTGCTACGCGATGAAAGCGGCCAGCAATCAGGCCATCCTGAAGACATTGGCACAGGCAGGCGCTGGGATGGATGTTGTTTCGGGCGGTGAGTACTTGCGCGCCAAAGCAGCAGGTGTTCCGGGTGACAAGATCGTGTTTTCGGGCGTCGGCAAAACGGCAGATGAGATCCGGACTGCCCTGACCGGCGGTATCCGTCAGTTCAACGTGGAATCCGAACCCGAGCTGAAGGTGATCAGCGCGGTTGCGGCAGAGCTGGGGATGGTTGCGCCGATCACAATCCGGGTGAACCCGGATGTGGATGCGAAGACTCATGCCAAGATTGCGACAGGTAAGTCCGAAAATAAATTTGGCATTCCGATCTCGCGCGCATCCGAGGTTTATGCGCTGGCCGCCAGCCTACCGGGGCTCGAGGTGATTGGGATTGACGTTCATATCGGATCACAATTGACCGAACTGGAGCCGTTTGAGCTTGCCTATACCAAGGTCGCTGAACTGACCGAACAGTTGCGGGCCGAGGGGCACAATATCCGCCGCCTTGATCTAGGGGGCGGTTTGGGCATTCCATATGCGCGCTCGAACGATGCGCCGCCGCTGCCTGTCGAATATGGTGCGCTGATCAAGAAGACGCTGGGACATTTGGATTGTGAAATCGAGATCGAACCTGGCCGTCTGATCGCGGGCAATGCCGGGTTGATGGTGAGCAAGGTGATCTATGTGAAATCCGGCGAGGGTCGAGATTTTCTGATCCTTGATGGCGCAATGAATGATCTTATCCGCCCGGCAATGTACGAGGCGTATCACGACATTATTGCTGTTCAGGAACCTGTGCCTGGCGTTGAACAACAACCCTATGACATCGTGGGCCCGGTCTGCGAAAGCGGCGATACTTTTGCCAAACAGCGCAACATGCCGCCGCTCGATGCGGGTGATCTGGTGGCGTTCCGCAGTGCCGGTGCTTATGGCGCGGTGATGTCTAGTGAATACAACACGCGGCCGTTGATCCCCGAGGTTCTGGTGCATGAGGATCAATTTGCAGTTATTCGTGAACGCCCAAGCTTTGACGAAATCATAAACCGCGATACCATACCTACGTGGCTTTGACGCAATCAGCGTAAGGGCCCGATCAGGAGGCCCGCATTGCGCGATAAAGTGAAACTGCCGATCCCAAAACGTTCGCTCTGGCTGACCCATGCGGGGATGCTGGCCGAGCAGGTTTTGCGCGCATTCTGGCCGTTTTTCTCGATTTTGATGGCTGTTCTGGCTGCTTTGATGCTGGGCCTTCAGGATCAGGTGCGCGTTGAATTTGTCTGGGCCGCAGGTGCAGTCAGCCTGATCGCGCTGAGCGTGGCTGCAGCTGTTGGGATTCGGCGATTCCATCGGCCGACGCGCTCTGAGGCGCTTGTGCGCTTGGATGAGGCTTTGCCCGGTCGCCCTATTCAGGCGTTGATCGATGACCAGGCCATTGGGGCGACGGATGCGGATTCAGTTGCTTTGTGGCAGGCACACAAGGCACGGATGGCGCAGCGCGTTTCTCAGGCCGAGGCAGTGCAACCTGATCTGCGCCTTGCTTCGCGCGATCCATACGCCCTGCGCTATGCCGCGCTATTGGCTTTGGTTGTCGCCATGCTGTTCGGATCGCTATGGCGCATTGGCTCCGTCGCCGAGATGACGCCGGGAACGGCGGTCGCGGGGCAGGGACCAACCTGGGAGGGCTGGGTTGAGCCACCGCGCTATACCGGCCTGCCGACACTCTATCTTGCCGATCAATCCGAGCCCGCTCTGTCGGTGCCTGCGGGCAGTAGTGTGACTTTGAGGTTTTATGGTGAGGTTGGTGCCCACAGCCTGACCGAAACAAGTTCGGTCACTGGAACCGAAGCTGCCACTGAACCAGAACAGGATTTTGTTGTCACTCAATCGGGGCAATTGCGGATCGAAGGACCTGCAGGCCGGGATTGGGTTGTTGACGTGATTGGCGATGCCCCTCCGACCATTGACGTGGCAGGTCGGGCCGAGGCCGAAGCGGGCGGGCAGATGAAGCTGCCGTTTCAATCCAGTGACGACTATGGCGTTGTCTCTGGCTCTGCCCTGATCGAACTTGATCTGGACGCCGTAGATCGCCGGTATGGTTTGACCACCGAACCTGAGCCGCGCGAGGTGATCGAGATTGAATTGCCCATGCCCATCACCGGCGACCGGGCTGATTTTACCGAAGACTTGATTGAAGACTTCTCGCAGCATCCATGGGCGCATCTGCCGGTGCGGATAACGCTGATGGCGCGCGATGCGGCGGATCAGCAATCGGAATCGCAACCCTATCTGACCCTCTTGCCTGCGCGCCGGTTCTTTGATCCGCTTGCGGCTGCTGTGATCGAACAACGGCGCGATCTGCTTTGGTCGCGCGAGAACGGCGCACGGGTCGCTCAGGTGTTGCGGGCAGTTTCGCATCAGCCCGAGGGTCTGTTCCGCTCGGATACGGCCTATCTGCGACTGCGCGTGTTATTACGTCGGTTGGAGACCTTTAATCAGTACGGGTTGAAGCAGCCTCAGCAGGAAGAAATCGCGCAAGCCCTGTGGGATCTGGCGGTGCTGATCGAAGACGGCACCCTGGCCGACGCACTTGAGCGGATGCGCCGCGCGCAGGAACGCCTAAGCGAGGCGATGCAAAATGGTGCGAGCGAAGAAGAGATTGCAGAGTTGATGCAGGAGCTGCGCGAGGCGACGCAGGACTATCTGCAACAGTTGCAGCGTCTGGCGCAACAGAATGGCGAAGATGGTGAACGTCAGTCTGGGCAAAATGGCGAGTCGCTGCAGATGTCGCAGGATGATCTGCAGGCCATGATGGACCGCATTCAAGAACTGATGGAACAGGGCCGCATGGCCGAAGCCCAGCAGGCGCTGGAAGAGTTTCAGCAGATGATGGAAAACATGCGTGTTACCCAAGGTCAGGGTCAAGGTGGCCAGTCCGAGGGGCAACAGGCCATGGAAGGTCTAGCCGAGACATTGCGCGAACAACAAGGTCTGAGCGATCAGGCCTTCCGCGATTTGCAGGAACAATTCAACCCGGGCGGGCAGGCCGGTGAAAGCCTGGGCAATGAAGGTCGCAATGGTGGTCAGGGTCGGGGTCAAAGCCACGAAGGGCAGGGCGGTCAGGGGCAGGATTCGGATCAGGCTGGTGAAGGCCAATCCGGTCAGGGAAGTCTGGCGGATCGTCAACAGGCGCTGCGCGATGAATTGCGGCGTCAGGAACAGGGCCTGCCGGGTGCCGGCACGCAGGAGGGCGAAGCTGCCCGCGATGCGCTGGGCCGTGCGGGTCGGGCCATGGATGAGGCCGAACAGGCCCTGCGCGGCGACGATCTGGCCGAGGCGATAGATCGTCAATCCGAAGCGATGGAAGCCCTGCGCGAAGGCATGCGCTCACTTGGTGAGGCGTTGGCCGAGAACCAGCAAAACCAATCCGGTCAAGGTGCGCAGGAAGGCGAGGCCCAAGCGAATAACCGTGATCCACTGGGTCGAAACCCCGGCGCTGCGGGGTCCATCTCGACGGATGACAATCTGTTGCAAGGCGAAGATGTTTACCGCCGCGCGCGTGAGCTGCTGGATGAAATCCGCCGACGGACCGGAGAAACCGACCGGCCTACGATTGAGTTGGAATACCTGAAACGGCTGCTGGAACGGTTCTGAGGCCGTCAGTCCTGTGATGCGCCTGATCCGGCCTGTGCCTCAAGCCAGATACGCGCCTGATCGATCAGCGATACGTAGGGTTTCAGCACTGGATCGGCCTGTGGGACGACTTCGCTGATTTGCTGCGCATTGCCGTAGATCAGATATAGGATCACCGCGATGATCAGAACCAATGCAAACCCGCGTACAAAGCCACCGGATTTGCGTGCTGGTTGCGCGGCATCCGGGTCTTCGGCCAACATGCTGGAGTTGATGGTCTCGACATCCGGCAACGCCTCTTTCTGACCGGCATCTTCGGATGTTTCTGACGCGGTTGGCGTTTTGGGTTCGACCTTTGGAATTGGTGCGACATCCAATGCGAGATCAGGCTGCGTTTCAAGGCTGCTGCCTTCCTGCGCCCTGAGTTCGGATTCTCGTGCGGCCTCTTCCTGAAGAATATCGGCGACAGAGGGGTCAATATTTCCGGACGTGTTGGTTTCAGTCGTGGCCACTTCCGTCTCCTGGTCGGAAAAAGCTTCCTCGACCGGAGACCTGTCACTGCCTGTGTCGTCTTCCTCCTCAGGTGTTGACGTCTCGAGCTCAGACAGCTTGGCCTTCAGTTCGGTGGTTTCCACCCCAGCTGTTTCATCGGCGGGGTATTTCGCCTGAAACCATGTCTGATCACAGGCCGAACATTGTACATCGCGGCCTTCTTCGGGGATGACCTCGTCTGGCACCTCATATTGGGCACTGCAATTCGGACATGTAAGACGCATGCTGCCTCCCCGGCCGGCAATTCGGCGGATAATAGTTTTTTCAGGCATATTATTCCGTTAAGACCCAACAGCAAAGCGCGATTTCGGTTTCAGGGTCCAAGTGTCACCAATTGGACTCGGTACAGGCATTGAAACCACATTCGCGCTCGGGCAAGAAGAGCAGCATAATAAAGGGGACACGTGTGATCGAGCTGGAGAATGTCAGCTACACCTATGGTGGCGGCGAATTGCTGAGCGACGTCTCGGTGCAATTGCAGCCGGGCTCGTTTCATTTTCTGACGGGTCCATCCGGGGCGGGCAAAACCACTTTTCTAAAGCTGTGCTATGGTGCGTTGTTGCCAACGTCGGGGCGTCTGAGCGCCTTTGAGCAGGATGTTTCAGCCTTAGACCGTGATGAGATGGCGTTGCTGCGCCGCCGGATCGGTGTTGTACATCAGGATTGTCAGTTCCTTGATCACATGACGCTGGCAGAAAACGTGGCCTTGCCCTTGATGGTTTCGGGCCGCGCCGAGGCCGAGGAACAAAGCAATCTGTCAGAATTGCTGGGATGGGTCGGTTTAGGTTCGCGGCTAGACGCACATCCGCCCGAACTGTCGGGAGGTGAACGCCAACGTGCCGCACTGGCGCGTGCCCTGATCCTGTCACCCGATGTTGTATTGGCGGACGAACCCACGGGAAATGTGGATTGGGAGATGTCGCAGCGTCTGTTGCGCTTGCTGGTCGAGTTGAACAAAATGGGCAAAACCGTCCTGATCGCAACCCATGATCTAAGTCTGATCCGCGCCGCAAAAAGTCAGGTCCAGGCCCGCGTTCTGCGAATTTCGCAACGCCGGTTGCAGCTGGCGGGGGCAGATCTATGAGCAAGGGTGACATCCGAAATCTGCTGCGCCGCGACAGCCGCGCCGATCGGGTGGTACCGCCAACTGGTTATACCGCTCATCTGACATTGTTCGTTTCTGGCGCGATGGCCTTTCTGACGGTTTTTGCGTTGGCCTTGTCTCTGGCCTCGGGCCGGATCGCGGATCGCTGGGCCTCGGAACTGGCCGGGGCGGCAACGTTGCGGATCAACGCCCCTGCTGAACAACTGGCTGCCCAGACTGAGGCCGCTCTGACCGTTCTGAACCAGACACCGGGTGTGGCATCAGCCCGTGCGCTGACTGTTGAAGAACAGGCGGTGTTGCTGTCGCCCTGGTTTGGACCGGACTTGCCGCTGGATACGTTGCCCATACCGCAGCTGATCGAGATTGTCGAAGGTGAACCGGGTTTGGATGTTGCTGGCCTGCGCCTGCGTTTGGGGGCCGAAGTGCCGGGTGCTGTACTGGACGACCACACACGATGGCGCGAACCTTTGGTAGACGCGGCCATGTCACTGCGACGGCTTGGGTGGATTTCGATCCTGCTGATCGGAGGCGCAACAGCTGCCATGATCACGTTAGCGGCCAATGCCTCTCTGGCGGCGAATGCGCAGATCATCGAGGTGTTGCGTCAGGTCGGTGCGCGCGACCGGTTCATCGCGGGCGCTTTTGTGCGTCGGTTCACCTATCGTGCGCTGTTCGGTGCGGCGGTGGGCACAATGCTGGGCATGATCGGTGTTCTGCTATTGCCCGAAGCCTCGGATGCCGGAGGGTTCTTGTCCGGCGTCGGATTTCAGGGGACGGATTGGGCGCTGCCGGTGGTGATCCCAATTCTGGGTGCCGTTGTCGCTTTCTTCGCGACTTGGACCGCTGCGCGCCGCAAGTTGAAGGAGCTTTCCTGATGTCCAAGGCTGTTCAATGGCTCCGCTCGTTGGTCTTTATGTTCGTGATCTACCTTTGGATGTTGATCCTTGGTATCGTGTTTTTGCCCTATGCGATTTTTGCAAAACGGGGGGCATCAAGGGCCTGCAAAACCTATGCGCGCAGCACATTGTGGCTGGCGCGCTGGATGGTGGGTATTCGCAGCGAAGTACGCGGTACACCGCCGACAGGTGAGGTTGTAATCGGTGCCAAGCATCAATCCTTTCTCGATATCATTATGATCTTCAACGCTATCCCGCATGGCAAGTTCATCATGAAGCGAGAGCTGTTGTGGACCCCGATCATCGGGATGTATGCGCGCCGTCTGGGCTGTATTCCCGTGAACCGGGGCAAGAAGGGCGCTGCCGTTGCCAAGATGGTCAAGGACGTCGCTAAAGAATTCACCGAACCCGGTCAGCTGGTCATCTATCCGCAAGGCACCCGCGTCGCACCGGGGGCCAAGAAACCTTACAAAGTTGGCACTGCCGTTTTGTACGAAGGGTTGGGTTTTCCCTGTGTCCCTGTGGCGACAAATGCGGGCGTGTTTTGGCCGCGTACGGGTCTCATGCGCAAGCCGGGCCTTGCGATTGTAGACTTCCTTGAACCCATTGAGCCCGGTGTAGAACGCGAAGAATTTCTGGAACGTCTAGAAAACGTAATCGAAACACGTTCTGACGCGCTGATGCAAGAAGTGGGGTTTGATCCGGATGCAGTTCATTGACGATCTAAGCACGCTAGAAGGGCTCTACGGCACACCGGGCGCGCCATCTTTGCGTAAGGTGGTGCGACAGCTTACGCCGCTTTATCGTAAGTGGATTATGGCGTCCCGACTATGCGTTCTGAGTACGGTTGGCCCGGAAGGCGTAGATGGCAGCCCGCGCGGTGACGATGGCCCGGTGGTTCTGGAACTGGATCCCGCTACGCTGGCCCTGCCGGATTGGCGAGGAAACAACCGCTTGGATTCGCTGCGCAATATCGTGCGAGACCCGCGCGTGTCGTTGATGTTTTTTGTGCCGGGTTCAAACAATGTGGTTCGTTTGAACGGATCGGCACGGTTGACGGCTGATGAGAACTTGCGCGTGCGGTTCGAAAAGCATGGCAAACGCCCAGCGACCGTTATCGTGATTGACATCCAGGAAATCTACACGCAATGCGCCCGTGCGCTGATGCGGGCTAAAACTTGGTCAAGCGATGATGAATCCCAAGGCCTCCCAACGGTGGGAGAGATCCTTGCCGAAGCGTCGGACGGTGAGGAGGGTGGCGCACGCTATGACCAGGAATGGGCTCCGCGCGCCGCCAAAACGATGTGGTAGGCATAGCGATCAAACCGCCGCCGCCCCAATTTTTTCAACCTTCGAGATCCAGCGCTCGACGCTGCCGGCTTTTGGATAGCTGGCACCTGCGAAATAAGTGAACTTCGTTGGTTTGAAGCCGACAAACCCCAATATCTGATCACGCACCTGACGGATGAGCGCTTGGCGATAGATCAAGCGCATGAACCAGCCGGGCGTGTCTGAGGTCAGGATCACGCGCGCAGTGCGCCCGGTCAGCATCGGGGCTGGAAAACCGAGTTTCGTCGTGTTGCGCGTGTCGAAAGTGCGCCCCGGGATGAACATCCGGTCGATCAGCCCTTTCAGTTTCGCAGGCAATCCACCCCACCACATAGGCGCAGTCAGGACCAGATGATTGCTCCACTCAATATCTTGCAGAACCTGTTCCAGTTCGGGTTCGAGGGGTTTGAAATCATGGTAATTGCCCTGACCGAAATCCAGGTCAAACTGAAGATCGCTTAGGTGAACGACGCGCACGTCATGGCCATTCTGGCGTGCCGCATCGCCATATGTCTGCGCAAAGGTGCGCGACAGGCTGTTTCCACCAGGGTGCCCGTCCAGGATCAGGATTTTCTTCGGTTGCATTGGGTTTCTCCTAAAAAATGACCACGGTCATCTTATAGAATCAAAAAATGACTACGGTCAATAATAAATTTGACCGCGGTCAAAAAATATGCAATCTGGGCTCATGCAAAAGACAGTTCAGAAACGCACACTGAAAACCCGCGCCCGCCTGATGGCAGCATCGGAAGAGTTGATTCAGAAAAACGGATACGAGGCCTTAAGGGTCGAGGAGGTGGTGCAACTGGCTGGCGTTGCCAAAGGCACGTTCTTCGCCCATTTCCGCGACAAAGATGCGTTGATGGAGATCATGATCGCGGACAAATTGAATGCCTGTCTGGATCAGGCTGACAACGGGCCAAAGCCAGGAACCGTCGCCGAGATCATCACCGCCCTTGAACCGGTTCACAGTTTCATGACGTCCGAGAGGTATGTCTTCGATCTTTTGATCCGATATTCAGGTGCAACCGCTATCGCTGAAATCGGGCCCATCGCCTATTGCTTTGAGCGGTATTTCCGCGTGGTGATGATGTGGCTTGATGCAACCGAGATGCGCAAGGATGTGCCATCAGAGCTATTGGCCGAGGGCGTGCAGGCTTTTGCGATTCAGGCCATGTCTCTGAGATTCTGCGCGCTGCATTCTGCGACGACATTTACAGATCGGCTGGAAACATATCTGGAGGCGTGGCTGACCCCAGCGCGCTGATCGCGGCTGGGGTCATGAGCGTTAGCTGTGGATTGGTCCGTCACCGCAGGCCAGTGCAGCCTCGCGCACGGCTTCGGAATAGGTCGGGTGGGCGTGGCAGGTCAGGGCGAGGTCCTCGGCAGAGGCACCAAACTCCATCGCCACGCAGACCTCATGGATCAGATCACCTGCGGCCGGGCCGATGATATGTGCGCCGAGAATACGATCAGTTTCCTTATCGGCCAGAATCTTGACGAACCCATCGGCGGCAAAGTTCGCCTTGGCGCGACCGTTGCCCATGAACATGAACTTGCCAACTTTGTAGGCACGGCCCTGTTCTTTCAGCGTCTCTTCGGTCTCGCCAACATTGGCGACCTCGGGCCAGGTGTAGATCACACCCGGAATGACGCCATAGTTGACATGACCATGCTTGCCCGCGACCTGTTCGGCTGCGGCCATGCCCTCATCCTCGGCCTTATGCGCCAGCATTGGGCCTTCGGTCACGTCGCCGATGGCATAAATACCGGGCACGTTGGTCTGCCAGTCGGCACCGACCTTTATCTGACCACGCGGTGTCATTTCGACGCCCAGAGCATCCAGTCCCAGACCGTCTGAGAACGGCTTGCGCCCGGTGGCAACCAGCACGGCGTCTGCGTCGATCACATGTTCGCTGTCATCTTTACGCAGTTTGTACGTGACTTTGGCTTTTGTCTTAGTGGCCTCGGTTTTCTGAACTGCGGCCCCCATCACGAATTTCAGACCCTGCTTCTTCAGGATACGTTGGAAGGTTTTCTGCACCTCGGGGTCCATGCCCGGAGTGATCACATCGAGGAATTCAATTACCGTGACCTCAGCCCCCAAACGCTGATAGACCGAGCCCAGTTCCAGGCCGATTACACCCGCGCCGATCACGACCATTTTCTTGGGGATTTTGCCCAAAGACAGCGCACCGGTCGAGGTCACAACAACCTTTTCATCCACTTCGACGCCAGGCAGCGAAGCCGGTTCCGAGCCCGAAGCGATAATGATATTCTTGGCTTCGTGCAATTCGTCACCCACCTTAACCTGGCCGGCAGCCGGGATCGAGCCCCAGCCTTTCAGCCAGTCGATCTTGTTCTTCTTAAACAGGAACTCGATGCCCTTGGTATTGCCTTCAATTGTCTCTTCTTTGTAGGCCTGCATCTGCTTCCAATCGACCGAGGGGCTTTTGCCTTTCAGACCCATCTTGGCAAAGTTATGTTCGGCCTCGTGCAATTGATGACTGGCATGCAGAAGCGCTTTGGATGGGATGCAGCCCACGTTCAGGCAGGTGCCACCCAGCGTCTCACGTCCTTCGACCACGGCGGTTTTCAGGCCCAACTGGGCGCAGCGGATGGCGCAGACATAGCCGCCGGGGCCTGCTCCGATTACGATGACGTCATAGTTTGCCATGAGGGATCTCCTTGAGAAGTCGGGCTGTCACAGGGTTTGGGCCTATGAACAATTTGTACAACAGCGGGGTCACAATAACACCGCCAAAAGCATGAGGGTTGTGGCCAGAAATCCGACCAACCAGATCAGTGTGCGCCAGGGTCTGAGGCCATAGTAATACGCTGGCACATACAGGACGCGCGCAGTCAGATAGATATACGCGCAGGTGGTCGTGAAGCCACCGGTTGATCCGCTGAGTGTGACGACGACACAGGCGATAGCGAACAGGATCAGCCCTTCGAAGTGATTGTTCAACGCGCGGTACAGACGCGCTGTTTTTTCCGAAAGCTGATCTTCTAACCCGCCGCCCAACCGGCTTCGGTCGCGAGCAGACGTGGTCTTGCCGGGTCCGAGTTCCAAATTTGCGGGGACTGCCATCACCACATACTGAACAACCTGCAAAAGTGCGGCCAATGTCAGGGCTGTGAGTTCAGGGGTCACGCTTGAGAAACTTTTGTTGTGTTGCCCGGCGTCGTCGTGCCCGGGCCATACTTGGGGTCTATGTCCAGTGGCAGTCGCATTCAAACGGGTGTCAGTATCTTGACCTGAATATGGGCCACGCCGCCGCGTTCGTGATGCATGGCCAATTCTTCGGACTCGATGAAACTCTGTGCGCGTTCAAGGTCGGTGACTTCAAACAAGGCCACCGCATGATCTTTCAAATTGGGGTCACGCCAGATGTGGAGGTCGCGGATACCCGCGGCCTCTCTCATTTTTTGATCCTCGCGGAACACCTTTAGCCAGACATCGAAATCTGCGACATCGGCCTGCCAGAGAATATGCGTTGCCATGGTTACAGATCCATAAGCAGGCGGCGGGGGTCTTCAAGCGCTTCTTTCACGCGAACCAAGAAGGTTACCGCGCCTTTGCCGTCGACGATCCGGTGGTCATAGGACAGCGCCAGATACATCATCGGGCGGATCACCACTTGACCGTTGATCGCCATCGGGCGGTCCTGAATCTTGTGCATGCCAAGTATGCCCGATTGCGGCGGGTTCAGGATCGGCGAGGACATCAACGAGCCGTAGACACCGCCGTTTGAGATGGTGAAGGTGCCGCCTTGCATCTCTTCCATGCTCAGCTTGCCGTCACGGGCGCGTTTACCTTTTTCGGCAATCGCCTTTTCGATCGCGGCAAAGGACATGCTGTCGGCATCGCGGATAACCGGAACCACCAGTCCTGTCGGTGTACCAGCGGCTACACCCATATGGACGAAGTTCTTGTAGACGATGTCGGTACCGTCGATCTCGGCATTCACCTCGGGCACTTCTTTCAACGCGTGGCAGCAGGCCTTGGTGAAGAAGGACATAAAGCCCAAACGGACGCCATGTTTCTTTTCGAACTGGTCCTTGTACTGGCTGCGCAGGGCCATCACCTCGGTCATGTCGACCTCGTTATAGGTGGTCAGCATCGCTGCGGTGTTCTGGCTGTCTTTCAGGCGCTTTGCGATGGTCTGACGCAAGCGGGTCATTTTGACCCGTTCCTCGCGCGCAGCGTCGCTGGCCGCAACCGGAGCGCGCGGGGCCGGAGCAGGCGCTGCCGCAGGTGCGGGGGCCGGGGCAGCAGCGGTTGCAACGGCACGTGCCACATCGTCTTTCATAATCCGGCCATCACGACCAGTCCCGGTGACCTGATCAGCGGACATGCCTGCCTCGGCCATGGCTTTCTCAGCAGAGGGGGCATTGGCCACGTCTTTGCCTGTGCTGGCTGCTGTGGGGGCCGTTGCTGCTGCGGCAGCCGCCGGAGCCGCACCAGCCGCCGCACCCGATATCACCGCCAGTTTCGCTGAGGCATCTACAGTTGTACCTTCGGGAGCTGCAATTTCTGCCAGAACACCCGCTGCGGGGGCAGGTACCTCGACCGAGACTTTATCGGTTTCCAACTCGCATAGCATTTCGTCCTGAGCGACGCTGTCGCCAACCTGTTTGAACCAAGTTGACACGGTTGCCTCGGTCACGGACTCGCCCAGTGTTGGCACCATCACGTCGACACTGCCCGCTGACGCCGCGGGCGCTGCTGCAGGGGCCGGCGCCGCGGCCGCAGGGGCAGCCGCTGCGCTGTCACCATCTGCGATGGTCGCCAGCAACGCATCGACGCCAACCGTCTGGCCTTCGGCCGCAACGATCTCACCCATCACACCGGCGGCGGGGGCGGGGACTTCGACGGTGACCTTGTCTGTTTCAAGCTCACAGAGCATCTCATCCACAGCGACCGCGTCGCCTGGTTTCTTGAACCATGTCGCAACTGTGGCTTCGGTTACCGACTCGCCAAGCGTGGGAACACGAACTTCAATCGTCATCGTTTACTTTCCTTCAATGCTCAGCGCTTCGTTCACCAGCGCTTGTTGTTGGGCTTTGTGTTGGCTGGCCAGACCCGTCGCGGGCGAAGCCGATGTGGCGCGGCCGACATAGCGAGGCCGTGTATGTTTCGCTTTGATGCGGGTAAGGACCCATTCGATATTGGGTTCGATGAAGGTCCAAGCCCCCTGGTTCTTGGGTTCTTCCTGACACCAGATCATTTCGGCGCCTTTGAAACGCTCAAGCTCATTGATCAAAGAATGCGCAGGGAACGGATAGAATTGTTCAATTCGCATCAGGTAGACATCGTCGATCCCACGCGCGTCACGCTCCTCCAAAAGGTCATAGTAAACCTTGCCCGAGCACATCACGACCCGCTTGATCTTGTCGTCTTTGACCAACTTGGTATCCGAATTGCCATGCTGCGCATCGTCCCACAACACGCGGTGGAAGCTGGAGCCGGTGGTGAATTCCTCAGCCGTACTGACAGCCAGCTTGTGGCGCAGCAGCGACTTGGGTGTCACCAGGATCAGCGGCTTACGGAAGGTCCGGTGTAGCTGCCGACGCAAGATGTGGAAATAGTTCGCAGGCGTCGTGCAGTTCGCCACGATCCAGTTGTCCTGGCCGCACATCTGCAGGAACCGTTCCAGTCGCGCCGAGCTGTGTTCCGGGCCCTGACCTTCAAAGCCATGCGGAAGCAAACAAACCAAACCAGACATGCGCAGCCATTTACTTTCGCCCGAGCTGATGAACTGGTCGAACATGATTTGCGCGCCGTTGGCGAAGTCGCCGAACTGCGCCTCCCAGAGGGTCAACGCGTTGGGTTCGGCCAGTGAATAGCCGTATTCAAAACCCAGAACCGCATATTCCGACAGCATCGAGTCGATCACTTCATAGTGTGACTGACCGGGCCGGATATTGTTGAGCGGATAGTACCGCTCTTCATTCTCCTGGTTGATGAATCCAGAATGGCGTTGACTGAAGGTTCCACGTGTGGCGTCCTGACCGGACAAGCGAACTGGGTAGCCTTCGGTCAGCAATGAGCCAAAGGCCAAGGCCTCACCTGTCGCCCAGTCGAACCCTTTGCCGGTATCAAACATCTGTTTCTTGTGTTCGAGCAGACGGCCAACGGTTTTGTGCATCGCAAACCCATCTGGCGTGCGCGAGAGTGCAGCGCCGATCTCTGCCAAAGTGTCCGGCGAAATGGCGGTCTCACCGCGCATGTATTCGTCTTTGTTCTTGTCCAGATGCGACCACCGCCCGTCCAGCCAATCGGCCTTGTTGGGCTTGTAGTCCTTTCCAGCCTCGAACTCGTCGTTCAGACGGGCCTGAAAGGCGGTTTTCATATCCTCGATCTCGCCCTCGGGGATCAGCCCGTCTTTGACCAGACGTTCGGTGTACAGCGACAGCGTGGTCTTATGGGTCTTGATCTTCTTGTACATGATCGGGTTGGTGAACATGGGCTCGTCGCCCTCGTTGTGGCCAAACCGGCGGTAGCAGAAGATATCGATCACCACGTCCTTGTGGAACTTCTGGCGGAATTCGGTTGCCACTTTGGCAGCATGTACAACCGCCTCGGGATCGTCGCCGTTCACGTGGAAGATCGGAGCCTCGACCATCAGCGCGATATCCGTTGGATACGGGCTGGAGCGGCTGAAGTGCGGCGCGGTGGTGAAACCGATCTGGTTGTTCACCACGATATGCATGGTGCCGCCGGTCTTGTGCCCACGCAGACCGGACAGGCCGAACCCTTCGGCGACCACACCCTGACCAGCAAAGGCCGCATCGCCGTGCAGCAGAATGCCCATCACCTTGGTCCGGTCGGTATCCTTCAGTTGATCCTGCTTGGCCCGAACCTTGCCCAGCACAACCGGGTTCACCGCTTCAAGGTGGCTGGGGTTTGCGGTCAGCGACAGGTGCACGCTATTGCCATCAAACTCACGGTCGCTGGAGGCGCCGAGGTGGTACTTCACATCGCCCGAGCCATCCACGTCTTCGGGCTTGAAGCTGCCGCCCTGGAATTCGTTGAAAATCGCACGGTAGGGTTTGCCCATCACATTGGCGAGGATGTTCAGACGCCCGCGGTGCGGCATGCCGATGACAATGTCCTGAACGCCCAAGGCTCCGCCACGCTTGATGATCTGCTCCATCGCGGGGATCAGGCTTTCGCCACCGTCCAAACCAAAGCGCTTGGTGCCCATGTATTTGACATGCAGGAATTTCTCGAAACCTTCGGCCTCAACCATCTTGTTCAGGATCGCCTTGCGGCCTTCCTTGGTGAACTGGATTTCCTTGCCGTAGCCTTCGATGCGTTCTTTCAGCCAGGCGGCTTCTTCCGGGTTCGAGATATGCATGTACTGCAGCGCGAAAGTGCCGCAATAGGTGCGCTTTACGATCTCGACGATCTGGCGCATGCTGGCCATCTGCAGGCCCAGCACGTTGTCGATAAAGATCGGGCGATCCATGTCGGCATCGGCGAACCCGTATGTCTTCGGGTCCAGTTCCGGATGGTTGCTGGCCGCCCGCATGCCCAGCGGGTCCAGATCAGCGGCCAGATGGCCCCGGATACGATAGGCCCGGATCAGCATCAGGGCGCGCAGGCTGTCCAGCACGGCGCGCTTGATCTGGTCTTCGCTAACCTGAATACCCGTGTCAGCAGCTTTTTCCTTGATTTTCTTGCCAGCCGCCTTGGCATCGATCTCGGCCCATTCACCGGTCAGAGCGCCGGTCAGATCATCTGTCGGCATCGGCGGCCAATCGGTGCGTGCCCAGGAGGGGCCTTCCGCCTCTTTCTGAACATCCGGTGTGGCGTCGCCCATCTGCCGAAAGAACTCGACCCAGGCCGCATCCATTGCGTTGGGGTCCTTGGTGTACTGGGCGTAAAGCTGTTCCAGATATTCGGCATTATGCCCCTGCATGAAGCTTGAGGCATGAAAGGCAGTGTTGGGCGTATGTTCGGTCATTGGGCTACCTCATATGGGTTGGGACCGTATTGGTTGGTGCCTGGCTGGCTGGGGCGGGACAACCACCACAGGACCAGGAGGGGTGACACAAACAGGATCAGAAGTGTCGGAATGACGATCAGCAGAGTGGCACGGGTGAACAGGATATCCAGATTGCCGCCATGCTGGAAACTGGAGGCGAGGCCGATGCCGAAGAACAGGGTCGCAAAGGCCCCGAGGATCAGCAGGATTGGCAGCAAAGCGTAGAGGCCACTGCGCCCGGTATCATGCATCCGCCGCCAGGCGACGGCGAGATGCGGGAAGAAGACGACGAGACTGACGATGCTCTGGACAGGTTGTGAAGAGGTTGCTGTGATGGAGTTGGATGTTTCGGTTTCGGTCACTGCAACTTGCGTGAAGAACTGCGCATCGATGATCCCGGCAATGACACTCCAGATCACGATGAACAGGAAAAAGAACCAGTATTCGGGCCGCGCGGCACGGCCCGAGAAGGTGAAGAATTTCGAGAAGCAGGTGCGGATGGCGTCGGAGAAGGTCATGGGGTCAATCCTGCCTCGGGCGCTCCGAAACGATTGCTTTGCGGATCTGATGCTACAAGCATCATGCCAATAACGTTGGCGGCAATTAGCGCGCTTGAGATAAATCCAACAAGGAGCACTATTGTGACCAGCACCAAAGCGAATAACCCCAGAAAAAGAATTCCGAAACCGCTACTGGATAGCAGTACCAACCCGAGCCAGTACATCATCCGATAACCGAGCCAGAGAGTAATCACAGGCATGAAAGGGTAGAATGCCTGATGACCCTCCTCCCCAGTGTCTTGTAACCGGCGGCTCATGGCCGAAAGCAGAGGAACAGATGCTACCATTACTACAAACAGTTGCCAGATGCCCAAAATCTCGGCGTTCTGCCAGTTAAGTTGTGTAATCGCTAACATTGGAAAGACCAGTGCGACCGGTGCAAACCACCAGAATTCCGAGCGTGTGGCTCTGCCGGAATAAACCAAGGTTTTCCGCAGTCCGGTCGATATAGCCTGCAGGGGTCCCATCAATACTGGCCCAACCGGCGAGCATTGCCGGGCAGCGCCCGACCCGCCTCGTTTTGCTGAAGGCAAACCAATGTTTTGGCGGGCGGGCGCTTCTCGCCCACCCTCGGGCCAGGCGCTGCCCTAAACGCATATGCCCGGTCCTTGGTCACTTACCCAATCGCTTCCAGCACAGCCTCACCCAGCTGCGCTGGACTTTCGGCGACGACGATACCGGCTGAGCGCATGGCTTCGATCTTGTCCTCGGCACCGCCCTTGCCACCGGCGACAATTGCGCCCGCGTGGCCCATGCGGCGGCCCGGAGGGGCTGTGCGGCCTGCGATGAAACCAGCGGTTGGCTTCTTGCGGCCCTTCTTGGCCTCATCGGCCAGGAATTGCGCGGCTTCTTCTTCGGCCGAGCCACCAATCTCACCGATCATGATGATCGAGTGGGTCTCGTCATCTGCCAGGAACCATTCCAGCACGTCGATATGCTCGGTCCCTTTGATCGGGTCGCCGCCAATGCCGACGCAGGTGGACTGGCCCAGACCCACATCGGTGGTCTGCTTTACGGCCTCATAGGTCAAGGTGCCCGAGCGCGACACAACGCCGACCGAGCCGCGCTTGTGGATGTGGCCGGGCATGATGCCGATCTTGCAGGCGTCGGGCGTGATGACACCGGGGCAGTTCGGTCCGATCAGGCGCGAGTTCGAGCCTTCCAGCGCGCGCTTCACCTTCATCATGTCCAGAACCGGAATGCCTTCGGTGATGCAGACGATCACTTCCATCTCGGCATCAATCGCTTCGAGGATCGAGTCAGCCGCAAAGGGCGGCGGCACATAGATCACCGAGGCATTGGCTTCGGTCACATGCTTGGCTTCGTGGACCGAGTTGAACACGGGCAGGCCCAGATGCTCCATCCCGCCTTTGCCGGGGGTCACGCCGCCGACCATCTTGGTGCCATAGGCGATGGCCTGTTCGCTGTGGAATGTGCCCTGCGAGCCGGTAAAGCCCTGACAGATCACTTTGGTATTTTCGTCGATGAGGACTGCCATCTGGCGTTCTCCTTTGTAGGGCGGGCTTCAGCCCGCCGAAATCTTGGGAAAGGTGGGCCAAAGCCCACCCTACGGGATGGCAATCAGCCTTTGACAGCTTTCACGATCTTCTCGGCACCGTCTTTCAGGTTGTCCGCCGCGATCACGTCAAGGCCAGAGGTGTTGATGATCTCTTTGCCTTTCTCGACATTGGTGCCTTCCAGGCGCACGACCAGCGGAACCTGCAGGCCGACCTCTTTCACCGCAGCGACAACGCCTTCGGCGATGACGTCACAGCGCATGATGCCGCCGAAGATGTTGACCAGAATGCCTTTGACGTTCGGATCCGAGGTGATGATCTTGAACGCCTCGGTCACTTTCTCTTTGGTCGCGCCACCGCCCACATCGAGGAAGTTGGCAGGCTCGGCCCCATACAGTTTGATGATGTCCATGGTTGCCATCGCCAGACCGGCACCGTTCACCATGCACCCGATCTCACCATCCAGCGCGATGTAGTTCAAGTCGTATTTCGAGGCTTCCAGTTCCTTGGGGTCTTCCTCGGTCGTGTCGCGCAGTTCGGCGATGTCGGGGTGGCGGTAGACCGCGTTGCCGTCGAAACCGACCTTGGCGTCCAGCACTTTCAGGTCGCCGCTGTCCGATACGATCAGTGGGTTGATCTCCAGCATCTCCATATCCTTCTCGACGAAGGCGTTATAGAGCTGGTTCATCAGCTTGACGCATTGCTTGACCTGCGCGCCTTCCAGACCCAGCGAGAAAGCAATACGGCGGCCGTGATAAGCCTGATAGCCAGTGGCCGGGTCGACCGAGAAGGACAGGATTTTCTCAGGAGTGGCAGCGGCGACTTCCTCGATATCCATGCCGCCTTCGGTCGAGCAGACGAATGAGATGCGGCTGGTCTGGCGGTCCACCAGCAGGGCCAGGTACAGTTCACGTTCGATGCCCGATCCGGCTTCGATATAGATGCGGTTGACCTGCTTGCCTGCGGGGCCGGTTTGGTGCGTGACCAGCGTGCGACCCAGCATCTTCTTGGCCTCTTCAGCGGCTTCTTCGACCGATTTGGTCAGACGGACGCCGCCTTTTTCACCGGCATCCGCTTCTTTGAAGCTGCCTTTGCCACGTCCACCTGCGTGGATCTGTGCTTTGACAACCCACAGGGGGCCATCCAGTTCACCGGCTGCGGTTTTGGCTTCCTCGGCGCGCAAAACCGCGCGACCGTCGGAGACCGGAGCGCCATAGCTGCGAAGAAGCGCTTTGGCCTGATATTCGTGAATGTTCATCGAAACTGTCCCGTCTGACTACGATTAAACCGTTATAGGGGTGTCTAGCGGGCAAGTTTAAAGGGTTTTTTGACAGCAAAGAGGTTTTTCACGAAGATTTTCACTATTTGTGATCACGCTTTTTTAGCGTGTGATCACAAATTGATAGGCCCTTGGTTTTGATTCGAATCCCACAATGCACATGCGGAAAACATATTCAAAAAAGGGGGTTTGCGACGGTTGCGCAAACATTTGAGATATGACGGACGGGCTTGGCACAAAAAAACCGGCCCTGCTGAGGGCCGGTTCTCGGAAGCTTTCAGTAAGCCTATGCCAGCGAACTGTCGATGCCCTTGCATGCGTCGATCAGGCCCTTCACGGCGTTGACCGAATTGTCGAAACCGGCCTGCTCGTCTTCGTTGAGCTTGATGTCAACGATACGCTCAACGCCACCGGCACCGATCACGGTTGGAACGCCAACATAAAGCCCGTCAACACCCAGCTCACCATTGCAGTAGGCGGCACAAGGCAGAACGCGCTTCTGGTCTTTCAAATAGGCTTCGGCCATTTCGATTGCCGAAGTAGCCGGTGCGTAATACGCCGAACCGGTTTTCAGCAAACCAACGATTTCAGCGCCACCGTCACGGGTACGCTGTACGATGGCGTCTAGCTTTTCCTGTGTCGTCCAGCCCATTTCGACCAGATCAGGCAGCGGGATACCGGCAACGGTCGAATACCGTACCGAAGGTACCATCGTGTCGCCATGGCCGCCCAGAACGAAGGCGGTGACGTCGCGCATTGAGACGTTGAATTCTTCCGACAGGAAATGCGCGAAACGGGCCGAATCCAGCACGCCCGCCATGCCGCAGACCTTGTTGTGCGGCAGGCCCGAGAATTCACGCAGGGCCCAGACCATCGCGTCCAGCGGGTTGGTGATGCAGATTACGAACGCGTCGGGTGCATGTTTGGCGATACCTTCACCGACCGACTTCATCACTTTGAGGTTGATACCCAGAAGGTCATCGCGGCTCATGCCCGGTTTGCGTGCGACACCAGCGGTGACGATGCAGACGTCCGCGCCTGCGATATCGGCATAGTCGCTGCTGCCGGACATCGACGCGTCAAACCCTTCGGACGGGCCGGATTCGGCGATGTCGAGCGCTTTGCCTTGGGGCAGCCCGTCAGCGATGTCAAACAGGACTACGTCACCCAGTTCTTTGACAGCTGCAAGATGCGCAAGCGTGCCGCCGATGTTCCCCGCGCCGATCAGCGCAATCTTGGGTCTGGCCATTTGGAATATCTCCGGTCGGTTTTGAAATCGCGGTTGTGCTAGTCCTTTAAACGCCGCAACGCAAGGCCTCTGCCGCGCGGCATGCAACCGCATACCGTTTGCCTTGCCCTTGGTGGTTGCGCTAAACGGCTAATGAGACAAGCCAATTCGCAGGCCGCCACATGTTCGAATTGAATCTGATGTTTTTTGCCGTGGCGATCCCTGCGGTCATCTTCGCGGGTATTTCCAAGGGCGGGTTCGGGTCGGGTGTAGCCTTTGCATCTTCATCGATTCTGGCCATCATCCTGAGCCCGGGTCAGGCGCTGGCTCTGATGCTGCCGATCCTGATGATCATCGATCTTGCGACGTTGAAGCCCTACTGGAAACGCTGGGATTGGCCGAGTGCTCGCCTGCTGATGCTGGGGGCAATACCCGGCGTGATATTGGGAACGGTTCTGTATCGCGCGACCAATGACGATGTCTTACGCCTTTTGATCGGTGCGATTTCGATCGGGTTTGTGATCTGGCATGTGGCGCGTGCAAAGGGCTGGATTGGCGGTTTCACGGGGCAGTTGCCGCCATCGGCAGGTTTGTTCGCCGGATTGGTGGCAGGCTTCACAAGCTTTGTCAGCCACGCTGGCGGCCCGCCCGCCGCCGTTTATCTGTTATCGCGGCGTCTCACAAAGACCCAGTTTCAGGCCTCGACCGTACTGGTCTTTTGGGTCGTCAACATCGTGAAGTTTGTGCCCTACGCCTATCTGGGCCTTTTCACGTGGCACACCGCTTGGGCGAACATTCTGCTGTCGCCTTTCGCACTATTAGGTGCGTGGCTTGGGGTTCGGGCGCATTTCATGCTGTCCGAGCGGGTGTTTTTCGGGATCACCTATGTTTTGTTAACACTAACCGGCAGCAAACTCATCTGGGACGCTTTGGCTTAGGCATTTGGCGGCAAGGCTTCTGCCAAAGTCTCATAGGACTGCCCCGAGGCGACAAGGCAGGTTGTGCCATCCGGCAGCGTGACGGTTATGGTCCAGCTACCTGTTTCATCAGAGGCGAACAATTCCATCACCGCGCCCTGGCCAGCGATCCCGATCCCTTTACGTGTTTCGCCATACCCCTCTGACAGACGTTTGATTACGTCCGCGCGCGGGGCGCAGTTGCGGCTCTGCGCGTTCACTTGCTGTGCGGCCAGCACCATAATCCCCAGCCCGATCGTCATGTTCAAAAGCGATTTCTTCATCTATGGCCCCTTCTGTCTGATCTGAGGACCAGCTTGCGAACAAGGGCAGGAGATTTGATTAAACCAAAGTGCGTTGCGTCACGAATACGCGCTTATGCTGCGATGCGGCAAATTTGACCTTGAAGTTTCTCGAAAAAAATGCCCCATTCCGCGCAACATTATTGCTTAGGGAGAGGTCAATGGACCCGCGTCAACGCCCGTATCGTTCGGTTTTGTATATTCCAGGCTCGAAAGAGCGGGCGCTGGACAAGGCGCGCACTCTGCCTGTGGACGCGATCATCTTCGATCTTGAGGATGCAGTCGCCGCTGACGAAAAACCCAACGCCCGCGAAACGCTAAAGGCGGCGTTGGCTGCCGGTGGCTATGGCGCGCGGGTCAAGATCGTTCGGATCAACGGGTTGGACACCGAATGGGGCCGCGCGGATGCCGAGGCCTTGCGCGACATGGACGCTGATGTGGTGCTACTGCCAAAGGTGAATTCCGCCGCGGATGTGGATGCGCTGGCCGCAATCACCGGTGATCTGCCGATCTGGGCGATGATGGAAACGCCACGCGGTATGTTGAACGCAGCCGAGATTGCCGCCCATCCCCTGATGACCGGGTTTGTGATGGGTACCAACGATCTGGCCAAAGAGCTTCAGACCCGTTTCCGCCCGGATCGACTTCCATTGATGACCTCGCTGGGCCTGTGTCTGCTGGCCGCAAAGGCCGAAGGCCTGATTATCGTCGATGGGGTCTATAACGCGTTCAAAGATACCGAGGGTTTGGCAGCTGAATGCGCTCAAGGTCGAGATATGGGCTTTGACGGGAAGACACTGATCCATCCGGCGCAGGTTGAGGTGACCAATGAGGCCTTCGCCCCGTCTGACGCCGAGATCGATCTGGCGCGCCGTCAGATCGCTGCCTTTGAAGAGACCGAGGCGCAGGGGCAGGGCGTCGCCGTCGTTGATGGCAAGATTGTTGAGAACCTGCATGTTGTAACTGCCCGCGAAATTCTGGCAAAAGCAGAGGCGATTTCAGCTTTGCAAGCGGGGTAAGCCAGCATGGGCTTTGTTCTTCTGATTTTGGGCGTGGCACTATGGTGGGCCGCGCATCTTTTCAAACGCGTGGTGCCCGAGCAGCGGGCAGCAATGGGAGATGCTGGTAAAGGCGTGGTGGCGCTGGCGCTGGTTGCCTCGATCCTCCTGATGATCTTCGGCTATCGCATGACCGATTTCATCTATGTCTGGGCCCCGCCGACTTTCCTGATCCACGTCAACAACCTGTTGGTTCTGATCGCGATCTTTATGATGAGCCCGGCTGGCCAGAAAGGCCGTCTGCTGAACAAGATGCGCCATCCGATGCTGGGCGGGTTCAAGCTTTGGGCGTTTGCGCATCTGCTGGTGAATGGCGATCTGGCCTCGATTGTCTTGTTCGGCGGTCTTTTGGCCTGGGCCGTGGTTGAAGTCATTGTGATCAACAAATCCGAACCTGATTGGACGCCGGGTGAACCGGGCACATATGGTAAGGACGCGATGTTCTTTGTCGCCTCAATCGTTTTGCTCGGAATCATCGGATATATCCACGGGTTGGTCGGCCCTTCCCCGTTCGGTGGATAGGGGCAACCAGTCATGGCAAAGCTCTACCGATTGCTGACCGAGGAAGACACCTCCGCGTTCTGCCACAAAGTATCAGATGCGCTGGCCAAAGGGTGGGACCTGTATGGCGACCCATCCTACGCGTTTGACGCGGAAAACGGTGTCATGCGTTGTGCGCAGGCCGTGACCAAAGAGGTCGAGGTCGATTATTCACCTGACATGAAACTGGGACAGCAATAATGGCAAAAACCAATCCGGGCAGATTTTTCGAGGACTATTCCGTAGGGCAGGTCCTGCCCCATGCGGTGCCCCGTACCGTGACGGATGGGGAGCGCGCGCTGTATCACGCGCTCTATCCGGCGCGCCACGCGCTCTATTCCTCGGACGAGTTTGCGCGGTCTTGTGGGTTACAGGTAAGTCCGCTTGATGATTTGGCGGCGTTTCATGTGGTGTTCGGCAAGACCGTACCGGATGTCTCGCTGAACGCGGTGGCCAATCTGGGCTATGCCGAAGGGCGCTGGATAAAACCGGTCTATCCAAGTGATACTTTGCGCTCGATCTCTGAGGTGATCGGGGTCAAGCAGAACTCGAACGGCAAAACCGGGGTGGTCTGGGTGCGCACCCGTGGTCTGAACCAGCTGGACGAGGTGGTGATCGACTATGTGCGCTGGGTTATGGTTCGAAAGTCGAACCCGGATGCGCCGGCGCCGGAAACCGTTGTGCCCGACCTAAAAATGGTTTTGGCACCGGAAGATCTGGTGATCCCCGAGGGTCTGGATTTCTCGAACTACGATTTCACTCTGGCGGGCGAGCCCCATCGCTGGGGTGATTACGCGATCGGTGAGACAATCGACCATGTGGATGGTGTGACCATCGAAGAGGCCGAGCATATGCTGGCTACCCGCCTGTGGCAGAACACGGCCAAGGTTCATTTCGATCTGACCTTCCGACCCGAGGGGCGATTGATCTATGGCGGTCACGTGATCTCGATGGCCCGGGCTTTGTCGTTCAACGGGTTGGCCAATGCGCAGATGATCGTTGGCCTGAACGGTGGTGCCCATGCGAATCCCTGTTTTGCGGGTGATACCATCAAGGCCTGGTCCGAGGTTTTGGACAAGGCCGAAACCAGCGTTCCCGGCGTTGGGGCTATTCGCTTGCGATTGGTTGCCACCAAAGGCGGTGCGCCGTTTGAGTTGCGCAATGAAGACGGCAAGTACCAGCCGCAGGTTCTGTTGGATCTGGACTACTGGGCGCTCATGCCAATGTGATTTCGTGCAGACCCTGCGATACATGCTAGGGTACTGCTATGATCCTGTTTCGCGCCTTGATCGCTTGCCTGTGTTTAACACCACCCGCTTGGTCTTGCGATTTGGCATTGGCTTTGGCTGTCGATGTTTCGGGGTCGGTCGACAGTGATGAATATCGCGTCCAGATGGATGGGCTGGCGGCGGGGTTGCGCGACCCGATTGTATCCGAAGCACTGGTGCGTGGGCAGGCGCGGTTGATGCTCGTGCAATGGACCGGTGCATCGCGTCAGCGGGTAACTATTCCCTGGACTCGGATCGACAGTTTCGACGCATTGGATGGGTTTGCCAGCAAAGTCGCACAAGATCCGCGCATCTGGCGAAACTTCTCAACGGCTATTGGTGAGGCGTTAGAGATGACGCTGGCCAGCTTTGATGCTGTGAACGATTGCAAACGTTTGTTGATCGATATTTCTGGCGATGGGGTCTCGAACGAAGGGGTCGAGCCTAATCAGATCCATCGCCTGCTTCGTGCCCGTGGCGTAACCGTGAATGCGATTGCCATCGAAGAATCCGAGCCCGATCTGACTGCCTATTTCTTTGAGAATGTCATCGTGGGCGAGGGTGCTTTTGTTGTGTCTGCCGCCGGGTTTGCTGATTACCCTGAACGTATTCGAAAAAAGCTGCTGCGCGAGGTAACACAGCAATCCGCCGACTTGAAATAAGCAAGGCAGATTCGTGATCACATTGCTTTCCTACTGAAATCGCTAACATAGGCAGTGCTGAATGCAATTTGTGATCACAGCTTTTATTTGCGTGATCACATATTGAAGAAATCACCCGTTTTGCGGTAATTTTACCTGTTTTTGCGGGTGCAGCACGTGACAGACCACCAAAAACCGGTAAAACGACAAGTAGCCAAAGTAAGAGGAGCCGCCATGGCCGATGTCAATCGGGGCAACCGCCCGCTCTCGCCACACATTATGATCTACCGTCCGCAGATGACCTCGATATCGTCGATCATGGTTCGACTGTCCGGTCTTGCGGCGTTCGCAATCGCGGCACTTGTTGTTTGGTGGTTGCTTGCTGCTGCCACGTCTGAGGCCGCATTTGCTGGCATCGACGGCTTTCTGCGCAGCTGGTTTGGTCAGCTTATCCTGACGGGTGGGGTCTGGGCACTGTGGTACCACACGTTGGGGCGCCTGCGCCACGTGATTTGGGATTTCGGCTATTGCCTGGATGTTTCGGTTTCCGAAAAGATGGGCATTGGCATGTTTGTCGGGGCGACCGTTCTGACCATCATCACCATGGCTTTGGTGTAAGGAGGATCGCGATGCAATACCTTACCGATCGCAAACGCGCGCAAGGCTTGGGCGCTGGGAACTCCGGAACGCAAACCCATTGGCGCACCATGGTTCGCGCGATGATACTAACCGTTCTGGTGCCCTTGTTCGTCTTCACTTTTGGTTACGGCATCGGCGGAACTTACGAAGAGGTTCTGGCCTATTTCGCCCGACCCTTCCCGGCCATCGTCACCGCCCTGACATTGGTCGTTGGCCTGCAACAGCTTATGTATGAGGCGCAAGAAACCATCGAGGATTACGTGCACGGGATCGCGGAAAAGATCACACTCGTTGCGATGTGGGCTTTTGGCTACACGCTGATGGCTGCGGGGCTTTTTGCCCTCGTCAAGCTGGCCCTGTGAAGACGCGCGGTAAGGATCAGAGATAATGACAGCAGCATATGAATATGAAACCCACGAATATGACGTCGTGGTTGTCGGAGCCGGCGGCGCCGGTCTGCGCGCAACGCTGGGTATGGCAGAGCAAGGCCTGCGTACAGCCTGTGTAACCAAAGTCTTCCCAACGCGCTCGCACACGGTTGCAGCGCAAGGCGGGATCGCCGCGTCGCTGTCCAACATGGGCCCGGACCATTGGCAGTGGCACATGTATGACACCGTCAAGGGCTCGGACTGGCTGGGTGATACCGACGCAATGGAATACCTGGCGCGTGAAGCGCCCAAAGCTGTATATGAGCTGGAACATTACGGCGTGCCGTTCAGCCGGACCGAAGAAGGCAAGATTTATCAGCGCCCGTTCGGTGGCCACACGACCGAGTTTGGCGAAGGCCCCGCCGTACAGCGGACCTGTGCCGCTGCGGACCGGACCGGCCACGCGATCCTGCACACGCTCTATGGTCAGTCGCTGAAGAACAATGCCGAGTTCTACATCGAGTATTTCGCCATCGATCTGATCATGTCCGAAGACGGGCAGTGTCAGGGCGTCGTCTGCTGGAAGTTGGACGACGGCACGATGCATGTCTTCAACGCCAAGATGGTGGTGCTGGCAACCGGCGGCTATGGCCGGGCGTATTTCAGCGCGACCTCGGCCCATACCTGCACCGGTGACGGTGGCGGTATGGTGGCGCGTGCGGGTCTCGCCTTGCAGGACATGGAATTCGTGCAGTTCCACCCGACCGGCATCTACGGCTCGGGCTGCCTGATCACCGAAGGTGCGCGTGGCGAGGGCGGGTATCTGACCAACTCGGAAGGCGAGCGGTTCATGGAGCGCTATGCGCCCCAGTACAAGGATTTGGCACCGCGGGACTATGTCTCGCGCTCGATGACCATGGAAATCCGCGAGGGCCGTGGGGTCGGTGGCGAAGGGGATCACATCCACTTGAACCTGTCACACCTGCCTGCCGAAGCTTTGGCCGAGCGTCTGCCGGGCATTTCGGAAAGCGCCAAGATTTTTGCCGGTGTCGACGTGACCAAAGAACCGATCCCGGTTCTGCCGACCGTGCATTACAACATGGGCGGTATTCCGACCAACTATTGGGGTGAGGTTCTGAACCCAACCGCTAAAGACCCGACTGCCGTAGTGCCGGGCCTGATGGCCGTGGGTGAGGCCGGTTGTGCCTCGGTCCATGGTGCGAACAGACTGGGTTCGAACTCGCTGATCGACCTTGTGGTCTTTGGTCGTGCCTCTGCGATCCGCGCCGGTAAGGTTGTGGATGCCGAGGCTCCGAACCCGGTTCTGAATCAGGCGTCGGTCGACAAGGCGTTTGACCGATTCGACACGGTCCGCAACGCCAGCGGTGCAATCCCGACCGCTGATCTGCGACTTGAGATGCAGAAAACCATGCAGGCTGACGCGGCTGTTTTCCGGACCGCCAAAACCATGGCCGAAGGGGTCGAAAAGATGACCGCGATTGCCGCCAAGATGGACGATCTGCAGGTCACCGACCGCTCGCTGGTCTGGAACAGCGACCTGATGGAGACATTGGAGCTGACCAACCTGATGCCAAATGCTCTGACCACTATTGTCGGGGCTGAAGCGCGCAAGGAATCCCGTGGTGCGCACGCCCATGAGGATTTCAGCGAACGGGACGACAAAAACTGGCGCGTTCACACCGTTAGCCGTGTTGACGGCACCAAGGTGGACCTCAGCTATCGCCCAGTGATCGTTGATCCGCTGACCAACGAAGACCAAGGCGGCATCAGCCTCAAGAAAATCGCGCCCAAGGCGCGAACCTTCTAAGGAGTGAATTGATCAGGCAATGGTGTGCGAACGCCACATACCCAAGGACAACGCCCTGACCTTTGGCCGTTTGTCACCGTTTAGTGCCCGGAGGCGGTCATGACGGTCGAGGTGCTGCACTCGGTTCAAACCGATCCGAAAATCATTCTGATCGGTTTGAACCGCTGCGCGACGACCTCGTTCCACAGGCTGTTTCAGGACAGTGGTATTCCGTCGGTGCATTGGGTGGATGAGCGGGGCGATAAGCTGGCGCATCGTATGATGACAAACATCGCCATGGGCCGCAAACCGCTGGATGGGTTTGGTGCTGTTCGGGCGTTTACAGATATCTCTTTTGTGAACGCGCGCTTCATGCTGGATGGCACTCGGTTTTTCCGCGAATTGCACGCCGCATATCCAGACGCCTATTTCCTGCTGAACACGCGCAATGTGGACGATTGGATCGCCTCACGCGCGCGTCACAGCAATGGCGGATATCTGGAACGGTGCTGCAAGGCAAACGGCCAGACCGCTGACGACGTCAAGCAAGGCTGGCGCCGTATGTATGACGTGCACCATGTCGAGGTGCAGGAGTATTTCGCTGGAAACCCCCGGTTTCTGCGCTTTGATATCGACCGGGACACCCCGCAGGCCATTGCCGACTGGCTATCCCCGGATTTTGACGTGAACATTGCCCATTGGGGGCATCATAATCGCGGCGCATCTGATCGCGCCCGGACAGGCTGAATGGAGAATTGACATGGTTCAACTGACCCTGCCCAAGAATTCCCGGATGACAACCGGCAAGACCTGGCCCAAACCGGAGGGCGCGAAAAACCTGCGCAAGTTCCAGATTTACCGCTGGAACCCGGATGACGGCCAGAACCCGCGTGTCGACACATATTTCGTCGATATGGATACCTGCGGTCCGATGATTCTGGACGCGCTGATCAAGATCAAGAACGAGATTGATCCGACCCTGACCTTCCGCCGGTCGTGCCGCGAGGGGATCTGTGGCTCTTGCGCGATGAATATCGACGGGATCAACACGCTGGCCTGTATCTATGGCATGGATGAGATCAAGGGCGACGTGAAAATCTATCCGCTGCCGCATATGCCGGTGGTCAAGGACTTGATCCCCGATTTGACCCATTTCTACGCTCAGCACGCATCCATCATGCCTTGGCTGGAAACCAAAACCAACCGTCCCGCGAAGGAATGGAAGCAGTCGATCGAAGACCGCAAGAAGCTGGATGGCTTGTATGAATGTGTGATGTGCGCCAGCTGCTCGACCTCGTGCCCGAGCTACTGGTGGAACGGCGACCGCTATCTTGGCCCCGCAGCATTGCTGCATGCATATCGCTGGATCATCGACAGCCGCGATGAAGCCACAGGTGAGCGTCTGGATGAGCTTGAGGATCCCTTCAAGCTGTACCGCTGCCACACGATCATGAACTGCGCTAAGACCTGCCCCAAGGGATTGAACCCGGCGGCGGCAATTGCGCAGATCAAGAAGATGATGGTTGAACGTTCGGTTTGACCCAAAAATCGCGCTTGCCGAGTTGCGGCAAGCGCATGTCCCTGTTGCGAAATCAACCGATGTCGACGGGCGCAAAACACCCTAGATTTGCGATAGGGAGGAGTGATGGGATCAACTCAGGATCACTCCGATGAAAACAACACCACAAACCCCAAAACCGACCGCCAAGGAAGCATTGGAAATGCTTGAACAGGCATGGGCCTACTACACGCCCGAGCCGTCGACTGTTCAGTCGCGTGAGCCCGAGCTTTTTGAGTACGCAAACGCAGCCTGAGGGCTTGCCATCGATGGATAGAATGGGCGAAACAGATTCATGCCCATACTATTGCTTCTTCTGGCCGCTGGGGTTTTTGCCTACTTTCTATGGCGCTCCCGCACGTCCTCACTGACGCGAGAATGCCGATGGCGGCAACATCGCGACGAAGGCCTGTGGGTTTGCGCCTATTGTGGCGCGAAGGTGGAAAGCGTGGATAGCCCAACGCAATGCTTGCGGTAGACATCGGGGAAATAGAAATCGGGCAGAAGCGAACTCTGCCCGTTCAGGTCTAGCCTGCGTCCGGAAAAGCGGCCTGCAGTGCAATTTCGACCATATCTCCAAAGCTGCTTTCGCGGTCGGATGAGGGCAGGGCCTCACCGGTTAGCAGATGATCAGACACCGTCAGGACGGCTAGAGCCCGGCATTTGTGCCGTGCGGCAAGAATATACAGCTCAGCGGCTTCCATCTCGACGCCCAACACACCATGGCGCACCATCTGCTCGTTTAGATCAGGGCGTTCATCGTAGAACACATCCGACGAGTAGATCCCACCGACATGGGTTGGCGTTCCTTTTGCCTTCGCCGCGTTGGCCGCCGCCTGCAGCAAGCCCCAATCTGCGCAGGGGGCAAAGTTCAGCTCTTTCATGATACCACGTGATGGCGTGCTGAGCGTCGTTGACGTCATCGCCAGAATAACGTCCCGAATATTAACGCTGTCCTGCATCCCTCCGCATGATCCGATCCGGATCAGCGTTTTGGCACCATAGTCCCGGATCAATTCATTCACGTAGATCGACAGGGACGGCATGCCCATGCCGCTACCTTGAATCGTTGCCGGATGGCCATTCCAACGGCCAGTAAAGCCCAGCATACCCCGAACATTATTGACCTGCTTGACGTCGTCCAGAAATGTCTCAGCCGCCCATTTTGCACGATACGGATCACCAGGCAAAAGAACGGTTTCAGCGATTTCGCCTTGTTCCGCGCCAATATGAATTGTCATTTCGGCCCCTATCTTGCTTAGATTTCCAAATCGGAAATATCTGCGCCAGATTTCAGCGCATCATGAATCCATTGCGGTTTCCGGCCGCGACCTGTCCAGGTTTGCGCCGGATCGGCCGGGTTGCGATATTTTGCTTTTGCCTTGGTGCCTTTAGCGGTGCGTGGTGCGTCATCAGACAATTCAGAAAGCGAGAAGCCAAATTCTGCCGCGGCTTTTTCTGCCGCTTTCAGCGCTTCTTTGCGTTCACGTTTTTCAGCATTTATCAGCGCTTTTTCGACATTGTCGCGCAAAGACAACAGCTCTTTCCGCGACATTTCTTCAAGATTGATCCCCATTGGTATTCTCCGTCCAGTATTTCGGTGCTGTACGCAAAGACGCGTGCGCGTTCACGCAACGCGATACCCTACCCCCAAAGAATTGGGAATAGAAACGGGGAATTTATTGGATTAAATGTCCGTTATTCTGCGGCCAGGTTTTTCGGATCCACCAATTCAACAATATCCCCCATGATCGAATTCAATTCGAAATTCTTGGGGGTATAGACTTTGGCGACACCCATGGCTTTGAGCTTTTCCGCATCTTCATCCGGAATAATACCGCCAACAACGACTGGTATGTGATCCAGACCGGCGTGACGCAAGCGGGACAGGACGTCTTCGACCAAGGGCAAGTGGCTGCCAGACAGAATAGACAGGCCGATGACATGCGCGTCATCCTCGGCAGCGGCGACGACGATCTCTTCGGGCGTCAGGCGGATACCCTCATAGCTGATATCCATACCACAATCCCGTGCGCGGAAGGCGATTTGTTCAGCCCCGTTCGAATGGCCGTCCAGACCGGGCTTGCCAACCAGAAACTTGAGACGGCGGCCTAGCTTGTCGCTGACAGCGTCCACGGCGGCGCGCAGGTCGTCCAAACCTTCGGTTTTGTTTGAGACGGACCCGGACACACCGGTCGGACCACGATAGGTACCATAGACCTTGCGCATTTCTTCGGCCCATTCGCCGGTGGTGGCACCCGCCTTTGCTGCCGCAATCGAGGGTTCCATCACATTGGTACCGTTCTGCGCAGCCTCGCGCAGCGCGGCCAGGGCGGCGGCAACCGCTGTATCGTCGCGCTCAGCGCGCCAATCGTTCAGGCGGTTGATCTGCTCCTGCTCGACAGCCGGATCAACAACCATGATCCCACCATCTTCGGTTTGCAGGGGCGAGGGTTCACCCTCGATCCACTTGTTCACGCCAACCACAACCGTCTCGTTGCGCTCGATCCGGTTTAGGCGTTCGGCGTTGGAATCGACAAGGCGGGATTTCATGTACTCGATTGAGGCGACGGCACCGCCCATCGAGTCCAGGTTCGCCAGTTCAGCACGCGCGCCGTTCTTCAGTTCTTCGACTTTGGCGTCGACTGCGGGGTTGCCATCAAACAGATCACCGTATTCCAGCAGGTCGGTCTCATAGGCCAAAATCTGCTGCATCCGCATCGACCATTGCTGATCCCATGGGCGCGGCAGGCCAAGCGCCTCGTTCCAAGCAGGCAGTTGCACCGCACGGGCGCGGGCCTTTTTCGACAGGGTCACGGCCAGCATCTCGATCAGAATGCGGTAGACGTTGTTTTCCGGCTGCTGCTCGGTCAATCCCAGCGAGTTCACCTGAACGCCATAGCGGAAGCGGCGGAATTTCGGGTTCTCAACGCCGTAACGGTCTTGCAGGATTTCGTCCCAAAGATCGACGAAGGCGCGCATTTTGCACATCTCGGTGACAAAGCGGATACCGGCGTTCACAAAGAACGATATCCGTCCACACAGCGCTGGGAAGTCCTCGGCTGGGACACGCGGGCGCAGTTCATCTAGCACTGCGATGGCAGTGGCCAGTGCATAAGCCAGTTCCTGTTCAGGTGTCGCACCGGCTTCTTGCAGGTGATAGGAACACACGTTCATCGGGTTCCATTTTGGCACATGTGTATAGCAATACTCGGCGACATCCGCGATCATCTTCAGCGATGGTTTGGGTGGGCACACATATGTACCACGGCTCAGGTATTCCTTGATCAGATCGTTCTGAACTGTGCCCTGCAGTTTCGAGACATCCGCGCCCTGTTCCTCGGCCACCGCAATATATAAGGCCAGCAACCAAGGGGCTGTCGCATTGATCGTCATCGAAGTGTTCATCTGTTCCAGCGGAATCTGGTCGAACAGAACCCGCATGTCACCCAGATGGCAGATCGGCACGCCCACCTTGCCGACCTCGCCCCGTGCTAACGTGTGGTCACTGTCATAGCCGGTCTGCGTTGGCAGATCGAAGGCCACCGACAGGCCGGTCTGACCTTTGGCAAGGTTTCCGCGATACAGCGCGTTCGAGGCTTTAGCGGTGGAATGACCGGCATAGGTTCGGATCAGCCAAGGGCGGTCTTTCTGCGTCTGCGTCATCGGCGGGCCTCGTGTCTCGAAGGGTAACAAAATTACGTCTTGGGGTTCTAAAGCGCAATTTTCAGGCCATGTCAATTCGCTGCGTTGCGGCATTTCAAGTTTGTTCAGATTGTGAGCCGCTCCAATTAGTGGCACTGTGCTGACATGACTCAGACCGTGGAGCTTCCGCTGTGGCTTTTTCTGTTGATCGTGGTCTTTGCCATGGTCACCTTTGCCTCGCATTTTCTGTTCCCCTCGGTGCGCTGGTTTTTTCGGCGCCGGTTGGAACGGGCCGTTTCCCGGTTGAATCAGCGCCTGCAAAGACCGATCCAGCCGTTTAAACTCGCGCGGCGGCATGACATGATCCAGCGGCTGATTTATGACCCACAGGTTGGTCAGGCCGTTCAACAGCATGCGCATGAAGAAGGAATCCCCGAAGCGGTCGCTTTTGAACAGGCGCGTCGTTACGCGCGCGAGATCGCGCCTTCTTTTTCGACCTTTATCTATTTCAGCTTCGCCATTCGTCTTGCCCGACTGCTCAGCAACACGTTCTACGATGTCCGCCTAAGCTATGCGGACGAAGCAGCGATCAAGAGGATTGATCCAGAAGCGACAGTGGTCTTTGTCATGAACCATCGCAGCAATATGGATTATGTGCTGGTCACTTATCTGGCCGCACAGCAATCCGCGCTGTCCTATGCGGTGGGTGAATGGGCGCGGGTCTGGCCCCTCAGCCGCTTGATCCGGGCCATGGGGGCTTATTTTATCCGTCGTAAGTCTGGCAGCGATCTGTATCGACAGGTTCTAGCCAGCTATGTCCGTCACGCGACCGAGGCCGGGGTGACACAAGCCATGTTCCCGGAAGGAGGGCTTAGCCTGACCGGCGCATTGGGGCGGCCAAAGTTAGGGCTTTTGAAGTACATCATCGATGGAACTTCGCCCGAAGGCCGGGATGTGGTCTTTGTGCCCGTCGCCCTGAATTACGACCGGGTTCTAGAGGATACGATCTTGACCCGTGCCGCATTGGGGTCTGAACGGCGATTTCACGCTCGGATCGGGGTGATCACGCGCTGGATTTTGAAACAGATCTGGCGCCGCTTGATTGGCCGTTACAAGCGGTTTGGCATGGCATCTGTTAGATATGGCAGGCCGATTTCGCTGAAACAGTTCAGTGGGGAGGGCCGGAGTGATCTGATGACAGATCTTGCCCGCGAACTCATGCAGCGTATTGGCGCTGCAATCCCCGTGGTCCCCGCACCGGCTGCCTGTGCGCTGCTACGCAACCATGGTCCGCTGTCCGAGCAAGATTTGAAAGCGCGTATTACAGGCTTGATGAAGGCGGATGACAATCGATTGTCCGAAAATGGCGATGCAGTGGATAATGCACTGGATCAACTGGTCGAGCGTCGACTCCTGAGCCGTGACGAAGGTATCTTCAGCCTGTCAGATCAACGCGTCGATCTTCAAAACTACTACGCGGCATCCGTTCCGGCGCGTGTGATTTCTGGGAATACTGCAGATGCGAAGGAATTTTCTGCATCTGCTGGGTCATAAAATTTCAAATTTCATGCAAAAACGGTTGCAATATTACTTGAGCGCCAATATTCACATTTTGAGACGCGCGCGATTCTGCGGCGCGGCAAAGGTATTGAGAGAAGGAGGCCAGCATGGCTTTGGACACCGAAAGCGGTATCGCGTCGTACGAGGCACCCGAAAAGGATCTCTATGAGATGGGGGAAATCCCTCCGATGGGGTTTGTGCCCAAGCAGATGTACGCCTGGGCGATCCGCAAAGAGCGTCACGGAGAACCAAATACCGCGATGCAGCAGGAAGTGGTTGATGTGCCCGAGTTGGACAGCAACGAGGTTCTGGTCCTCGTGATGGCGGCGGGCGTCAACTATAACGGCGTCTGGGCCGCACTGGGTCAGCCGATCAGCCCGTTTGACGGCCACAAAGCGCCCTATCATATCGCTGGTTCGGATGCGTCGGGTATCGTTTGGGCCGTGGGTGACAAGGTCAAGCGCTGGAAGGTCGGCGATGAGGTGGTGATCCACTGCAATCAGGACGATGGCGACGACGAGGAATGCAACGGCGGCGATCCGATGTATTCGCCCAGCCAGCGTATCTGGGGCTATGAAACGCCTGACGGCTCGTTCAGCCAGTTCACGCGCGTGCAGGCGCAACAGCTGATGCCGCGCCCCAAGCATCTGACTTGGGAAGAAGCTGCATGCTATACGCTGACGCTGGCCACCGCCTACCGGATGCTGTTCGGGCACGAGCCGCACGATCTGAAACCCGGTCAGAACGTTCTGGTTTGGGGCGCATCGGGTGGTCTGGGCTCGTATGCGATCCAGTTGATCAATACCGCAGGTGCGAATGCCATCGGTGTGATCTCAGACGAAAGCAAACGTGACTTTGTCATGGGCCTGGGCGCCAAGGGCGTTCTGAACCGCAAGGATTTTAACTGCTGGGGTCAGCTGCCCACGGTCAACACGCCCGAATACGCCGAGTGGTTCAAAGAGGCCCGCAAGTTCGGCAAGGCAATCTGGGACATCACTGGCAAGGGCAACAATGTCGATATGGTGTTCGAGCATCCCGGCGAAAGCACCTTCCCGGTCTCCACCTTCGTGGTGAAAAAGGGCGGTATGGTTGTGATTTGTGCCGGAACCACCGGGTTCAACTGTACTTTCGACGTGCGTTACATGTGGATGCACCAGAAGCGCTTGCAGGGCTCACATTTTGCGCATCTGAAGCAAGCCGCAGCGGCAAACAAGCTGATGGTCGAGCGTCGCCTGGATCCGTGCATGTCCGAAGTGTTCACCTGGAACGACTTGCCCGAGGCGCATATGAAAATGCTGCGAAACGAGCACAAGCCCGGTAACATGTCGGTCCTTGTTCAGGCGCCACGTACTGGCATGCGCACGTTGGAAGAGGTTCTGGACGCGCGGGGTTAAGACAACCACAATTCGTCTTTCGGCACCCGCGAATCACGGTTTCGGTTCGCGGGTGTTTTACTTTTTCGGACCAGATTTAAGGCTATCAATGGGTTGCGGAACCAGCCCTCGCTACTTTTGGGGAGTAGAAACCAGTGAATAGGCTGAAAAACATCACACATGTTATGGTTGTGTTAACTGTTCGTTAACTGTTTCAGAGAGACCCTGATGGCGCAGAATGAGTGGATTTTGGACGTATTGTCGGACCTCAACGCGTTTGCAGTTGCGAATGGGTTGACCGCGTTGGCTGAACAGTTGGATGACACCCGGCTGATCGCCGCCGCCGAGATCGCGTCCATCAAGGATAAGGTACAGGCGCCGGCGGATGGCAACAAAACTCGATTTGAGTCAAATCCTGCAGGATTTGGAAAACACCAGCACGCTTGACGAGCTCAGCGTCGTTGCCTTTCGATTACGCGATCATCTGAAGATCGAACATCTGACGTACCATTGGGTTGACGGGGCCGGAGATCAATACGGCTGTACGACCTATTCTGATGACTGGGACGCACGGTACCGGGAAAAAAACTATCACCGCATCGACCCTGTCATTCTGGGCTGTTTCCAACGATTTCATCCGGTTGATTGGAAGTCTCTGGACTGGTCTGGGAAAGTGTCAAAGGCGTTTTTGCAGGACGCACTGGATCATGGGGTTGGCAATCAGGGATATTCGATCCCGATCCGTGGGCCCAATGGGCAGTTCGCGCTGTTTACTGTCAATCACAGTTGTGACGATAAAACCTGGCAGAACTTCATTGCAGATTGTGGGCGCGAGCTGATTCTGGTGGCCCATTTCATCAACCGCAAGGCACTGGAGTTTGAAACGGATCGGCAACCCGAATCGACACGCAGCTTGTCCCCGCGTGAGATCGACGCAATGACATTGCTGGCTTTGGGTTATAGCCGTGCGCAGGTGGCGCATTCCCTATCGATTTCTGAACATACCCTGCGGGTTTACATTGAAAGCGCCCGCGCAAAGCTGGGCGCGCAAAACACAACCCATGCGATCGCCACGGCACTTAGCCGAGGATTAATAGTGGTTTAAGCCCCGCACGCCCTGAGAACAGATAATTAACCACGACTCTGTACCCCTTTCGTTCCTGCACAGGACGACAAGGGGAAAAAGTCATGTTGCGTTATCTGTATGCCGACGAGTTGCACAAATTTCCAACTTTGGCCGAGGGGATGTTTCTGGATCGCGCGGATCAGTTCAAAACCCGATTGGGCTGGGATGTTCGCGTGAATGCAAAAGGGGAAGAGCGGGATCAATACGATGATCTCAACCCGCTCTATGTCATTTGGGAAGAACCCGATGGCAGTCACGGTGGTTCAATGCGGGTATTGCCGACCACCGGACCGGTGATGATCAACGAAGTATTCGGGCACCTGAACGAAGGGGAGCCGATTTGCAGCCCGCTGATCTGGGAGGTGACGCGGTTTTGTTTGTCTCGAACGGCCAGCCCGCACACAGCCGGGGCCATTATGCTCAGCGGTGGTGAGATGATGGAAGGGTTCGGCCTGACCCATATTGCCGGTGTATTCGATGCCCGCATGATCCGGATCTACCGGATGATCGGCTCATCACCGGTTGTGTTGGGAACCGAAGGTAATGGGCGCGATCAGATTTCGGTCGGGTTGTGGCCCTACTCGGCGGATGACTGCAACCGTGTCGCCGCACGGGCTGGTATTCCAAGAGAGCTGTCCAGACTGTGGTTCAAAACGGCGTTTGGTTCCGGAAAACACCATCGGTTTGCTTTGTCCGCGTAACGAACGCGAAAACACCATTCGGCATCTGGCGATGGCTGGCGCGGCCTTGTAGGGTCGCGCCATGTCTTTGCCGCACGTGACCTTTTCTGAAGACCAGGCCGCCGCCTATGACAGCATCGCCGAGATGCTGCGCCAAGCCGGTGTAGACTTGGAAGATGACGCTTTGCTGAAGCTGCCGGGGGCAGGTAAGTCTGGCGCTATGGCCGTGATTGGCAAGGCCGGTTCGGGTAAGACTCTACTACTGGCGGAACTTTACAAGGCGTTGGCCGAAAGCGGTGTTCAGATCGTTTCGGGCGACTATGAAAGCCGCAAATCCCGAGACAAGCGGACGCTTGCGATTCTGGCCCCGACCAACAAGGCCGCCAGTGTGCTGCGCTTGCGCGGCGTGCCCGCCACCACCATTCACCGCATCCTCTATACACCCGTTTATGATCCGGAATACGAGCGCATCGCGGAATGGCTGGCCGGAAATGGCGAACGGCCCGAAATCGAGGGTCTGACCGATGAGGCGCTGGACCGCGCGGCAGCCTTTTATGAAAACAACAAGTCGATCCCCGGTGCACTGGCTGCAGCTGGGTTGCGAGGGTCGGATTTCATCACCGGTTGGAAACGTCGGGATGAGCCGCTGGATATCGGCTTTGTTGATGAAGCTTCGATGCTGGATGATCGTCAGTTCGAAGACCTGAAAGAGATTTTTCCGACCTTGCTGATGTTTGGTGATCCGGCGCAGCTGGCTCCGGTCAATCAATCCGGCAGCATGGTTTTCGAAACCCTGCCCGAGCCGCGCAAGCTGGAATTGCACCGGGTCCACCGGCAGGATGCCGACAATCCGATTCTTGATCTGGCCCACGCGCTGGCCGATCCGACCATGGGGTTTGAAGATTTCGAGCGGATGGTCGAAGACACAGCGCGCCGTGACGACCGTGTGGTTTGGGGGCAGCGGGTCGAGGTCGACCTGATGGCCCGTAGCCCTGTTTTGGTCTGGCGCAATGCAACGCGCATTCGTCTGATACAAGCCTTCAGGCAGGTACATGGGGCGCCGGATACCGAATTGCTGGAAGGTGAGCCGCTGATCTGTGACGGTATTGAGCTGCCGCTGAAACATCGCAAAAAGCGGCTGGACCTTGAGGCGCGCGGCCTGATCAAAGGCGCTCAGGTCATCTATCTGGGACCGGGGCGCAAACCGGGGTTTTCGCGCCTGCATGTAATGGGGGCAGAAGACCCGCAGGTCAGTGCCGCCTCGATTGTGCAGATCGAACAACCGGATGAAGAAGAACCTTTTATCCCCTATGCGGCTCGCATGGGTGCAACGTTTCTGCATGGTGCCGCAGTGACAATCCACAAGGCGCAGGGATCACAATGGGATACGGTGCAGGTCTTTGCCCCAGATATCTATGCAGCGGCCCGGATGGGGCGGACTGAGGCCGGGCAACCCCTTTGGAAACGGTTGGCCTATGTGGCGATCACACGCGCGCAGGAGCGCTTGATCTGGGTCGTGCGAAACCGGTTGTCGAAACCCACATATCCTTTGCGTGTTGATGACCTGAGGGCTGTCCCGGCAGCCTCACTGACGCTGGAGGTGGAAGAGACATGAAAACAATCATAGTCACCGGAGCGAGTTCAGGCATTGGCCGGGCCACGGCAGAGTTGTTTCTGGCCGAAGGTTGGACTGTGGGCTTGCTGGCCCGCAGTGCTGACAAACTGGCCGCAATTGCCGAAGGTCAGGCGCATGCGATACCGCTGGTTGCGGATGTCACGGACCCCAAGGCTGTCGATCACGCTTTTCAGACGTTTGAGGGCCAAACCGGTCGGCTGGATGTACTGTTCAACAATGCGGGCATCTTTGCCCCCGGCGGCACGATTGATGAAATCGCGCTGGAGGATTGGTATCACAGCATCAATGTGAACCTGAACGGCATGTTTCTGAGTGCCCGGGCCGCGTTTCGGAGTATGCGCAACCAATCCCCGCAAGGTGGCCGCATCATCAACAACGGGTCCATCGCCGCTCATGTGCCGCGTCCGAACTCGGTGCACTACTCGGCCACGAAACACGCGATCACGGGGTTGACCCGCAGCCTGTCTCTGGATGGGCGCAGTTTCGGCATTGCCTGCGGTCAGATCGATATCGGCAATGCGCGCACGCAGATGGTTCAGGGACTGGTTGATGCGGCCATTGCCAGCGGTGAAACACCCGACCCGACGATGGATGTTCAGGATGCTGCGCGTTCGGTCCTGCATATGGCCAATCTGCCGTCTGAGGCGAATGTCCAGTTCATGACAGTGATGGCCACCACCATGCCCTATATCGGAAGGGGTTAGGCTTTTTACTTTTCGCGCAGCAATCTGAACGCGGTTGAGGCACCCCAACCCGCTACGATTGCGATGACCAGCGACATCAGGCCATACCACACCGGTTGCTCGCGCGACATGGTATAAAGAAACCGCTCCAGCCCCACTTTGCGCACGTCAATCGTTGTCTCATAGCGCGACACGACCTCGCCGCCTCTTGTCAGAAAGATACGCGCCACATAGTCACCTTCGGTCAGGTCTGCAGGCATCGCAACCGAGGTGCGAAACAGGGTTTGCTCATCCACTGCCACCGTGTTTTCACGGATGGAATAGAGGTCTTCGCTTTCCCGAATGCGCACAACTGCTTCGGCGAAATCCTGAGCGCCTTGAATGTTCATCGCGGCGCCAACAGACCTAATGGCCCGCTCGATTGAGATACGATAGCGCAGGTCTTCGGTGTCGGTGATGATATCGTCAAACGGTGCGCTGGTGGCGACCGCATAAAAGCTGGGCGCAAGGTCGACCAGTACACTGTCGGTGTTGACCCAAATCCCTAGCCTGCGGGCCTTGCGGCGCACGGTGATGGGTTCTGACGGGCCTGCCAAGGCGACGATAACCTCAACCGGGGGACCTTCGGGGATTGGGGCCTCGCGTTTGATGGCGCCGAAGATCAGAATCTCGGACCCGTCGAAATTCGCGGTGATCGCGACGCGATCCTGACTGAGCCCAAGAACGACCTGTTCCTCTGCCGCGGTGGCAGGCAAGCACATCAGACATAGGGCGGCAAAGAACGCGCGGACCATCATCAATGCCCTCCGCTTGCGCCGAGGGAGTATAGCTCGCTCGGTTCCAGAAGAAGATCAAGCGCCAGCTTGCCACAGACCACAAGGACCAAAGCCGCCAGAAGAACGCGCAGTTGTTCGGCGGGCATGCGGGCTCCGATCACGGTACCGATCTGGGCGCCGATCACGCCGCCCACCAGCAAGAGAACGGCCAACACAATGTCGACCGTGTAGTTGGTGGTGGCATGGAGCATGGTTGTGAAGGCGGTGACGAAGATGATCTGGAACAATGATGTTCCGACCACAACCTTCGTCGGCATTCCCAGCAGGTAAATCATGGCCGGGACCATGATAAAGCCTCCGCCCACGCCCATGATGGCGGACAAGATGCCGACACACAGCCCGACGACAACCGGCGGGATGACCGAGATATATAAGCCAGAGGTGCGAAAGCGCATCTTCAGAGGCAGCGAATGCACCCAGCCACGTTGGCGTCGTTTGGCAGGCCCACCTGTGCCTTTCTTCACCCGCCGCAGGGCGCGCAGGCTTTCGACGAACATCAGACTGCCGATGACGCCCAGAAAGACGACGTAGCAGAGGGTGACCAACAGATCGACCTGGCCCAGGCTTTTGAGATAGTTGAAGATCACTACACCCACGGCGGCCCCGATTAGGCCACCCACCAGAAGCACTGTGCCCATCTTTAAATCTACGGTTTTTCGTCGAAGATGTGCCAGCACGCCTGAGAACGAAGACGCGACGATCTGATTGGCTTCGGTTGCAACAGCGACTGCCGGGGGAATGCCGATAAAAAACAGCAGAGGGGTCATCAGGAACCCCCCGCCGACGCCAAACATACCGGACAGGATGCCGACCATCCCCCCCAGCCCTAGTAGAAGAAAGGCATTTACAGAGACTTCGGCAATGGGAAGGTATATTTGCATGGTTTCTTCTAGGCGCGCCGGAAACGATTGCGCAACGATGCAATGCTGTCGCGGCGGGAACGGGTTGGCAATTGGATTCGACCCGAGTTCTGAACAGTCACAAGCCCAACGTCAACAGCGTACCAAGGCCGCCGAGCTGTGAATTCTATCCGAGACCAGAGGTTCATACCCTCTTAGAGCGGTTGCGGCATGCAAAATCAACTCTGCATGCCGCTTTGCAGCGAACAGGACCCAAATTTGTTCCAAACTGGACTTATCAGCGTTCCTTCACATAGGGTTCGCCGCCTGCGCGTGGGGGAACGGCCTTGCCGACAAACCCGGCCAGGATCACCACAGTCAGGATGTAAGGCAGGGCGTCCATCACCTGAACCGGGATCACGACCCCGCCCAGATCGATATTCTGGAACCGCAGGGCGATGGCTTGTAGCAGACCGAACAACAGGCACGCCCACATCGCATGCCATGGCCGCCATTTTGCGAAGATCAGAGCTGCCAAAGCGATGAACCCGCGACCGGCTGTCATTTCTTTGACAAAACCCGCCTGCAAGGCCGTAGCAAGATAGGCCCCGGCAATCCCGCATAGAATGCCGCAGATCGCAACGGCCGCAAACCGCAAGCCAACGACCGAAACGCCAGCTGTATCGACCGCCGCAGGGTTTTCACCCACGGCTCGCAGGCGCAGGCCAAACCGGGTGCGATATAGGATCCACCATGTGAGAGGCACCATTAGGAAGGCGACGTAGACCAGTATCGAATGTCCGGACAGAAGTTCCGAGTAGATCGGACCGATGACCGGAACGTTGCTTAGCGCCTCTGCAAAGGGGAACTCGATCGGTTCAAAACGGCCTCCGCCAAACAGGGACGGGGTGCGACCGCCTTGCTGAAACCAGCTTTGCGCGATCAGAACGGTCAGCCCCGAGGCCAGAAAGTTGATCGCCACGCCCGAGATCAGTTGATTGCCCCGGAAGGTAATCGAAGCCACCCCGTGCAAGGCCGACAAGATAAGCGACGCACCGATACCCGCCAAAAGACCCAGCCAGACTGATCCAGTCACTGCTGCAACGGCTGCCGAGAAGAAAGCAGACATCAGCATCTTGCCCTCAAGCCCGATGTCGAAGATGCCAGCTCGTTCCGAATAAAGCCCGGCCAGACAGGCAAGCAGCAGAGGTGTCGCAAGGCGAATGGTCGAATCGAGGACTTGAATGAGTGTGATAAAGAACTCCATCACTCCGCCCCTTTCCGCAGACCCAGAAACAGCTTTTCAAGCGGCATGCGCACCATATTGTCCAGCGCCCCTGTGAACAGGATAACCAGCGCCTGAATGACGACGATCAGCTCACGCGGGATCGAGGTCCAAAGCGCAAGCTCGGCCCCACCCTGATACAGGAAGCCAAACAGGAGCGCGGCAAGAAACACGCCAAACGGATGCGAGCGTCCCATCAGCGCGACGGCAATACCAATGAACCCGGCCCCTTCGGTCGAATTCAGGACCAGACGCTCCGCCTCGCCCATCACGTTATTAATTGCCATCAAACCGGCCAGCCCGCCCGAGATCAGCATGGCAATGATGGTGATCCGTACCGGCGAAATCCCAGCGTAAACGGCTCCGGTTTCGGTTTTGCCATAGGATCTAATCTCGTACCCAAGGCGCGTGCGCCAGATCAGAGCCCACACCACGACACAAGCCAAGATCGCCACGAAGAATGAGATATTGGCGGGTGCGCCTCGGAACATCACGTTCTCAGCGGTCGAGAACATGGATTGGAACGTCGGCAGATGTACGGCCTCGGGGAATCGCGCTGTAGCCGGGTCCTGCGAGCCCTGAGGGCGCATTACATTGACCAGCATGTAGTTCAGAAAGGCAGCAGCGATAAAGTTGAACATGATCGTGGTGATCACGATATGGCTGCCGCGCTTGGCCTGAAGATAGGCAGGGATTGCGGCCCATGCCGCACCGAACAAGGCGGCCCCAAGCGATGCGGCGGCCAGCGCAATACTCCAATGCGGCCAGGGAATGTACAGACATACCATGGCTACGCCAAGACCGCCCAGCATCGCCTGTCCTTCGCCGCCAATGTTGAACAGCCGCGCATGAAAGGCCACGGCCACGGCCAGCCCGGTGAACATGAAGTTGGTTGCGTAGTAGAGTGTATAGCCCCAGCCATAGGTCGACCCCAGCGCGCCCGTAACCATCAGGTTCACGGCTTCAACCGGGTTCTCACCAATGGCCAGAATGACCAGCGCCGATAGGATCGTGGCCAACAGCAAGCTGATCACCGGGATCAGCACGACATCGGCCCATTTAGGCATCTTTTCCATGCTTTAAGCGGCCTCTTCCGCAACACCGGCCATCAGCAGGCCCAGTTCTCTTTCATCGGTCTCGGCAGGCAAACGCTCACCCATGATATGCCCGTCGAACATCACGGCGATCCGGTCGGACAGCGAGAAGATCTCTTCCAGCTCGACCGAGACCAGCAGGATCGCTTTGCCCTGATCGCGCAGGGCGACGATTTGTTTGTGAATGAACTCGATTGCGCCAATATCCACGCCGCGTGTCGGTTGTCCGACCAGCAGCAGATCAGGATTCCGCTCGATTTCGCGTGCAACGACGATTTTCTGTTGATTGCCACCAGAAAAACTTTTGGCGGCCAGCCACGGGTCGGGCGGGCGCACGTCAAACTTGGCGATCTTGGCTTCAGTATCGGCGCGCAAGGCGGCGTTGTCCATGAACAGACCGCGCTGATAGGCGCGATCGCGGTGATAGCCAAAGGCAACATTCTCCCACGCGTGGAAGTCCATCACCAGCCCTTCGCGCTGGCGGTCTTCGGGCACATGAGCGATGTGCTGCGCGCGTCGTGCCTGACCATCCGATCCGGCACCGCTGAGCGCCAGCGGGGTGCCGTTCAGCTTGATCGAGCCTTGACCGGGGCGCATGCCACCCAGAACTTCCAACAGTTCCGACTGACCATTGCCCGCAACCCCTGCGATGCCGACGATCTCACCCGCGCGCACGGTCAGGTCGATGCCTTTGACCCGCTCAACGCCCGCGCTGTCGAACACCTGCAGGTTCTCAATTTCCAGTATGGGCTTGCCCGGTTGGGCGGGTACTTTGTCGACTTGCAGCAGTACCTTGCGGCCCACCATAAGTTCGGCCAGTTCTTCGGGGTTGGTCTCGGCAGTTTTTACGGTCGCCGTCATCTCACCGCGTCGCATGACCGACACGGTATCGGTGTTTTCCATGATTTCACGCAGTTTATGCGTGATCACGATGATCGTTTTTCCTTCGGTCCGCAGCCGATCCAGAATGCGGAACAGCTGATCCGCCTCAGAGGGGGTCAGAACGCCGGTTGGTTCGTCCAGAATCAGGATCTCGGCTTTGCGATAAAGCGCTTTCAGAATCTCGACCCGCTGCTGCATCCCGACGCCGATCTCGTCAATGCGTTTGTCGGGGTCGACGAACAGCTCGTATTCTTCTTCCAGCGCTTTCAGTTCTTTGCGGGCCTTGGCCAGCGACGGGGCCAATAGCCCGCCGTCTTCGGCACCCAGAACGATATTTTCCAGAACGCTGAAGTTTTCAACCAGCTTGAAATGCTGAAACACCATGCCGATGCCCGAGGCGATAGCCGCCTGGCTATCCGGTATCTCAGTCTTGGTGCCGTTGATCCAAATCTCACCTTTATCGGCTTTGTAAAAGCCGTAGAGAATGCTCATCAGCGTGGATTTGCCCGCACCGTTTTCACCGATGATCCCGTGGATCGTGCCGGGGGCGACGCTGATGGAAATGTCTTTATTAGCTTGAACCGGCCCAAAGGCTTTGGAAATCCCTTTGAGCTCAATGGCGGGGACGGTCATGTCTTGTCCTTGGGTTGCCGAAAGGGCCGCGTTTGCACATAGCGGCAGAGTGGAAACGGGACGGAAGGCCAAGCCTCCGTCCCGCGAAAGATCAGAATTGCAGTGCTGGGCAGCTGTCGTTCTCGTAGTAGCTGACAACGGTCACATTGCCGTCGATGATGTCCTGACGTGCCTTGTCGACCGCGCCTTTCATGTCATCCGAGACCAGCGAGGCATTGTTGTCGTCCATTGCGACGCCCACGCCTTCTTCGGCCAGACCCATTGCGAATACGCCGGTCTCAAGTCCTTCGCCCGCGCTCATAGCGTCGTAGACGGCCACGTCCACGCGTTTCAGCATCGAAGTCAGAACTTTGCCCGGGTGCAGGTGGTTCTGGTTGCTGTCTACGCCGATCGACAGGATGCCTTCGTCGGCTGCGGTTTGCAGAACGCCGACACCGGTGCCGCCTGCGGCTGCATAGATCACGTCAGCACCCTGGCTGATCTGCGCCTTGGTCAGCTCGGACCCTTTCACCGGGTCGTTCCAGGCCGCCGGGGTGGTGCCGGTCATGTTGGCAACAACTTCGATATCCGGGTTCACAGCTTTGGCGCCTTGCGCATAGCCGCAGCCAAAGTGGCGGATCAGCGGGATATCCATACCGCCGATAAAGCCAACGGTGCCGGATTCCGACGCCATCGCGGCCATCATGCCAACCAGGTAGGAGCCTTCGTGCTCGGCAAATCCGATCTGACGGATGTTTGGTGCATCCAGCCAAGTGACGTCGACGGCGACAAATTTGGTGTCCGGATAGTCACCGGCAACGGCCGACAGCGGATCGGCCATGGCAAAGCCCATGGTGATGATCGGGTTCGCGCCCGCTTCGGCAAAGCGGCGCAGTGCCTGTTCGCGCTGGGCTTCAGATTGCAATTCGATCTCGCGGTATGTACCGCCGGTTTCCTCGGCCCAGCGTGTGGCGCCATTGTGGGCCGCCTCGTTGAACGATTTGTCGAACTTACCGCCCAGGTCAAAGATCAGCGCGGGCTCGGCCAGAGCAGTGCCAGCTGTCAGTGCGACCGCCGCAGCGGCACCCATCAAAGATTTCATCAGGGTCATTTTTTACTCCCGTTGGTTTTTGTCGGTCCGGAACCAAGATAGCCCCGTTTACCCACTCAGAGCGAGCATAACCGTTGTGATGACGGGAATTAAGGGTGTTTGCAACCGGCAGGGTCAAGTGGTTTTTGACCAGTTGGTCCAAAAATTGTGCCTTAGTTAAGGTGCAACAGGTATTCCATGACCATTGCGTCGCAGGTTTCGCCGGATTTTCGGGCATAGTAGCCCTTTCGCTGCCCACAAGGCCGGTATCCGCACCGTTCATACAGCGCAATTGCGGGCAGGTTGTCGGCGGCCACGTCCAAAAAGGCGCGTTTTGCCCCAAGCGTTTTGGCCTTAGAATGCCAGTCCGCCATGCATTGCTGGCCAAGACCCCGCCGCTGATACGCGGGGTGAGTCGCAATGGTCAGCAGTTCCGCTTCATCCGCGATGACCTGAAACAGGGCGAAAGAATCACTTGATCCAACGCAGTGCGTAAACGGGTTTGCCAGCAGGTCGGCAAACTCTGCCGCTGTCCACGGGCGGGATTGTGTGAATGCAGCCGCATGTGTTTGGGCCATCTCGTGTGGGGTCATTCGTCCAGTAGCACCGGAGGTTGGTCGCCGGATGGCGCGGCATCAGCAGCCCGGACATACAGCGGGGCAGGTGGGTCTGAGACGTCTTTCCAGCGACGCGCAGCAACTGTGGCAATTGCCTGTGCCTGTGCTGCCGGATCGGAGCAAAAGAACAGCTGTCCGAGCGTGTCTGCCTCGATTTTGGGCATCAGGCGCGCGGGGCCGTCGCATTGCTGCAGATAGACCTGTTCGCGCGGTGCCTGAATGGCCGGGATCTGACCGTTCGGTGCGATTTCGGCCAAGGCATCGAAGCCTGAAACCCCGACGGCCGGAACACCTAGCCCCAATGCCAGACCCCGCGCTGCCGAGACCGAGATTCGAATGCCGGTGAAATTCCCCGGTCCGACACCGACGCCAATTGCGTCAAGATCGGCCCAGATACAGCCAGCTTGCTCCAAAACCTCTTCCAGCAACGGCATCAGCCGTTCGGCCTGCCCGCGCGACATGGCCTCGGTGGTTGACACAATGATTTGCCCATCCCGCAGCAAAGCGGCCGCGCAATGCGCGGCCGATGTGTCAAATGCCAATATTGTTGGGTCAGACGGCAACCGGGCGAACCTCGGTCACTTCGGGAATATAGTGGCGCAGCAGGTTCTCGATGCCCATTTTCAGGGTCAGGGTCGAAGACGGGCAGCCCGCACAGGCGCCCTGCATATGCAGATAAACCACGCCCCGGTCAAAACCGTGGAACGTGATGTCACCCCCATCCTGCGCAACCGCTGGCCGGACGCGGCTGTCCAGCAGGTCCTTGATCTGATCCACGATTTCCGAGTCTTCACCGGTATGTTCCGCATGGCCCGAGGCCGCCGTTGCGTCTGCACCCATGACCGGTTGGCCGGACTGAAAATGCTCCATCACTGCGCCAAGGATGGCGGGTTTGATGTGATCCCATTCTACAGAGTCAGATTTGGTGACCGTGACGAAGTCATTGCCAAAAAACACGCCAGTCACACCGCTGACACCAAAGATACGCTTGGCCAAGGGGGATTTCTCACCCGCTTCGGCAGTTGGGAAATCCGCTGTTCCCGCTTCCAGCACCGTCTGGCCGGGCAAAAACTTCAACGTAGCCGGGTTTGGGGTGGATTCGGTCTGAATGAACATGGGGCAGCTCCATCTGAGATGCCTCTGATATGCGCGTGGCGCTCGTGGAAGTCAAGATTTGGAACGGTTCTAAATTCGAGTCGCGTAGTCCAACGCCTCGTCCAATCTGTCGTCACCCCAGAACAGTTCGTCACTAACGCAAAAACTCGGGGCTCCAAAGATACCCTTTTCCTTGGCACGCTGGGTTTGCTGGAACAAGGCGGATTTGATGTCCGGCTCAGCGGTTCGGTGCAGCAGATCTGGCGATAGCCCAGCCTTGTTCAAACAGGCCAGCAGCGTCGCTTCGTGCGAGATATCGCGCCCATCTCCAAACTCAGCATTGTAGACCGCACATACAAGTCGGGCCTTATCAGCTGGGTCGTCGATTGCCAAAACAAGCCGCGCCGCGCGCAGGCCATTTTGGGGAAAAGGGTCCGGTTTCTGAAATGGCAGGCCCCGTGCGGAGCATAACCTTTCCATATCGTGCCACATATATGTGCCCTTGGCGGGGTAGAGGTTGAACGGCGATGTGGTCCACCCCTGTTCCGCAAAGATAGGCCCCAGCAGAAAGGGCTGCCAGTCGACCACTACGCCGCGATCAGAGGCTGCCTGTTCGATACGCATGGCGCTGAGATAGGAATAGGTCGAGGCGAATTCGAACCAGAATTCGACCCGTGCCCCCATATCAGGTGATTTCCTCAAGTTTTTCCTTGCTTAGATCACCAGGTACGATCGTGATCGGAATCGGCAAGCTGCCAGAGCTTTTTGTTAACTGGGTGATCAGGGGGCCGGGACCTTTCTTGTCGGTTCCTGCGCCCAGAACCAGCACCCCGATCTCAGGGTCCGATTGAACATGTTCGATGATCTGAGGCACGGGATCGCCCTCGCGGATCGCAAGTTCAGGATCGACGCCCTGTTTGTCGCGCATCCATTTGGCGAACACCTCATAATGCGCATGGATACGCTCGCGCGCTTCTTCCCGCATCACTTCGGCCACGCCGATCCAATGGTTAAACTCATCCGGCGGGATCACGGACAGGATCGTGACACCGCCACCGGTGTGCGAGGCGCGCATGGCGGCAAAGCGCATGGCGTTCAGGCATTCGCGGCTATCATCCAATACGACCAGAAACTTGCGCATGGGGGTCCTCATTCATTTCGGGGATCATGCCCGACCGATAGCGTGCTGGCAACTCGGGCAAATACCGGGTGATCGGTTAGCCTTCGCTTGCAGCCCAATCCCAGTAAAGCGCGCGTGCGCGCCGCGCGATAGGGCCAATCTGATATTGTGTATCGTCCAGAGCAGTCACGGGCGTCACTTTGTTCATGTTCCCGGACATGAACACCTCATCCGCTGCGTGGAAATCATCAAAGCTCAGGATGGTTTCGTGGATCGTGACACCATCCGCGCGTAAATTCGCGATATGACGCGCGCGGGTGATTCCGGCTAGGAACGTGCCGTTCGGGATTGGGGTAAACACCTCTCCATCCTTGGCCATGAAGATGTTGGCGGTTGCAGTCTCGGCAACATTGCCCATCGCATCCGCCACCAGTGCGTTTGAGAAACCCTTGGCCTTCGCTTCGGCCAACATCCGGGCATTGTTCGGATACAGGCACCCGGCCTTGGCGTTCACCACGGCAGACTCCAGAACCGGCCGCCGAAACTGAGTAGTTGTCAGCGTGACAGAGGCCGTTTCGGGCGCCATCCGGATTTCTTCCAGACAGATGGCAAATCCTGTGCTGTTTTCCTGCGGCACGATTGCGGTGTGATCGCCATCAATGCCCCAATACATAGGGCGAATATAAACAGCGCTGTCAGGGGCATAGCTTTGCAGCCCCTCATGCACCAACTCGACCATGTGTTCAGGGGTCACAGTCGGGGTCAGCATCAGCGCTTTGGCGGATCGGTTCACGCGGGCGCAATGGGCCAGCAAGTCTGGGGCCATACCGTTGAAATACCGTGCCCCGTCAAAGACGGACGACCCCAGCCATGCACCATGATCTGCCGCGCGCATAATAGGCGCGTCCCCATCATGCCACTGCCCTTCAAAATAGGTGCGGATGTTTTTGCCCGTTGCCATGACGCCCTCCCAATCTTTGGGCAAACCTAGGAGGGCGTCAGGCGAAGGTCCAGTGCAATCAGCGCGTCGACGCGCCGACCATTCCAACGATCTCGTAGGTTTGTTTCAGGATCGGCACGGTGATCTCGCGCGCGCGTTCGGCACCTCGGGCCAGGATGCGGTCGATCTCGGACTGATCATTCATCAGGCGGGCCATCTCGGACGAGATGGGCGAGAGCTTTTCGACCGCAAGATCGGCCAGCATCGGTTTGAAGTCTCCGAATTGCTTGCCGCCCACATCTGAAAGTACCTGTTCCACGCTTTGATCCGAAAGGGCCGCGTAGATATTGACCAGATTACGTGCCTCAGGCCGGTCGTCCAAACCGTCTGCCTCGGAGGGCAGGGCATCCGGGTCCGTTTTGGCCTTGCGGATCTTTTTGGCGATGGTGTCGGCATCGTCCGTCATGTTGATGCGGCTCATATCCGACGGGTCGGATTTGGACATCTTCTTGGATCCGTCCCGCAGGCTCATGACGCGTGTCGCTGCCCCTTCAATCACGGGTTCAGTGATCGGAAAGAAATCCACGCCGAAATCATTGTTGAACTTGATCGCAATGTCGCGCGTCAATTCCAAATGCTGTTTCTGGTCATCCCCCACGGGCACATGTGTCGCGTGGTAGATCAGAATGTCAGCTGCCATCAGCGACGGATATGCAAACAAACCCAACGAGGCGTTCTGTGTGTTCTTGCCCGCTTTGTCCTTCCACTGGGTCATGCGCTGCATCCAGCCCATCCGGGCGACGCAGTTGAAGACCCAACCAAGCTGTGCGTGTTCCGGCACCTGGCTTTGATTGAATAGTATCGACTGTTCCGGATCGATGCCAGCCGCGATGAACCCGGCGCATAGCTCGCGGGTATTGTGCGACAGCACTGCGGGGTCTTGCCATGTGGTGATCGCATGCAGGTCGACCATGCAATAGATGGTTTCGAACTCTGGCCCTTGCATATCCACAAAGCGCTTCAGCGCGCCCAGATAGTTGCCCAAGGTCAGCCCGCCCGAAGGTTGGATGCCGGAAAACACGCGCGGCGTGAATTGGGTCTGGGTCATCGAAGGGAACTCCCGTCTGGAAAAATCAGCCCTCGTCGCTTACCCATGAGGGTCAGGGACGTCAACAGCCGCGAAAGGCCCGGCAGATGAGCAGTGAGCATTATACACCCGCCGTGAACCCTCTGCCGCCAGTCGTCGTGGCGCTGGTTCTGTTCATCATGGGGATCGAGCTGGCTTTTATTCTGGGAGAGCGCGGCCTGATCGGCGGGCCTGGGGCTATTGGCTGGCGCACGCAGGCGATTGACAGTTATTCGTTCTTTGTCAGCCAGTTTGACCGGATGTTGCAGACAGGGCAGTGGCGCGCCGATTATCTGATGCGCCTGGTCACATATCCGTTTGTCTCGTTCAACTTCACGCAATCCGTCTTTGTCTGCGTCTTCGTTCTAGCCATGGGTAAGATGGTTGCCGAAGTGTTCGGGAGCATTGCGACGTTGCTGATCTTTGTGCTGTCTGGTGTCGGCGCAGCTGTGGTCTATGCGTTGATCCTGGCTCCTGGCGCGTATCTGGTTGGCGGGTTTCCACCAGTCTACGGCTTGATCGGCGCATTCACATGGCTTTTGTGGCGCAAGCTGTCTTTGGTGGGCGAGAACCAGGCAAGGGCGTTTCAATTGATTGCAGTGCTGATGGGAATTCAGTTTCTGTTTCGATTGATCTTTGGCGGGGCGCCGGATTGGATCGCCGATCTGGCCGGGTTTGCCACCGGGTTCGGATTGTCATTCTTTCTGGCACCGGGTGGTTGGGCCCGGATCAGAGGTCGCATTCGGCGGGATTGATCAGGACCGTCGCAAGGCGCGTTTGAACTCGGCCAGCTTGAAAGCCCCCAACAGGTGTCCAAGCACAAAATACGTTACGGCTGCGACGCTGATCAGACCCAATAGGGCAAGATAACGCCAGCCTGCCAACGCGAAGGCCCAACCAAACAACTGGATGGCAGCAAACAACACGACACCCATCCCAACCGAAGCCGCCCCAATCCGCCATGCCCGTTGTTTGAACCGATCATCGAACCGCGCCTCATCGCCCATGCGGCGCGCGCCGATGGCCAGTAAGGCGACCATGGCCCATCCAGCGGCAGAGGCGGCAATAGCGGGCGCAATCCATCCGACCAGCGGATAGAGCCCAAAGGCCAACGCCGCATTGATGACCATGGCGACCACAGCATAGCGGAAGGGCGACCGCGTATCCTCGCGCGCAAAGAACAGGGGTTGCAGAAGTTTCTGCAGCATAAAAGCGGGAAGCCCGACGCCATAGACGGCAACGGCCAACGCTGTGGCGGCAGTATCCTCGGGGCTGAATTGGCCCCGTTCGAACAGGACCGAAACCAGTGGGATTGGGATGATCAAAAAGGCAATGGTTGAGGGCAGCGTGAGCAGCAGCATGAACTCGCCAGCGCGGGAAAAGGCGTTGCGTGCGCCATCTTTGTCATCCGCGCGCAGGCGTCGGGACAGATCAGGCAGCAGGACGATACCGATAGCAATCCCCACAACGCCCAAGGGGAGTTGATACAGCCGATCTGCCGCAAAAAGCCAACTGACGGCTTTCTCGGTTTTTGAAGCAACCAATTGTCCAACCACCAGATTGACTTGTGTGACACCCATCGCCAAAGCCGCCGGTATGGCGATGCGAACCATGTTGCGCATCTCGGGGCTAAGTCGGGGTACGCCGGGGCGAATGCGGATGCCGGCCCGTTCCGTTGCTACCCAGACCAGTGCCAGTTGTGCGACACCAGCAACAGGGATCACTGCGATCAGCCAGCGAATGACCTCCCCCCCGGACAGAGCGCCGAAGATCAGGGCTGTGCAGGCGAAGATGTTCAGCAAAACGGGGGCTGCAGCGGCGGCTGCAAAGCGTCCGGTAGCGTTCAGGACACCTGAGAACAATGCCGCCAGAGACATAAAAAGGATGTAAGGAAAGACGATATAGCCATAGTCGACGGCCAGATCGAACCTTTGGTCTCCATAAAACCCTTCTGCCGTTAGCCAAACAAGGCCGGGCATGAAAACCATAGCCAGACCAACCAGTACCAGTACAGCGGCACCTAGTAGATTAAAGGCATCCTGCGCGAACCCTTCGGCGTTTTCATCGCCCTCCAGCCTTTTCGAAAACATCGGTACAAAGGCGGCGTTGAATGCCCCTTCGGCAAAGAACCTGCGGAACATGTTGGGCAGGCGGAACGCGGCGACAAACGCGTCCATCACCGGTCCGGGGCCGATATAGGCGGTCAGCAGAATCTCTCGCAAAAACCCAAGGATACGGCTGGCCAGGGTCCAGAACCCAACCGTAAACAGGCCCGAAAACAACCGGATTTGCTTCATGAGACCGCGCGCTCGGCGCCTTCGGTGATGGCTTTGCGCAGCTTTGCCTCAAGCCCGCGTTGCTTGCTTTCCGAGTGGTACTTCAGGCCAAACATATCTTTCACATAGAAAGTATCCACAACCTGTTCGCCATAGGTCGCGATCACCGCGTTGGCGATATAGACGTTCGAGGAAGCAAGCGTACGGGTCAGATCATACAAAAGCCCTGTCCGATCACGGGTATCTACCTCGATGATCGTGTAAATCTCGGAACCCTCGTTGTCGAAGGTGATATGGGTCGGCACGTTGAAGGCGCGTTCGCGTTTCTTGATCTTGTCGCGGGATTTCAGTGCTTCACCGGCGACCACCTCACCTTTGAGCGTCTTCTGGATCATCTGCGTTAGGCGCGGCAGGCGCGAAGCTTCGAATGGGTGACCCTCGGCATCCTGTATCCAGAACGCATCGGTGACATAGCCGTCCTTGGTGGTGTAGCTGCGCGCGTCCACGACATTGGCACCGACCAATGCCAGCGCACCGGCGATCCGTGCGAAAATGCCGGGGTGATCACCCATCGCAAAGCAGGCGCGGGTCGCATCACGATCTTCATCCGGGTGTAGGCGAATTTCCATTGCCCCCGGATCGCCGCTGATCTCAAGCGCGCGCAACATCTCGGCAAATTCGACATGAGCCGACAGAGGCAGACCCTGCCAATAAGGCGCATAGTGACGACCAGTTTCTGTCTTGAGGTCTGTCTTGGTCCAGTTGGCCAGTTCGGCCCGCAACGCCTTTTTCGCCTCGGCTCCACGATTGGCGCGGTTCAGGACCTCCAGTCCGGTGTCCAATGCACGTTTGGTTTCAGCATGCAGCGCACGCAGCAGGGTGGCTTTCCAGTTGTTCCAGGTGGTTGGCCCGACGCCGCGAATATCACACACCGTCAGCACGGTCAGCAGGTCCAGCCGCTTGACGGTCTGCACCGCCTTGGCAAAGTCGCGCACCGTGCGTGGGTCCGAGACGTCGCGTTTTTGTGCCATGTCTGACATCAGCAGGTGATACCGAACAAGCCATTCGACGGTTTCACATTCGGTCTTGTTCAACCCAAGCCGTGGGGCCACTTTGCGCGCGATTTGCGCCCCAAGGATCGAATGATCTTCGGGCCGCCCTTTGGCAATATCATGCAGCAACAGCGCCACATACAAAACCTTGCGATTGACGCCGCCTTCCAGAATTGATGAGGCCAATGGCAAAGCCTCAACCAATTCGCCACGTTCAATCTGAGCCAGGTTCGTGATGCATTGGATGGTATGCTCGTCCACCGTGTAGCTGTGATACATATTGAATTGCATCATCGCGACGATGGGCTCGAACTCGGGCAGGAAAGCCGATAGCACTCCAAGCTCGTTCATGCGCCTTAGGGCGCGTTCGGGGTTGCCGTGTTTGAGCATCAGGTCCAGGAAAATGCGCCGCGCTTCTTTATCGTTGCGCATGTCTTCATCGATCAAGTGCAAATTGGCCGTAACAAGGCGCATGGCGTCGGGATGGATCAACATGCCGGTCCGCAGCCCTTCTTCAAACAGGCGCAGTAAGTTGACCTTGTCAGACAGAAACGCATCCGGGTCGGCAATGTCCAGCCGCCCATGCACAACCTTGTAACCGTCTTTGACCTGAGGACGCCGGCGGAAAATCCGTTCCAGCAGCGGGGCACCTTTCACATGCGCCGCTTCCAGCTTGGTCAAGAAGATTCGCGTCAGTTCGCCTACGCGGGTCGCTTCGCGGAAATAGCGTTGCATGAACACTTCGACCGCGCGTCGCCCGGCACGGTCTTTGTATCCCATGCGCTCGGCCACTTCGACTTGCAGGTCAAAGGTCAGCTGTTCCGTTGCGCGGCCGGTCACCAGATGCAGATGTGATCGAACGGCCCATAGGAAATCTTCGGCCTCGACAAATGTTTGAAATTCTTCGGGTGTGAACAACCCCAAAGGCACCAGTTCGGCCACGTCCTGGACACCGTAGATGTATTTGGCGATCCAATACAGCGACTGCAGGTCACGCAATCCGCCTTTGCCCTCTTTCACATTGGGCTCGACCATATAGCGCTGGCCCTGCTTCAGGTGCCGGGCGTCGCGTTCTTGCAGCTTGGCTTCAATAAACTCGCGCTCGGTTCCTTTGAACAGTTCGGATTTAAGCCGTTTGTCCAACTCATCCGCCAGCGCCTTGTCACCCGCCAGATAGCGTTGCTCCAGCATGGCTGTGCGGATGGTAAAGTCCTCTGCCCCGAGGCGCAGGCAGTCTTTGATCGTGCGAGAGGAATTCCCGACCTTTAACCGCAGATCCCACAGGATATAGAGCATGGATTCGATCACGCTCTCGGCCCAGGCGGTGATCTTGTAAGGCGTCAGAAACAGCAGATCCACGTCGGATGCGGGGGCCATTTCGCCCCGCCCATAACCGCCAACCGCCAGAACGGCGATCCGCTCGCCTTGTGTGGGTGTCGCAAGCGGGTGCAGTCGTTCGCTGGACACGCGCATTGCCGTGCCCACCAACTGATCGGTTAGGTAGGTATACGAACGCGTCAAGGGGCGCGCTTCAAATGGGCGCTTCGCGAAGGCATCGGCAATCGCTTTGCGTCCGGATTTTTGAGCCTCCCGCAGGATTCGCACCGTTTCTGCCCGCATGGCGGTATTGTCCGAGCAGGTCTCAAATGCAGCAGCCAAGTGTTCCGTCACATTGGCACTGTCGAAAATGTCGTTGGCGGGGCAGATCAGTTCAGCATCAGGCGCTGTGATCAGGCCGGACCGGTCAGAAACCGGCGCCAGCGAAGCTTTGTGGGGCAGGGTCAATCACAACCACCTGTTTGTTCTGGATCGTGGCGACGGCCAGACCGCGTTCATTGGTGCCATTCGGAAGCAGGCGGAAAATGCCGCCTACGCCCTGGAATCCGGCGCTCTGGGTCAGGGCTGCTCCGGTCAGCGCATTTGATTTGCCTTGTGCAACCAGCGCGCCAATCGCGGCGATCCCGTCATAGGCGAGGCCGCTGATCGGATGCGGTGCTTCGCCATAGGTCGCGTTATAGCGCTGACGATAGGATTGCGCCTTGGATGGGTCGGGCAGGGCAAACCACCCCCCCTGAACCCCTGGTAGTTCAAGTGTTTGAGGCGGTATATCCCAACGCGTCAGGCCGATGAATTGCGTTGTGGCAGGGGACACGCCCGCTTCGGGCAAAAGCTGTGTCAGCAAAGGCAACGCCCCAGCTGTTGTCGCCGTCAGGAAGACCGAGTCCGCACCGGAAGAATCGACGGTGGCCTTGATGGTCGGCACCGCGTTGATCACCCCTTGTTGCGAGCGGTCATAGGATACGTTGCCCGCGTTGTTGACCGGGCTGCTGCCTAAGGCAGAGGCAATTGCAGATTGCCCCAACTGGCCGGCTGCGTCGTTGCTGTAGACGATCACGGTTCCGGTTTTGCCTTGAGCGGCCGAATAGTTCACCAGCCGGTTCGCTGTGTTCTGGAAGGTTGGACCAAGAACAAAGACATTGCCTCCGGCGATGCTGGTATTGTTCGAGAAAGACAGGACATTGACGTTTTTGTTTAACACGGCCAAGCCAGCGGCATTTGCGGCCTGCGCGTAAACCGGGCCAATAATGATCTTTGCACCGTCTGCCACAGCCTGTTGCGCGACTGTCGAGGCGGTGCCCGCATTTCCGGCCGTGTCATAGACCCGAAGGTCGACTTTCACGTTCGGCAGATCAGACATGGCAAGCCGAGCGGCATTTTCGAGGCTTTGTGCCAATGCGGCGTCTCCGGCCTGACCTGAACCGCGCGGCACCAATAGGGCGACCGGAACGGGATCGGATGTATCGATTGATGGACCTCCGCCAAGGCCGCCGGGCTCACAGGCTGACAGTAATGCTGCGATGGCCAGGGCCGCTGCGGCTTTTGCCAGCTTGCTTATGGGATTGCAAACAGTAAACATCTAAAAGAAAACTCCCTGATCCGGCAGCGCGCGACGCCGCTGTTCTGTCGATCCGAGATAATAAACGTCACGCGGTGAGGGTCCAGCTTTGAATTTCCAAAAGATCAGATTGGCTGCGGGCCTGTATTTTGTTGCCACACCCATCGGAACCGCGCGCGACATTACGCTCAGGGCTTTGGACGTCTTGGCCTCTGCCGACATGATCGCAGCCGAAGACACGCGCAGTCTGCGCAGACTGATGGAGATTCATGGCGTTCCACTACAGGGGCGGCGCATTCAGGCCTATCACGATCACAGCGGTGCAGGAGCACGCGGCAAGATCATGGATGCGTTAGACCAGGGGCTTTCGGTGGCCTATGCGTCCGAGGCTGGAATGCCGCTGATTGCGGACCCAGGCTATGATCTAGGGCGGCAGGCATCCGAAGCCGGCTATACCGTGACCTGCGCGCCCGGCCCGTCGGCGGTTTTAACCGCGCTCACGCTGGCCGGATTGCCTACGGATGCGTTCTTTTTCGCGGGATTTTTGCCAAATGCGTCTGGCGCACGTCGCAGTCGTATCGAAGCGCTGCGTAATATTCCCGGCACGCTTGTTTTTTACGAATCGCCAAAGCGTGTGGCGGCGTGTCTGTCTGATCTGGCAGATGTTCTGGGATCGGACCGCCAAGCCGCGCTTTGCCGCGAATTGACGAAAAAGTTCGAAGAGGTTCGGCGCGGCAGCTTGGGTGAGATTTCGGACGCCTATGAGGGCCAGTCCGTCAAAGGTGAAGTTGTTCTACTGGTGGATCGAAGTCATTCGCAAACCGTTAACGAGTCTGACGTAGAAGAAGCACTGATCCAGGCCTTGCAAACCCATTCGGTACGGGATGCGGCGGATCTGGTGTCGCAAATGTACGAACTGCCGCGCCGCCCGATCTACCAAAAGGCCCTGAAACTGGGAAAGGGATAAGATGGCGCAACGGTCGGATCAGGGATCGGTCTCGTATCATGCAGGGCAGGCCGCTGAATCGCGGGTTGCAAGCGATTATGAACGACGCGGATATTCGATTGCGCATCGACGCTGGCGCGGCGCACGTGGAGAGATTGATTTGATCGCACGTGATGCGAATGGGTTGGTGTTCATCGAAGTGAAGAAAAGCAGCAGTTTTGACCGGGCCGCTGCCCGGATCACGCGGCGGCAAACGGAACGAATTTGCGCCTCTGCCGCGCAGTTTCTGGAAAGCGAACCGGGTGGGCAACTGACGAATGTCCGGTTTGACGCTGCCCTGGTAGATCGCTCAGGCGCGGTTCAAATCATCGAAAACGCATTTGGTCAGGCCTAAGCCCCATTGAACCACTCGGCCTGCTGGGCCATGTATCTGGCATGAAGTTGAGGGACATGCCATGAAAATCGCCTTTCAAATGGACCCGATCGGGGACGTTGACATCAATGCCGACAGTTCTTTCCGCCTGGCGGAAGAAGCGCAGGCCAGAGGTCATGAGCTGTTCTTCTACGGCCCGGACCAATTGGCCTATCAAGAAGGCAGGATCACGGCACGGGGTCACGATATGACGGTGCAGCGGATACCTGGCGACCCGGCTATACTTGGGCCAGAGCGCGAAGTTGATCTGGCCGATTTTGATGTCGTCTGGCTACGTCAGGACCCTCCGTTCGATATGCACTATATCACGTCGACACATCTTCTTGATCGGCTCAAAGGTCAGACGCTTGTCGTGAATGATCCGTTCTGGGTGCGCAATTATCCTGAAAAACTGCTGGTGTTGGATTTCCCGGAATTGACACCGCCCACGACGATTGCGCGGGATTTGCAAACCATCAAAGCGTTCAGGGACAAGCATCAGGACATCATCCTGAAGCCGCTCTATGGCAATGGCGGCGCAGGCGTGTTCCGGCTGGATGCGGGTGATCGTAACCTAACCTCTCTGCATGAGCTGTTTACCGGCTTTTCGCGTGAGCCGTTGATTGTGCAGAAATTCCTGCCCGACGTCAGAAATGGCGACAAGCGTGTGATCCTTGTGGATGGCGAGGCCGTCGGCGCCATCAACCGTGTTCCTGCCGAAGGTGAGACCAGATCGAACATGCATGTGGGCGGTCGGCCCGAGAAAATCGGGCTGACAGAACGCGATCTGGAGATCTGTGCTGCAATCGGCCCGCTTCTGAAAGAAAAGGGCCAGATTTTTGTCGGCATCGACGTCATTGGCGACTATCTGACCGAGATCAACGTGACCTCGCCGACCGGCATACAAGAGCTTGAACGGTTCAATGGTGAGAACATTGCCGAAAAGATCTGGCAGGCGATTGAGGCCAAAGTTTAAGCCATCACCTTGGCGCTGATGCGAAAACTCAGCGCCTCGGCCACGTGAGGGCGGCGGATATCAGGTGCTCCTTCGAGGTCCGCGATGGTGCGCGCGACCCTCAGAATGCGGTGAAACGCGCGGGCTGACAGGCCAAACCGGTCAGCGGCCTTAAGCAACAGCTCTTTCCCTTCAGCATCTGGCGCGGCAACTTCTTCCAACAGTTTGCCTTCGACGTCGGCGTTCTGACGTACTGAACTGTGGCCCTCGAACCGGGCGGCCTGCACCGCCCGTGCTTGTTCGACGCGTGCGGCGACGGTGGCTGAACTGTCACCAGAGGGCGGCAGATCGAGGTCGGTGAATGCAACCGGCGGCACCTCGATCCGCAGGTCGAATCTGTCCATCAACGGGCCGGAAATGCGGTTTAGGTAGTCCTCACCGCATCCGGGTGCACGCGAACAGGCTCGGGACGGGTCGGTCAAATATCCGCATTTGCAGGGGTTTGCCGCCGCGATCAGCATGAAGCGGCAGGGGTATTTCACATGGGCATTGGCACGGGCGACCATGACTTCGCCGGTTTCAATCGGCTGGCGCAGGGTCTCTAGCACTGTTCGGGGGAATTCGGGGAACTCATCCATGAACAGCACGCCGTTATGGGCCAGCGATATCTCACCCGGTTTCGCGCCCTTACCACCACCAACAATCGCCGCCATCGAGGCCGTATGATGTGGTTCCCGAAAGGGCCTAGTGCGGCTGATCCCACCTTCATTTAACAGCCCGCATAGGGATTGGATCATTGATGTTTCCAAAGCCTCAATCGGGGTCAATGGGGGAAGAATCCCGGGCAGGCGGGCCGCAAGCATAGACTTCCCCGATCCGGGCGTACCGATCATGATCAGATGGTGTCGGCCAGCGGCCGCAATCTCCAACGCGCGTTTGGCCCGTTCCTGACCCTTAACATCGCGCAGATCACGTGGGTTGGCTGCAAGGGTCACCTCACCCGGTTTTGCGGCGGCAAGCGGCGTCTGGCCCGAAAAGTGGCGCACAACATCGCCCAATGAACCAGCCCCGATCACCTGGGTTGCATCGACCCAAGCCGCCTCGGCGCTGGAGGCGCGGGGGCACAGCAAGGCGCGTTCTTCGGACGCGGCGGTCATCGCGGCAGGCAGGGCCCCGACAACAGGAACCAGTGACCCATCCAGCGACAATTCCCCCAATGCGACCGTTCCTTCTGCCGCGTCGGCGGGGATGATCTCAAGCGCTGACAGCAATGCGACGGCAATGGGCAGGTCGAAATGGCTGCCCTCTTTCGGCAAATCCGCCGGGGACAGGTTGATGGTGATCCGTTTCGAAGGCAGCGCGATAGCCATAGCGCTGAGCGCGCTACGCACCCGGTCGCGCGCTTCCGAGACCGCCTTGTCGGGCAGACCCACGATGGAAAATGCCGGCAGTCCGGGCGAAACGGCGCATTGCACCTCAACTGGGCGGGCATCAACCCCTTGAAACGCAACGGTATGGGCGCGGGCGACCATGGCAATCCTGTTCTTGGTTAACAGGACGTTGCTGCCATGGTTGCGGTTTAGGAATCGTTAACGACGTCTCGCATGGCGATGAATTTTGGCCAGGCCTCGGGGTCTGCGGCAGTTTTATCGCGGCAGAATGCGTTGCAGAAACCCCAGCATTGCCCATCGAGTTCCAGAAAATCCGTCACCGGTTCCTCGGAATACGGGCAGTGCGCGTTCAATGAGGGGCCGGTTTCGACAGTTTTGGCGGTTGATATGCCACCGATGGGCCAGGGCGAAGAAACGGAGCCATGATTGTAGGGAAATGGATCGTACTCAACTGTCAGTCCCATGGCTCGCCATTGCCGTACCGAGGTCTGGCCAAGCAGAAAGTGGCAATAGTCGAGATTGGCAGCAGACACCGGCAGACCATAGCCCACAATCCTTGCCGCGACCGGGGTGTAGAACACATCCGCAAGTGAATAGGCTCCGAACAATGGGCCATCTGCAGCCCCGGATATCTGGCGGGCATGAGCCCACAGCGTTTCAACACGCTCCAAATCTGCCAGCGTATCCTCTGATGGGTTGAAGTCTTGCCAGGTGTGTTTCAACTGCATGGGGCAATCTTCACGCAAAGCGCTGAAGCCGGCGGTCATCTCGGCGCAGAGCCACCGGGCTGTCGCCCGTTCTGCCGCATCTTTTGGCCAGAGCCCGGCATCCGGATGGCATTCAGCCAGCGTTTCGGCCATCGCCAGGCTTTCACCCACGACCGTTCCGTCGGGCATGCGCAAGGCGGGCACAAGGCGCGCAGGTGCGATGGTCTGCATATCCTGCGCCATCGTGCCGGAATACAGCCCGATCATATGGTTTCGATAGGGCAGGCCAAACTTTTCCAGCATTAGCCAACCACGCAAGGACCAGCTGGAAAACAGCCTGTCACCGATAAAGAGATCATAGGTCATGGGCCCACGATGGCGTCGGGTCGGCGTTTGGTAAATCAGTGATTTGTGCGCAGTGGGATCACGGACGGTGATTGATCGCCCCTGCGGACCAGCCTGTTCCCTCAAAGGTCAAATGGGTGACGGACAGGTTGTCGATACGATGGGCAAAAGTCTGTTGTCCGTCCAGATCAAGTGCCCGCTGAACCTGCGTCAGGATCACCCCGAAATGGGCGACGATCACAATATCGCGGCCATGTTGATTCGCGATCAGGGCGTCAACAGCGCGGTCGACGCGCGCGCGGACCTCGTTCCAGCTTTCCCCGTCTGGTGGGCGCACGTCACCGGGATTGTCCCAATAAGCAAAAGCCAGTTCAGCGTCCTCGGCCTCGATCTCTTTGAAACCGCGCAACTCCCATGCGCCAAAATTGATCTCTCGCAGATCACGATGATGCGGCAGGCGTGCACGCGTGCCTTGAATAGCGGATGCGGTATCAACGGCGCGCGACAGGTCTGATGAGACAACGACGGCGTCATGAGGTAAATAGTCATGCAGCCGCTTCAGGGCGGCGGTGTCGCTGAGATCAGCGGGAAGATCTGACCACCCGACCATGGTTTTGGCATGGGTTGGGCCATGCCGGACCAGATGCAACCGCGTCACGTCAGTGCGCCTTTCAGAACACTCGGTAGACCTGCTGTCACTTGAACCACCAACTCTGCCTGTGCCGCCAAGGCGATGTTCAATCGGCCCTGTGCCTCACGAAACCGGCGGGCCAAAGTGTTTTCGGGGACGATTCCGTGCCCCACCTCGTTCGATACGATGACGATCTGGGCCGGGCAGTTTTTAACGGCTTGTAGTAGGTCAGTCTGCGCAGTATGCAGATCGCTCTCAGCCAACAGGTGATTGGTCAGCCACATGGTGGCGCAATCGATCAAGCAGATCTGTTCGGGGTTTAGATCAGCCAATACAGGTGCCAGATCCAGCGGGGCCTCGACCGTTGGCCAATCCGGCCCACGCTGCGCGATATGGTGATCGACTTTCGCGCGCATCTCATCATCAAACACTTGTGAAGTGGCCAGATAAACGCGGCTTTTGCCCGATGAAACAACCAGTTGTTCGGCAAAGGCGGACTTTCCCGATGCAGCCCCACCCAGAACAAAGGTTAAATCGGGAAGCACAATTCTTACCTTTCAAGTGATCCGGTCTGTTGGGTTCTGCGTATCGACCATAGGTCGGCAAGGCAAGCCCGGCCATCGAATATCAAATAGGGAGAGTTTCATGGCACTTGACAACGCGACCGACTTTTCGATGTCCCGGCGAGCGATGAAGGCGGAACTGCTTGACGCGGAGACTGAATTAAAGCTGGCTTATGCATGGCGAGACCAACGCGATGAACAAGCCCTGCACCGTTTGATCACCGCCTATATGCGGTTAGCTATTTCGATGGCGGCTAAGTTCAAGCGCTACGGCGCGCCCATGAACGATCTGATCCAAGAGGCCGGTTTGGGCCTGATGAAAGCCGCCGACAAGTTCGACCCCGACCGGGGCGTGCGCTTTTCGACATACGCGGTCTGGTGGATCAAGGCCAGCATTCAGGACTATGTGATGCGCAACTGGTCGATGGTGCGCACCGGCTCGACCTCGTCCCAGAAATCCTTGTTTTTCAATATGCGCCGTGTTCAGGCGCGGCTGGAGCGTGAGGCCGCAACCGAGGGTCTTGAGCTGGACCGCCATCAATTGCACCAGATGATCGCGACCGAGATTGGTGTGCCGCTGCGCGATGTCGAGATGATGGAAGGTCGCCTGTCCGGGTCGGACTTCTCGCTCAATGCGGTGCAATCTGCCGATGAGGACGGACGCGAGTGGATTGACGCGCTGGAAGATGATCGCGAGCAGGCCGCTGAAGCGGTAGAACACAGCCATGATACCGAGCAATTGCGCGAATGGTTGCTGACTGCGATGAAGTCGCTGAATGATCGGGAAAGGTTCATCGTGCGTGAACGCAAGCTGCGGGAACCGGCACGAACTCTTGAAAGCTTGGGTGACGAGCTTGGTCTATCAAAGGAACGCGTGCGCCAGCTTGAGGCTGCCGCCTTCACGAAGATGCGTAAGAACCTTGAAGCCCAATCGCGTGAGGTGCAACACTTCATCGCATGACACGATTTGCGATTCTTCTTTTTGCTCTGACAGTTACGGCAATCCCGGCGCGCCAGGGTATTGCTGCTCACCTTATCCCTGACGACGTGATTGCTGCGATGCAGGCAGCGGATGTCGTGATATTGGGTGAGATTCATGACAATCCGGACCATCACAAGGTTCAGACCGAGGCGATTGAGGTGATTGCCCCTTCTGCTGTCGTTTGGGAAATGGTCACCGAAGAGGGCGCACAACGCTTGGCGCAGACGGCGGTCTCGAACCCAGAAGAGCTGGGCCGTATTCTGCGCTGGGCGGAAACGGGCTGGCCACCGCTCAGCATGTATTATCCTATCTTCCAGGCCACAGACGCACCGGTTTACGGTGGGATGGTGCCGCGCGCGGCAGCGCGGGCTGCTATGGATCGCGGCGCGGCAACCGCGCTTGGCGCAGATGCGGCACGCTATGGTTTGACGGTGCCGCTACCTGCGCAGGAACAAGCGGCGCGCGAAGCGGATCAACTTGTGGCGCATTGCAATGCACTGCCCGAACAGGTGCTGCCGCAGATGGTTGCGATACAACGCCTGCGTGATGCGGTGCTGACACGATCGATCTTGCAAGCGATGGACGATACCGGTGGGCCCGTTGCCGTGATCACTGGCAACGGTCATGCGCGTAAGGATCGCGGTATCCCGACCTTCCTGTCTCGTCTACGTCCCGGATTGAAGGTTTTTGTCCTTGGTCAATCCGAAGACGGGCAGATCGAAGGAACCTTTGATGTGGTCATCGATAGCCCAGCAGTAGATCGCGAAGACCCCTGCCAAGCCTTTGAGGTGCAGAATTAACCGCTGGTACAACGCCGTGGCCTTGCCTAATGTCAGCGCCGACCAGAACGGGAAAGGCTGAACATGCTGGCTTCCAAACGTATCCTGCTGATCATTGGCGGAGGGATAGCGGCCTACAAGTCGCTGGACCTGATCCGCCGCCTTAAAGAGCGTGGCGCTGCCGTGACGCCAGTTCTGACCCGCGCTGCCGAGGAATTCGTCACACCTTTGTCCGTGTCTGCCTTGGCGGGCGAGAAATGCTATCGCGACCTGTTTGATCTGACAGATGAGGCTGAGATGGGCCATATTCAGCTGTCGCGCTCTGCCGATTTGCTTGTGGTCGCCCCGGCGACGGCGGATCTGATGGGCAAGATGGCGGCGGGGTTGGCGAACGATCTGGCCTCGACCCTATTGATGGCCACGGATACGCCCGTATTGTGCGCGCCCGCCATGAATGTGCGGATGTGGGATCACCCGGCGACACAACGCAATCTTGCGCAATTACAGGCCGATGGCGTGCGTTTTGTCGGACCGAATGAAGGTGATATGGCCTGTGGCGAATACGGCCCCGGCAGAATGTCTGAACCGTTGGAGATTGTTGCGGCTATAGAAGCGCAACTGGCAGATGGTCCGCTGCAGGGAAAACGCATTCTTGTGACATCAGGCCCCACCCATGAACCGATCGATCCCGTGCGCTACATCGCCAACCGATCCTCGGGCGCACAGGGTACGGCGGTGGCACGGGCATTGACGGCGCTTGGGGCAGATGTGACATTTGTCACCGGTCCCGCAGATGTGCCGCCACCCGAAGGCGTGCAGGTTGTACGCGTCGAAACAGCTCAGCAGATGTCAGACGCGGTGGATGCGGCTTTACCGGTAGATGCAGGTGTGTTTGCTGCAGCGGTGGCGGATTGGCGTGTGACCAGTGCATCAGATCGGAAGCTGAAGAAAACGCAGGATGGCTTGCCCGCGCTTGAGTTTGCCGAAAATCCGGACATCTTGAAACGTGTTTCACACATGGATCACGGACGTCCGACGTTGGTTGTTGGCTTTGCCGCAGAAACCAACGACGTTCTTGAAAATGCAACGGCAAAGCGCCAGCGCAAAGGGTGCGATTGGATCGTTGCCAATGATGTCAGCCCTGCGACCGGCATCATGGGTGGCACTGAGAATTCGGTTGTGCTGATTTCGGATGCGGGCGCCGAAGAATGGCCGCGCATGGGCAAGGATGCGGTTGCGGCGCGACTGGCGCAAAAGATTGCTGAGGCTTTGGGTAACTGATGCCCATAGCCCTGAACCAAGAGGTGCAATGATGGTTGCAATCCGGGTAATCCGCGATGCGGGCGCAGACGCCTTGGTGGCTTTGCCATCTTATGAGACGAGCGGAGCGGCTGGGGCGGATGTGCGTGCAAACCTGCCGGATGGTGTCTCAGTGACTTTGGAACCGGGACAGCGTGCGCTGATCCCGACGGGGCTGCGGATCGAGATTCCTGCAGGATATGAAGTGCAGGTCAGGCCGCGTTCCGGGCTTGCGTTGAAACACGGTATTACCCTGCCAAACACGCCAGGTACAATCGACAGCGACTATCGCGGGCCACTGGGTGTGATCCTGATGAACGCGGGGCAAGAGAGTTTCGAAGTTGCGCATGGCGAACGCATTGCGCAACTGGTCGTTGCCCCGGTGGTACAGGCAGATTTCCAGTTTGCATATGAACTCAGCGAAACCGAACGCGGATCAGGCGGGTTCGGGTCCACCGGGCGCGGCTGATGCTGCTGGTTCTGCTGTTTGCCGCTGGGCTTTGGGGCGTCGGCTATATTGCGGGCGTTTCCCGCAGTGCGCGGATCGTTTCTGTGGGCGTACTGCTGTTAGGTGTTATCCTAGCGCAGCTGGTTCTGCCGGATGGTAACCCACTGCGCGAGGCGACAGGCGGATCTGCTGCGATGTGGCTGATGCTGGCGGGATGCATCGGGTTGGTTCTGGGCTATGGCAAGATTCTCAAGGCCCTGCGCAGCCGGGTCACATCCGCGTCCGAACAAGACCCTCAGGTGCGCCCGGATCGGTTTTCGGAAACGGAACTCGACCGCTATGCTCGCCACATCGTATTGCGCGAATTGGGCGGACCGGGTCAGAAGAAGATGAAACAGGCGCGCGTGCTGGTGATTGGCGCGGGTGGTCTGGGTGCCCCGTCCTTGCAATATCTGGCCGCTGCGGGCGTGGGGACCATCGGGGTGATCGACGACGATGTCGTCGAGAACGCCAATCTGCAACGACAGGTCATTCACCGCGATGCCGATATCGGAATGCCCAAGGTTTTTTCCGCACAGCAGGCTATGGAAGCGCAGAACCCGAACGTGACGGTACTGCCATACAACCGCCGCCTGACTGCAGAAATCGCCGCTGATCTGTTCGCTGATTTCGATCTGATCCTAGACGGAACGGACAACTTCGATACCCGCTATCTGGCCAACAGAACGGCTGTCGCGCTGGGCAAACCGCTGATTTCCGGTGCCCTATCGCAATGGGAGGGGCAATTGAGCGTTTTTGATCCCGCAACCTCAGGCCCGTGTTACCAGTGTATCTTCCCCGAAGCGCCTGCCGCCGGACTCGCCCCGTCCTGTGCCGAGGCAGGGGTGATCGGGCCGCTTCCGGGCGTGGTCGGGTCGATGATGGCAGTCGAGGCGATCAAGGTGATCACAGGTGCCGGTGCCGCCTTGCGCGGTGAGATGCTGATCTATGATGCGCTCTATGGCGAAAGCCGCAAGATCACCCTATCGAAGCGCGCCGATTGCCCGATTTGCGGCTAAGTCGGGGCTGTAATTTCACACCCCCCTCTGGACCATTGGCGACCCTCTACATAGCTTGAGGGTCAAAGGAGACCTGCATGACCAACCCGATCCTGTCCGACTGGACCACGCCCTTTGAGATCGCCCCGTTTTCCGCGATTTCAGATGGGGATTTCGCACCTGCGTTGGACGAAGCGATGGCCGCGCACAACGCACAAATCGACGCGATTGCCGGAAACCCGGACGTGCCTACCTTTGCCAACACAATCGAAGAGCTTGAAGCGGCGGGTGAGCAGTTGGACAAGGTCCTGTCGGTGTTTTTTACAGTGGCGGGCGCTGACAGCAACCCGAAACGCGAAGAATTGCAGCGGGAGTTTTCACCGAAGCTCTCGGCGCATTTCTCGGGCATTTCATCAAACAAGGATTTGTTTCACCGGGTGGCCGATCTTTGGCAGCGGCGCGATGATCTGAACCTGAGCGATGAACAGGCGCGCGTTCTGATGCTGACCCATCGCGGCTTTGTCCGCGCCGGTGCTGCGCTGGAGGGTGAGGCCGATTCCCGGATGCAAGAGATCAAGTCTCGCCTCGCATCGTTGGGCACTTCTTTCACCCAGAATCTGCTGGCGGATGAGCGTGACTGGTTCATGGAACTGGCCGAGGATGATCTGGACGGTCTGCCCGATTTCGTGATCGCTGCGGCGCGCGCTGCGGGTGAGGAAAAGGGTGCGAACGGGCCGGTTGTGACCCTGTCCCGCTCATTGATTGTGCCGTTTCTGCAATTCTCATCCCGCCGCGACCTGCGGGAAATAGCCTATCGCGCTTGGGCTGCGCGAGGGGCGAATGGGAACGAGACCGACAACCGCGAGATTGCAGCCGAAATCCTGACCCTGCGGGAAGAACGCGCCAAGTTGTTGGGCTATGACAGCTTCGCGGAGTTCAAACTGGAAACCGAGATGGCCCGCTCGCCAGACCGTGTGCACGAACTGTTGATGCAGGTCTGGGAACCCGCCAAAACCCGCGCCGATGCGGATGCCGAGATTCTGACCAGTATGATGCAAGACGATGGCGTGAACGGCCCCGTGGAAGCCTGGGACTGGCGCTATTACGCTGAGAAGCGCCGCAAGGCTGAGCATGACCTGGATGAGGCGGCGCTGAAACCGTACCTACAACTGGATCGGATGATTGAGGCGTCGTTTGCCTGTGCCAACCGTCTGTTCGGGCTGGAGTTCGCGCCGCTCGACGTGCCCCTCTATCACCCCGATTGCCGGGCGTGGGAGGTGACGCGCAACGGGAAGCACGTGGCGGTTTTTATTGGCGATTACTTCGCCCGAGGCTCGAAACGGTCAGGGGCCTGGTGCAGCGCCATGCGCGCGCAGGCGAAGTTCCCCGAAGAACAAGCGCCCGTCGTGATCAACGTGTGCAACTTCGCCAAGGGTAATCCCGCACTGCTATCTTATGACGATGCGCGAACTCTATTCCACGAGTTCGGTCATGCGCTGCATCAGATGCTGTCGAATGTGACCTATGAAAGCATCTCGGGCACGTCCGTCGCGCGGGATTTCGTCGAACTGCCCAGCCAGCTTTATGAACATTGGCTGGAAGTGCCCGAGGTTCTGGCGGAATACGCCACCCATGCTGAGACGGGTGAGCCGATGCCTCAGGCGATGTTGGAGAAGGTGCTGAAGGCGGCCAATTTCGATCAAGGGTTCCAAACGGTCGAATATGTGGCCTCGGCGCTGGTCGATCTGGCGTTTCACGAAGGCGCAGCCCCCGCGGACCCGATGGCCAAGCAGGCTGAGGTTCTGGCTGAAATCGGGATGCCAAAGGCCATCGGTATGCGTCATGCCACCCCGCATTTCGCCCATGTCTTTGCGGGCGACGGGTACAGCGCGGGCTACTACAGTTACATGTGGTCCGAGGTCATGGATGCCGACGCCTTCGCCGCGTTTGAAGAGGCCGGAGGGGCCTTTGATCCCGAACGGGCCAAAGCGCTGGAAGACAATATCCTCTCCACTGGCGGCTCGCGCGAGGCCGAAGATCTGTATCTGGCGTTCCGCGGTCGCCTGCCGGGCGTCGAGGCTTTGTTGAAAGGGCGCGGGTTGATCGCGGCCTGACCGGATCGGGCCGTCAGTATCCCAACTGGCGGTCCACGAGATGCAGAAACGGCTCACCGGCTTCGCCGCGCCGGATATTCTCGCAGATCACTTGCGCCGCTGTGACAGGCCGGGTCTCGGACGCGATATGCGGGGTGACTGTGACGTTCGGATGTGTCCAATAGAGGTGTTCCGGCGGCAGGGGCTCGACCCGAAACACATCCAGGGTCGCGTGTCCGACTTGCCCAGTGCTCAGCGCATCCAGCAGGGCGTCGTCATCGATCAAAGGGCCGCGTCCCGGATTGATGATCTTTGCCCCTGTCGGCATTAGTGCCAAAGTCGCGGCATTCAGGGTATTCTCAGTCGCGGGCGTGTCCGGCAACAGCAGTATGACGATCTCGGATTGCGATAAGGCGGTTCGCAAACCTTCTGTTCCATACAGACAGGTTACGCCTTGAATGTCTTTCTCGGTACGGCTCCACCCCAAAACGTGAAAGTTGAGCGCGGCTAACGCCTGCGCTGCTGCTTGACCCAACTCTCCCAACCCCAGCACGCAGACCGTGCGCTCGGTCGCAAGGGGGGGCGCTATTGGGGTCCACACGCCATCCTGTTCGCTGATATGGGTGTCCATGCCCAGATGATACCGCAAGGTGTGGCCAACGACCCATTCAGTCATGCCCTGAGTCAATCCGTGATCCACCATACGGGCCAATGGAACGGTCAGAGTTTCGTTGTCGGCGATGCTTTCGACCCCGGCCCAAAGGCTCAGGACGGCTTTCAGCCGAGAATAGGGTTTGAAGTCCAGCAGGCCGTCATTTGGCGCGTAGACGACATAGTCCACCTGATCGGGTTCGATATCTGTGGCCAGATACACGTCCAATCCGGCTTCGGCCAGACCCTGAGACAAAAGCGGCTCATAGACCGGCCACAATTCAGGGCGCGCAGAGAACAGGACGTTGACGGTCATGAGGGGCCTTTCAGATTAGCGGGGGCGGTGGATATGCGCGCTTTGGACAATACCGAAAGCGGCCATCAAAACCAGCATGGCCGATCCGCCATAGCTGACCATTGGTAACGGTACGCCCACAACTGGTGCCAGCCCCATCACCATCGACATGTTGACTGCGAAGAATAGGAAGAAGTTCAGAGCGATCCCGAGCACGACCAATGACGAGAACCGATCCTTGGTCGACAGCGCCGTGACCATGCAAAAAATCAGGATCAGCGCGTAGAGCACCAACAGCGTGATGCCACCGACAAAGCCGAATTCCTCGGCCAGTGTGGTGAAGATGAAATCAGTGTGCTTTTCGGGCAGGAAGTTCAGGCGCGACTGGGTGCCTTGCATAAAGCCCCGACCGTTCCAGCCACCAGAACCCAAAGCGATCTTGGACTGGGTGATGTGATAGCCATCGCCAAGCGGGTCAGATGAAGGATCAAGAAATGTATCAATGCGGCGGAACTGATAGTCTTTCAGCAATTGCCACTCGGTGCCGCGACTGTTGAATATAGTCGCAATTAGGCCGACAACCGCAGCGATGACGGCTGCGAAATAGGCCCAGTGCACACCAGCCAAGAACATCAACCCGCCTCCAGCTGCAAGCAGCAAAATTGAAGTCCCCAGATCGGGTTGTTTCAAGACCATTAACGTAGGAACGACAATCAGTACGACCGGGATCAATACCCAAAGAGGGTGGGAGGTTTTCTTGGAGGGCAACCAGTCATAGTAAGCCGCAAGAACCATAACCAATGCGACTTTCATGACCTCGGACGGCTGTAGTCGCATAAAACCCAGATCGATCCAGCGTTGAGCACCCATACCAACGGTGCCAAACAGTTCTACGAAAATCAAAAGTACGATAGCGCCCAGATAGGCCAGCACCGACATGTTGCGCCAGAACCAGATCGGCACCAGCGCGACGATGAACATGACCGTGAGGCCAAGACCAAACCGTTCCATCTGAGGTTCGGCCCAGGGCATCCACGACCCGCCTGCCACGGAATACAGCATAAGGAACCCGGCACTGGCCGTGCTGATCAGCAACAGGGTCAGGGGCCAGTTCATGTACAGAAACTTACGGAGCCCCGATGGCGTGGATTTGACATTATACTCAAGATAGCTCATGCGCGGTCCTTTTCGTCAGGACGCGCTTTGGGGCGGCGATCCCCCTCAAGCCGTTTTTGCTGTTCCTTAATGCGGTCGCGGTCGGCAACCGGATACGCCTCAAGCGGCGGGGTGCCTTTGTAGAGCGCCTGCAGCATGATATCCCGCGCGACCGGGGCAGCGGCTTTTGATCCGCCGCCACCATGTTCCACCACCACGGCAATCGCGTATTTGGGATTGTCATAGGGTGCAAAGCTGACAAACAGGGCGTGATCGCGTCGTTCCCATGGCAGGTCTTCGTTGCGGATCACCCCAGCGGCCCGTTCGGCCTTGGTGATGTTGCGGACTTGGCTTGTGCCGGTCTTGCCCGCCATACGGAAATCTTCGGCAATAATCCGACTGCGATATGCCGTCCCGCGTCGGTCGTTCGACACCGTCCACATCGCCTCGCGAATGTAACGAAGGTTTGTGGGGCTGATCCCAAGCGGTTCGCCCGCGCCCGAGGGCTGTTCGACCCCGTTGATCGACCGTACCAGTCGGGGCGCAACGGCGCGTCCAGTGGCGATCCTTGCGGTCATAACGGCCAGTTGCATGGGCGAAGCGAGCATGAAGCCCTGCCCGATGGACGCGTTGGCCGTATCACCGATCAGCCATTCCTCGCCATGGACCCGCTGTTTCCATGCCTGATTGGGCGCCAGCCCGGCGCGCACGGCAGACATTGGAATGTCATGCTTGATCCCCAAACCAAGGATGTTGGACATCTCAGAAATTTTGTCGATCCCGACCTTGATCGCCACGTCGTAGTAATACACGTCGCAGCTGCGTTTCAGAGATGTATTCAAGTCCACCATTCCGTGCCCACCGCGTTTCCAGCAGTGGAAGCGGCGGCTGCCGACTTTTAGGTGACCGGGGCAATAGACCGTATTTCCGGGGCCCACGACACCAGCTTCTAGTGCGGCCAGTGCGGTGACCATTTTGAAGGTCGACCCAGGCGGATAAGTGCCCTGAACTGTCTTGTTGGCCAGCGGGCGATACTTGTCCTGTGTCAGGAACTGATAATCTGCGACCGAGATACCGCGCACGAACAGATTGGGGTCGAAGCTGGGGGCCGAGGCCATGGCGCGCAGATCGCCGGTTTCACAGTCAATCACAACAGCGGCGGCGCTTTCCCCGGCCAGCCGGGCCTGTGCGTATTGTTGCAGGTCCGCGTCGACGGACAATTGCAGGTCGGCACCGGGCTGACCCTCCTGCCGATCCAACTCGCGCATGACGCGGCCCGTGGCATTGACCTCAACCCGTTTGGACCCGGCCCGACCACGCAGCGAAATTTCCTGTTTCGCCTCCAATCCGACCTTCCCGATCTGGAACCGTGGGATGCGCAGCACCGGTTCGGGGTCTTCGATCTGGCTGAGGTCATAGTCGCTGACCGGGCCAACATAACCGACGATATGGGCGAAATCCTCGTATCTGGGATATTGCCGGGTCGAGCCCACCTCGGGTGTCACGCCAGGAAGGGCAGGTGCGTTCACCGCGACCTTCGAGATGTCCTCCCACGTCACCTGATCCGCCAGAGTAACTGGCAAGAACGGAGCCGAGCGGCGTATCTCAGTCTTGGCGCGCTCGATCTCGTCCTCGGTCAATGGGATCAAGTTGGATAGTTTGGCGATCACCTTGTCCAGATCACCTGCGTCTTCGGGAACGATAACGATGCGATATGATGGCGTGTTTTGCCCGATGATCTGACCGTTGCGGTCATAGATTCGGCCACGTGTCGGTGGGATCAGGCGGAGGTTGATGCGGTTTTCTTCAGCCAAAAGCCGGTACTGATCGGCCTGTTCGACTTGCATGAACCGCATTCGCGCGGCCAGCCCGCCGACGAAGGCGGCCTGCAACCCGCCCAAAATCAAGGCTCGGCGTGGGAGGCGTTTATAGGCGAGGCCTTGCGCCTTGGGATTGCGTTGCTTCATGCCCGCGCCCCCGCAACACTTGCATCCGCTGCTGATACCCTGCGTACGCCGAACACGGATTGGCTGAGAAGGACGATCACAGGATAGGCTGCTATCGTCACGATCAACTGGAACAAAACGGACCCGAAGGCTGCTTGGTCGATCGACACGATCGCCAAGATAATACGATTGCCGAGAAAGACTGCGGCAGTGACCACGCTAACGGATATCCATTCACCGACGAACCCAGCATCTCGCATGCTCGACGCGGCCCCGTGCAGATAGGCGGCGCCAAGCACGACCAAAGCCGCCAGCAACCCTGGAGGTCGTTGCAACAACAGATCGGCCATCAGCATCGCAGCGGCAATCAACAAGGTTGGAACATATTCCGGGCGGCGCAGCACCCAGGCAAAGGTCAGCGCGATTATCATGTCGGGAAAAGGCCAGCGATCCGGCTGTGCGTTCAGTGGCAGCAGGTGCAGGAAAAGAACAAGAAACGCTATCAGGACATAAAGCCCGCGCATGGCCCAGTTGTAAGAGGCGGGTCTATCCATCGCCGGCTTCCCCGGATGTTAGGGCCGCTTCGGGCTGTGTTGGCCCGACAACAGTGCCGGGATCCCGAATGGTCGGGGCTGCGTTGAAGCGTAGAACGCGAAGAAACTCCAACCGTTCGAAATCGGCGGACAGGCGCACGCGCAAGCGGCCCCCCGGGTCCTCCGCGATTTGCCCGATCAGTAGTCCGGCCGGAAAAACGCCTCCGTCCCCCGACGTAGTCACTCGGTCCCCGGGTCGCACAAGTTCCCGGTTTTCCAGAAACTCGACGGCAGGAGCGGGGGTGTTGTCACCCGCAATCAAGGCTGTTTGCCCAGAAGGCTGGATGGACGCCGGTATCGCGCTGGACGCATCGGTCAGCAAAATGACCCGCGCAGTATCAGGCCCCACGCCCGAGATGCGGCCCACCAGCCCAATCCCGTCCATCGAGGCCCAGCCATCAACGATTCCGTCCCGGGCGCCCACGTTCAAAAGAACCGATTGCCGAAACGGAGAGCCGCTGTCGGCCATGACAACGCCGGTTATGTAAGTCAGGCGCGGATCAAGACGCACATTGTTCAGATCCAAAAGGCGCGCGTTTTCCTGCTCCAATTGCAGCGCGGCCTCTTTCCACGCCCGCATCAGGCGCAATTCGCTGCGCAGCTCTTGATTTTGTTCGCTGAGGCTTTGGTAGCTTTGAAAGTCACGAACAAGATTGACCGTTGCCGTGACCGGGACCATCGCCCATTCCATTGATGGGACAACAGCGTCCACCACCTGTGCGCGGAACCGTTCGACCCTTGGGCTGTCAATGCGCCAGACAATGAAAATGCCCAGCAGGCACAGTACGACAATCCCCAGCAACAGTCGGCGCAGCGGGGCCGTGTAGTCATCGCGCTGTGATCGGTCTTTTGCCACAGGTTACCTTCCCGTGCTGCTCGTGCCGAATTCACCCAATGCTCAAAGGGTGCGCGCCTTAGCTTTCGTAGTCAATCGCGTGGCGCAGCTGTTTTTCGTATTCTAGCGCTTTGCCGGTGCCCAAAGCCACACAATTCAGGCTTTCATCGGCGATCGACACCGCCAGACCGGTCTGTTCGCGCAGTGCCAGATCAAGATCGCCCAACAAAGCACCCCCACCCGTCAGCATTACGCCCCGGTCCACAATGTCCGCTGCCAGATCGGGCGGCGTGGTTTCCAAGGCGGTCATCACGGCCTCACAGATGGCCTGCACAGGTTCTGACAGCGCTTCTGCAACCTGAGCCTGGCTGATCTCGATTTCCTTGGGAACGCCGTTCAACAGGTCGCGACCGCGGATATGCATCGACTGGCCGCGGCCATCGTCGGGCATGCGCGCGGTGCCGATTGTGGTCTTGATCCGTTCAGCTGTGGATTCACCCACCAACAGGTTTTGCTGGCGGCGCAGGTACGAGATGATGGCCTCATCCATGCGGTCTCCGCCCACGCGGACCGAACGGGCGTATACGATGTCACCTAGCGATAGAACAGCGACCTCGGTGGTACCGCCACCGATATCTACGACCATGTTTCCGGTCGGATCTGTGATCGGCATCCCAGCACCAATCGCCGCCGCAATCGGCTCGGCAATCAGACCGGCGCGGCGCGCACCGGCAGACAGAACCGACTGACGGATCGCACGTTTTTCAACCGGAGTCGCGCCATGGGGGACGCAGACGATGATCTTGGGTTTAGAGAATGTCGAGCGTTTGTGCACTTTGCGAATGAAGTGCTTGATCATTTCTTCAGCGGTGTCGAAATCGGCGATCACACCTTCGCGCATCGGGCGGATGGCCTCGATCGAACCGGGGGTCCGGCCCAGCATCAGCTTGGCGTCTTCGCCAACGGCCAGAACCTTTTTGACCCCGTCCTTGACGTGGTAGGCAACAACGGAGGGCTCAGACAGGATCACACCGCGACCCTTGACATAAACCAGCGTGTTCGCTGTCCCAAGGTCGATGGCCATGTCCGAAGTGAACAGGCCGCCCAGATTGCCTAAGATCCCCATGTTTCCCCTGATCCTGTATGTCAGTTTTTCTACTGCCCGCGACTCGACGGTTCCGGGACGGATGACTTATAGGGTGCCAACTCGCCCGGTAAAAGGGCTGATTCCGCGACAATCAGCACCTTTTCGCCTCATTGATAGGGACTTTAGAAGGCAAAATGCTCTCATATCAACATATTTACCACGCTGGAAATCTGGCTGATGTACAAAAGCACGCTTTGTTGGCGTGGGTGCTGCAATATCTGACCCGCAAGGACAAGCCGATCAGCTATATCGAAACGCATTCCGGGCGCGGTCTGTACAAGTTGGACGCGGAAGAAGCGGTTCGAACCGGCGAAGCAGCAGCCGGGATCGAGCGCGCTCGGCGTGAGGCATGGTTCGGGGCTGATCATCCGATGACCCAGGTGCTGCAGACGACACAGGCGCGACATGGTGCGCCGGCCTATCCCGGGTCACCCTTGATCGCGGCGCAACTGCTGAGGGATCAGGACGCGCTGCATTTCGCAGAGATGCACCCGCAGGAGTTTGCGGCCCTGTCTTTGACAGTGTCATCTTATGGGGCGAAGACCTATCAGCAGGATGGATTTGAACTGGCGCAATCCCTGCTGCCGCCGACCCCGCGGCGTGGGCTGATGCTGATTGATCCCAGCTACGAGGTGAAAGCCGACTATGCACGCCTGCCGGGGCTCATCACTAAATTCCATCGCAAATGGAATGTGGGTGTAATCGCCTTGTGGTACCCGATCCTGACCGATGGGCGCCACGCTTCCATGATCGAGGCGCTAAGGTCGCAAAACTACCCGAAGACCGTGTTTCACGAAGTGAGATTTCCACCCGCACGCGAGGGGCACCGGATGGTCGGTTCAGGGATGTTCATCCTGAACGCACCGTTTGGGATTGAGCGAGAGATGGCTCGCCTTTCACATCGGTTCGCGTCTCTTTAGACGCAAGGGTGGTGCGCTGCGAAGCGCTTTGTTGCGACGATTGCCTCAAACGGTGTTACACCCTGCACGGTGCAATGCGTCAGCTTGGTTCGATCTGCCTCATGCCATTCGCATAAACCTGTTTCCATTTGATGATCGAGTAAGACTTTCTGAGACCTGTCGACCAAAATGGATCTTCGTGAACGAGTTGATCTACATCACTCTCTGAGCCCGCCTCAATGATCCACAAACCATCGCGCCCTTGCTCGTTTGTATCTGACAAAGGGCCGGCTGCTTCGATCTTGTCGGAGTTCCACTCAAGAAAATCCAGATGCTTTGACATATGTGTTTTGCGTATGTTGGGGTCGGCATTTGGTGCATCTTCGAAAAGGATAATGAATTTCATTTTGAACCTCCACTGAGTTGCGTGCCCAAATAGACTGCCACATCAAAATCGAAAGTTGAGCCAGTAAAAATGACAGCTTAACCTGCAAAAATGCAGGATCATGATTGGAACGATCTCAAGTATCTTCTGGCCCTTCGCCGCGAAGGAAAGCTTGCACGCGCAGGACGCGCGCTCGGTGTCAGCGAAACGACGGTTGCCCGCAGGATCAAGGCTCTGGAGCAGGCGCTAGAAACCAATTTGTTCTTGCGCAGTGCCAACGGACAATACGAGCCGACAGATGCGGCGCTGCAAATCCTGACTCATGCTGAATCCATCGAGGCAGAGAATGTTACAATCGGAGAAATGTCAGGTGATTGCGCGCGTAAGGTCTCGGGTAGCGTCCGCATCAGTTCGGTGCCGTTTGTCGTGAACCATTTTTTGGTGCCTGGCATGGCAGCCTTGGCACGTTTGCACCCGTGCCTGACCGTTGAGTTGGTTCCAACTTCTGACAATTTGGATCTGTCCAAGCGCGAGGCCGATCTTGCGGTGCGCTTCGCGCGCCCGCATGCCGGAGGATTGCGAACCAAAGCGCAAAAGCTGGGCGAGTTATCATTCGCAGCCTACGCGGCAAGCTCACTCTCATCGACCCGAGTTAGTGATCTGGGTTGGATCACCTATGACGACGCACATTTGAATTTGCCACAAGCACGTTGGCTCGAAAACGCTGCGAAGTCCTCCAATTTGCGTGCCACTCTGAAAATCGCCGATATCGAGACCGGGATGCAGGCTGTTGCGGCGGGGATTGGGAAAACGTTGCTTCCAAGTGCGGTTGTCTCTAACGATCCGCGATTTCGAGAAGTAGAACTGGATGGTGGCGCTAGACCCCCAACTCGGGAAATCTGGTTGCTGTCACATGTCGATCAGACTTCAAGACTATCAATCAACGCGGCTAAAGACTGGCTTGGCAATTTAGACTGGGTTTGACGAGCGACGCACGAGGCGTCGCTCATTCGTTTCGTAGCAGCTGGGCCCCGCGGGTGCGGGAGCTCCATGTTTGGAAGACTTTGCTCAGGTCAGGTCTTTGTAGCTGATCTCGCGCGCATCAGCACCCGGGCCGGCTTTTTCTCGACGGACGATCAAACGGTTCAAGGCGTGGATATAGGCCTTGGCTGAGGCCACGACCGTATCAGTATCCGCTGATTGGCCCGTGGCGATCATGCCATCTTCTTCCAAACGTACCGAAACCGTCGCCTGTGCGTCTGTCCCTTCGGTCACCGCATGCACCTGGTAGAGCTGCAGCCGTGCTGTGTTTGGATGGATCGCGCGGATGGCCTTGAACGCGGCATCAACTGGGCCGTCGCCATGTTCGGTTGCGATAATGTCCTTGCCATCCATTTCCAGCTCGACCGTCGCTTCGGCTTGTCCGCCGGTACCGCAGGTGACTTTCATCGACACCAGTTGCAGATGGTCATCCGCCTCATCCAGAGTCATCAGCGCGATCAGGTCGTCGTCGAACACTTCTTTTTTGCGGTCGGCCAGGTCCTTGAAGCGGACAAAGATATCGCGAAGCTGGTTGTCGCCAACCTCGAAGCCCAGTGTCTCAAGTTTGTCGCGCAGGGCGGCGCGGCCCGAATGTTTGCCCAGCGGCAGGGATGTGCCGGTAAGGCCGACATCTTCGGGGCGCATGATCTCGAAATTGTCACGGTTCTTCAGCATCCCGTCCTGATGGATGCCGCTTTCGTGGGCAAAGGCGTTCTTGCCGACGATGGCCTTGTTGAACTGCACGTTGAAGCCCGACACGGTGGCAACCCGGCGCGAGATATGCATGATCTTGGTGGTGTCGATACCGGTGTGGTAGGGCATGATATCGTTGCGCGTGCGCATGGCCATCACGACCTCTTCCAGCGCGGTGTTGCCCGCACGCTCACCCAGACCGTTGATGGTGCATTCGATCTGACGCGCGCCGCCGATGACGGCCGCCAGCGAGTTCGCCGTCGCCATGCCCAGATCGTTGTGGCAGTGGGTCGCAAACACGACCTCATCCGCGCCGGGGACGGTTGCGATCAGACGCTTGATCAAATCAGCCGATTCCAGCGGTGCCGTGTAGCCCACCGTGTCGGGAATGTTGATCGTGGTCGCACCCGCCTTGATCGCAATCTCGATCACACGGCACAGGTAGTCCCACTCGGTCCGCGTTGCATCCATCGGCGACCATTGCACGTTTTCGCACAGATTGCGGGCATGGGTGACGGTGTCGTGGATTTTCTCGGCCATCTCGTCCTGGGTCAGGTTCGGAATGGCGCGGTGCAGCGGAGAGGTGCCGATAAATGTGTGAATGCGGCTTTTCTCGGCGTGTTTGATCGCCTCCCAGCACCGGTCGATATCGTTGAAATTGGCGCGGGCCAGACCACAGATGCGGCTGTTCTTGGCGCGCTGGGAAATTTCGGTGACGGCTTTGAAATCGCCTTCCGAGGCGATGGGAAAACCCGCCTCGATGATGTCGACGCCCATCTCGTCCAGCAGTTCGGCGATCTCCAGCTTTTCTTCATGGGTCATGGTGGCGCCGGGGCTCTGCTCGCCGTCGCGCAAAGTGGTATCGAAGATCAAGACGCGGTCTTGGTCGGTCACGTTGGTCATGGGATTCTCTTTCTTCTTCTGTCCTAAAGCCTATGGCGCGCTGGCGTCCTCCTCTGAGCGGGCGCGCCGGATGGCACGCTCAGAGGCGGATTAGGATCAGTAGGCCACGCAGCGACGCACCGCGAAGGGCGGTGTCGGCAACAAGGATATCTGCGTGGTTGATCATGGGATGAGGTTATACAGAGCATGCGGCGAATGAAAAGAACCAAAATTAGGATGGGGGCGATTTGATCGTTTTATTGACCTCAGGGGCCAGACCGCTAGGTCGCCCAATATGAAAACGGCTTTGATCATTGGCGCATCAGGTGGCATCGGCAGTGCGCTGAGACATCAGCTTACCTCGCAGCAGGTGGCGGTGACAGGATTGTCGCGTTCAGGTGATGGGTTCGATCTGACTGAACCCGAGGCAGCCTTAAAAACACTCGATGCTTTTCAATATCCGTTCGATTTGGTTCTGGTCGCGTCCGGAGCTTTAGAAATCAACGGCGCGCAGCCTGAAAAGACCATGCGCGCGGTGACAGCGCAGGCCATGATGGATCAGTTCGCCTTGAACGCGGTTGGACCGGCATTGGTTTTGAGCCGGGCGCATAAGCTGCTGACTCGAAACAGGCCGTCAGTGATTGCGGTGCTTTCGGCGCGAGTTGGTTCGATCGGGGATAATCGCATGGGCGGTTGGGTCAGCTATCGCGCGTCTAAGGCGGCGGTTAATCAGGTGGTTCACACAGCCTCAATTGAACTGGCCCGTACGCATAAACAAGCGATCTGCGTCGCGCTGCATCCCGGCACGGTCAAAACGGCGTTCACACAGAAATATCTTGGCCGCCATCCCGCTGTTGAGCCGGATAGAGCTGCCAAAAACCTTCTGAGCGTGATTGACGGGCTGACGCCCGAAGACACGGGCGGGTTCTTCGACTGGTCAGGAGCGCGCGTACCGTGGTAGGGGCTTAGTTGTCTGCAGGCGGTTCGGGGCTTTCGTCGTCTGGAGCAGGTTCCTGTGCGTTTGCTTCTTCGCCACCGGTTTCAGGTGTCTCTTCGGATGATAGGGCATCATTGTCCCAGACACCCGCTTGTTCCTGCCCATTGGCATAGCGCATTGTGCCCTGACCCTGACGTTTGTTCTCAAAAAAACCGCCCTCGTAAACATCGCCTGACGGATAGGTTGCCACGCCAACTCCGGTGATCTTTCCGTCAGCCCAATCGCCTGTATAGGTAAAACCACTGGGCGCGGTTATAGTCCCTTTGCCGTGGCGTGCGCCGTTGATGAAGTCGCCGTCGTACACCGTGCCATCGGCAAAGGTGGATTTCCCTTTGCCCTGACGGACACCATCGACCCATTCACCTTCGTAACGATATCCATTGGCGAAAGTGACGGTGCCGGTTCCATGGCTCACCGCATTGCGGAACTCGCCGTTGTAAACCGTCCCGTTGGGGTAGGTTGCCGTGCCGGTCCCCTCGAACACTCCCGCGATCCATTCTCCGTCATAGACGGTCCCGTCCGCATAGGTGCTTTGGCCCTTGCCATGCGGCAGGTCGGCGCTGAGCGCACCGATATAGGCCGAGCCGTCGGGGTAGGTGATCTCACCAAATCCTTCGATCTGACCCTCGGACCACTCGCCGGTATAGCGGTAGCCATCAGTCCCGATGAAGGTGCCTTTGCCATGGCGGCGGTCGTCTTGATAGTCGCCTTCATAGACATTGCCATTGGCATAGGTCTCTTTGCCTTTGCCTTGACGGCGACCTTCGGCGACCTCGCCTTCATAAACATCACCGTTGGCCAGTGTCAGCCGCCCGGTTCCGGTCATCAGGTTCTGAACCCACTGCCCGTCATATTCCAACCCATCCGATTGGACCAAACGGCCTTGCCCGTGGCGTTGGCCTTGCTGCACATCGCCCTCATAGACCGACCCGTCCGGGTAGGTGATCCGCGCCGCGCCCTGCTGTGCGCCGTCGACCCAATCCCCGTCGTAGATATAGCCATTTGGGTCAGTGCGAGTGCCCTTGCCGTGGTGGCGGGCGTTCTGAAACCCACCTTTATAGCGCACGCCATTTGCATATTCAGCAATGCCCGAGCCATTGATCGCACCATCACGCCATTCGCCTTCGTAGGTCCCGCCATCGGCATAGCTGATTTTGCCCTGCCCTTCGGGCTGCCCTTTCGCGAATTGGCCCTCATAAACAGACCCGTTGGCGAACCGGGCCGTGCCTTGGCCCTGAATTTCGCCTTCGACCCATTGACCGGAATACTCAAACCCGTCTGGCAACCGGTATGTGCCTGTGCCGTGGCGTAGCCCGTTTTCAAACGTGCCCTCATAGACCCCGCCAAGTTCGTCATCTTTGACGATCACTGTACCGTCCTGGGCCCATGCCGCCGTGATCGACAGGCTTAGAATCCCGGCCGTGAGAGAATTGCGGATCAGCTTCATGGTTTGTCCTGCCTGCCCGATCATCGGTTTCATATGCGTTTGGGCAAAAATAGGGGACCGCACAGATCAGAGCAACGGCTTTTGAGCCATTGGTCTTCCACTCGCGCAATGATCTGCTAAATGCAGTAGGACTGGCGAAGGCAAGAGGGCAGCATGGCCGACCGTTTCCGTATCACACTGGCGCAACTCAACCCTGTTGTGGGCGATCTTGAAGGCAATGCAGCCAAGGCGTTTGCGGCTTGGGAACAAGGTCGCGAGGCCGGAGCTGATCTGGTCGCGCTGCCCGAGATGTTCATCACCGGATACAATACGCAGGACCTGATCATGAAGCCGGTGTTTCACCGTGCGGCAATGGCTGCGGTTGAGGACCTGGCCAAGCAATGCGCCGACGGCCCGGCACTGGCCATCGGCGGTCCTTGGGCCGAAGGCGACAGCCTGTTCAACGCCTATCTGATCCTCAAGGGCGGGCGGATCACCAGCAAAGTGCTGAAACATCATCTGCCCAATGAAACGGTGTTTGATGAGGTGCGTCTTTACGATTCAGGCCCTCTAGGTGGGCCGTATTCGGTTGGCAATTCGCGCATCGGCAGCCCGATTTGTGAGGACAGCTGGCATCCGGATGTTGCCGAAACGCTCGAAGAAACCGGGGCTGAGTTTCTGCTGATCCCCAATGGTTCGCCCTATTTCCGCGACAAATACGATGTGCGTTTGAACCACATGGTCGCGCGGGTGGTCGAGACAGGTCTGCCGCTGATTTACTTGAATATGGTCGGCGGGCAGGACGATCAGGTGTTCGATGGGGCTACATTTGGCCTGAATCCGGGTGGAGAACTGGCGTTTCGCATGCCGGTTTTTGATGAAACGGTGACTCATGTGGATCTGGAGCGTGGCGATGACGGTTGGCGGATTGTTCCTGCCGAAATCGTGCCGCAGCCCGATGCGTGGGAGCAGGACTATCGCGCCATGGTGGAATCCTTGCGTGATTACATGGGGAAAACCGGTTTCAAAAAGGCGTTGCTGGGCCTGTCAGGTGGTGTGGATTCTGCCCTTGTTGCAGCGATTGCGGTGGACGCGATAGGGGCCGAGAATGTGCGCTGCGTGATGCTGCCATCGGAATACACCAGCCAGGCATCTCTTGATGATGCTGAGGCGGTCGCAAAAGCGCTGGGCGTTCACTATGAGTTTGTTCCGATCTCGGACAGTCGCGCTGCCGTGACGGATACACTCGCCCCATTGTTCGTGGGGCATGAGGTTGATTTAACAGAAGAAAACATCCAGTCTCGCCTGCGCGGTGTGTTGCTGATGGCGATCTCGAACAAGTTTGGCGAGATGTTGCTGACCACGGGCAACAAATCTGAAGTCGCGGTGGGCTATGCCACGATCTATGGCGACATGAATGGCGGTTATAACCCGATCAAGGACCTGTACAAAACCCGCGTGTTTGAAACCTGCCGCTGGCGCAACGCCAATCACCGCGATTGGATGATGGGACCGGAAGGTGAGGTCATTCGCCCTTCGGTCATCGATAAACCTCCAAGCGCTGAGCTGCGAAAAGATCAGAAAGACAGCGACAGCCTGCCGGATTATCCCGTGCTGGACGGCATACTTGATATTCTTGTGGATCAGGATGGATCTATCGCCGATTGCGTTGCCGCAGGATATGATGAACAGGATGCGCGCAAGGTTGAACATCTGGTCTACATCAGCGAATACAAGCGTTTCCAATCCGCCCCTGGCACGCGTTTGACCAGCCGCGCATTCTGGTTGGACAGACGGTACCCAATTGTGAATCGCTGGCGGGATCGTGGTTAAGCGCTGCGGTTTCTGAATTTGGAAACAGTAACTCCTCAATGCCGCAACCGTTTCCACAAATCGAATAAATCCAAGCAGTTTCAAGCGACTCTGCCGATGTCAGCGCTTGTTTGACTGACATTTTTCTGCCACATTTATGCTTAGAAGTTGCCTCATATGGGGCGGATGTGACGCATTGCTGTAGAGTTCGCAGTTTTCGACAAGTGTTTTGTCTGTGTGGTGCATCCGGGGTTGGATGTCTGAGTTAATGGTGTGGTGTTAACATGTACGAGGAATACGATAAGTCTCTGCACAAGCCGTGGCAGTACAGAACGATGGAATCTCCGGCGCAAGAGCTGGATGAGGTAAAGCTAGACGCTGCAATTGCAGATTTGATCGGCGAGCAGAAGGCGGAACCTTCGCAGCGGCTGGAATTCCCTGATCTAAAGTCACAGCCTGAAATTTCTGCCAAGGACACTGCCAAAGACGGTGGATTGTCCGGAGTGTTGCGCCAGAAATGGGCTGAACTGTCCGGCGCAGCTTAAGCGCTGCCAAATCTATCACGCACTTCGCCTGCTGGCACCTTTGCCACAGGATTGCACTATCGGTCTGATAGCTACTGATTTCCGTTGTCAGAGCATTCCTCTCTGGCATCTTGAGGGCTCGTATATCGTAAGAACGAGTCATTGATGCCAGGCCCAAAGCCAACTCCATTTGAACCTGATCTTTCGATGCCAAAAACTGTTGATGTTGTCGTGATCGGCGGCGGCATTATTGGCGCGTCCACCGCGTTGGAACTGGCCGAACGTGGAGTTTCGGTTTTGCTGTGCGAAAAAGGTCAGATTGCGGGGGAACAAAGCTCTCGCAATTGGGGTTGGGTTCGGCTTGGCATGCGTGACCCGCGTGAGATTCCGTTGATGCAAGAGGCTTTGCGCATCTGGCCGAATTTGGATGCGCGCATTGGGCGACCGACTGGCTACACACAGGCAGGCATCCTGTTCGGAGCGTCTGGAGCGCGGGACGCGGGCAATCTGGAACGCTGGTTGCGCAACGTTGACGGGCTGCAGACCGGGGCACGGATGGTTTCAGGACCTGAACTGGCAGAGCTGCTGCACGGGCAAGAAACCGACTTGAAATGCGCGCTATACATGCCGCAGGACGGGCGCGCGGAACCACAGCTTGCGGCCCCTGCGATTGCCGAAGGTGCGCGAGACAAAGGCGCTGCGGTGATGACCAATTGTGCTGTTCGCAGTCTTGATCTGCAGGATGGTCGGATCACGGGTGTATTTACCGAACGCGGGCGCGTTGCATGCAACCAGGTGGTGCTGGCAGGTGGGGCGTGGTCGCGGCTGTTTGCAAGCAATGCCGGGATCGATTTGCCGCAGCTAAAAGTCCTGAACACCGTCATGCGCAGTTCGCCTGTTGAGGATGGTCCCGAAGCTGCGCTTTGGTCAGATGATTTTGCCATCCGAAAGCGCGCGGATGGGGGATACACCATCGCGTCGGGCCATGAAAACACCTATGACCTTGTGCCCGATAGTTTCCGGCTGGCGTTGCAGTTTCTACCAGCGTTTGTTCAGGAATGGAGGTCGTTGCGCTTTCGCCTGTCTGGCCGTTGGAAGGTTGAAGCCGCGCAAGATTGGAAATGGCTACCCACTGATGTTACCCCGTTCGAGCATTGCAGGGTTCTGGACCCAGAGCCATCGCAAAAGGTTCTGCGCAATGCCTGGGCCAGCGCCACAAAAGGATTCCCCGCCTTTCAAAAGGCTGAAATCGTGCAAAGCTGGGCTGGGTTGATCGATGTCACTCCAGATGCGATCCCGGTGATTTCCACAGTGGATGACGTCCCTGGATTGGTCATTGCCACAGGGTTCTCGGGGCATGGCTTTGGGATTGGACCGGGGGCCGGGCGTTTGGCAGCCGATCTGGTAACCCAGTGTGCGCCTTGCGTGGATCCGGCCGCTTTTCGCTTGTCGCGGTTCAGCGATGGTTCAAAAGTGCGGCCGGACCCAGGTTATTGAGCGCTTAGCCCATCATCTGATAGCTGACCGGAACAAAGCGGAAGCCGTCGCCACGTGTCTCCACGAAACCGGCAGCGGGGAAGGGCATGTGATAGCCGATCATCGGTACCTTGTCGGCGGCCAGCAGGCCCAAAATCTTACGACGTGATTCCGTTGCGGCAGCTTTGTCCATGTCGAACCGAACTTCCCATTCGGGGTGCGCAAAGGACCAGACATAATGATTGGCAAGATCCGCTGTCAGGATAAGACGCTGGCCGTTACTTTCCAAGTGATAGACCATGTGACCGGGGGTATGTCCAAATGTCGCCATCGCCGTCACACCCGAGGCCACGTCACCGCCATCCTCGATGAAGGTCATCTTTTCTGCCAGAGGCGTGACTTTGGCAGAAACCAGATCGCCGACCCGGTTCCCGGCTTCCTGAGCGGACCAGAAGTCATACTCGGGTGCCGCGGTGACATAGCGCGCATTTGCGAATGTCGGCGCGTCATTCGTGGTCATACCACCGATATGGTCCGGGTGCATATGGGTCAGCACGACCACGTCAATCTGATCGGGCGTGACACCTGCATCTGCCAAAGCGGCCTGAATGCCACCCTGACCAAGCCCGGTGTCGAACAGGATCAGTTCCGAACCTGTGTTCACCAGAGTCGGCGTGAAAAAGAATTGTGCCACGTCAGGCGAGATGAAGTTTTCGGCCGATACTTTCGCGAATTCCTCATCCGAGGCGCCGCCCCCGAAGATCTCCTGCGCGCCGTCGCGTGGCAGGCTGCCATCAAGCAGGGTTGTGACCGTAAAGTCGCCCAGCTGGAATGATTTTGCGATGGTCGAGTTCGCCTTTGTCTCGGCTCCGGCCGCAAAAAGTGGGGTCGCTGCGGATGCAAATGGAAGGGCTGCAGCGGCGCCAAGGGCCGCTCTGCGTGTCAAATTGATGGCCATTTCTTAGTCTCCCTGTCAGAATGCCAGCGAAAAAGGTAGTTCGCTTCGGATCGCGTGCCACTTTATACACCGGTACTTAGTCTTCGTGGATGAACAATGCGTGTTAATATTTGTTCATCTTGCGATCTGGAATGCCTGCGGAACTTGGGCAATCCGAAACGCCTGCTGGACAAAAACGCGCCTTTGTGACAAGAGCCGCGCCAACAGGAGACACCCATGACAACCACCCGTTTCGCCCCGTCGCCCACCGGTTACATCCACGTGGGCAACCTGCGTACCGCATTGATGAACTATTTGATCGCTCGCAAGGCGGGCGGAACGTTCATCCTGCGCATCGACGATACAGACCCAGAGCGGTCGAAGGAAGAATATGTCGATGCGATCAAGGAGGATATGGAGTGGCTGGGCCTGCACTGGGATCGGGTGGAGCGTCAGTCCGAACGTCTGGACCGCTACGCAGAAGCCGCTGACAAGCTGCGCGAGATGGGCCGGTTCTATGAAGCGTTTGAGACGCCGACCGAGCTGGACCTCAAGCGCAAGAAGCAGCTGAACATGGGCAAGCCCCCGGTCTATGACCGCGCCGCTTTGAACCTTTCGGATGCTGAAAAAGAAGAGCTTCGAGCTGAACGTGGCAATGGCGTCTGGCGGTTCAAACTGGATCACGAGCGGATCGAGTGGAATGACGACATTCTGGGCGACATTTCGATCGATGCGGCCTCGGTGTCTGATCCGGTGCTGATCCGGGGCGATGGTCAGGTTCTCTACACGATTGCGTCTGTTGTGGACGATACCGAGATGGGCGTGACCGATGTGGTGCGCGGCTCGGACCATGTAACAAACACGGCGACCCAGATTCAGATCATCGAGGCGCTGGGCGGAACGTGCCCCCGCTTTGCGCATCATTCATTGCTGACTGGCCCGCAAGGTGAAGCGCTGTCCAAACGTCTTGGTACGCTCGCCCTGCGCGATCTGCGTGAACAGGGTGTACAGCCGATGGCCTTGCTGAGCCTGATGGCGCGTTTGGGGTCGTCTGATCCAGTTGAACTTCGCTCGGACATGGCCGAGCTGATCGAAGGCTTCGATGTAAACCGCTTTGGCGCCGCCCCGACCAAGTTCGACGTGCAGGACCTGTTCCCGCTGACTGCCAAGCACTTGCAATCGCTGCCGCTGGCAGAAGTTGCAGATGCCGTGGCCGAGGCAGGCGTTCCGGGGGAATTGGCCGAGCCGTTCTGGGCGATGGCTCGTGAGAACATCACCACTCTGGCCGATCTAAAAGGCTGGTGGGAATTGTGCCGCGATGGGGCTGAGCCGCTGATCGCCGATGAAGACCGCGATTTCATCGCTGAGGCGATTGCGCTGTTACCCGACGGGCCGTTCGATGCTGAAACATGGGGCAGCTGGACCAAAGCTGTGAAAGAGGCGACGGGCCGTAAAGGCAAAGGCCTGTTCATGCCGCTGCGCAAGGCGCTGACAGGGATGGAGCGGGGGCCGGAAATGGCGGCTTTGTTGCCGCTACTTCAGGTGATCCGCGCGCGGGGCTGAATGCGCTGAACCGAAAGCAAACTAGAATTTGAAAGAGGCAGGCAGTGCGTCTGCCTCTTTTTGGTGCTGCGGCTGAAGGATCGTCACCGATGCTCGCTGCAGGCGGTCATCCACAAATGCGGTCTCATCTGGTTTGAGCGGTTGGTGGCGTGAATACTTTGGCTCTGCCCGGTCATTCAGCACCGGTGCGTCCCAGCCATCAGTCGTAGCAAAGAAACGGTCGGCCCCGTCTGGCCCGAATGTGCGCAGATATCCCTGTATAACCACATCGATGTAGCTGAGCAGCAAGGGGTGGTGATACGAGGGCTGATTATGACGCTCCTCTGGCACCGCATAGACCGCGATTTCGACGTCGTGGGTCAGCGGATGGGAGACTGACTGCGTTGTCGGGATGCGATCATAGGCCCATTCCCGTTCATCCAACGCGGCCCAGTCGTTCTTGGGAACATGCGCGATCATGCCTTCGATCTCAGAGTCTGGATCGGGCACGGCAGTCAGGAAGGCAACAGACCGCAAATCTGTGTGCTTCCAAGCCCGTCGCCACCCTTTGAGCTTTGCCGGGCTTGGATCTGGAAAATCATGAGTGGCCAGGTTCACAAGGCTGCCATAGCCAAAGAAATAGGGGTTTGCCATCTGCTTGGGGCCTTTCGGTCAATTGATGTATGTCAAACCGCTTTTTCGCCCGACATGCAATAAGGCTGCATAGTTGAGTGAGGGAGGTTCCCATGCGGATTACCAAACGAACGAATATTGCTGTGCGTCTGCTGATGTATTGTGCGGCGCATCCGGATCGGCTGGTGACGAAATCCGAGATTGCTGAGGTGTGCAACATCTCGGAAAACCACTTGGCGCAGGTGATCAATCAACTTGGCCAGCTGAACTATCTGAGCACGCAGCGCGGCCGAAACGGGGGCATGTCGCTGGCGCGTCCCGCAGATCAAATCCGGATCGGCGCTGTGTTTCGGCATGTGGAGGGATCGCTGCCAATTGCCGAATGTTTCGCGGATGCCGACAACACTTGCCCGCTGACCGATGCCTGCCGCCTGCGTGTGGCATTGCGGGATGCGGCCGAGGTTTTTTATGCATCGCTTGATGATGTCACGCTGGACGCGCTGATCTGTGACAATGATCCGTTGCTGAAAATCCTGCAGCCTGTGGCCTGCGCGCGCTAGGGTCAGTCGCTGGCGCGCAATATGCGGGCCGGTCTGACAGATAGGGGCCGCAATGCGAAGATCAGCCCTGCGCCGAGCGTGACAACGACCCCTGTGATCACGATGCCCAATGCTGAGGGCCAGATCACCTGGAACCCCGTGTCGAAGATATAGGTGGCAACGGCCCAGCCGCCGAGGATGCCAACCAGCAAGGCAATACAGCCCGCAGCAGCCCCCAGCAGCATGGCGCGCAGCGTGAAGCTCATCAAAATACGACGGCGATCAGCACCGATTGTTTTGAGGATAGCCGCCTCATACCGGCGGGCTGGTTCGCCCGCTGCCGCAGCACCGATCAGAACAAGGAAACCGGTGAGCAGCGACACGCCCGCGCCATAAGATGTTGCCGAGGCAAGCCCTGCCAACAGGCCCGAGACCCGGTCGATGGCGTCACGTACACGTACTGCAGTGATATTGGGGAACTGGCCTGCCAGATCGCGCAGAATGGCGGCTTCGGCCTGTTCTTCGGCATAGACGGTTGCAATAAAACTATGCGGTGCGCCGGCCAGGGCCGAAGGGTTCATCGACATGATAAAGCCCATGCCCGCCGTCGAAAAATCCACCTCCCGCAGGGATGTGACGGTAGCGGTGATATCCCGGCCCAGAATGTTCACGGTCAGATTGTCGCCGATGTTCAAACCCATTTCCTCGGCCTCTTCGGCGGCAAAACTGATCTGAGGGCTGCCTGCATAGTCTTCCGGCCACCATTCCCCCGCTGTGATCCGTGCGTTTTCTGGGGGGCGGACAGAGTAGGTGACGCCTCGGTCGCCTTCCAAAACCCAGTGATTCCCCGCGACCTCGCGCGCGGGTTGATCGTTGATCTTGGTAATGATGCCGCGCAACATGGGCGCGCTTTCCAGACGGCTGACAGCGGGGTCAGTTTCCAACCGTTCAGTGAAACCGGGCATTTGGTCTTTCTGGATGTCCACAAAGAAGTAGGAGGGCGCGACCTCGGGCAGGTTGCCTGAAATGGCATTGCGCAATGTGCCGTCGATCTGACCAACCGCTGCAAGGACCGAGAGGCCCAAGCCAAGAGACAAGACCACTGAACCGGCCCCTTCGCGGGGGTCAGAGATGGCGGCCAGGGCCCACCGCAATGAAGGGCGACCACGCGACCATGGAACGCCCCTTCGCGCCAGCCAGCGAATGGCGATGGCGGCCACGGACAGAAGGACCAGCGCCCCGACCAATCCGCCGCTTGTCCAAAGCGTAAGCTCGGTTGAGCCGCTGAACCAGGCAGCGGCTGCGATCAGGATTGCCAGCCCCAGTCCTGTCGCCATCACATAGGACAGCCGGGGAATCTGTCGGGCCGAGGTCAAGGCGTCGCGGAACAGGGTGGCGGCGCGGACCTCCTCAGTCCGGGCGAGCGGCCAGAGGGTAAACAGGAACGCCGTGAGTAGCCCGTAGAGCGCGGCTTCGGCCAGGGGTTGGGGGTAGATCGAAAACACAGCAGGCACGGGCAGCTGGCTTTCAATGACCGGAGCCAAAATAACAGGAGCAAGCCCGCCGAGGACAACACCTATTGCGATACCAACCCCGGACAACAACCCGATCTGAATCATATAGGTCTGAAACACGGTTGCCCGATCTGCCCCCAATGTGCGCAGCGTAGCGATGGTTTCCGTTTTCTGTGACAGATACGCCCGGACAGCGGCGGAAACACCGATGCCGCCCACAGCCAGCCCGGACAGGCCGACCAGGACCAGAAAGGCGCTGAGCCGACCCACAAACTCAGCGATGCCCGGCGCGCCGTTACGCGCATCCGTCCAGCGCATTCCCGTGCCATCAAACGTTTCTGCAGCCTCAGCCGAGATCACCTCCAGCGCGGTCGCATCCGGCAGATCCAGCCGGTATTTGGTCGAGAACAGAGTGCCCGGTTCCAACAGGCCCGAGGCGCTTAGGTCTTCGGTTCGGACCAGCGTTCTGGGACCAAGGCCAAAGCCTCCAGCCGCGCCATCAGGTTCTGCAGTCAGCGCAGCCATCAGGACGAATTCCTGCGTGCCCAAGGCAAAGGTATCTCCAATTGAAAGCCCCAGCCGATCCATCAGGACCTGTTCCATCACGGCGCCCGGCAGATTGATGTCACCGCCCAGAGCATCGGACAACAGCATGTCTGGCTTCAGTCCAACCTCGCCTAGCAGAGGATAGCTAGCGTCAACAGCCTTTATCTGCGTCAGTGCACGTTCGGGGCCTGTTTCTTGTTGAACAACGGCAAGTGAACGAAAATCCACGACCTCTGATACCGCCTGGGCTTCTTTTTTCATCCAAGCGCGTTCTTCAGGGGTGGCGAACCGATAGGTGAACTCCAGCTCGGCATCACCCCCGAGCAAGGCTGCACCTTCCTGCGTCAGCCCGGTTTGAATTGCATATCGAACCGAACCAACCGCAGCGATTGCGGCGACGCCAAGCGCCAGACAGGCAAGAAATATGCGAAACCCGCGCAGGCCACCTCGCAGTTCACATCGCGCCAGCCGTCCGGCCAGTCGCAGGCTCATTCTGCCGCCTCTTTTTGTGCATCCTCGGCAATGCGCCCATCGCGTAACCGAACTACCCGGTCACAGCGGTCGGCCAGGGTGTGGCTATGGGTCACCAGAACCAGTGTCGCACCGTGTTTGTCACGCAAGCCAAACAGCAGGTCTACGATAGCCGCACCATTTGCCTCATCCAGATTTCCTGTAGGCTCATCCGCCAGCAGGATCTGAGGGCGCGGTGCCGAGGCGCGGGCGAGCGCCACGCGTTGCTGCTCACCCCCGGACAGTTGCGCCGGATAGTGATCGCGCCTGTGCGACAGGCCGACCGAGTCAAGTTCGGCCTCGGCCCGGGCAAAGGCATCCTTGTGACCGGCCAATTCCAAAGGCGTGGCGACGTTTTCCAATGCAGTCATCGTCGGGATCAGGTGAAAATTCTGAAACACCACACCCATCGTATCCCGGCGGAACCGTGCCAAGTGGTCTTCGTCCATCCCGGTCAGGTCCTGACCCAAGGCTGTGACCGAGCCTCCGGTCGCCTGTTCCAAGCCGCCCATCAACATCAACAGCGAGGACTTGCCCGACCCTGATGGCCCGACCAAACCCAGTGTCTCACCCTTGTTTACCGACAGCGTAATGCCGTGCAGAATATCCACCCGACCGGCATTGCCTTCCAATGACAAAGCAGCATTTTGGAGGGAGAGAACGGTCTGTGGCATAAGACTTTCCATATAGGAGCAACATCTTGGGATATGGAGCACTTACGAGAATGCGCAAGGGTCTGCTGGCGGGCCTGTTTACCTGTTGCGGTTTTGCGGCCACAGCAGAACCTGTTGTCATCGCAGCCTTGGGGGACTCGCTGACACAAGGCTATGGGCTGGTCGAAGAGGACGGGTTTGTCCCGCAGCTGGAACGTTGGCTTGCGGCTGAGGGAGCAGACGTTCGCGTAATCAACGCAGGTGTCTCTGGCGATACGACGGCCGGGGGTGCGGCACGGGTCGAATGGACCCTGACCCCCGAGGTGGATGGTATGATCGTGGCGCTGGGCGGCAATGACTTGCTGCGCGGGATCGACCCGGATGTGTCGCGCACCAACCTGGAGAAAATTCTGATGGTCGCGCAGGCAGGGGATGTTGAGGTCCTGTTAGTGGGCATGCAAGCCCCGGGCAACTACGGGCCTGCATACAAGCAAAGCTTCGATGATATGTACCCCGAGTTAGCGCAGGAATACGATACGCTTTATGCCACCAGCTTCTTCGAAGGTTTGGTAGCGGATGGCGATCCTAATACTGTTGGAGAATTCATGCAGTCCGATGGTATTCACCCCAACGCCAGGGGTGTTGCTCTTATTGTCGAGGCTTTGGGGCCCACGGTTCTGGAATTGGTCAACGCGACTACAGATTAAGGGGGGCATATGCCTGGGCGATTCTTTCTGACGCGACCAATCTCCGACATTGCCGATGTGCTTGGCGTTTCGGGCAACGTTCCGGCGCAAACTGCCCGCCGCAATATCCAACCCGGGCAAGAGATGTTGGTGTTGACCCAATCGAGTCTTGTGCCGATGCGTTGGGGCATGATCCCGGTTGGTCGGGTCAATGCGCGTGGTCGCCCGGTGATGGAAACGATCATCAACGCCCGCTCTGAGACCGTGTTCGACAAAACCGCATTCAAAGGCGTTGGTCGCGCCGTTGTCCCCGTCGACGGGTGGTACGAATGGACAGGTGAGAAGCGCCGCAAGACTGCATGGCGTATCTGTTCCGCCGACGGAGCCCCGCTGTTTTTAGCAGCGATCACAGATACATGGCAGGCCCCAGGCGGGTTGCAGGTCGATCAGTTTGCGACCGTCACCTGTGAGCCGAATGGTGATGTGAAACCGATCCACCACCGGATGGGTGTCCTGTTGAAACCTGCAGATATTAACACTTGGCTAACCGGCTCCGAGGATCAGGCCAAGGAATTGACCCGTCCCTTGCCGGACGGGTTGTTGCATATCGAAGAAGCGACCGATGTAGATTGGACCGCGCCGTAGGGGCTCAGACCACTGTCACCACCGTTCCAATCGGAACACGGTTGTATAGATCGACCACATGTTCGTTCAGCATCCGGATGCACCCGTTCGAGGCCGCCCGTCCGATGGTCTGCGGCTGCGTTGTGCCATGAATACGGAAATAGGTATCGACCCCGTTTTGGAACAAATAGAGCGCGCGGGCACCCAACGGGTTGTCGCCTCCGCCCGGTTGCACATAGTCGTTGTCCTTGAAACGAGCATATGCGACCGGGTCGCGTTCGATCATCTCATTCGTAGGGCGCCACGTGGGCCATTCCTTCTTGACGTCTATGGTCGCGGTGCCCGTGAATTCCAGCCCCGCCTTGCCGACCCCGCAGCCATAGCGGATCGCCTTTCGGGGTTCGGTCACGAAATAAAGGTAGAAGGATCGGGGCACGACCAGCAACTGACCGGGCTGAAATTGCTTTTTGATCCGCACATATTGCGGCGTCGGATCATACTCCACCGCCTTCTTGGCGCTAGCAATGTCGGGCATCAGGCTGACAGCCGTACCGGCAAGAAACACGCGGCGTGTGAACATGGGTGAACCCCTTCAATTGACCAATGCAATCATGACTATGCTGTCAGGATGATAGCAAATCTGGTCAATTCTAGGGCAGATGTCGCGAAAAAATGATCTGTTCCGGCTGCATACCGAAGCGCGGAACGGAAAAAGGGTGAGGATTTCCCCTCACCCTGTGCTTGGCTTAGGCCAGCTGGATATCGTCGGCGCTTTCGCGGCCGTCACGACCCGAGCGCAGCTCGTACGTGACTTTCTGGTTGTCGGCCAGACCGGTGAGGCCCGAACGCTCGACAGCCGAGATGTGGACGAAGATGTCTTTGCCGCCATCTTCAGGTGCGATAAAGCCGTAGCCTTTGGTGGTGTTGAACCATTTTACGGTGCCTGCTGGCATATCCGTTGTCTCCTGTTTGGTGCTGCCCACGGTGTTGCGGCAGCCCGGCGTCGTTGTCTGTATCGATAGACTGAGCGCCGGAATCGGAGACAGTGGGTCGAAATAGAAAAACGTAAGCCCTTTGCATATGGCATTGACGAGGGCATGTGGCAAGGGCGGAGTGTGCGGAATATACTTTGCTTTCAGGGTCCAACGGGTGTTTTGAACGGAAATCCGCCGAGTGAAAATTAACCGCCCTCTCGCCAGTATTCGTCAATCAATCATGATGTTCGTGCGGGTCGGGTTGATGCGGAGTGGAGCGCTGTGGTCACCGAGGGCATGTTCGGAGAGCCGTAGGATGGAGTTTCACCCCATAATTTGGGGGGCGGACTTTGGAAGTGGTTTGGTGCGCGGGAACAGATAGTGCGGGTGTTTGGGTAGGGTTTTTGAGTGAGTGATGGGGTGAAACCCCATCCTGCACTGGCTACACCGCTGAACCGGCGTTCTTCATTAATATTTGCCTTACGCAATTCCTGTGATGCTGGGTTAAGGCTTGTTCAATCTGGAGGACGGTGTATGCCGATGAGATTTTAGCCTCTGGATCATTGGCTGAAGCATGAAACCAAGCAAAACATGTAGCAACATCGAAATCGACAACGCCTTGGACTAGCGAGAGCTAGAAGACCGCGTCTAACTCGCTCGACCCACTGCTCTTGACAAGTGCTACGCCTGCCACAATGAGATTGATGAGATTGAAACTTTTGTCTGCGCGCAAGTCTAAATAGCTTTTTTGCTCTGGCCCAAACTCGGTTTCAATAGCTTTGTTTTCAAGAAGCTTCTCACAAGCTTCACGACAATTTACCATCCGCAGTTTTTCGTGTGCTTGTGTGCCTTCTCTTTCGAGAAGCCGAGCTTTCTCGTCGTTGATCATCGACAAAAGAGAATAGAATGAGTTTTCAAAAACCTGCTTTTCTAGGGCAAGTTTTTGAGTTTGATTGATCTCTTCTTGACCTTTGAGAAGCTCGCGTGTGTCATTTCGTTCTTCTTTGACTTGCTCAAGTTCTTCTCGTTGTAAGCTTACAGCAAGCACAAGCATCAAGAGCGCGGTTCCCGAAAAAAGTGCATTCGCAGCACCAAATGTATCACCAAATGTACCGCCAGTTTGGTCTGCTAGAATGGCGTAAACAAAGTTTGTCAAATAGGCGCAAGGCACGAACCAAAGTGCATGTTTCAGCCAAAAGCGAAGTTCTTTGAATCTATTCATGTTCTTGAACCGACTTAAGAAATAGAAAGGGCAGCATGTTTGCCGCCCATCCATTGTTACCGCGCAAACTTCTTATGCTTTAACCGCTTGGGCTCCAGCGCATCCGGTCCCAGACGGCGCTTTTTGTCCTCTTCGTAGTCCTCGAAGTTGCCCTCAAACCACTCCACATGTGCATCGCCTTCGAAGGCCAGAATGTGTGTACAAATCCGGTCAAGGAAGAAGCGGTCGTGCGAGATGACGACGGCGCAGCCGGCGAAATCGACCAGGGCGTCTTCCAGCGCGCGCAGGGTTTCGACGTCCAGATCGTTGGTCGGTTCGTCGAGCAGCAGGACGTTGCCGCCTTCTTTCAGCAGGCGGGCCATATGGACGCGGTTTCGCTCACCGCCTGACAGCAGCGAGACCTTCTTCTGTTGGTCGCCGCCCTTGAAGTTGAAGGACGAGCAATAGGCGCGGGAATTGACCTGTGCGTCGCCCAGCTGGATGATCTCGGCGCCGCCGGTGATCGCCTCCCATACGGTATCGTTGTCTTTCAGGTCGTCGCGGGACTGGTCGACATAGGACAGCTCGACCGTGTCGCCCAGCGTGATGGTGCCGCTGTCGGGCTGTTCCTGACCGGTCAGCATCTTGAACAGCGTCGATTTACCGGCACCGTTGGGGCCGATGACGCCGACGATGCCGCCTGGCGGCAGGGCAAAGTCCAGCCCTTCGATCAGTTGCTTGTCGCCCATGTGTTTCGACAGGCCCTCGACATCGATCACCTTGCCGCCAAGGCGCTGGCCGTTAGGGATGACGATCTGGGCGCGGGTCAATTTTTCGCGTTCGGACTGTTCCGCCAGCTCGTTATAGGCGTTAATCCGGGCCTTGGATTTGGCTTGACGGGCCTTCTGACCCTGACGCATCCATTCCAGCTCGCGCTGAAGGGTCTTCTGCTTAGACTTGTCCTCGCGCGCTTCCTGCTCCAGCCGCTTAGCTTTCTGTTCCAGCCATGCGGAGTAGTTGCCCTCGTAAGGAATACCCCGACCACGGTCGAGTTCGAGGATCCAGCCCGTAATATCATCCAGGAAGTATCGGTCGTGGGTGACGATCAGGATGGTGCCTTTGTAGTCGATCAGGTGCTGTTGTAGCCAGGCGATGGTCTCGGCGTCCAGATGGTTGGTCGGTTCGTCCAGCAGCAGCATGTCAGGTGCTTCCAGCAACAGTTTGCACAGCGCCACGCGGCGTTTCTCACCACCCGAGAGGTTGGCGATGTTGGCATCGTCTGGCGGGCAGCGCAGCGCCTCCATCGAGACATCGATCTGGCTGTCGAGGTCCCACAGGTTCTCCGCGTCGATCGCGTCCTGCAGGGTGGTCATTTCTTCCATCAGCTCGTCGGAGTAGTTCTCGGCGATTTCCATGGCGATCTCGTTGAAGCGATCGACCTTGGCCTTTTTCGCCGAGACGCCAAGCATGACGTTTTCGCGTACGGTCAGCGATTCATCCAGCTGCGGTTCCTGCGGCAGATAGCCAACCTTGGCGCCCTCAGCCGCCCAGGCCTCACCGGTGAAGTCGGTATCGAGGCCAGCCATGATCTTCATCAGTGTCGATTTACCCGCGCCGTTAACGCCGACGACACCGATTTTCACGCCGGGCAGAAAGCTCAGGTGAATGTTTTCAAAGCACTTCTTGCCACCGGGATAGGTCTTGGAGACACCCTGCATGTGGTAGACATATTGATAGGCGGCCATGTCGCGTCCTCTGGGTCGGGGAAATTGGGTTGAAACGCTTGATATCCAAGCGGGGCGGGCGGGGCAAGCTGGTGGTTTCGTGATTTTTGCTGAGACCTTGGGCGGGCTAGAGTGGCTTCGGTTTGAGAGGCGCGTGAGATGTCAGAACTTGCGGAATTGATTGCTGGTTGGGCAAAACCAGGTCGGGTCGATTGGATCGGAGTGCGTCCAGCCCGTCGGGTCGAGATCGTCACCTTAGGCGACGCTATGATTTCCGCTGATGGCTTGGATGGAGATCGCAGTCGAGCGGGCAAGAGGGCGGTGACGTTGGTTCAGCAGGAGCATCTGGCAGCGATTGGGTCGTATTTAGGGCAGGGGCCGGTTACACCCGCAATCCTGCGGCGTAATCTGGTGGTTTCGGGGATCAATCTGGCGGCGCTCAAGGGGCGCGAGGTACAGGTGGGGGAGGCGATCTTGCGATTCACTGTGATCTGTGCGCCATGCAGTCGGATGGAGGAGGCGCTGGGTAGCGGCGGCTATTCCGCCGTGCGCGGGCATGGGGGCTGGTGTGCGGAAGTCCTCCGGCCCGGGCGCGTCAAGTTGGGTGATGCGGTGCAACCGGTTGATTGACAACGCCCGCCAGTTCTGAACATCAGCGTGGGATGGAGCGATACCACATTCCATATGCGCGGCCCGGGCAGGTGATTGGGTTGTTCGGCGGGTCTTTTGATCCGCCGCACAAAGGACATGTGCACGTGACGCTTGAGGCGATGAAGGCCTTCGGGCTGGATCGGGTGTGGTGGCTGGTGTCTCCGGGCAATCCGTTGAAGGAGCACGGACCGGCCCCTCTGGCGCAGCGGGTTGAGGCCGCGCGGGGGGTCATACAGCACCCGGATGTCGAGATCACGGATATCGAGGCGCTGACAGGAACGCGGGCGACGGCGGATACTCTGATGGCGTTGCACCGGCTCTATCCGCAAGTCAAATTCGTCTGGCTGATGGGGGCTGACAATCTTGCGCAGTTTCATCACTGGAAGGATTGGCGGCGGATCATGGACAGCGTACCGGTAGGCGTTGTAGCGCGGCCGGGGGATCGGATCTCGGCCCGGATGTCGCCTGCGGCGCGGCTCTATGCCAAATACCGGATCGACGGGCAGGCGCGGCACCTGCTGGGGCGGGCGAAAGCCCCGGCCTGGTGTTTTGTGAACGTGCCGATGGTGGATATGAGCTCGACCCAGATCCGCAAGCGTGGGGGTTGGAGCGTTCAGGTGTTGCCGGAATAGCCACACTATCTGCATATTCTCATGCAATGGTTGTCTGATTTTCATCTCTGGGATTTTAATTGACCCATGGTCGATCGTATTTCGCGTCGTTTGTTTTTAGGGGGTGTTGGGGCGTCTTTGATCCCGGCGATGGGTCTGGCCGAGGCGCCTTTGACGTCGCTTCGCCCACAGTTGCGCGGCAAACAGCTGACCGGCACGGATCGCCTGGTTCAGGCCGCCGGGCTGCGCGGAGAGGTTGTATTCGCCGTGGCCGATGTGGATACAGGCGCGCAGCTTGAAAGCTATAGGGGAGAGCTTGGGCTACCCCCAGCCAGTGTCGGCAAAGCTCTAACCGCGCTATATGCTCTGGACGTGTTGGGACCCGATCATCGGTTTGAGACCAGATTGCTGGCGGATGGGCCAGTCTTAAACGGGGTTTTGCAGGGTGATCTGATCCTGGCGGGCGGTTGCGACCCATTGTTGGTTACGGACGGTCTGGCCAATATGGCGGCCAACTTGCGGAGTGCCGGGATCACCGAGGTGCGCGGGGCGTTCAAAGTTTATGACGGCGCGCTGCCCTTTGTTTTCAGTATTGATCCGGGTCAGCCGGACCATCTGGGCTATAGCCCGGCGATCAGCGGGATTTCGTTGAATTTCAACCGGGTACATTTTGAATGGAAGCGGGAGGGCACTGATTACGCTGTCACTATGGATGCTCGAACTGCCAAGTATCGACCAGATGTGGATATGGCCGCGATGCGGGTCGAGGGGCGCAGCCTGCCGATCTACACCTATCAGGCCAGTGCACGTCAGGACCGCTGGACCGTTGCCAAAGCAGCGTTGGGGAATGAAGGGTCGCGTTGGTTGCCGGTGCGCAAGCCTGCGCTTTATGCCGGGGATGTGTTCAAAACGCTGGCACGGGCCAATGGGATTGTGCTGGGGCGGGTTGAGGTCACCCGAGAAACGCCCAAAGGCACTGTTCTGGTCGTGCATCAAAGTGATCGTTTGGACAGCATCTTGCGTGGGATGCTGAAGTATTCCACGAACCTGACGGCTGAAACTGTGGGGATGGCTGCGACCCGGGCGCGGGGGGTGATGCCGCACTCGCTCGCTGAGTCAGCGGCCGAGATGAATCTGTGGGCGTCGGAGACCTATGGAGTCAATCAAATTGCAATGGTGGATCATTCCGGCTTGGGTGATGCGTCGCGCATGGCGCCGGGGGATCTGGTCTCGGCCCTGGTGCAGGCGCATAAAACGGGGGCGTTGAGACCTTTGCTGAAACCCTTTGCCTTGACCGACGGCCAAGGCCGACCGGTCAAGGATCACCCGATCAAGGTTGACGCCAAAACCGGCACTTTGAACTTCGTATCGGGCTTGGGTGGTTTTCTGACAACGGCGGACGGGTCAGAGTTGGCTTTTGCGATTTTCACCGCAGATGAGGCCCATCGCGCCACGATCACACGTGCGCAACGAGAACGCCCCGAAGGTGCGCGCGCCTGGAATCGGCGGTCGCGCAAGCTGCAACGCGCGTTGATCGAACGATGGGGCGCGCTCTACGGCAGTTGAGCCTAAACCAAGCTCAGACCACGTGACGGGCGCGTGCACCGCGTTCGATTGCGGCGGCGTGCAGGCGGTCAATACTCAGTTCGTACCGGATTTCTTCCAACAGCCGCAGCTCTGTCTCGGCCAATGACCCGTCTGCTGCGGCCACGTCGCAGGCCAGAGCGTAAGCGGTTTCGTTCAGGCGTTCGGGCAGGTTGTCGCGGATCAGACCAAACAGAGCGTCCAGACCATCTTCCTGTTCGAACAGATCGAACACGGTTTGCGATATATGGCGCATGCGATCGGCATCATAGCCCGCAAAAACCGGTAGCATATTCACGGCGCCCTGAATCTTGACCAGCTCAGCTGTGCGGATGTTTTCGTCCGAAGCGGAGATCGCAACCATGATCGCCACAAGGCAATCCTGCGGAGACATGGGATGAGGGGTTTGATCGGGCATGAATGCGTCCTGCGTGAAGGTTTTCAAGGCTGTACGATATGTGCGCGCGCGTGCGGGTTCAACAGCTTGTTTGGTCGCATTCTTTGCCGTTGGTTCAGGTGCGCCGACCCTGCCAGCCCAGCAGGCTAAAACAGGCGAATACTAGTGCGGCCACGCAAACAATAGAAGGGCCGGCGGGCGTGTCGAATACATAGGCGGCCCGGAGGCCTGCTACCGACGACAGAGCGCCAATCCCGGCGGCAATTAGTGCCATCGATTCTGGCGAGCGGGCTAGGCTGCGCGCGGCGGCGGCTGGAATAATCAGCATGGCTGCGATCAGCAGAACACCCACAACCTTGATTGCGACGGCAACCGTAACGGCAAGAGCCAGAGTCAGGATTAGCTGCTCGCGTTTGGGGTTATAGCCACTCGCGTAGGCCAATTCTTCGTTCAGGGTCGCTGTTAGCAGCGGAGACCAGCGCCAAGTGATCAAGGCCACAACCAGTGCGGCCCCACCCCAAATGACGATCAGGTCAGCTTTTGAAACGGCAAGGATATCGCCAAACAGATAGGCCATCAGATCAATGCGAACACCCGACAGGAACGAGACGGCAACAAGACCGAAAGCCAGCGCAGAATGGGCCAGTACGCCCAATAGAGTATCCATTGCATACCCTCGGCCCGCCAATAGAGTCACCGTCATTGCCATGATCAAAGCTACAGCCAGCGCTCCGGTAAACACGGAAATCTGGAAAGTTAGAGACAAAGCGACGCCCAAGATGGCGGCATGCGCGGTTGCATCGCCGAAATAGGCCATCCGACGCCAAACGACGAAACACCCCAAAGGCGCAGCTGCCATAGCCACGCCAATCCCGGCGAGCGTTGCCCGAGTCATAAAATCATCAAGCATTATTCAGCGGCTTCCTGCGGGTTTGCGTGGTCGTGATGATCGTGGTCGTGGTGGTGATGATCGTGATCATGGCGATAAAGGGCCAGTGCGCCGCCGGTGCCCGTGCCAAACAGGGCGCGGTATTCAGGGGCCGAGGCGACCACTGCAGGCGAGCCTTCGCAGCAGATATGCCCATTCAGGCAGATCACGCGGTCCGAGGCGCTCATCACCACGTGCAGTTCGTGACTGATCATCAGGATAGCGCAGCCGGTATTGCGCCGGACATCTTCGATCTGGCGATAAAACGCGGCAGAGCCGGGCTGATCCAACCCTTGGGTCGCTTCGTCCAACAGCAAGAGCTCGGGACGGTTGATCAGGGCGCGGGCTAGAAGGACCCGTTGGAACTGACCACCGGATAGCTGCGACATCTGGCGTTTCAGCAGGTCCGGTACGCCCGCTGTTTTCAAAGCTTCGGCGCAATCCTGCTTCGATACCCGTTCTGTCAGGCGCATGAAGCGATCAACCGAAATGGGCAGAGTTGGGTCGATATGCAGTTTTTGCGGAACATACCCGATTTGTAGCCCTTGCTTGCGCTCGACGCGCCCGGCTGCGGGTTGTGTGGCGCCGATGATTGCACGCAATAAGCTGGTTTTACCCGAGCCGTTGGGGCCAACAATGGTAACGATCTCGCCTGGGTTGATGACCATATTTACATGGCTCAGCACGGTGTTCGCGCCATAACTGACGCCAAGGTCTTTGACGGAGACGAGGGCCATGATCAGCGTTTCTCGATGCAATCGGGGCAAATGCCTTCGGCCTCGACGACCGTGCGTTCGATCTCGAACCCGACGGCGCGTGCAGCGGCCCCAAGCGCACCCTTGGCAGGGGCCGAATAGGCCTCGGCCACAGCATCGCATTTGCGGCAGATCATGAAGGCGGGCGAATGGGAGCCGCCGGGATGGGCGCAGGCGACGAAGGCGTTGAGGCGTTCGATCTTATGGGCGAAACCATTCTCCACCAGAAAATCCAGGGCGCGGTACGCAACCGGTGGCTGTGATCCGAACCCTTCGTCGCGCAGACGATCCAGAATGGCATATGCACCAAGTGCGCGATGTTCGTGTAGCAGCATCTCTAACACCTTGCGGCGAACAGGCGTTAGTCTTAGCCCTTCTGCCTCACACCGTGCCTGCGCGGTGGCCAGCCCGGTTTCAACGCAGGAGGCGTGATCGTGCTTGGCAAAGCCAATCAGGTCGGCGTTGTCGGCCGGGGTCGAGGGTGTCTCGCTTGTCATGTTATTATATATCATGTATGTCGCTGCTGACGTTATAAAATCACATAGGGTGTCTGATGTCCAGAAAGCTTCTTCCTGTTTCGATCACGGCGGTTTTGATGGGGGGGACGGCCTTGGCCGAGGTCCCCAATGTCGCCGTCGATATCGCTCCGGTTCATTCGCTTGTCGCACGTGTGATGGACGGTGTTGGTGAGCCAGCCCTGATTGTACAAGCAGGCGCATCCCCCCATGAATACAGCCTGCGCCCGTCCGAAGCTGCCGCGTTGCAAGAAGCCGACCTGGTGTTCTGGATGGGGGAGGATCTGACGCCTTGGATGGAAGGCGCGGTCAAGACGCTGGCAGCCGGCGCGACCGTTACTACTTTGCTGGAATCAGACGGCACGGTCCTGCTGGATTTCCGTGAAAACGCGCTGTTTGAAGCGCACTCCCACGATGACCATGATGACCATGGGCATGACGATCACGATCATGAGGGCCACGACGATCATGCGGACGAAGGGCACGACGATCATGACCACGGGGATGATCACGCAAAACATGATGACCATGATCATGCCAAAGATGACGACCACGATCATGACGATCATGCTGATGCGAAAGATCATGATGATCATGACCACGGCGAAGAACACGCGGACCATGACGATCATGAACACGATGACCACGCAGGCCACGACAATCATGATGGGCATGATCACGGTGCGCATGATCCACATGCATGGCTATCGCCTGAAAATGCGAGCACATGGCTAAACCTGATCGCGGCACAACTGTCGGCTGCTGACCCGGACAATGCGGGCACCTATTTTGCAAATGCTGCGGCGGCTCGTGAAGAGATGGCGGCGCTGTCTGCTGAAGTTGCACAGACGCTCGAACCAGTGCGCGGTGGAAGCTTTATCGTTTTCCATGACGCCTATCAGTACTTCGAAAACGATTATGATTTTCCGGCGGCGGGGGCCATTTCGCTGGGGGATGCGGCTGATCCAAGCCCGGCGCGTATCGCTGAAATCCAGGGTCGCATCACCGGCGAAGGTGTGGATTGCGTTTTGGCGGAACCGCAGTTCAACCCAGGGATCATCGAAACGGTTCTGGCTGGAACCGAGGCGAATACGGGTGTGATTGACCCGCTGGGCTCAGAACTTGAGCCGGGCAAGGACCTTTATCCACAGCTCATTCAAAACATGGCCAAGACTTTGGCTGAGTGCCTCTAAAGTAGCACCGATCCCGACCGGATCCGTAAATTCGGTCGGGATATCCTGCTGGAAGTCGCGTCGCTGTTGAACACGGTTTCCAGTTTTCCCTTTTCATGTCCGAATTCGCCAGTTTGGCAGGCTGTTCCGATTGCCCGGCGCAGTTGTGACGAACCGGAAAAAGCACGTGTCGTTATTGACTCATGCTGCGCTCGCACAATAGGAGGGGTCGGTCCGATGGCATGGGGCGATCGGGACGGTTTTCCCTTATGGAGCACACCAAAAAATGTCTGAACTGCGCGATACCGCCATGACGTCCAAGGCCTGGCCTTTTGAGGAGGCGCGCCGGTTGCTCAAACGGTACAAACAAGGTGCTCCAGAGAAGGGATATGTGCTGTTCGAGACGGGCTATGGCCCCTCGGGGCTGCCGCATATCGGCACCTTTGGCGAAGTTGCGCGGACCACGATGGTCAAGCGCGCGTTTGAGGCGCTATCGGATATTCCAACCAAGCTGATCTGTTTCTCGGACGATCTGGACGGGATGCGCAAGGTGCCCAGCAACGTGCCGAACCCGGAGATTCTGGAACAGCATTTGCAGCGCCCGCTGACCTCGGTGCCTGATCCGTTCGGTGAATACGACAGCTTTGGCGCGCATAACAACGCGATGCTGCGGCGGTTCCTCGATACTTTTGGTTTCGAATACGAGTTCTATTCGGCCAAGGAGTATTACGAATCCGGGCAGTTTGATGAGATTCTCAAGCGTGCGGTCGAACGCTATGACGAGATCATGGCGATCATGTTGAAAAGCCTGCGGGAAGAGCGCCAGCAAACTTATTCGATCTTCCTGCCGCTGCATCCCGAAAGCGGTCGTGTGATGTATGTGCCGATGAAAAAGGTCTGCGCCGAGACCTATACCGTGACCTTCGATGATGAGACGGGCAAGGAATGGACCGTTCCTGTCACCGGTGGCAACGTCAAGCTGCAGTGGAAGCCGGATTTTGGCGCACGCTGGGCAGCGCTGGGCGTGGATTTCGAGATGTATGGCAAGGAACATGCCACCAACGAGAAAATCTATGACGCGATCTGCCGCGCTTTGGGAGGGCGGGCGCCCGAGCATTTCTCGTATGAACTGTTTCTTGATGAGAACAGGCAGAAGATTTCGAAGTCGTCGGGCAATGGTGTATCGATTGACGAATGGCTGACCTATGCGCCCACCGAGTCGCTGGCCTATTTCATGTATCAAAAGCCCAAGACCGCGAAACGGATGCATTTCGATGTGATACCGAAAGCCTATGATGAGTATCATCAGCAGTTGCGGGCTTATCCGGGACAGGACCTCAAGGCGCAGTTGAACAACCCGGTGTGGCATATCCATGGTGGGGATGTTCCTGAATCCACGTTGATGGTGCCGTTTGCAATGCTGCTGAATCTGGCCTTGGTATCGGGGGCTGAGGATAAAGAGGCGCTGTGGGGCTTTATCCGCCGTTACGCGCCCGACGCGACTGCGGAAAGCCATCCCGATCTGGATCTGGCGGCGGGCTTTGCCGTGCGCTACTTCAATGACTTCGTCAAACCGACCCGCGAGCACCGCGCACCGACCGATCAGGAACGCGAAGCGCTGGAGGCGCTGAAAGCCGCGCTGGAAGCCTACGACGGCCCAGTCGAGGATGAGGCGCTGCAATCGGTGGTCTATTCCATCGGGCGCGAGCGGTTCGACCCTATGCGTGGCTGGTTCACGGCGCTTTATGAGGTGCTGCTAGGTGCCTCGCAGGGGCCGCGTTTTGGTGGTTTCATCGCGCTATACGGCGTGGCCGAAACCATTGCCCTGATCGACAAGGCGCTGGCCGGAGAATTGGTCTGATTTGACCTGAAACCGCATGGGGCTACCCTTCGTTCAGGAGGTGCCCCATGCGTCGTATTCTGCTTATTTTGTTTCTAAGCTTTGGATTGGCCCCGATCGCGGCGGCCCAGAATGCCGAGATCGAAGCCAATATTGCGGCTCAGATACAGGCCTTCAAGGCGGATGATTTTGACATCGCATTCACCTATGCCAGCCCCAATATTCAAAGGCTGTTCCAAAACCCCGACAATTTCGGCGCGATGGTGCGTGGTGGATATCCGATGGTTTGGCGACCGGCCGAAGTTCGGTTTCTGGAACTGCGCAAAATCGCGGGATTGCATTGGCAAAAGGTGATGATTGTGGATGGAGACGGCCAGACCCACATACTGGACTACCAGATGGTTCAGCTGGACAATGCCTGGAAGATCAATGGGGTACAGCTGTTGGGCAATTCTGATCCCTCAGCGTGACGCAACACCACCGTAACGGTGGAATGAACTGCGGTTAATTCCTTTTCGATACTCAGACTTTCGCGTTCGGGCTGGACCCGAGCACCGGGTTTGAACGTGCCGCTGTGATGCGCGGCGCGATTGGGAAAGGGATTTCTATGAATAAGGCAATCACCGACGGCATCGTGTTCATGCCGCCACAGTTCGCCAACGGGTTGGACGTATGGTCCGCAGGGGATGGCACCCCGGGTACGCCAACCTATGCCGGGTCCGGTACCGGTGTGTTTGTCCCAGCGGATGCAGATTTTGGCGGCTGCCTTGAAATTCTGAAGGTCAATCCGACGCAGCAATTGCGGTATATGGGGCAGACACCTTTGCTGCCAGGCTGCTACTTACAGATCAAAGCGCGCGTGAAGGCGATCAGTGGTCCTTTGCCCGAGGTGCGGATCGCAGCCTGGGCAGGTGGTGCCGGGGATGCACATATCGATGGTGTGATCGAAGAGGGACCCGCCACGCAGTTGTCCGGTTATGGCGAAGTGCATGAAATCACCGCCATCGTCGGGACCGGGCGCCGACCGGGTGTCGATATGCCCTGGGGCGTTTCGGCCTTGTACGGGCATTTCGGCCTGGACATTGAGGGTGCAAATGGCGCGCTGGTCCGTGTGGACGATATAGAAATCACTGATGTGACAGGTGTTTTCCTGCGCGAGATGATCAGCATCGTCGATGTACGGGATTTCGGTGCAATTGGTGACGGCGTCACCGATGATTCGGCTGCGTTCGAGGCCGCGGACCAAGCGGCTGGCGGGCGTCGGATTTATGTCCCGCAGGGCACATACCATCTGGGTGAAAACACCAGCATAGCCTCTGAGATGGATTTTGAAGGCACGGTTACGATGCCTGACGACAAGATGCTGTTGCTGACCAAAAACTTTGACCTGCCCGCATATATCACGGCTTTCGGCGACGAGGAGTTGGCCTTTAAGAAGGCGTTTCAGGCATTGCTCAACAATGCTGATCACGACTCGTTGGATTTGGCGGGCCGGAAGATCTCGGTCACGGGCCCGATTGATATGGCCGCTGCGGTGCCCAACAAACAGGGTTTTTCCACGCGCCGGGTTATCAGGAACGGCCAGTTTGATGTCAAAAGCAGTTCGGACTGGGACACCGAGACCTTCACGTCGGTCGCCACATATGACCCTTTGGATGCCACCCGCCTGACAGATGTGGCGAATGTGGCGAATATTCCCGTTGGTTCGTTAGTTCAGGGTGCAGGCGTCGGGCGCGAGATCTATGTGCGATCCAAGGATGTGGGCGCAGGTGAAATCACACTGAGCGCACCGCTTTATGATGCTTCGGGAACGCAGACATATACCTTTCAATCCTTCAAATACCTGCTGGATTTCAGCGGCTTCAGCACCTTGCGCAAATTCGGGATGGAGCAGATTGAATTCCAGTGTAACAGCCGATGCAGCGCCATTCGTTTGGCCCCATCGGGCAGTACGTTTTCACTGACCGATTGCTTTGTCAGTCGTCCCAAGGATCGTGGCATCTCATCCATTGGCACGGGCTGCAAAGGGATGCTGATCGACAACTGCCAGTTCTTGTCGGCCGAGGAATCCTTTATCGTCCCCGACCGGAATTCGATCGCGCTGAACACAAACGCGAATGATGTGAAACTGCGCCACAATCGTATCGTTCGCTTCAAGCACTTTGCCGTTGTCGGTGGCGACAACAACATGATCCTAGGCAACCACTTCTTCCAGGGCGATAGCATCCCGCAAGGCGTACGAACGGCTGGTCTGATCATGATCGGGACTTATAACAGTTCGACGATTGCCGAGAACTATGTAGATAACTGCTTTATCCAATGGACGAATGAGCGGGATGCAGAACCCAGCTACGTCTCTGGCTATTCTTTCAGTGCAATGAGCATCACGGACAACATCTTCTATTCCAGCGAGGCACCGCCTTGGTTCAGTTATATCGTGATCCGCCCGCATGGTCCCGGCCACTTCCTGAATGGTTTGGCGGTGACGGGGAATAAGTTCCGGTCTAGCAGCAGCGATATTGAACGCGCTGAAAGGGTGGATACGACCTTTGCCGATTTCAACAAGAATAGTCACATCAATGTGACGTTTCAGAACAACACATACCACGGGATTGATAAGAAGGCGGCGAACCCACTGCGGGTGCGTCACGATCAAAATACAGCCAGCAGTGCATGGGTTATAGCGACCTCTGAACAGCTGCCGTTTGAAAGTAAAGCCCGTAGCTGTGATGCCGTCACAATGTTGGGTCCGATCCTCAGCACCTTTGGTTCTGCCAGGTTTTTTGAGCCCTATGTTGAACTCGAGCAAGGTAGCGATGGCAGCAGCATTCGTCTGAGATGGCCGGAAAGCTTGAGGGGCACTGCATCTGTTTTGATCCGTATGGAGCAATAACTATCTGGACGGCCGCCCAAAGGGAGGCCGTCCTTCTTTCGGGTTGCGCTTGTTAATTGGCCAGGAAATGGACGACATATCAGTTCTCTGTGCTACGCTTGATTGAGCCACAGGAGGAGCAGATGCCGACCATAGCAAAAAATGCCAGCGTACAGACTGTCATCACTACATTTGAAATGACCCCGGGCACCTGTCACGATCTGCTCGATGCGTTGACGGATGCTTATGCTGAGTTCATTTCGAAGCAACCCGGATTTATCTCGGCGGGGTTGCATGTGAACGACGCCCAGACCCGGATCGCGAACTATTCGCAATGGGAACGGCGCGAGGATTTTCTTGCCATGCTGCGCACGCCTGAGATGCGCAACCGGAACCGTAAGATCAACGAGATGTGCAAGAGCTTTGAGCCGGTCATGTATGATGTGGCCGACACATTTGATCGCCCTTAGTGGGCAATCTTCCTAGAGCCTGACGACCAATGTGCCACAGCTTTGATATGCTCAATGCGGATCGCCTCGGCTTCGCCACAAATGTGGTTTAGATTCGGGTCATGGATTTGGACAACACAGTGCAAAAGCCCTCGGGTCAGACCTCGAAGCCGACCAAGCGGCAATTGCGGGCCGAAGCGACACGCCGTAAGGCGCTGTCGCCGTTTCGGATTTCGCTCATGCTGCTTGCGTTGCCTGTGACCACGCTTCTGCTGGCGGTGAATATCTATATCCGGACGTCTGAGTATGACCGCAACGGAGCGATCCTGCACCTGATCGCCCTAACCGGCTGTTCAGCGCCCGAGGCGATTGGCTTTGGCCCGTTCCGCAAAGGCTATGCAGGCTATCACGAACGCTATGACCCGGATGGCAACGGGGTTTCCTGTGAAAGATCGGGGGGGTCGGTGCAGGTTCAAAGCACCCCCGCGCAACGCAGCACTGATGCGCCTGTACGCTCGGTCGGAAACGCGAAGTTCGTGCGGCCGTGATCCGTTGGGCGGAGTGACCTGCGACCTCTATGAAAGCTGCGCGCCCGCGCATTCGCGAAAGATGCGCACCTCGGGCGCTGCACCGTCCAAGGGAAACTCGGCAAGACCGTCTTGTGTAAAGGCATGGGCGGTCTGATTGTATTCCAGCCCGTCCAGAACATTGCCAAACCCGGTATCCGTGACAGTCAGCGAGGCCGCATTGTCCGACAACACGTGGCGCGGCGTGGCGATTTCGATGGGCCTCGGGCCGTCAAAGCGCATGGCGAACCATGGGGTTTGCGTCCAACCTTCGGTCTTACGGGTGACGGTCAGCGTATAAAGCGGCTGAGACGGATCGTAGGTCAGGAAGATTTCTGCTTGGTCGGTGCTGTGTGACAAGGTGCAGATTTGCCCGACTGTCGCCTCCCAGGCTGAGGCCGGGGTGGCAAGGATTATTGAGAGCAGGACGGTACGCATGAGCGGTAACCTAGGTGCCAATCGGCCTCGGGCAAGGATGGTGGTCCGCTTCAACGATTGAGGCTGAGCTTAAGTGACACGGCCTGATTGAAGGCGCAGACGGATTTTCCTGAGAGGCGTACCAGATCTTCGGCTGGCACTACTCGAGTGCCGCGCACTCTGTGAATGGCGTTTTGGACCTCATTCGCAGAGGGGAGGTTTTGGGTTCGTCATGGCAACCGTTTGGAATCACAATTTGTGATTTCAAACGTGGAGGAGAGGGCGGGGTGCAAGGGTGGAGTTCCACAGCGTGAGAATACCTTAACGCCCTATGAAGACGGTAGCTACCGGATTGATCGGGAAGGAATAGGCGGCATTAGAGCGCTACAAGGAAGAAAGAAGTCAACGGGGTGCACCGCATCTATGCTAGCATACCTTATTTTGACAAAATTCTTCAATCCGCCCCATATTTAGTGTATCCTTGGCGTAATTGGGGCAGGAAACAGGTTTGAGCGTCGTGGAAAACGAATCTTTTCAGAGTCTATTGCAGCTTGCAGTAGCTTTAAACGTAGGTTTCGCAGCAATAGCGACATTTATGGGCAATACTCTTTCCAAGGAGAAGGAAAAGGTAGAGTTACTTTTTGAAACCTCCAAAGCAATTAGGGACATGACTAAAGAGGCTGGTTCTCCCTTGAGTACGAGGGATCGAGCGGGGTTTCGCGAAGTGACGGAGTTGAGAAACAATGTCACGGAAGCGGAGGCAAAATACGACGGCATGTTCAATGGCTCTGCTAGAACTATTGCGCTAGTATGCGCACTTTTATCGTTTACGTTTCTGGTGATCGCTTCGATTTTTGGTTCTTCAAACAACACAATTGTCGCATGGATTGCAATTTGCGTGAATTTGCCATTGTTATGTCTGATAGGATATGCCTCCTATATTGCGAAATCTGTTATTAACCCATTGCGTGACCGACGACATAGTCTTGACGAGCGTATGTCTCGCAAATTGGTAGTTTTGACCCGGGAGAGTTGATTGTCTGTTGTAGTAAGAAGACCTAGGCCGGGATCATTGTGCCTCCCTGCTGAAACTCAAAATTTGTGTTCAGAAATTTCCGATCAAGTCGAAGACTTTTGCGATGTTTGTGAGCTGGCACTGGAGGTTGTAGCAAATGTTGTTGTTTCGTTGCACAAGGCTGGCTACCAAGTAGTCGCAGGCTTTGGTGCAAGGCGCAGATTTCAACTGCCCTGCGGAATACTATTTGAGTGCGAAATAAAGACGGTAAATGACTTGGTTGTAGTTGAAAGCTTTGCCCGGCATTGACGCTACCTTCTCCGCCGCTTCACATTCCCGCCCCGCTGCCCCGGTCGGCCTGCCGTTGATCGTCCGCGCGATTTCACCGCAACCTCCGAGGCTTTCTCGACCGCCCATTGGCGTGCCATAGGGTCGTCGGCGACGGCCAGATCGACCGCTTCCAGACGTTTGATCTCATCCCGGATATTGGCGGCCTCTTCGAATTCCAGGTTCTCGGCCGCTTTGCGCATCTGGTCGCGCAGCCCGTCCAAGTGCGCCTCGAGGTTCGCGCCGTGCATCGGTTTGTCGATGGTGGCGGTGACGCGGTTCATGTCTACGTCGCCTTCGTAGAGACCGGCCAGAACGTCCTCGACGTTCTTCTTCACCGTTTCGGGGGTGATGCCATGTTCCTGATTATAGGCGAGCTGTTTGGCGCGGCGGCGGTTGGTCTCGCCCAAGGCACGCTCCATGGAACCGGTGATCTTGTCGGCATACATGATTACACGGCCATCAGAGTTACGCGCGGCACGGCCGATGGTCTGGATCAGGGATGTTTCAGAGCGCAGAAAACCTTCCTTGTCCGCGTCCAGAATGGCGACCAGCCCGCATTCGGGGATGTCGAGCCCTTCGCGCAGCAGGTTGATGCCGACCAGCACGTCGAACGCGCCCAGCCGCAGGTCGCGCAGGATTTCGATGCGTTCCAGCGTGTCGATGTCCGAGTGCATGTAACGGACTTTTATTCCCTGTTCGTGCAGGTATTCGGTCAGATCCTCGGCCATGCGCTTTGTCAGCGTGGTGACCAGCGTGCGATACCCATCGGCGGCGACCTTGCGTACCTCGTCCAGCAGGTCGTCCACCTGCATCGAGACGGGGCGGATTTCGACCTCGGGGTCCAGCAGGCCGGTGGGGCGGATCACCTGTTCGGTGAAAACGCCGCCGGTCTGTTCAATCTCCCACTTCGCGGGGGTGGCCGAGACAAAGACGGATTGCGGGCGCATGGCGTCCCATTCCTCGAACTTAAGCGGGCGGTTGTCCATGCACGACGGCAGGCGGAACCCGTGTTCGGCCAGCGTAAATTTGCGTCGATAATCGCCCCGGTACATGCCGCCGATCTGCGGGACGCTGACATGGGATTCGTCGGCGAACACAATGGCGTTGTCGGGGATGAATTCGAACAGGGTTGGGGGCGGTTCACCCGGCGCGCGACCGGTCAGATAGCGCGAATAGTTCTCGATCCCGTTACAAACGCCCGTGGCCTCCAGCATTTCCAGATCGAAGTTGGTGCGTTGCTCAAGGCGCTGCGCTTCCAGTAGCTTGCCCTCGCCGACCAGTTGGTCCAGCCGAATGCGCAGTTCCTTTTTGATGCCGATGATTGCCTGATTCATCGTCGGCTTCGGCGTGACGTAATGGGAGTTCGCATAGACCCGCACCTGCTCCATCGTGGCGGCGCGTTCGCCGGTTAGCGGGTCAAACTCGGTGATGGTTTCCAACTCCTCACCGAAGAACGAGAACTTCCACGCGCGATCCTCAAGGTGGGCAGGCCAGATTTCCAAGGAATCTCCGCGCACCCGGAAAGAACCGCGTTGAAACGCCTGATCGTTGCGGCGGTATTGCTGGGCGACCAGATCGGCCATCACCTGCCTCTGGTCGTACTCATTGCCCACCTTCAGGTCCTGCGTCATCGCCCCGTAGGTCTCGACCGAGCCGATACCATAGATGCACGAGACCGAGGCGACAATGATTACGTCATCCCGCTCCAGCAGCGCGCGCGTGGCCGAGTGGCGCATCCGGTCGATCTGTTCGTTGATCTGCGATTCTTTTTCTATGTAGGTGTCCGAGCGCGGCACGTAGGCTTCGGGCTGGTAGTAATCGTAGTAAGACACGAAATACTCGACTGAGTTCTCGGGGAAGAAGCCCTTGAACTCACCATAGAGCTGCGCCGCCAGCGTCTTGTTGGGTGCAAGGATGATGGCAGGGCGCTGCGTTTCCTCGATCACTTTTGCCATGGTGAAGGTCTTGCCCGTGCCTGTGGCACCCAGCAGAACCTGATCTCGCTCTCCGTCCTGAACCCCACCTGCCAGTTCTTTGATGGCTGTTGGTTGATCACCTGCAGGCGCAAATTCAGTGTGCATGACAAACTGCTTGCCGCCTTCCAGTTTCAGGCGGGCGCGCACGTCTTCTGCGGTCAGTTGGGTCTTGTCGGAATGGGCGTATGGCATGGGTAGGCTCCGGGTCAGGTCCCTACATTTGTTCTTATTTTGTCCATCTGCAAGGGCTGATCCGAGTATGATGTGGACTTATGCGGCTGAAATCAGGCTGCTGCGGTGTAGCGATGCCCATATCGTATTCAGGGATAGACTGGATTGATCTTGAAAACTGGGTTCGCGTGATCGTATAGACTCATCTGATGACATATTTTGTCATCAGATGAATCCGAAGTTTCCGGCGGTCGAAAAGTGTCGGCCCTATCGAAACGGGCGGGCCAATATGCTGACGCGGATCTACCCGGATACGCCAGCGCGTTCCAAAGCCTGATCAGGCCAATCCGTAATCTGTGCGGGATCGGTCACGATAATCTCGGGCCGCCCGGTGTCATTGTCGGGGAACATCTTGGTGGGGCCTGTGACATACGCATAGGAGCGGCGCGGTTGCTCCTCTCCATCCGCGCGGTAGCGGTTCAGGATCAGGTTCATTACATCTTCGCCACCGCCCACGTTCCCATTTGGAATGAACAACTGATACGGCTGGGTCAGGCTGCCGGTGTGAAACAGGATATGATCGCCAGAGGTGGGTGTGAAGTCACGCAGTTCTATGAACACTGTGGTTTCCTGGCCTGCTTTGGCGATCTCAACCAGGCGATCATAGTCCAGACGGGTGTTGAACATGTTGATCTCGGGGTTCCTGCGCTTGATTTCGCGGTAGCCTTCAATGATGCGTGCCCGCAGGTCCCACCAGGTTGTCAGGGCGGCGTAGTTGCGCATGACCGAGCCATTGTTGGCCACCTGGTCCCAAATGCCCAACGTTCCGGATTGCGCCATGCGTTCGGCCTCGCGATACCGGTCATGCAAATGGGCAAATTCGGCATAGCCGTATTTCTGGAAATAGGGTGAAAGACCTTCCTGAATCATCACCTGCTGAAAATCGGTGCCGTCTTCCAGTTCGAGATAGCACAGAACCCGACCAAAATTGCCTCGGTACTTCTGCAAGGCTTCGGCACGTGGCTCGTTTCCGGGCAGGATCAGTTTGACCGTATCCCCGGGCGTAATCAGTTCCTTGGCACGGTCGGAGGCGGCGTGACCAAGCGGGGTAACCGGTTTACTGCCAGCAAATACTTCTTCGGTATCAAGCGCCAGAATGCGCAAGCTTTCGCTTTTATCGGCATCGTCCTCAAGAAAGACACGAACGGTATCCCCATCAACAACTCGGTCTACACGGGCGGTAAAAGATGTCCCTGACATCGGGCTTCTCCAATCAATTGAAACAAACACGCCCAGCATACCATGTTTGCGCGACAGTTTGTTAACTGCTGTGCGTGCAGTCTTGCCCCTGACGCCGCACTGGCGCATAAACACGCCAGCCAAGTGAGTACGGAGAGGCGATATGCGCGCACGGATTTACCAGCCCGCCAGAAATGCGATGACCTCGGGCATGGCCAAGACCCGCAAATGGGTGCTGGAATATGCGCCCGCCTCAGCGCGCGAGGTTGATCCGCTGATGGGCTGGACCTCATCCAACGATACCCAGACCCAGGTGCGTCTGAAGTTCGACACCAAGGAAGAGGCGTTGGATTATGCCAAAGACAATGGCATCGACGCACAGGTAAGCGAGCCGCACAAGCGCAAACCCAACCTGCGGCAACGCGGTTATGGTGAGAATTTTGCCACCGACCGCCGCTCGCCCTGGACCCACTAAATGATCGAGATTCGCGCCGCTGATCCCGGATCAGAGGCTCTGCGCCCGATTATTGAGGCCCATCTTGCCCATAGTTGGGAGGCAACGCCGCAGACCTCAAATCACACTCTGGACGTCGAGGCTCTGCGCGCGCCCGAGATTCGGTTTTGGGGCGTTTTCGAAGATGATGTGGCGCTTGGGTGCGGTGCGCTCAAAACTCTTCCCGATGGCACGGCCGAGGTGAAATCGGTCCATGTCGTGTCGGCGGCACGCGGTCGTGGCCTTGCACGTGAGATCATGACCTATCTGGCTGACTTGGCCAAAGCCGAGCGAGTTTCCGCGCTTGTACTGGAAACCGGCGCGGCCCATCTTTCCGAATACGACGCGGCACGCAAACTCTATGAGGCGCTGGGATATTCTTATTGCGGCCCGATCTTTGGCTATGAAGAAGATCCCAACAGCGCGTTCATGCGCTTGGCCCTTGAACCCCGCTTATAAAAACCGCAAGAAGGGCGCAGCGGTCCCTTAGCTCAACTGGATAGAGCAGCTGACTTCTAATCAGCAGGTTGAGGGTTCGAGTCCTTCAGGGATCGCCATTTCCAAAACTCTATGAAATCGCCCGTTTTTCTTACGGGACAGGGGCACGGCCTCAAAACGCTTTTTCATTCCTACGGTCGCACAAAGGTGCGGGGCTAAGCGGCGGCACATCTCGAAAGGCCAAAAAGAACGAAAAATCAGGTGAGGGTTCGAGGGGCTGGGTGAGGGGGTTTGGGCCAGCCCCTCGCAAGGGGGTTATTCAGTGGTAATGTTAACCGCTGATTCACAATCTAGCGAAAGCCGACGATCCGCGAAATTGGGGGATTCCCGTAGAACAGACGATTTTTGTGTGATCTCTCGAAAATCCTGTGGGAAAACATCGAGAATCCAACAGGCTGTCGCGCCCCAAAGGCCTGAAATTTCCAAGTGGTTCCGGCGTTTTGTTGATATGTAGAGACAGCTGTTAAAAAACATCTTGCAACCGGTTGCAAAAATTCACATTGTGAAGCGCAACAGGATTCGGGAGAGATGCATGCTGAGTGTTGGACTGCTTGGGGCCGGTCGGATTGGGCGCGTTCATGCGCAGGCGATTACGGCGCATCCCGACAGCACCCTCTCTGCGATATCAGACGCAGTCGCCGACGCTGCCAGCCAGCTTGCGGGCGAATATAGCGCGCAGGTACGCAGTTCGGATGACATCATCGCAGATCCTGCGATTGATGCCGTTCTGATCGCGACCCCAACTGATACGCATTCGGACCTGATTGAGGCGGCGACGCAAGCCGGCAAGGCGGTTTTGTGCGAAAAGCCGGTGGATCTGGACTTGCAGCGAGCGATGGCGTGTCAGGCCAACGTGGCGGATCATCAAAAGCCCATCATGATTGGGTTCAACCGCCGGTTTGACCCGAATTTTTCAGCGATGAAAGCCGCTTCAGACGCCGGAGAGATCGGCAAGACCGAGCTGCTTTCGATCACATCCTTCGATCCGGCACCGCCACCTGTAAGCTACATCAAAGTGTCTGGTGGGTTGTTTCGGGATATGATGATCCACGATTTTGATATGGCGAACTACCTTATGGGTGACTTGCCCTTGGCGATTTCCGCCGTTGGCTCTGCGGTGGTTGATCCCGAAATCGGACAGGCCGGGGATGTTGATACAGCTGTCGCGACACTGACCTATTCGGATGGTCGGATCGCGGTCATCAAGAATTCGCGCCGCGCAGCCTATGGCTATGATCAGCGGGTCGAGATGCTGGGGTCTGAAGGTCTGTTGCAGGCCCAGAACGTGCTGGAAAATACCGTGATCAAATCCACCGCCGATGGCGTTGTTGGTGCAAAGCCAACCTATTTTTTCCTTGAGCGGTACATGACTGCCTACAAGGCTGAATGGGCCGCTTTTGTCGATGCGATCACGGCAGGTCAAGCTGTGCCAGTCACGCTGGAAGACGGTGTCGCGGCGCTGGCCATGGCCGAGGCAGCGACCCAGTCCGCCCGGTCCGGAAGGTCGGTTCAACTTAGCGATATTTTGAAACCGGTTGCAAAATGAGTGAATTTATTCAAACTGAACGCAGCTCGGAACCTAACCCGAGCCTCGGAGATTCGGCCTGGCCGGATGAACAGGGGTAAACGCCCAGAGCAAAAATCGACGGTTTTTATGGGAGGAAACCAAATGAACAAATTTGTAAAAAGTGTTCTTGCGGCCAGCGCGCTTGCGGTTGCAGCCGCGACAGGTGCTGCCGCAGAAGGCGAGAAGTACATTCTGGTCAGCCACGCGCCTGACAGTGACAGCTGGTGGAACACGATCAAAAACGGGATCGCGCTTGCGGGTGATCAGATGGGTGTTGAGGTTGAATACCGCAACCCGCCCACCGGAGACCTTGCCGACATGGCGCGGATCATCGATCAGGCGGCAGCCTCGGGTCCGAACGGGATCATCACCACTCTGGCTGACCCGGATATTCTGGAAGGCCCCATCAAGGCCGCTGTGGATTCCGGTATCGACGTGATCATTATGAACACCGGCACGCCCGAAAAGGCGCGCGAAGTGGGTGCGCTGATGTATGTCGGGCAGCCCGAATATGATGCGGGGTATGCCGCTGGCCTACGTGCCAAAGGCGATGGCATCGGGTCGTTCCTGTGCGTGAACCACTATATCGTTCAGCCGTCCAGCCAAGAGCGCTGCCAGGGTTTCGCAGATGGTCTGGGTATTGAGCTGGGCGAGCAGATGATCGATGCGGGTCAGGACCCGGCAGAAATCAAGAACCGCGTACTGGCCTATCTGTCGGCCAATCCGGATACGGATGCCGTGTTGACGCTTGGTCCGACATCGGCTGACCCGACCATCCTAGCCCTGCAGGAAAACGGCATGGCCGGTGACATCTATTTCGGCACCTTCGATCTGGGTGGTGAAATTGTCAAAGGCATCAAGGACGGCACCATTCAGTGGGGGATCGACCAGCAGCCCTTCTTGCAGGCCTACCTGCCGGTTGTTGTGATGACCAACTACCACCGCTATGGCGTTCTGCCCGGCAACAACATCAACTCGGGCCCCGGTTTTGTAACTGCTGACGGCCTTGAGAAAATCGAAGAATTCGCGGGCGAATACCGCTGATCTTCAATAGTCGAGCGGGCGTGATCTGACGCCCGCTCAACCCAAATTTCTTATTCTTCGGGATCACCCGCGAGGGGAGGACCTTTATGTCAGAGTCAGCTCAATCCACGGCAGGCAGCGACGAACGGATCAAAGAGATCTCGCCGTTGCGCCGCGCCCTGATCCGCCCGGAACTGGGTGGCATGGTCGGGACCGTCGCCGTTTTCACCTTTTTCCTGCTGTTCGCTTTTGACAGCGGCATGTTCAACTCGCAGGGCGTGATGAACTGGTCGATCGTTTCGGCTCAGTTCATGATCATCGCTGTAGGGGCTTGCCTGTTGATGATCGCGGGTGAGTTTGACCTGTCCGTCGGGTCGATGATTGGTTTTGCCGGGATGATGATTGCCATCTTCTCGGTCACGCTGACTTGGCCGGTCTGGATGGCGATCATCGTCACGTTTGTTCTGTGTGTCTCTATCGGTGCACTCAATGGCTTTATCGTCGTGCGCACCGGATTGCCCAGTTTTATTGTAACGTTGGCGTTCTTGTTCATTCTGCGCGGCTTTACGATCTTTCTGCCGCAGACGATTGAACGCAAGACCATCATCGGCGGCATCAAGGATGCAGCAGAAGGCGATTGGCTCGCCTCGGTCTTTGGCGGCAAGGTGTTTCAGGGCCTATTCGTTTGGCTGGGTGACAATGGGATTATTGCCACGTTCGAGCGCGGATCGCGCCTAGGCGAACCAGTGGTGGACGGCATTCCGATGCTGATCATCTGGGCCATCGGCATCATCATTTTTGGCCATGTTTTGCTGACTAAAACCAAGTTCGGAAACTGGATCTTTGCCGCAGGTGGAGACGCCGAGGCCGCACGGAATTCGGGTGTGCCTGTGAACAAGGTGAAAATCCTGATGTTCATGTTCACTGCCTTTTGCGCCACTGTTTTCGCCACCTGTCAGGTGATGGAGTTCGGCTCGGCTGGTGCGGATCGTGGTTTGCTGAAAGAGTTCGAGGCGATCATCGCGGTGGTCATTGGCGGTGCGCTGCTAACCGGCGGCTATGGCTCGGTTCTGGGCGCGGCGCTCGGCGCGCTGATCTTTGGCGTAGTGCAGCAGGGGCTGTTCTTTGCCGGGGTCGAAAGCTCGCTGTTCCGGGTGTTCCTGGGTGTGATCCTGCTGGGTGCGGTGATATTGAACACCTATATTCGTCGCATCATCACAGGAGAACACTGAGATGACTGAAGACACCAAATTCCACCATGGCGACGCACAAGAGCGAAAGCCGATCATCCGTATGGTCGATATTCAAAAACACTTTGGGTCTGTGATTGCGCTGGCCGGTGTCAGTTTCGACCTCAAGCCGGGCGAATGCCACTGCCTGCTGGGCGACAATGGCGCGGGCAAGTCGACATTCATCAAAACGATGTCCGGTGTGCACAAGCCAACTGCGGGTGAGATTTTCTTCGAAGACAAGCCTATGCATTTCGAAGATCCGCGAGACGCGATTTCTGCGGGCATCGCCACGGTGCACCAGCATCTGGCCATGATCCCGTTGATGAGCGTCAGCCGCAACTTCTTCATGGGTAATGAGCCCACGCGCAAGGTGGCCGGTATCAACTTCTTCGACAAGAAGCTGGCGGATGAGATCACCATGGAAGAGATGCGCAAGATGGGCATCAACCTGCGGGGACCGGATCAGGCGGTTGGCACATTGTCGGGCGGCGAACGCCAGACCGTTGCGATCGCGCGCGCGGTGCATTTCGGAGCGAAGATCCTGATTTTGGACGAGCCGACCTCGGCCCTTGGGGTGCGTCAAACCTCGAACGTGTTGGCGACTATCGATAAGGTGCGAAGTCAGGGCGTAGGCGTCGTGTTCATCAGTCACAACGTGCGTCACGCGCTGGCTGTCGGCGACAGATTTACCGTTTTGAACCGGGGCCAAACACTGGGCACTGCGAAACGGGGTGAGATCACGCCAGAAGAGCTTCAGGACCTGATGGCAGGGGGTCAGGAGCTGGCCCAGCTGGAAGGCTCGCTGGGCGGAACAGTTTAAACCACCGATGCTCCGCAGACATGCGGAGTATCGAACTAAGTGGTGGTGCAAAACCACAAATCGTCAGGTCCATTCGGTTGGCCTGGAACCTTCAAAAATGTGAATACCGACGGAATGCCGATGGCGGCTTCGTGTGGAAAGGGATCATGATGAGCAAGACAGTCCGACTGACCGCGGCGCAGGCTCTGGTGCGCTATATCGGGGCGCAGTTAAATGAGGCCGGGGAGCCCTATATCGCAGGTGTCTGGGCCATCTTTGGCCATGGCAATGTGGCGGGGTTGGGTGAAGCTTTGCATGCCGTCAGAGACAGCCTGCCTACCTATCGTGGTCACAACGAACAAACGATGGCCCATTGTGCGATTGCCTATGCCAAACAGATGCGCCGCACGCGGGCGATGGCGGTGACGTCGTCCATTGGGCCTGGGGCCACGAATATGGTGACAGCGGCGGCTTTAGCCCATGCCAACCGCTTGCCAGTTCTGATCATCCCCGGTGACGTGTTCGCCACGCGCGGGCCCGATCCGGTGCTGCAACAGATCGAAAACTTCGGCGATGGTACCGTCAGCGCCAATGACTGTTTCCGCCCGGTCAGCCGGTACTATGACCGTATCTCGCGCCCCGAACATCTGTTGACCGCGCTGCCGCGCGCCTTCCGCACCATGACGGACCCGGCTGATTGCGGCCCGGTGACGCTGGCCTTCTGTCAGGACGTGCAGGCCGAGGCTTATGACTATCCTGAAAGCTTCTTTGAAACACGCGTCTGGTATCAGCGCCGCATTCGCCCGGATGAGGGCGAACTGGTGCGCGCTGTCGCCGCGATCAAAGCCGCCAAGCGTCCCGTTATTGTGGCCGGAGGCGGGGTGCATTACTCGGGTGCGACCGATGCGCTGCAAAGCTTTGTTGAAACCCACAATATACCCGTCGCTGAAACGCAGGCGGGCAAGTCGGCCTTGGCCTGGGACCATCCATTAAATCTGGGCCCCATTGGCGTGACCGGTGGAGAGCCTGCCAACGACGTCTGCGCCGAGGCTGATCTGGTCCTAGCGGTCGGTACGCGGTTGCAGGATTTCACCACCGGATCCTGGGGCCTGTTTTCGAACCCCGAGCGCGAGATGGTGTGCCTGAATACAGCCGCCTATGACGCCGAAAAGCACGGGGCAATGCCCCTGCAAACCGACGCTCGGGTTGGTTTGGAAGAACTTGGCGCAAGCCTACAGGGTTACAGCGCTGACCCTGTGGCTGACACGCTCAAAGCGGATTGGTTTGGCAAGGTCGACAAGCTGACCGACGCGCCCGGAGACGGGAATGCACTGCCTACCGACATGCAAGTGGTCGGCGCGGTTCAGCGTGCCTCGCATGACGACACGGTGGTGATGTGTGCGGCAGGCACCATGCCGGGTGAGCTGCACAAGCTGTGGAAAGCCCCGCGCCCCGGGGCCTATCACATGGAATACGGATTCAGCTGTATGGGGTATGAGATCGCCGGTGCGATGGGCATCAAGATGGCCCAGCCGGATCGCGACGTGATCTGCTTTACCGGCGACGGCACCTATATGATGGCGAACTCGGAAATGGCCTCTGCCGCGATGATGGGTATCTCGTTCACCGTGGTGATCACCGACAACCGTGGATTTGGCTGTATCAACCGCTTGCAGATGGGCACTGGCGGGGCTGAGTTTAACAACCTTCTGGATCACGCGGTGCACGAAACGCCCTCGGCCATTGATTTTGCCGCCCACGCGGCGGCGATGGGGGCGACCTCGGTCAAGGTCAGTTCGATTGCGGAATTGGAGGATGCGCTGGCCAAACGCGCCGACATCAAAGGGCCCTACGTGGTTGTCATCGACACCGATCCATACCCGTCCACCGAATTTGGCGGCACGTGGTGGGAGGTCGCCGTGCCCGAGGTCTCGATCCGTCCCGAAGTCAATGAAAAACGCGCAGCCTATGAAGTTGCGATCAAGGAAAGAAACACGAAATGAGCGTGAAGATCGGCATCTCTCCGATTGCGTGGCAGAATGATGATTTACCCGACCTGACGGCGGCCTACACTATGGAACAGGCGCTGAAAGAGGCGCGAGAGATTGGCTATACGGGCGTCGAGCGCGGCCAACGGATGCCCGGCGATACCGAAGGGTTGCGGGCTTATCTGGATGCCAGCGATATTGCCCTGTGTGGCGGCTGGTGTTCCGGCGCATCGTTGCTCAATGACTTCGCAACCGAGCGTGAAGCCGTCCGCGAACAGGTCGAGCAGTTCGTGGCGCTGGACAGCCCGTGCATTGTCTATGCGGAATGTTCCAACACCATCCAGACGGAGGCAGGTACGCCGGTCAATCACCGGCCCAAACTGTCAAAAGATGAGGTGCTGGCCTACGCCGCCAAGATCACCGAACTGGCAAAATGGATGGCCGATCAGGGCATGCCCATGGCTTATCACCATCACATGGGCACCATCATCGAAAGCGAAGATGATGTGAACTGGCTGATGGAAGGGTCAGGTCCCGAGGTGGGATTGTGTTTTGACACCGGTCATCTGTTGTTTGGCGGCGGCGATGTGATGGCAACCTTGAACCGTTGGGGCGACCGAGTGCGTCACGTACACTTCAAGGATATCCGCCCTGCTGTTGTGCAGGATGTGCGCGAGAATAATCGCAGCTTTTTGGATGCGGTCATCGCTGGGGCCTTCACCGTGCCTAGTGACGGCTGCATCGACTTTCAGGCCGTCGCAAACGCGCTGAAGGCGATGGACTATAGCGGCTGGATCGTGGTCGAGGCGGAACAGGACCCGGCCAAAGCTCCGCCCTGTGAATACTCCAAACTGGGTTACGACCACATCGTTGATGTCTGCGGCAAGGCAGGATTGGAGATAACCGCGTAGTACACCGCCCCAAGGGGCAACACCGAAGGCCATGAGAAAGGAGTCTGTCATGGTAACTCAAGACCTCGGATATGTCGGCTATTTCGACCGGGAATCCTGTGATCTGGATGAATTCAAGGTGTTGACTTCTCAGAACCTTTTGGTTGATGCGGTGCCCCACGCGGCAACGGTCAAAAAGAACGTGCCGGTCTATGACATGCAGGTACTACGCCCGATGCTGGAGCGGCCCGACGCGCGGCAAGCATTGCTGGCGGAATGGGGCTGGGTGTTGGACAAATCCGCCGGGGTGATCGCGCTGAAAAGGGCCTATCCGGATACCGCTGTTATCGACCGAGCGACGGATGTGTTTCGCCAGATTATTGACGAGGAACGTCAAAGCGGATCTGGCGAAGGCGACCACTTCGCTGCCTCAGGCGCCAACGACCGGATTTGGAATGCGCTGCAAAAACAGTGCCTGTGTGATCCCGAGGGCTTCGCGCTTTACTTTGGGAACACGGCTATCGCTGCGGCTTGTGAGGCATGGCTAGGTCCGAATTATCAGATGACTGCCCAAGTCAATCAGGTGCGACCCGGAGGCAAGGCGCAGCAGGCGCATCGGGACTATCACCTAGGGTTTCAAAGCGCGGACAGTGCGGCGCAGTATCCGGCCCATGCGCATCTGGTAACAGCCTCGCTGACCTTGCAGGGCGCAGTGGCCCATTGCGATATGCCTGTGGAAAGCGGCCCAACCAAACTACTACCCTTCTCGCAGCTTTATCAGCCGGGCTATCTGGCGTTCCATGACGAAGCCCACAGGGCGCATTTCGAGGACAGCTATATCCAGTTACCGCTGGAGAAGGGCGACGCGGTGTTCTTCAATCCGGCGCTGTTCCATGCTGCGGGGGAGAACAGCAGCGCTGATATTCACCGAATGGCGAACCTGCTGCAAATCTCATCAGCTTTCGGGCGCGCGATGGAGGCTGTGGATCGCCAGGCGATGTCTCTGGCGGTTTTCCCATCGCTGGTTTCCTTGAAACAGCGTGGGGCGTTGGATACGGCGCAGTTGGAGGCCGCGATAGCGGCCACTGCAGAGGGTTATCCGTTCCCAACCAATCTGGACACGGACCCTCCGGTCGGCGGCAACGCGCCGGAAAGTCAGGCGGATATCCTGCGACGTGCGGTTGCAGAAGGATGGACCAAGGCGCAACTGGTCCAAACACTCTCGGCCCTGACCCAAAGGCAAGCTGCCTGAAACAATAGCCGGGCGGCCTATGGGGTCGCCCGCAAGGAGAACAAGATGGCGGATTTGCACAAAAAACCCCTCGGCACGCACGGGAAAGTTCACGATATCACCCCGGCCAGCGCCGGGTGGCGTTATGTGGGTTTCGGTCTTTATCACCTGCGCGCAGGTGACAAGGCGGCAGAACTCACCGGGGATCGAGAGGTCATTCTGGTGATGGTCGAGGGCAAGGCGCAGATCACCGGGGCGGGGCAGGAATGGGGCGTTCTGGGTGACCGGATGGATGTGTTCGAGAAGACACCGCCGCATTGCCTTTATCTGCCTAACGGAACCGAATGGGAGGCTGTCGCAGAAACCGATTGCGTCATCGCTGTGTGTTCGGCACCGGGCAATGGCGGGCACGAGGCACGGCGGATCGGTCCCGATGGTATTACCCTGACTGAACGCGGCAAGGGCGTGAACACGCGCTATATCAACAACATCGCGATGGAAAATGAAGACTACGCCGACAGCCTGCTGGTGACCGAGGTCTTCACGCCGAACGGCCACTGGTCCTCCTATCCCAGCCACCGCCATGATGAAGACGATTACCCTCGGATCACTTATCTGGAAGAAACCTATTTCCACCGTCTCAACCCGGCCAACGGGTTTGGCGTACAGCGGGTCTATACCGATGACGGTCAGTTGGATGAAACGATGGCGGTTTCGGATGGCGATGTTGTGATCGTGCCGCGTGGACATCACCCTTGCGGTGCGCCCTATGGGTTTGAGATGTACTACCTTAACGTCATGGCCGGACCCCTGCGGAAATGGCGGTTCGTCCCGGCCCCGGAGGTCGAATGGATCATGGAGCGTGATGGATAGGCCCCAATGCGTCCAAAGCCGGATGAAATTGTTCTATACCCGAGTGTTTTCTGCTCTATCGCGCGCCGGTCGCTTCAATAGGCGTCGGAGCAGAGGTTTGAACGGCCAAATGATCGCGCGCCCGCTCAGAACGAAAACAGGCCTCGAATTGCGTAGCATCGAACTTGCAAATTCGTTGGCTTCCTTTTCTTGCTTAGCCACCTGACCGCCTTCGCCGTGCCCCAGAATGTGATGCCCGACTTCATGGTAGAAGGTGAACTCTGCCGTGATGCGCGCCCACCACAAGCGCAGGCCCTTGGGGGATGGAGATGGCCAGGTCAGGACAATGTAAGAGAAAAACAGATTGTACTTGCCGAGATAGTCCATGTCGGCCCGCCGGGCGATCACATCTATCCGGGTTACCTGTTCAAGGGTGACGCCTTTGGTCCTACTCCATTTCGTCAGGTTTTTAATGACCTGCGCGCGATCTACGATGTCATCGCTGATGAATACCGGGGTATTGTCGCTTAGGACAATGGCTGGTTGGTCATCAAGACGTTTTGCCAGAATGTTCAGCGTCCGACGATGGATGGGATGTAATTTTACCCCCTTAAGACGACAGATTTCTTGTCTGAAAACAACGGGGTCCAATTCGTCAAGAAGTGCAAGGAGCGCGCCGAAGTATCTGGGTGAAGGCCCGCGTGGGTTGTCTTTCCAGGCATTGGACGAGAGCCTTTTTTGAACTTCAGGCACCGCGCTTTCACGACATTGCATGAGCGCCCGCCAAGTATCTCGGATGGTCTCGATATGGTGCGTCGAAATTCCCCGCAGGAACTTATCGACAAGTTGGCTGGTGTTTTGGGTCATATCCTATGACTAGTGCGGGTTTGTGCCAGAATTTTGATGTGCTTCCGGATGTTTAACGAGCTGAAACGCCTGCCCACCCATCCTGCGGCGGCGCACCGAATGCGCGGATAACCACGCGGGCGGCGGCCTCAACCGGGTCGTGCGTTTCTTTCAGGATGGTCACACGGTCGAACCTCTCGGGGTCAGCGTTCACGGCCTCGCGCAGCGCTTGACCGAATGCCATGCGCAACTCGGTTCCGATGTTGAACTTGCAGATGGATGTTTCGCGGGCAAGGCGTGCGCGCTGTTCGACCGGCACACCCGAGCCCCCGTGAATGACCAAAGGCACATCGGTCTTGGCATCGATCTGAGCGATACGGTCCTCGTCCAGACCGCCCTCTTTGTCCTGCTGCAAATGGACATTGCCAACCGAGATCGCCATTGCGTCCACACCGCTGTCGCGGGCGAATTGTGCGGCTTCGGACGGGTCGGTTCCGTTGGATCCTTCGCCGCCAGCATAGCCCACGAACCCGATCTCGCCTTCGCAGGAGATCCCTGCCGCGTGGGCCATTTCAGCAATGGCTGCGGTCTCGTCTATGTTCTGTTGCAGCGGCTTGCGCGAGCCATCGAACATCAGTGAGGTAAAGCCGCTGTCCAGCGCGATCTTGCACTCTTCAAACGTATAGCCGTGATCCAGATGAGCGACGACGGGGACAGAGGCCCCTTCGGCCAGATGGCGGAACATCTTGCCCAGAATGGGCAGAGGCGTGTGCTCGCGGCAGCTGGGCCCCGCTTGCAAGATAACGGGCGCGTTCTCGGCCTCGGCAGCGGCCACATAGGCGCGCATATCTTCCCAGCCCAGGGTCACAAGCCCGCCTACCGCATAGCCCTGCCGATAGGCGGGTTGCAGCACGTCTTTCAATGTCACGAGCGTCATATGAACTTTGCAATCATGTCTTTGATGCCCGGGATCGTCTCGACCTGATAGGCATGGGTGGGTTGGAAATACTGTACCAGAGAGCGCTGCGTCAGCCCGCCAAGGATGGTGAAATAGTACATCTCATACCCCGGCAATACGCAGCAGGGATGATACCCCTTGTCGATGCAAACGGTCGATCCATCGACGATGTGATAGGCATCCCCCGGTTCATTGTCTTCACGCTGAAGCATTTGCAAGCCCGAGCCCCAGTTGGGTTTGAAGCGGAAATTATAGGTCTCGTCGTGGCGCGTTTCATCTGGCAGCCGGTTGGTGTCGTGCTTGTGGCTGGGAAAGCCGGACCAGCCGCCCTGACCCACGGTGAACAGCTCACTGACCAGCAGACGCCCAACTTTGTCATGTTGTTTCTGTCCGAGGATGTGCTTGATCTTGCGGTGCGTTTTGGTGTCGTCGCTGCCATATTGCACAAGATCGTGTTCACGCACGTCAAAAGGGTCCAGTACCTTGTTATACTTCGCCCCTGCAACGAAAACTTCGGTTGCGTCCGAGACACAGACCATCTGCACCTTTGCACCAACGGGGATATAAACACCCTCTGGATCACCGTCCCAGACATCCTCCCCCCGGTTGCCAAGCTGGAGGAACTGCACCCCTTCGACAGAGATATCTACGGTGCCAGTTGCGGGCACGATGCAGGTTTCGTAGCCGGGAACCTGATATTCGAACGCTTCACCTTTTCGCAATTTCACGATGTTGAAATAGTTCAGGGGAACCATCGGGTCATCGATATCAACGATGGCGGTGTTCTTGTTGTCATATGGCGCAATATGCATGGGATATTCCTATGTGGTCGGGCCGGGATGATCGGCCAGAAATGCGTCGAGTTCGGCAGTCGTAGGCATGGCCGGGGCGCAACCGGGTTTTGAGACCACGATAGATGCGCAGGCCGATCCGCGCATCACGGCGTCTTTCAGCGGATACCCTGCCGCGATTGAGGCCAAGAGCCCGGCCATAAAGCTGTCACCCGCGCCCACCGGCTTGATCGCGTCGACCGGGTAGATACCGGTTTGGGTTTCTTGCCCATCTGCCAGCGTTACGGCACCTTTTTCACCCATCTTGTAGATGACGACCCGGCCCGGTTTTTTTGCGAGTTCTTGAGCTTTGGCAAAACCCTTTTCGATACCGCCCGCCATAAAGCCGAACTCTTCATCATTGCCTACGATCAGATCGCTTGCTTCACCTGCGCGCGAAAGAACTTCTGCGGCAACTTTGGGCGAGGGCCAGCTATAGGGCCGATAATCGATATCGAAGATGATGGGCAGACCGGCCTTTCGCGCGTTTTCAAACCCGCGGAACGTCGCACTGCGCGAGGGTTCGGCAGCGAAAACAGTACCGGCGGACACCACAGCGGTGAATCTGCTGAAATCAACGCGATCCATATCCTCTTCGGTGACCTGAAAATCGACCGCGTTGTTTCTGTAGATGACGTTCTGGAAATCGTCCGTCCGGCTTTCATAGATCGCAAGCGACATGCGATGCTCACCGCCGATGGTGCGAATGCAAGACGTGTCTACGCCGTAGTGGTGCAGGCGATTCATGCAGAACCGTCCGATCGCATCATCCGAGATTGAAGTGATCAGCGCCGCCTGACTGCCCAGCTTGACCAGGCCGGCCGCGATATTGGCAGATGATCCGCCCAGGTCGGCGTGAAAGGTATCGGCTTCTTCGCTTTTTGCGCCAATGGGCGCTGCGGTCAAATCCATACCCGCGCGCCCCAGAATGGCAAATCGGTTTCCTTTGATGCCGTCGATCAGGGCGCTCACGTCTTTAGTCCTCCGACAGAGATAATGGCAAAGTTTGGACCTTGCGCTGAATCGATTCACACGATACTCATTTTGCAACCGGTTGCAAATACAATGTTCGGAGCCGCAAAAGATGCCTGAGATCGGAATTGGAATTGTGGGTGGCGGCTATATGGGCAAGGCGCATTCCGTCGCTATGTCTGCAGTGGGCGCGGTGTTCAACACAGCACTCAGACCACGGCTTGAGGTGATCTGCGCCTCAACCCCCGAAAGCGCCGAGCGCTACCGCGTAGCATACGGCTTCCAGCGCGCAACCGACGATTGGCGGGTCTTGGTCGATGACCCGAAAGTCGGGGCCATAGCCATCGCGTCGCCCCAGGAAACCCATCGTCACATTGCCGAAGCGGCCTTTGCTTTGGGGAAGCCGGTTTTGTGCGAAAAGCCTTTGGGCGCCTCGCTGGAGGATAGTCAGGCGATGGTCAATGCCGCTGAAGCAGCGGGTGTCGTCAACATGGTCGGCTTCAACTATATCCGCACCCCTGCCAGCCAATACGCGCGCAAGCTGATCACCGATGGTGAGATCGGTGATGTCACCTGGTTTCGCGGAGAGCACACCGAGGATTTCTATGCCGACCCGCAGGCCCCAGCCACCTGGCGGACAACAGGTATGGCAAACGGCACCATCGGAGATCTGGCCCCACATATGGTGAATGGCGCGTTGGCCCTGATTGGGCCGATTGCACAGGTCATGGCCGATGTCGAAACTGTTCATCGCACGCGTCCGGGTGGTGAGGTCACAAACGACGATCACGCTCAGATGATGTGCCGGTTCGAAAACGATGTGATGGGCAACCTCTATTTCAGCCGTGTCGCAACGGGCCGCAAGATGGGTTATGCCTATGAAATATCTGGCACAAAAGGGGCGATCCGCTTTGACCAGGAAGATCAGAATGCCCTGTGGCTGTATCGACGCGAAGGCCCTGAGGCGCAGCGGGGGTTCACCAAGATCCTGACCGGCCCGGCCCACCCGGATTATGAACCCTTCTGCCAGGGCCCCGGTCACGGCACCGGATATCAGGACCAGATTATCATCGAGGCCAAGGATTTCCTGCATGCCATCCACACCGGCGAGGCGATCTGGCCAACCTTCCGCGACGGGCATGAGGTGAACCGGGTACTGGCGGCGGCGCTGGCATCCTCGGACCAGCGACAGTGGAAAGACATCAGCGATTTCTGATCGCTCAACGACACGTTCTGAAGAAAGACTTAAGACCATGGCAAAGCTGAAATGGGGCATGATTGGTGGCGGCGAAGGCAGCCAGATCGGGCCTGCCCACCGGTTGGGTGCGCAAGCAGACGGGATGTTCGAATTCGCCGCAGGTGCGCTGGATCATCGCCCGGATGTGGGCAGGGAATATGCTAAAAGGCTCGGGATCGCTGCTGATCGTGCCTATGGCAGCTGGCAGGACATGCTGGCAGGTGAAAAAGATCGCCCCGACCGGATCGATCTGGTCACGATAGCCACGCCCAACTCCACTCATTTCGAGATTGCCAAAGCCTATCTGGAGGCCGGGTTCAACGTTCTGTGCGAAAAGCCGATGACCATGACGGTGGAAGAAGGCGAAGAGATCGTGCGCGTGGCCGAGGCGTCCGGCAAGATATGTGCAGTGAACTATTGCTATTCGGCCTATCCGATGGTGCGCCAGGCCCGTGCCATGGTGCGGGCGGGTGATATTGGCAAGGTCCGTCTGGTTGTCACCAATTTCAGCCATGGGCACCACGGCGATGCCACGGATGCCGACAATCCGCGCGTGCGCTGGCGCTATGATCCGGCGATGGCGGGTGTCTCGGGCCAATTCGCGGACTGTGGCATTCACGCGCTGCATATGGCCAGCTTCATCTGCGACGACGAGGTAAAGTCCTTGTCCGCCGATATGGCCTCGACCATCTCCAGCCGGGAACTGGAAGACGACGCAATGGTCAATTTCCGGATGGAAGGTGGCACGGTTGGGCGGCTCTGGACCTCGTCGGTGGCGATTGGGCGGCAGCACGGGTTTGATATTCAGGTTTTTGGCGAAACCGGCGGTCTGCGCTGGGCGTCCGAGCAGCCGAACCAGTTGATTTATACACCGGTCGGCGGGCGCACTCAGATCATCGAAAAGGGTGAAGGTGGACTGCATGACGAAGCGCGGCGTCTGTCACGCGTCGCCATCGCCCATCCTGAAGGTTTCCCGCTGGCCGTGGCCAATATCTATTGCGATCTGGCAGACGCGATCCGCGGTGAGGTTCGGAATGGTCTGCCAGGCGCCTCAGACGGTGTGCGTTCGATAGCCGCCGTTCATGCTGCTGTTGCGTCGGGCAAAGAGGACGGCGCGTGGAAAGACGCGCGTCCGCCAATGTTCCGCTAATCAGGGGCGGGGCCGCAACGTGCCCCGTTCGATCACGCGGCAGGGGAATATCCGCGCCTCAGGGTATCTTTGAGGCTCTTTCAGCATCTCTTCGACCAGGTCGACCGAGGACGTAATGATCTGCTTGATTGGCTGATGAATAGTCGTCAGATCAACGCTTTCCCAGCGTGCCATTTCCATGTCATTCAGGCCGATGATGCCAATATCCTGGCCCGGTTCCAGCGCATGATCTGAAAGGGCGGACAACGCACCGACAGACAGGATATCGTCACCGCAGAAATACCCGTCTGCCGGAGCGCCACTTAGCAAGCGCAGCATCTCGGCCCGTCCGGCCTCAAACGAATAGTTGTCTGCGAAGGAATACGAAATCTGCAGCTCGGGATGCTGCTCGGCTTCCTCAATGAACCCGCGGTATCGATCCAAAGCCGAGGTCGCGCTTTTTGGCCCGCCCAGATATCCGATATGCTTGTATCCGCGCGCGACAAGCTCGCGCGCCGCCATGCGCCCACATTCGACATTGTCGATACCAACCACATGCACCTCAGGCGACGTTGCTGAACGCCCAAACGTGTGCACCACGGGCACACCAGCATCGTGGAACGCTTTGGCAAAGCTGGGGGGTAGGGTCGAAGAGGCCACGATGACCGCATCGACTGAATACTGGCGCAGCATGCGGACGGAATTGGCCGGCTCAGTCTCATCAGTCAGGTTCACGATCAGCGGTCGCAGCCCGCGTTCCTGCAACGCGCGGGTGAACTGGTCGAACACTTCAAGGAAAATAGGGTTGTGAAAGTTGTTGGAAATCAAACCAATCAGCTTGGTCCGCCCGGTTGTCAGCGATGAGGCCAGCGCGTTTGGACTGTACCCCAGCTCTTGCGCGGCTTTTTCGACCTTGCTGCGGGTCTTGGCCGAGACCGAGGCGCCTTCGGTAAAGGTTCGCGAAACTGCGGACCGGGATACGCCTGCCAGTGCGGCGACGTCTTTCAGTGTAACGCTCAAAATTGATACCGTCTGTGCCGTGCAGGCGTTGGGATTGTCATTGCAGGCTATTATGCAGCTAAGCGACGGTTTTGCAACCGATTGCAATGGGGGTGCAGGATCTGAGATCGCTTGCGTTGGGCTTGACGAATTTCTTCGCTGCTTCAGGTTTGGATCATGACCGCAAAACGCGTGGCAATCGTATCGAGTGGCATTTCAAGCCCTCTCAACAGTGCGTTGGAATTTGCCAAACGCATCAAGGCTTTGGGTTATGAGGTATCGATCTTTGCTCCGGCCTCGGCGCACGATCTGATTGAACACTGTGGTTTTGCCTATCACGTCATCCCAAACCCGCGTGTAAATGCATTCGACGCGCTGATTTCGAAAGAGAACAGGCGCAGTTTGCAGCGCGAAGGTTGGATGGATGCCGCGATCAAGGCGTTCGGGGTCGACGAGTTTGCAGAAGCGTTGCTAAATGCACGGCCGGATATCGTGTTTATCGATTGCGAGATGCATGCGCAGATCATCGTTGCAATGTCTTTGAACATTCCGGTTGTGCAGTACAGTAACATGTTCCTGTCCCCACCGGGCACACAGGCTCCACCGCTGAACAAACGCGCGTTTCCTGGTCGCGGGCTGCGGGGCAGCAGACTGGGCATCGCGCTGCTGTGGTGTCGGTTCCTGCTTTGGAAACTGTCAAAGATAGTGCGCAAAAGACTGTCCGAGCGCGGGGTGGATTATGCCTCGACCCTAATCGAACTTGCCAGGCGTCATGATGTTCCGCTGTCTCGAGTGTTGCGCCTGGTCTGTTGGCAGATGCCCTGGACCTATCGGTTACCGACCCTGCTGCTGTTGCCCCGTGCGTTGGATTTGCCCACATCTTCGCGGGTCGATCTGACCTATTTGGGCCCAACGATATTGCAAGATCGCCCTGAACACCCGCATGACCACGATAAGATCACACAGTTCTGCAAGGCCAGCGCTTGGGAAAAACGAATCTTCGTGGGGTTCGGAACGATCATGAAGTTAGACAGTGGTCTGCTGCCAAACCTGTGGGCAGTCGCCGCCAATCATCCCGACTGGAGGTTTCTTTTTGCGGCGGGGCCGAACTGGGACAGCATGGCTGAGACACAGTTACCCGCAAATGTCGATGTCGTGGCCTGGGCTCCGCAGCAACATGTTTTGAAACACGCCGATCTGGCGATCATGCATGGTGGAACGGGCGGCTTGGTCGAAGCTGTGGATGCAGGCACGCCGATGTTGCTGTATCCGCATGTAAATGACCAACACGGTAGCGCAGCACGCGTCGTGTTTCATGAAATCGGCCGCGCTGGGGATCGGAATGATCCAGTCGAAAAGATCGAAGATGACATCCGGAGCTTGCTGAACTCTGCGAAGGTCAAGCAAAACTGTATCCAAATGCAAGCACGATGCCGGGGTGAGCATAGCGAGGGTCATCTGGCAGGCTATCTGCGAGGATTGATGTCGCGCGACTAGAAAATTCAACAGGTTGTGGCTGAAACGAGAGTGATGCGTTCATCCAAAACGTCCGCCGTTTCAGGCGGGCAATCAGTTTGTTTGATCCATACGGCAGGCGCGCCCGTAGAATCTGCAAGACAACAAAGAAAAAGAACCAGTGGACGAAACGCCCAAACTCATGGATCACGCTCGGCCCAGCGATCTGGCTGGCCTGGCGAGCAGTCTTCCGGATGTGACCTCACAAAACTTCCGGAATGTATGGTCTTTGGTCGGTCAGCATGGTGCTTTTGCTTATCTCATGTCGGATCAGCAAGATTACAGCGGCTCTGCCGAAACCTTCGTCGAAGCGATGTTGTCATTTGGAGAGAACTGTTCTGATAACGGTTTCGCGATGGCGATCATCTCGCAAGTCCTGACTGTGCAAAATCCGCTGCATCAATTCGCATCGCCTGACCAGAAGACAACCTATCTGCCGCGCTTGCTTGCCGGAGAGCTGTTGGCCGCCTTTGCGTTGACCGAGCACGAAGCGGGCTCTGATGCGCTGTCGCTGAAGACCCGGGCCGAGTATGCGGATGGAGGGTATCTGATCAACGGGGCCAAAGCGTATGTCGGCATGGGCCCGGTTTGCGATCTGGCGATCGTATTCGCCAGAACCGCGCCGGATAAAGGGCGCTGGGGACTATCTGCTTTTTTGGTTCATGCTAACGACGAAGGTTTTACCCGCCATCCAGGGCAAATGAAACTGGGGTTGAATTCGGCGCCGTTTGGTCAATTGGAATTCAATGGGTGTTGGGTGCCCGAAACCCGTAGGCTGGGTCCCGAAGGTGCGGGTGCTTCAATTATCCAGTCGACATTGGATTTGGAGCGTTGCTTTATTCTGTCCGCGCAAGTTGGTGCTATGCGGCGTCAATTGCGAGACTGCGCTGAGCATGCAGCGACGCGCATTCAATTCGGTAAACCTATTGCCGCGTTCCAGTCGGTCTCCAATCGTCTGGCAGATATGCGGACCCGGTTGGAAACATGCCAGTTGATGCTAAGGCGCGCGGCACAGTTGTACGACACCGGGCAGCCTTTGACCCAATTTGCTGCGATGGCCAACCTTCATATCTCAGAGGCACTACTAAGTTCGGGCATGGATGCCATGCGCTTGATGGGAGGGCAGGGGTATTTAGCGGAATCAACCGCTGGGTCGGATGTCGCCGATGCAATCGGCGGCGTGATCTACTCCGGAACATCGGACATCCAACGTGAGATCATTTCCAAGATGGAGCTTCAACAGGCGCGCGCATTGAGGGAGCGACCCCAATGAATCTCTGGTCTGGTGCAAATCTAATTTCTGGGCGCTCGGCCGTAACGCTTAACGCCGTTCTTTGGCTCGGTCTGCTATTCTTTGCGACAACGGCCAACGCGCATCGCGTGAACGAAAGTTACGTCTATTTTGATGTCACCAAAGACAGTTTGGGCGGGCGGATCGAAGTCACGCTGACCGACCTTACGCGCATACAGCGAGGTCAAGAAAAGGTTTCAGAAAGCCTGGATCAGGCTGAAGTTCTTGCCGGTAAGGACGCGTTCTTCGACTATTTCGAGAAGCACCTGCAGTTGTCCTTTGAGGACGCGCCGTATCAGGTGGAGTTTGAACAGATCACGTTTTTTGACACCTCGGTCGACACGTTTGCTCAGTTGCATTTTGACATTCCAGGGGTCGAAACAACGCCGACGACCATCCAGATGTACTATGACGGGGTGTTCTCGGATATCGATCCAGAACATCGCGGATATGCATTGATTGCCAGCAACGCGCGCAACGGGATGGACGAGAATGAGGCCTATATCTCGCTAGTCTTTGCACCGGGTGATGGCACGAAAGACCTGTATCTGAATGATGAGCCGTCCAAAGACATTGCACGCGCCTTTTTTGAGCGCGGGGTCTGGCACATCTGGTTGGGTTTTGACCACATCCTGTTTCTTGTGACCCTGCTGTTGGGCGCAGTTATGCGGATCGACAACCAGCGCTGGGTCCCATCTGAAAGCATCCGCCAAAGCCTTTGGTACATTGTCAAGATCGTGACTCTCTTTACCATCGCGAACACTGTTGCTTTTTGTTTGGCGACGTTCGAAGTGATCACGTTGCCGGTTACTTTTGTTGAAGCGGTCATAGCTTTGTCGATCGTTGCCGTTGCCATAGGCAACCTTTTACCTCGCTATCATGCGCAGGTCTGGATCGCAGTCGTCATCTTCGGCATTTCCCACGGCCTAGGCTTTGCAATTGTTCTGGAGCCTTTGGGGTTGGATCCAGAGCGCAAAATGCTTGGACTGGCGACTTTCAATGTTGGGATTGAGATTGGACAGCTTGCTATTGTGCTTGTGCTGTTTCCGATCTTCTTCGCCCTGCGTCGTTTGCCAGCCTATCGTACCGTAGCACTGCAATTTGGGTCAGTGGCGCTTGTGGCAATGACGGTGCTTTGGTTTTTTGAGCGTACGGTTGATTGGTTTCCAAAGTTTAGCCAATCGGTCGTGATGATTGTGAACTAGGGAGTCGAGGCTGTGTTTCTGGACGACCCGATAACTCACAACGCGCAAGCATCGCCAGATGCTCAGGCCCTATGTATGCTTGGCCAAGGCATAACCTATGCCGCGTTGAACGAGCAGGTTGATCAGATCGCCACCGCACTGCTGGAACGGTCTGTCGCAAAGGGCGACCGCGTCATTATCTGCGCAGCCAAAAGCCCGATGGCGATTGCTGCGATTTATGCAGTCCTGCGTATTGGGGCGATATATGTGCCAATTGATCCCGCCGCCCCGGTCGAGCGTCTGGCGGCGCAGATTGCTAACGTATCTCCGGTGCTGATTATCGCCGACGCAACGCGGTTAGGGGCGTTTGCGGATAGCGCGTACAATGTTCCTCTTCTGGACCTTGGGCAACCAATGACGGGCAAAACATCACCCGACAAATTGCGTGATCGGAGCGCAAAACGCTCCGCTGATGACCCTGCATATATTCTGATGACATCCGGCACGACGGGTTCCCCCAAGGGTATTGTGCATACCCACAAAAGCGGTTTGGCCTACGCACAGATGGCGGCAAACCTGTGCGCGCTGCGTTCCTCTGATCGCGTCAGCCACCACACGCCCGCACATTTCGACATGTCGATTTTTGACATGTTCAGCACTGCCTTGGCTGGGGCTTGCGTGGTCATCATTCCAGAAATGCATGCAAAGCTGCCTGCCAGCCTGTCGGAGCTGACGCAGAGCGAGGGTATCACCGTCTGGTATTCAGTTCCTTACGCATTGATCCAAATGGTCGAACGTGGCGCCTTGGCCGAACGTGATCTGAGCGCTTTACGCATTGTCATGTTTGCGGGTGAGAAAATGCCCCCTGCTGCGCTGAAGGCGTTTTCCAACCATGCGCCAAATGCAGTGTTTCTGAACGCCTATGGGCCGACAGAAACCAACCATTGTAGCACGTCAGTTCTGAAGCATGACGATCTGGATGGAACCAGCCCTCTGCCTATTGGCCTTCCGGATGTGGGTGTAACCGCGCGGATCGGGCCTGATTCTGCAGACGCAACTAACGGAGAGCTTCTGATCGCCGGCGACCAGGTCATGTCTCAGTATTGGAATGCTCCGGATCAAACCGCGGCGGCCTTTTGTACCTTGCCTGATTCCTCAGGGCAGATGCTGCGTTTTTATTGCACAGGTGACATCGTGCGTAGAACCGAAACCGGAGCCTTGATGCTGATCGGGCGCAAGGACCGGCAGATCAAGCTGCGCGGCTACCGGATTGAACTGGACGAGGTCGAGCTTGCCTTGGTGAACGCGCCTTTTGTGACCGAAGCGGTTGTGATTGCCAGGGATCAGGCACTCCGGGCTTTTGTCACGGGCGCATCCAAGTGCGATCTTGGGCAGGTGAAACGTCAATTAGAAGCTGTGTTGCCCCCCTACGCGGTGCCGCAACACATTGAATGGTTAGAGAGTATGCCTCGCACGTCGACAGGTAAGATCGACCGGGCGAAGCTTGTGAGGAAAGCCGATGAAGACCGTGCAGCCTGAACGCCAAACCGACGCGCTGCGCAACTACGTGCAGCAGACGCTGTTGGGAGGGCGCCTTATCACTGATACGGATGAGCTACTGCTCAGCGGGATGATCGACTCGCTGGGCGTAATGTCGTTGGTGGGTTTTGTCGAAGAGACCTATGGCATCGACATACCGTTCGAAGATGTGACGCTTGAGAACCTCAGCTCAATCGACGCCATCCTGCGCTATGCCGATGCCCGGCAAGCGGCGCGGTGCTGAGGGAATGACCATGTCCTACCCGTTGTCAGATAGCCAGCAGCGATTTTGGAAAGGTCATCAGCTACAGCCGGATGTGCCGCTTTACAACATGGCGTGGCGCTTTGATCTGCGCTTTGATCTGAACGCAGATTTGTTTCAACAAGCCTTTGCCGAGACCGTGCAGGAAAACGCGGTCCTGAGAACGGTATTCCAGGGCCCGCATGATAGTCCCGTTCAGTTTGCGGCTGAGCCGAACATGCAGTTGCTTGAGTGTTTCGACCTTAGCACGCAGCCCGACGCCAAGGGTCTACTGGATCAGCAGTTGGACGAGTTAATCCGGTCTCCGTTTGATCTGTCGCACAGCACTTTACGTAGCCAACTGCATAAGCTTTCAGACCATCATTGGGTTTGGGCTGTGTGCCAACATCATATCGTGTGTGACGCCCAATCCGGTGCGTTGTTGTTCGACCAGATGTCGCGCAGATACGCAGCGCTTGAAAGCGGTGAGGTGACAAAGGTCGACCCTTCGCCAAGCTTTTTTGATGGCGCTCCGATGAAGGCGCAGACAGCCGGTACCGAGCCCACTTCACCTGCGCAGTCGGCAACGCCACCTTATGGCAGCGTGCCGAAGCGCTCGTCCTTTTCCAAACGGCTGAGCATCGCCGCAGAACCGTCACTTACCGAGCAAATGGAAAACGCCATCACGCGCCCTGCGTTCCGGTTGTTTACGCCAGATTTATCCCGCTTGGCCTGCTACCTGACTGCTTACATTGCCTATCTCCATCGGGTGACAGGCGACGATCGGATCACAATTGGCCTGCCGTCCCACAACAGGTTGTCAGATGTCGACAAGGCGACACTGGGTCCCTTTGTCGAGGTGCTTCCTTTTGAGATCGAGTTCGGTGCAGATGACACATTTCTGGATCTGCATACGAAGGTTAAATCTGAGCTGGGCGTGTTTCTGAGGCGCGCAAAGCCGGGGGCAGCCGCAGCCGGGAACACATCCGCCATCAGTGCGGTCCTGAACTACATTCAGGCCGAATTCGGAGAGTTTGCAGGCCATCCTGCAGATGTTCAGTGGCTCCACAGCGGCGCTCATGACGCGGCCCACGTCATGCGCCTGCATGTCATGGATTTTTCGGCCAGCGGCAGGCCCGATCTACAACTGGATGTACAATCAGAGGTACTGGACGCTGTTTCACCAGACGCGCTGCAATCGCATTTCCTTGCGATATTGGATGCAGCTTTGAAGACGCCTGAAACTAAGATCGCGGCGCTTGATCTCGCTACCGATGATAACGACAGAGCGATCCTGTTTGGCCCGGTCGAATGCCCGCCTCGGCAAACAGTGTTGCAGGCCTTTGCCGCGCAGGTCGAAAACTCCCCTGGCTCGGTCGCGCTGTCTCAGGCCGAGGCGCGCATGACCTACGGGGAACTTGATCTGCGCAGCGATCAGATTGCCGCGTATATCGCCCGTCAAGGCATCACCCCCGGATCAAGCATTGCGATCCATATGCCGCGGTCGTTTGAGTTTGTTTTTGCCTTGCTAGGAATTCTAAAGGCGGGGTGCAGCTTTGTGCCCATTGCGGCCAATACACCCTTCGTGCGTGCCGATGAAATCATCAGCCTTTCGGGTGCGCGTGCTGTGGTCCTGGTGTCAGGTGACACCCGTAGCTTTGCGTGTCAGAGCTTAGATGTCGCGCACATTGCCAAAGAGTCTGATCCGATCGTTCACGCGCCGGACCGCACCGATTTGGCCTATATTCTGTTTACATCAGGTTCGACTGGAACCCCAAAGGGTGTCGAGGTAAGCCACGAAAGCCTATCACGCTATACCCAATGGGCGACAGATACGTTCAGTGGCCCCGAACCAGCACATTATGCGTTTTTCTCGTCTGTTTCTTTTGATCTGACGCTGACCTCACTGTTTGTACCCCTGATAAGCGGGGGGTCTATCCGCATCTATCCAGAACGAACCGATCCAGATTTGGCGGTTCTGGATGTGTTCGCAGAAGATGCGGTCGATCTTGTGAAACTCACCCCGTCTCATCTGGCGCTGGTGTGCAAACAGGGGCGGGCAGTCCAGCGTATTCGGACGCTTGTCCTAGGGGGCGAGAACCTGACATCGCAGTTGTGTCGGACGGCTAAACAGGTGCTTTCACCAAGTCTTGCGCTGATCAACGAATACGGGCCGACCGAGGCTGTGGTTGGGGCTATGTATCACAAGTTCGATGCGCGCGCTGATACCGCGACTTCGGTTCAGATCGGCCAGCCCGCCAGCGGTATGTCGATCAGCATCCGCGACAAAGGAATGAACATCTGTCCACTGGGTGTGACTGGGGAAATTGTGATTGGCGGCCGATTGGCAGAAGGATATCTGGCATCGCCTGCGGAAACTGCTGCAAAATTCTGCGACGACCCTGTCGAGCTGCAAGGCCGGGCCTATCGCAGCGGCGATCTGGGCCGGATCACACGTGACGGGCGTTGCGAATATCTTGGTCGCCTTGACCAACAGATCAAGATCGGCGGCGTTCGTTTCGAAGTGGCCGAGATTGATCATGTCTTACGCCAATTGCCAACCGTAAGCGCGGTACATGTGGCCACCGGATCTGTGCGCAAGTCTGATGCCAACGAGCAAAGATGCAGCGACTGCGGTGTAACCAGCGCTGTTCCAGGGATCGCGTTTTCGGAACGCGATCTTTGCGGGATTTGCGCTGAGTTCGATCGCTACAAAGACCGCGCCGCCGTCTACTTCCGGGATGAACCCGATCTTAGGGCCGAGATCGCAAAGGCCACCCGATCCAGCACCGGCCCATACGACGCCGTGATGATGCTAAGTGGCGGCAAGGACAGTACATATGCCGCATATCGCCTAGCAGGGTATACTTCGCGCGTTTTGGCGGTGACCCTGGACAATGGCTATATCTCGGATCAGTCCAAGGACAACATCCAAAGGGTTGCCGCTGATCTGGGCTGGTCGCATCGTTATCTCAGTACAGATAAGATGAACCAGATCTTTGTCGACAGCCTGAAGATGCATTCAAACGTGTGTCAGGGATGCTTCAAAGCGCTTTATACGTTGGCCTTCCGAACCGCACTTGCTGAAGGCGCACCATTGATTGTGACCGGCCTGTCCCGGGGACAGTTTTTTGAAACCCGCCTAACCCCTGATCTGTTTCGCAACGCCGCCCCTACCTGCGCGCAGCTGGATGATATGGTCACCAAAGCACGCAAGGCCTACCACGCCGAGGATGACGCGCTGTCACGCCTGCTTGAAACGGACGACTTGAAGGACGGGCAGTTTCTAGATCAGGTCGCCGTCTTGGATATCTATCGCTATATAGATGTACCCGTTTCCGAGATTTACGCGTTCCTCGAACACCATACCGCTTGGCGGCGACCCTCGGATACCGGACGGTCCACCAATTGCCTGATCAACGATGCAGGCATTCACGTGCACAAAACCCGTAAAGGGTATCATAACTACGCACTTCCCTATGCGTGGGATGTGCGTATGGGCCACAAAACGCGTGCACAGGCTTTGGACGAACTGGATGATCAGATTGACACAGATCGGGTTCAATCAATCCTGAACGAGATCGGATTTGACGAGCCGATTGAGCCGCCGACAAAACTAACTGTCTATGTCGCAGGTCAGGGCGTGGGCGAACAGAAGGTCTGGCAAACCCTGCAGGCGCATTTTTCACGCAGTGTGTTGCCAGAACATGTGGTGGTGCTTGACGAGATGCCTCTGACCAACAATGGCAAGGTTGATGTGGCACGGTTACCCACCGGGCGGCGCGGTCGGACGGGCCAGCCTATTCAGTTAGTTGCCCCCGAGACAGACATGGAACAGCGCCTGTCTGGGATCGTGGCCGAGGTTTTGAAAACTTCGCGGATCAGTGTGACAGCAGATTTCTTTGATCTGGGTCTCGATAGTTTGGCGGCGATCGAAATCGCGATCAAAGCCAATGAATGCCGGGTCCCTTTGCCCGCCACGGCTTTGTTCGAATACAGAACGCTCAGATCGTTGGCCGGATATGCGGAAACCCTGCCCGAAGAAAACTCCGTCGGAGATGCTGACGACGCTTTGATTGAGCTGGATGAAGACGACCTCTCAAGCATCGCAAAGGCGTTAGGTTGAGATGGGGTATCCGGAGGGCGTCGCTGATATACTTCCTTTGACCTCTGCACAGCGGGGCATGCTGTTTCATTCTGAGGGCGAGAATGAAGTGCGCGGGCAATATGTTGCGGTTATCAGCTGCGTGTTGAACGGCCCGTTGGATACTAAGCGTCTGATGGCGGCAATGGACGCTGTGCTGAATACACGCGATGCATTTCGTGCCGGGTTTCTATGGCAAGGCGTCAAACAACCAGTTCAAGTACTGCGCGAAAATGTATCTCTGCCGTGGAATGAGTTGGATTGGACTGCCCGAACAGATGTTGAGCAGAGCCTGAAAGACCTGATCAAGTTGGAACAAACCCGCCAATTCGATCTGAAAACACCACCATTGATGGCCGCCACGCTGATCAAACTCTCTGACACGCAGTGGCGGCTGGTCTGGACGGTTCACCACCTGATCAGCGATGGCTGGTCCACTGGCGTTGCCTTGCGGGACCTCTTTGATCGGTACAGCGGGAAAGACGTGCCGAAGGATATTCCGAGTTTCAAAAGCCATTTAGCTTGGCTGCGCACGCAGGGCCAGCTGACGGAAACGGAGTTTTGGACGGATCAATTCGACGGTCTGAAAGAGCCCAGCTTGCTGCCCGATGCCGATATGGAGTCTGCGCAAACACAGACATCGTTATCTGCGTCACTCGGCCAAGACCTGATGCGACAGATCGAACGCGTTGCCGTACAGTTGAAAATCACACCAAATACCGTTCTGTCCGGGGCATGGGCGCTCTCGCTACGGCGGTTGCTACAGCAGGACGACATAGTCTACGGCACAACAACCGCTGGGCGGCCACCGGAGATTCCCAACATCGCCAGCGCCATCGGAGCTTTTGTAAACACTTTGCCGGTTCGGTGCAGGATTGACCCATCAATTTCTGTCGGTGCCTTCCTGCGAAAGCACGGACAGGCCGAGATCGAACGCCGCAAGCACGAATTTGCCGCGCTGGCCGAGGTTCAGAACTGCGCCCCTTTTCCAAGCGGAACCGCCCTGTTTGACACTTTGTTCGTCAATGAAGGCGTCTCTGAGACAAGTTACGATTTTGATGAGATCCGGATATCCGACCTGACCAGCATGCAATACAGCAATTATCCGTTGTCGTTTCTGGTCACACCAAAATCCGATCTTGGGATAGAGATCTACTTCGATTCGGGTCGCATATCCGATGCAGCTGTTCGAGGGGTTGTTTCTGACTACGAGCGGATACTGTCAGAGATCACAAAAGACCCCGATTGCCTTGTCCGAGACTTGTTGAAACCTCAGAGCGATATTGTGCCTCGTATTGCGAGCCCGATGGCAGAGCATGTTGTGACGCGCTTTCTGCATTGCGCGCGAACGACACCTCAGTCCATCGCGCTTACTGATGACGCAAAAACCCTGACTTATTCTGAGGTGTCATTGCGCGCGCGTCAGATTGCATATGCCCTGCGACAGGCCGGTGCCCGGAGTGGTGATGTCGTCCCTGTTGCGTTGCCTCGCGGGTCAGATGCGGTGTCGGCGTTCCTAGGTGTGATGATGTCGGGCGCGGCATATGTGCCATTTGATCTGGACTACCCTGCTGACCGCATCGCGCATGTACTGGACACAATTCAGCCGAAACTGATTGTGACAACAGAAGCCTGCTTATCAACCCTGCCGAATACACAGGCGCGACCAGTGTTTATAGACACGCTGACAGAGGCCGTTGATCCGGATGACGTCACCACAGGAGACACTGCATATGTCATGTTTACATCCGGCTCAGAAAACAGACCCAAAGGGGTAGTGATCTCGCAGGGGGCCTTGGCAGTATCGACTTCCGCGCGCGACACTGTTTATCGAGATAAACCAGGGGCCTACCTCCTGCTGTCCTCACTGGCATTTGATAGTTCGGTCGCCGGTCTTTATTGGACGCTCTGCACAGGCGGTCACCTCGTCATCGCCACCAAGAACCTTGAACAGGAGCCCGCCAAGCTCGGAGCTCTAATGGCCCGACATGGGGTGACACATACGCTGTGCTTGCCCGGACTTGCGCGTGTTTTGCTGGCCTCTGTTCCGAAACGCGATTTGCGCAGCCTCAGGGTTTTGATTGCCGCCGGTGAGTCGCTGAACACATCCTTGCCACAGGAGCTGAGGGCGCTTTTGCCCGGTTGTCGGTTGATCAATGAGTACGGCCCGACCGAGGGTACGGTCTGGTGCACCTCTTTCGACGCGACCGAGATCGGCGCCGGGCAGGACGTGCCGATTGGCAGGGAAATTCCCGGGGCTTGGGTCGGTATCCTCGACCGCGATGGACACCCCGCAGCCCCAGGCGTGGTTGGGGAAGTTGTGGTTGCTGGTCCGACGGTGGCAGAGGGGTATTTCCGCGACCCGGAACAATCCCAGGCTCATTTCTTCGAACTGGGCCCACACCGTTTACGCGCTTATCGAACCGGGGATCTTGGGGTTGCCGATGAAACCGGTTGTATCTCGTTTCTGGGTCGAAGGGACAGACAGGTCAAAATTCGCGGTCATCGCGTTGAATTATCCGAGATCGAGGCGGTAGCGCAGAGTATTGCGGGTGACGTGAGGGTTGCAGCGCTTGTACTCGACACAGGTGGATCAAAGCAGATCGCTCTGGCACTTGAGTGCCCGTCCGGCGATATGCTCTGTGCGCGGGTGCAAAGCCACCTAGTGGCGAGCCTGCCGAAGCCATTCCATCCGAGCTTGGTTGTCGGTGTTGCGGCCTTTCCAGAATTGCCTAACGGGAAGCTGGACCAAAAGACATTGGCATCAGACCTTATGCGGAACTTCGGATCCCAACGGGGCGAAGCTCCTAGCGCGGGGCTTGAGGCACAAGTCGCTGAGCTTTTTGCAGAGGTTCTAGATACGCCGTGCCAGTCGCGCGATGCGAATTTCTTTGATCTGGGCGGGGACAGCCTGTCGACCATCAAAGCCTATGCGATGGGTCAGGAAAGGGGTGTTCACTTTGAACCCACTGATTTGTTCAGCTGTCCGACTGTCGCAGAACTTGCCCAACGCGTCTCAGATCGCCGGTCAGAAGCTTCGTTTTCCGAACCTGAAAGCACGTTTCAAATTTCTAATCCGGGCTCGGGCAAAACCACAGTACTCATTGCACATTGTTCGATACAGTTTTGCAGGTACATGGCCCGCTACCTTGGTCCGGATCATTCGGTGGTTCATATTCCCAGCCATCGTGCGCAGGGCACACCAATTCCACTCGACAAATCCTATCCGGAACTTGCGTCTGCTGCGATCTCGCAACTTGAGCAGTCAGAAATCGATGGCCCCTTTGTTCTATGCGGATACTCGGCCGGAGCGCCGATGGTCATGGAGATGGCCAGGCAAATTGGCGAGGATAAAATCAAAGGGATGGTTCTTCTGGATCCGCCGTTCAAGATGGTGGGGGCGGAACCGGGCTTGCAGCCGATTTACTATCGCACATACAAGCGATTGAGATACATCATCAAAGGTTGGAAACGTCGTTTTAGAGCCCGAAAGACACTGCCCGAGATCAAGAAAACGTTGTCGCAAAACCCGGATGCTGAAGCCTTGCGCATTCGCGGGGTGGAGATTGCACATGAACTGGCGATCAGCGCGTTTCGCGTCCCGCGCTTCGACCGACCAGCGCATGTGTTTTTGTCCCGTGGCAACCCCTCGCTTGAGACAGGGGATGTACTGGATACGCATCTGCGACACAAAACGCTGCACAATCTGGATATGAAACATATCGAGCTGATGGGGCGGCCGGATGCCTTTGCGCCGATTGCGGCGGCTCTCAAAGAGTGTTCTGACTTAGAGACTGGCAATCAAGGCTGAAGTGTTTTTAAGCACAGGTGCGCCGTGGACATGAAAAAAGCCCGCGGCCAAGCGCGGGCTTTCATTTTGGTTCTACGCCAGTGGCTTATTGCGGAATCTCGCCTTCCAGACCTTCGACATAGAAGTTCATGCCTGCCAGAGTGCCATCATCGGCCACTTCACCGTCAGCCAACCAATCGCTGCCATCCTGCTTTTTGATCGGGCCAGTGAAGGGGTGGTACTCGCCCGCAGCCATGGCCGCTTTCATTGCCAGCGCTTCTTCTTTGACATCCGCCGGAACGGCGTCAGAGATTTCGCCAATGGCGACCATACCTTCGCGGATACCGTCCCAGGTGTTCACAGATTCCCAGGTGCCGTCCATCACGGCCTGTGTGCGCGCGATGTAGTAGGGCGCCCAGTCGTCGATGATTGATGAGACGCGCGGGAACGGGGCATATTCGCTCATGTCCGAGGCCTGGCCAAAGGTGACAACATTACCCGCCTCTTGCGCAGCCGCCTGCGGCGCAGTCGAATCCGTGTGCTGCAGGATCACATCGGCGCCCTGTTCGATCAGAACCTTCGCAGCGTCAGCTTCTTTCGCGGGATCAAACCAAGTGTAAGCCCAGACGATTTTAAACTCGACATCCGGGTTGACCCGTTGCGCGTGAATAAAGGCCGAGTTGATACCTCGGATCACTTCGGGGATCGGATAAGAACCGATATAGCCGATGATGTTCGACTTGGTCATGTTGCCCGCGATGTGACCCTGAACGGCGCGACCTTCATAGAAACGTGCCGAATAGACCGAGACGTTGTCGGCGGTCTTATAGCCAGTTGCATGCTCGAACTTCACGTCCGGGAACTTCTTGGCCACGTTGATGGTTGGGTCCATATAGCCGAACGAGGTGGTGAAAATCAGATCGGCCCCTTCCAGTGCCATCTGGGTCATGACGCGTTCGGAATCCGGGCCTTCGGGTACTGATTCAACAAACACGGTTTCGACCTTGTCGCCAAAGTGTTCTTCAACTGCCAGCCGACCCTTGTTGTGCTCATAGGTCCAGCCACCGTCGCCCACGGGACCAACATAGACAAAGCCGACCTTTGTCTTGTCTTCGGCCATGACCCCCGAGGCCAGACCCAGCGCCATGGCGGCGCTTGCCAGAAGTGTAGTGAATTTCATGTGTTACTCCCCAAGTTGGTTCAGTTGGCCCCTAGTGTGAGGCATGGAATATTCGGCCCAGTGAGGCAGGTGCGCTGCTCTTGTCGGCCGAAAGGATCACAAGCACAAGGATCGTGATGATGTAGGGCGACATTGCCAGATACTCGACCGGGATGGCAACGCCCGCTGCCTGCAAATTAAGCTGCAACACGGTGATGCCGCCGAACAAATAGGCACCCAGCAAGGCGCGCCATGGTTTCCAGCTGGCAAAGACCACCAGCGCCAGGGCAATCCATCCCACACCGGCGGTCATGCCTTCGGTCCACTGTGGTACTCGGATCAGACTGATATAGGCGCCACCGAGACCCGCACAGGCACCCCCGAACAGGATCGCCAGAATGCGGATCTTTATGACTTTGTAGCCCAAGGCATGGGCTGCATCGTGGTTTTCACCCACCGCGCGCAGGATCAAACCCACACGGGTGTATTTCAACGTGGCCCAGACCGCCGCCGTAAGCGCGATGCCAACATAGAGGATCGGGTCATGCTGGAACAGGATCGGGCCAATGACAGGAATATCGCTGAGTATTGGGATATGGATATCCCCCATGCTGGGCGGCTTGATGCCCACATAGCTTTGTCCCATCAGCGCGCTGAAGCCGAGGCCGAACAGGGTCAGCGCCAGTCCGCTGGCCACCTGGTTGGCCAGCGCCACTTGCGTCAGCAAAACAAACAAAAGGGATAGCACCGCACCTCCAATCGCTGCAGCGATAAAGCCGAGCCACGGAGAGCCGGTTTCGACCGAGATCGCAAAGCCGCTGATCGCACCGACAATCATCATCCCCTCGACGCCGAGGTTCAGAACGCCCGCCTTTTCGACAACCAATTCTCCGATCGCGGCCAGCAGTAGCGGGGTTGCTGCCACCATCAGCGAGGCGATCAGAAGGACGGGATTGATTTCACCAAGGTCCATTATGCCACCTCGCTACGGGCCGCACGGATGCGGTAGTTTGTCAAAAGATCGAACGCCAGCAGGAAGAACAAAAGCATTCCCTGGAATACCTGAATGGCGGCGGCAGGCAGACCCAGCTGAGACTGCGCGATCTCACCGCCGATATATGTCAGTGCCATCAGACCTCCGGCCAGCAGTATACCCACCGGATGCAGGCGGCCCAGAAAGGCCACGATGATCGCCGTAAAGCCATAGCCGACGTTGAAATCGATGCTGACCTGCCCAGAAGGTCCAGACACTTCGAACATCCCCGCCAGCCCGGCCAATGCACCAGACATGCCAAGGCAGAACAGGATCAGACGAGCCGGGTTTACCCCTGCGAATTTCGCAGCGCGTGGTGCTTCGCCGGTAAGTCGAATGTGAAACCCCAGCATATGTCGGTTCAGCAGCACATAGGAGAAGATCACCGCAACGAAGGCCGCGACAACACCCCAATGCATCCCCGACCCTGCGATCAACTCGGCATTATGCGCGCTGTCATAGGATTGCAGGTTGCGCGAACCGGGAAAGCCGAACCCTTCGGGGTTTTTCAGCAGACCCAGCGAGACCGAGGCCAGCATCTGCTCGGCCACATAGACCAGCATCAGCGACACAAGGATTTCATTTGTCCCGAAACGAACCTTCAGAAAGGCTGGGATCATCGCCCAGAGCCAGCCACCAAACGCCCCGGCAAGTACCATGATCGGAAAGATGTAGAACGCTTCCATCGGGTAGAAAGCCAATCCTGCACCCGCGCCGAAAATGGCCCCCATGATGTACTGCCCCTCGGCCCCGATGTTCCAGATGCCGGCGCGAAAACCCAGCGACAGGCCGATGGCGATCAGCACCAAAGGCGCGCCTTTCACCAAAAGCTGTGGACGGTAGTAGAACGCGAACTCACCGAACAGCGGTTCCCAGAAGATCGTGCCGATCGCTTCGACCGGGTTCTTTCCCAGAATGGCGAACAGGACACCGCCAAACACCATCGTCGCCAAGACAGCCACCAGTGGGGTCGCATAAGACCACGCCTTGGACGGCTGTGGCCGTTTCTCCAACACAATCATCTGCCCATCCCCCTGCGCATTCTCGTTTGTTTTTTGTCTCTTTTGCCGAAGGCGGGCATCGGATCACACATGGGCCACCTCCATGCCATGCGCGCCGCCCATCATCAGGCCGATCTCATCCACCGTCAGGCCTGTGGTCTCGCGCGGCGCGCTCAGGCGGCCTTCATTCAGTGCGGCGAAACTGTCCGAGATTTCCATCAGCTCATCCAAATCCTGGCTGATGCATATGACCGCAGTTCCTTTGGCCGCCAGGTCCAAAATGGCTTGCCGGATCGAGGCCGCAGCCGCCGCATCCACACCCCATGTCGGTTGGTTCACCACCAGAACATCTGGGTTCTGCAGCACCTCACGGCCGATCACGAATTTCTGCAGGTTTCCGCCCGACAGCGATCGTGCGGCGTTTTCGGGCCCCGGCGTGCGCACATCGAACGCGCTGATGATTTTCTCGGCAAAGCTTTTGGTATCGGCCCATTTCAGAAAGCCGTTGCTTTCCAGCCCCTCCCTTACCGATCCAGTAAGCAGGGCGTTTTCCGTCAGGCTCATATCGGGTGCGGCGGCATGACCCAGCCGTTCCTCGGGCGCGGTCAGTACGCCCAGCTTGCGGCGCGCGGTGGGGCCGAGCTTACCAATCGGTTGGCCGTTGAACTTGATCGCATCAGCGGCGGTTTGGATTTCACCAGACAACACGCCCAGCAATTCATCCTGCCCATTCCCAGCGACGCCGCCGATCCCCAGAACCTCGCCTTTGCGGACGGTCATATGAACGTTCTTCAGCGCAGTTCCGAATTCCGAAGGGGAAGGCACCGACAGACCGCTGACATCCAACGCAACTTCACCGAAGGCGCGGCCCGACCGTTCCGGAGTTTGCAGCGTTGATCCCACCATCATCTCGGCCATATCACGAGCCGACGTCTCAGCAGGCACGCATTCCCCCACATTCTTGCCCAAACGCAGGATCGTGGCGTGGTCGCAAAGCGTGCGGATCTCTTCGAGTTTATGCGAGATATAAAGGATCGAGGTGCCCTCAGACCGCAGCTTGTTCAGCGTCTCAAACAGGATTTCGACCTCTTGTGGGGTCAGCACGCTGGTTGGTTCGTCCATGATCAGCAGCTTGGGGTCCTGCAGCAGGCAGCGGATGATCTCGACCCGCTGACGCTCTCCCGCGGACAGGTCGCCGACCGTGCGGTACGGGTCCAGCGGCAGGCCGTAAGTTTCAGACACCTCTCGGATACGCGATGCCAGATCGCCCATGGGCGGAGGGTTTTCCATCCCCAACGCAATATTTTCAGCCACGTTCAGCGCATCGAACAGCGAGAAGTGCTGGAACACCATCGCAATCCCATCCGCCCGCGCCGCGCGGGGTTCCGCAGGGGCGAAGGGCTGGCCACGCAGCATCATAGTGCCGCTGTCTGGCTTCACCAGCCCATAGATCATCTTGACCAGCGTGGATTTCCCCGCGCCGTTTTCGCCCAACAGGGCATGTACTTCGCCTTCGCCGATGTCGAACGACACCTGATCATTGGCCACGACACCGGGATAGGCTTTGGTTAGCCCTTGCAGGCTTAAGAGTGGAGTGGTCACGCGCTCAGGTCCTTCTTCAACTCAGTCTGTCGGGCCGGGCGCAGAAGCTGCGCGGCGACGCCAACGGCGATCATTTGCGGGTGTTTGCCCAGAGCGGGATCGCCGATTGGACAGGTGATCCGGCTGATGTGTTCAGGCGAATGCCCAAGAGCTGCCAGCCGCGACCGGAATCGCGCCCATTTCGTAGCCGAGCCGATCAGCCCCGCAAAGCGGAAATCATGCGAAAGCAGCCGGTTGCACAGCTCTAAATCCAGATTGTGTGAATAAGTGAGCACAAGATGCTCGGCATCGGGCGGTGAATGGCGAACCAGCTCGGCTGGTTTGGCCGCTGGAACTGTGGTGACACCTGTCGGCAGCGAGGCCGGGAAGCGCTCGGGTCCGGTATCGACCCAGGTGATCGCGATGTCGGGCAAGGGGGAAAGAACGTCCACCAGTGCTCGGCCTACATGGCCAGCACCCCAGATCCACAGGTCCCGCTTTGGCTTGTGAATGGGTTCCACCATCCAACCGTCGATCAGCTGCGGTTCGGGGGCAATCCCCTGACCGCGCGCAGTTGCCAGCAACCGTTTCACTGACAGAGGCATTTCGTCTTCAGAAGCAGATCGCGCTATGACCGTGTCGTCGAGTGCTTCTAGTGCCTTTAGATCAAAGACCTCGCTGAACAGCGAGACTGCACCGCCGCAGCATTGGCCCATATCGGGTCCAAGCGCGTGTTGGGTCAGACGGGTGGGGAGGGATTGGGACCGCGCGGCTTCTGCGGCCTGAAACTCCAACGTGCCGCCGCCGATCGTTCCGCTCTGGCCATCCGGCCAGACCAACATCGCGGCGCCAACCTCGCGTGGGGACGAGCCCTTGATCGCCGCGATGACGACCCGAGTCACCTTACCGTGGGTTTTAACCGCCTCCCTCAAAGCCTCCAGGTCAAAGCCCATCAGATGCCTCCCTTCATCCGCTGGACGCCGCGCCAGACTTCCTCGGCCGTGGCGGGTGCATCCAACGCCGGATAGCTGTCGCCACAAGCTGCGACCGCATTCGACAGGGCCAACCATGCCGATATTCCCAGCATGAAAGGTGGCTCACCTACCGCTTTTGAGCGATAGATCGTATCCTCGCGGTTTTCGCCATCCCAAAGCGCGACATTGAAGATATCGGGCCGGTCCGAGCAGGCGGGGATTTTGTAGGTCGAGGGTGCGTGTGTGCGCAGGTTGCCCTTGCCGTCCCAGACCAGTTCTTCGGTCGTCAGCCAGCCCGCGCCTTGCACATAGCCGCCTTCGACCTGACCGATATCAAGTGCCGGGTTCAGCGATGCGCCCGCGTCGTGCAGGATATCAGTGCGCAGAATGCGGTTCTCGCCGGTCAGCGTGTCGATCGCCACTTCGGTCACCGAGGCCCCATAGGCGAAGTAAAAGAACGGCCGCCCACGGCCTGCGATCCGGTCCCATTCGATTTTGGGTGTCTTATAAAACCCGGTTGCCGAAAGGCTGATGCGCCCCTGATAGGCCAAAGCGGTGGCTTCTGCGAAGGTATAGCGTTCGGCACCTACCGAGACGTGACCATCCGAGAAAGTAACAGTCGACGGGTCCGCCTGATGACGCTCGGCCAGATAGTCGGCCATGCGGTCGCGGATCGTGTCGCAGGCCGCCTTGACCGCCATGCCGTTCAGGTCACTGCCCGAAGACGCCGCGGTGGCCGATGTGTTCGGTACTTTGGCCGTGTCGGTTGCGGTGATCTTGACCATCTCCAGCGGAATGCCAAAGCGCGACGCAGCGACCTGTGCGACTTTCTGGAACAGGCCCTGACCCATCTCGGTGCCGCCATGATTCAGATGAACCGAGCCGTCCTGATACACATGCACCAACGCACCTGCTTGATTGAGGTGGGTGAGCGTGAAGGAAATCCCGAACTTGACGGGGGAAAAGGCGATGCCCTTTTTGACTACGCTATTCTCGGCATTCCACTTTTCGACGGCGGCTCTACGCGCAGCGTAGTTGCTGGATTTCAGCAGCGCTTCGGTCATGCCATGCAGTTCGAAATCGCTGACCTCCATGCCGTAGGGCGTGGTGTTGCCGCCTGCGGGCAGAGGGCGCACGGGTGCGTCGCCCATCTCAACTGCGCCCCGGCTTGTCAGGTCTTCGTGCGGATCGGGGTGACCCAGTGGTTTCTCTTCTGGCCGCGTCTCGGCGACTTTATGTGCCGGTTCATAGTAGTTCCGGCGACGCAGCTCGACCGGGTCCAGGCCCAATTCATGCGCGGCGTGATCCATGACGCGCTCGATGCCGACCATGCCCTGAGGGCCGCCGAACCCGCGATAGGCGGTGGCGGATTGGGTGTTGGTTTTCAGCCGGTGGCTCTCGATCCGAGCATTGGGCAGCAGGTAGGCGTTGTCCGAATGCAGCATCGCTCGGTCGGCGACGGGCAGAGACAGGTCCTGCGCCCAGCCACAAATCGCGTGGTGTAGGAACGAGACGCCTTGAATGTGGCCGTTCTCATCAAACCCGGCTTTGTAGGAGATGCGGAAGGCATGGCGTTTGCCGGTAATGATCATGTCGTCATCACGATCATAGCGCATCTTGCAAGCCTTGCCGGTGGCGCGCGCGGCAATAGCACAAGCCACTGCTAGAGCGTTGCCTTGACTTTCCTTGCCGCCGAACCCTCCGCCCATCCGGCGGGTCTCGACCCGGACCGCGTGCATGGGAACGCCCAGCGCATCGGCTACTTTGTGCTGAATCTCGGTCGGGTGCTGGGTGGAACTGTGGACCAGCATATCCGCGCCTTCATTCGGCACGGCAAGCGCCGCTTGACCTTCGAGGTAGAAATGCTCTTGCCCGCCAAGCTCGAAGCTTCCTTCGATTATATGGGGCGCGCTAGCGATCGCGGCGTCAGCGTCGCCCTTGGAGTATATGCGGGGGCCATCCTCGAACCGGCTGTCGGCAGCCAGAGCGTCTTCGATGGTCAGGATCGGGGTGTCTTCGGCATAGTCGATCTTGCCCAACCGCGCGGCCTTGCGGGCGGCGAGATGGCTGGTGGCGACGACCAGAAACACGGGCTGACCGATATAGTGCACCGTTCCATCCGACAGTAGTGGCTCGTCGTGGATCGAGGGCGAGACATCGTTGGCGAAGGGCAGATCCTCGGCCGTCACCACCTGCATCACGCCATCCGCAGCTTTCACGGCCGACAGGTCCATCGCGTTGATCGTGCCTTTGGCAATCGGGCTCAGACCAAAGGCCAGATGGAGGGTGCCTTTCGGCGTCGGGATGTCATCCACATAACGCGCGGCACCGGCCACATGCAGCGGGGCCGTGTCATGGGGGAGGGGTTTGGTCACGCTCATGCCGTCACCTTCAGCACGTCGGTCACTTCGCCCTGATCTTCCAGGAAATACCGTTCCAGCATCGCTTTGGCGGTCTCCAGACGATAGGTGGCCGAGGCGCGCATGTCCGTGAGTGGTGAATAATCGTCCGCAAAGCTGGGCAGCGCGGCGTCAATCACCGCGCGCGACCAGGGTTTGCCGATCAGTGCGGCCTCGACATGGGTTGCCCGTTTCGGAGTTCCTGCCATGCCACCAAAGGCAATACGTGCCTGCGTTACGGTGCCGTCCGTAACGGTGATATTGAAACAGCCGCACACGGCCGAGATGTCCTGATCGAACCGTTTGCTGAGTTTGTATGCCTTGAGCCTGTCGGGCTGACGCGGGAAGCTCACGGCCTCGACGAACTCGCCAGGGGCGCGGTCTTGCTTGCTGTATTCGATGAAGAAATCCTCAAGCGGGATCGAGCGCCGTTCGCCGCTCTTGCGCAGATGCAAAGTTGCACCCAAAGCGATCAGGGCGGGCGGGTTGTCCCCGATGGGCGAGCCGTTGGCGATATTGCCGCCGACGGTCGCCGCGTGGCGCACCTGAACGCTGGCATAGCGCCGGATCATCTCGGCATACGAGGGGTGCAGGTCCGCCAGCGCTTCGCCCATGCGGTTCATGTCGACCATAGCTCCGAAACGGATTTCGCTCTCGGTGATGGAGATTCTCTTCAGGTCGTCACAACGATTGAGAAAGATCACTGGATCCAGATCACGCAACTGCTTGGTGACCCAAAGGCCAACATCGGTAGCGCCTGCAACCAGAGTGGCATCAGGGTTCTCGGCATAGACAGCCGCCAGTTCGTCGGACGATGCGGGCAGCATCGGCGACGCGGCTGGCGTAGCTACGGGTTTGTCTTTGACCCAGACCGGTACAGGCTGCTCCTCGGCTGCCTTCGCTGCGCGGATAATTGGCGCATAGCCGGTGCAGCGGCAGAGGTTTCCAGCCAGTTGCGTGTCGTGGTCCGTGGCGCCGGTGGCGTGACTTGTTACCATGGACATCACAAAGCCCGGCGTACAGAAGCCGCATTGCGAGCCATGCAGGTCGACCATGGCCTGTTGCACCGGGTGCGTCTCGCCGTTCGGGCCGCTTGCCCCTTCGACGGTGCGGACCGCTTTGCCGTGCAACTGGGGCAGGAACAGAATGCAGGAATTGAGCGCCCTGTGGCCATCCGCATCCGTCACCATAACGGTGCAGGCGCCGCAGTCACCTTCGTTGCAGCCCTCTTTGGTGCCGGTCAGGCCGCGATCTTCGCGCAGCCAGTCCAGCAGGGTGGCTGTCGGATCGACATCCGCCAATTCCACTGTCTCTCCGTTCAGAAGAAACGTGATATTCATTCGAGAAACCCGTCGCCTTACCCAGTTGCGCCCTTTCGGCCCTCCTTCGATGCGACGTAGAAAGAGTGGCGGGCGGAGTGCTTGCCGTGTGATGTTAGAAACAGCGTGGCTTATCTGGCAAGAAAAACTGCCTATATAATGTACCATTGCAGCCGAACAGTGTGAAAACATCGGTGCTCAGTAGTGTTCAGACCGTTGATATTAAACCGTTTTCTGCGCTTAACTTGTCGCCATCCCCGAAGCACCTTCTGAAAAAGCCGAATAATCCGCGCTGATTTTTTAGGCATCCCAAAGCGTCGGTTCCCGCTTTTGTGCGACTGCTGGCTGCGATAGCGTAGAGGGTATGAGCAGTACCCCTCGATTCATTCATCTCCGCGTTCACACCGAATATTCTCTGCTGGAAGGGGCCGTGCGGCTGAAAAAGCTGCCCGCCTTGTGCGAGAAAATGGAGATGCCCGCGGTCGCCGTCACTGACACGAACAGCATGTTCTCGGCTTTGGAGTTCTCGGTCTCGGCCAGCGGGGCCGGGATACAGCCGATCATGGGCTGTCAGGTCGATCTGACCTATCTTCAGGCGCAGCCAGGCGAAAAGCCCAAGGCGCCTGCACCGCTGGTGCTGCTGGCGCAATCCGAAGCGGGGTATGAGAACCTGATGAAGCTCAGTTCTTGTCTATACGTGGACAAGGGCGGGCAGTTGCCACAAGTGACGTTGGACGAGCTGGCAGAGCGGGCTGATGGCCTGATCTGCCTGACCGGTGGCCCTGAAGGGCCGGTGGGCAGGCTGTTGCAGCAAGGGCAGCGCCCTGCGGCTGAGGTACTGGTAGACCGGCTTGCGGGGATGTTCCCCGGCCGTTTGTATGTCGAATTACAGCGCCATCCCGGCGAGGACGGCCAACCCGAGGCCGAGCGCCTGACCGAACGTGGTCACGTGGAAATGGCCTATGCCAAAAATCTGCCCTTGGTCGCCACCAATGATGTCTATTTCCCGACTTCGGATATGTATGAGGCGCATGATGCGCTGATCTGTATCGCCGAGGGCGCTTATGTCGATCAGCAGGATGGTCGCCGCCGACTGACCGCGCAGCATTACTTCAAATCGCAGCAGGAGATGGCGACCTTGTTCGCCGACCTTCCTGAGGCCATCGAGAACACGGTCGAGATCGCGTGCCGTTGCGCCTTTATGGCCTATCGCCGCGATCCAATCCTGCCGAAATTCGCGGATGATGAAGTGGCCGAACTGCGCCGCATTGCCAATGAGGGTTTGCAGAAACGTCTGGCCGTGATCCCCCATGCGGTGACGCCTGAGGAATATCAGGAACGGCTGGATTTCGAGTTGGACATCATCGAAGGCATGGGTTTTCCGGGCTACTTCCTAATCGTTGCAGATTTCATCCAATGGGCCAAGGACCAGGACATTCCGGTGGGACCAGGGCGGGGCTCGGGTGCTGGATCGCTCGTGGCTTATGCGTTGACGATCACCGACCTTGACCCGCTGCGCTATTCACTGCTGTTCGAGCGGTTCTTGAACCCCGAGCGGGTCTCGATGCCCGACTTCGATATCGACTTCTGCATGGACCGACGTGAAGAGGTGATCCGCTATGTGCAGCAGAAATACGGCCGCGACAAGGTGGGGCAGATCATCACTTTTGGTGCGCTGCTGTCCAAGGCCGCTGTGCGCGATATCGGGCGGGTGCTGCAGATGCCTTATGGGCAGGTCGACCGCCTGTCCAAGATGATCCCGGTTGAAGGGGTCAAACCCGTCTCGATCGAAAAGGCGCTGAAAGACGAACCCCGCCTGCGCGAAGAGGCGCGCAGCGAGGAGGTCGTGGACCGCCTGCTGAATTACGGCCAGCAGGTCGAAGGGCTTTTGCGCAACGCCTCGACCCACGCTGCGGGGGTCGTGATCGGAGATCGGTCTTTGGACGCGCTGGTGCCGCTTTATCAGGATCCGCGTTCGGATATGCCGGCCACCCAATTCAACATGAAATGGGTGGAACAGGCCGGGCTGGTGAAGTTTGACTTTCTGGGTTTGAAAACGCTGACCGTGATCCAGAACGCGATGGATTTGATCTTCAAATCCGGGCGGGATTTGCACATCGCGCCGGATGGCACGGAATTGTACGAGCCGGCGGAAGGAGCCGTGAATCAGATCAACGCGATCCCGCTGGATGATGAGGCGACGTACAAGCTCTACTCCGCAGCCAAGACGGTGGCGGTGTTCCAGGTGGAATCCTCGGGCATGATGGACGCGCTGAAGCGGATGAAACCGGACTGTATCGAGGACATCATCGCCCTTGTCGCGCTGTATCGCCCTGGCCCGATGGAGAACATCCCCAAGTTCTGTGAGGTCAAGAACAAACTCAGTGAACGGGACACGCTGCACCCGTCGATTGATCATATCCTGGACGAAACCCAAGGCATCATCGTCTACCAGGAACAGGTGATGCAGATCGCGCAGGAAATGGCGGGTTACAGCCTTGGCGGCGCGGACTTGTTGCGGCGCGCGATGGGCAAGAAAATTCAAGAGGCGATGGACGCTGAGCGGCCCAAATTCCTCAAAGGTGCCGCCGAGAATAACGTGGATGAGGCCAAGGCGACCGAGGTTTGGAACCTGCTGGACAAGTTTGCCAACTATGGCTTCAACAAATCCCACGCCGCCGCCTATGCGGTGGTCAGCTATCAGACAGGCTGGCTGAAGGCGAACCATCCGGTTGAGTTCATGGCCGGTGTCATGAACTGCGATATCCATCTGACCGATAAACTGGCCGTCTATTTCGAAGAGGTCCGCAAGGGGTTGGAACTGCCTTATGTGCCGCCCTGCGTGAATCGGTCTCAGTCGACCTTCGATGTTGTGGATGGGCATTTGGTGTATGCGCTGGGCGCGTTGAAAAACGTGGGCGTCGAGGCGATGAACTTGGTGGTCGAAGGGCGGCGCGAGAAACCGTTCGTGAACCTGTTTGATTTTGCGCGTCGGGTCGATCTGAAACGGGTTGGCAAACGCCCGCTTGAAATGCTGGCGCGCGCCGGGGCCTTCGATGAGCTTGATAAAAACCGCCGCCGCGTGTTCGAAAGCCTCGACCCGCTGGTGCAGTACTCAGCGGCGATCCACGAACAGAAGAACTCGAACCAGGTGTCGTTGTTTGGCGAGGCGGGGGATGACTTGCCCGAACCGCGCCTGTCCCCGACGCCGGATTGGTTGCCTGCGGAACGCTTGAGTGAAGAATTCAAGGCGATTGGCTTCTACCTTTCGGGCCATCCGCTGGATGACTATATGCCTGCTTTGAAGCGCAAGCAGGTGTTGACCTTGGACGAGGTCGCTGAAAAGGCGCGTTCGGGGCCGTTGATCGCCAAGATGGCCGGTGTCGTTGCCGGGCGGCAGGAACGGAAGTCTGCGCGCGGCAATCGCTTTGCCTTTGCTCAACTCTCCGATCCGACCGGAGCCTACGAGGTTACGCTGTTTTCAGACACGCTGGAAAAATGTCGCGAGTTTCTGGAAACCGGGGCGCAAGTGGTGCTGACAGCCGAAGCGACGATGGAGGCCGATCAGTTGAAGCTGCTGGGCAGGTCTGTTGGGCCAGTCGACTCTGTCGTGGCCGATGCTGGTGCAACCGGGTTGCGTATCTTCGTGGATCAGCCTCAGGTGTTGCCCACTGTTGCCAAAGTGCTTGAGGATGCAGCAAGCGCAGCCAAAGGGGCCACGAAGGGGCCAATTCAACTGTGCCTTCTGGATCCCGGCCTGCCGGGCGAAGTTGAAATGGACCTGGGGCAGGTTTTCCCGATCAATCCACAGATCAAAGGCGCGATCAAATCCCTGGAAGGCGTGATGTCAGTCGAGGAATTCTGACCTCGGCTTTTGTTGCCAGAGAAGACCCGCCCCGCTAGGCTGAATTGCAGATTGATTTTGAAGTTATACAGGAGGGCATCCTCATGGCGGTTTCAGGCCTGATGATTCGATCACTTGCACTGGCAGTTGTGGCGTCGCTGGCGCTGGCTTCGACGGCAGTGGCGGATGATAAGTAGAAAAAGAACACCATCGAAGGCGCCTTGATCGGCGCGGGCGTTGGCGCGTTGCTGGGTGATGGCAAGGGCGCGGCGATTGGTGGCGTGGCCGGGGCCTTCATCGGGCATAACTGGAAATGAGAGCTATGCGTTTGAACCTATCAAAGTACGTGTTGGCCAGCTTTTGCTTGTCTTTGCCGTCTATGACCCTTGCCGACGAAGCCGCGGAACAGATGGTGCAGGATGCGCTGCCTCTGATGTATCACACCTGCGCCACTGTGGTGGAAGAGGCGGATGGCGATGAGACGATTATCTATGGGATCGTCGAAAAGATGACAGCTCTGTCGATCTATAACCGTCAGATCGATATCAATGATCACGCCGGTTCGGATGAGGACAAAGCCCAGCTGCGAGAGACGTTCATTGCTGCTTTGAGAGAAGGATGTGCCGAGGATAAGGATGCTTTGCTCGGCGGTGTGGTCGACAATGCGGTAAAAACGACGTTGGGGTTGTAAACTTGGGGCCGGCCGTTCAGTCGGTCGCTCGTAAGGCAGGCAAGCCGACGCCTGTACTGTCGAAGCCACCATCTGATGCAATCACTTGACCTGTCACATAGCTGGCTCTGTCTGAGCATAGGAAAAAGATCACCTGCGCGATCTCGTCTTCCGAGCCGTAGCGGTTCAGTGGTATGGCGTCATGATAGGCAGCGATGATTTCGGGCGTGTGAACGGCCATGGCAAGCTTGGTGCGGACCGGACCGGGACAGACGCAGTTGGCGCGAATGCCATATTCGCCCAATTCAGCGGCTTGCTGCTTGGTCAGATGGATCACGCCGGCCTTTGAGGTTCCGTAAGCAACGCGCAGGGTGCTGGCCCGCAGGCCCGAGATTGACGCGATGTTGACGATTGCGCCTCGACTTTCTTTCAGTGCGGGTATCGCGGCCTGAGACACCAAAAAGACCCCGTCCAGATTTGTTTCCATAACCCGGCGCCACATCTCAAAGCCGTGTTGTTCGATCGGTCCGAAATCCGCAACCCCGGCATTATTCACCACGGCGTCTATTCGACCGAATTCCGCCATGACGGTTTGTATCATATCGTCGACCTGATCGGGGTCCGAAATATCGGCAACAATGGGCATTGCGCCCTCAAGATCGCGTGCTGCCAGAGCCAATGTTTCTGCGTCCCGGTCGATCATCGCAACATTCCACCCGTCCGCCAGAAACAGTTTGGTGGTTGCCAGACCGATGCCACGTGCGGCACCCGTTACCAACGCGAGTTTCTGTACCATGGGGTCTCTCCTGTCAGTGAAGCGCGGCGGGTTCATTGGGATGTGGGCAAGCGCACTGTTTGACGCTCAATCAAGGGTCAATAATGCGGGGGCCGCTCATCTCCGAACACGACCCCACCCGAGCCTTCCTGTGCTCGTTCCGCCTCGCGCTGTAACAGCATCTCAACCCGTCTTGTCAGGCGGTCGATCTCGCTTTGCTGCCGGGTGACAACCGTATTCAACTCCTCAACCGTGCGCGACAGATGGGCGATCTGTTCTTCCAGATGCTGCATTGTGGTCTCCTTCGGGGTTGGTCATAGCCCTCCGCAAGACCCAATGCCAGCGAAACCCCGCCTTGCCCCGATGCGGGCCATGAGATAGACCGCGCGCGGAACACTATGCCCCAAGGACGCCCCACATGGCCAAGCCCAAGAAACAGCCCCGCCCCAAGGCCGTAACGCCAAAAGGGTTCCGTGACTATTTCGGCGAGGAAGTCACGCAGCGCACCGAGATGCTGCGGACGATTGCGGGCGTGTACCATCGTTACGGGTTCGACGCCTTGGAGAGCAGCGCGGTTGAGACGGTTGAGGCGCTGGGCAAGTTCCTGCCCGACGTGGACCGTCCGAACGAAGGCGTCTTCGCGTGGCAGGAAGTCGACGAAGGCGGCAATGGCGATTGGATGGCTCTGCGCTATGACCTGACCGCGCCTTTGGCCCGCGTCTATGCGCAGCACCGTAACGACCTGCCGACGCCTTATCGCCGCTATGCGATGGGTCCGGTTTGGCGCAACGAAAAGCCGGGGCCGGGGCGGTATCGTCAGTTTTATCAGTGCGATGCGGATACGGTTGGCACGGCCTCGATGGCTGCCGACGCCGAGATCTGTGCGATGCTGTCGGATACGTTGGAAGAAGTCGGCATCCCGCGCGGCGACTATCTGGTGCGCGTGAACAATCGCAAGGTGCTGAACGGTGTGCTGGAGGCGATGGGATTGGGCGAAGATGTTACTGCCCGCGACAATGTCCTGCGCACCATCGACAAGTTCGACAAGGTGGGGGAGGCGGGCGTCCGCGAGCTGCTGACCAAAGGGCGACTGGATGCCTCTGGTGCGTTTATTGATGGTGTAGGTCTCAGCGAAGACCAGGCTGAGCCGGTCATTGCCTTCCTGACGTCCAAAGCTGAAGATACATCCGGTACGCTGGCCAACTTGCGCGCCGCTGTAGGCGACAGCACGATCGGTGCAGACGGTATTGCCGAACTGGAACAGATTGGTGCGCTGCTGGATGCAGGTGGCTACGGACGTGATCGCATCGTGATCGATCCTTCGGTCGTACGCGGTCTCGGCTATTACACAGGTCCGGTCTACGAAGCTGAACTGACCTTCGAGATTTTCGACGAGAAAGGTCGAAAGCGCCAATTCGGGTCAGTTGCAGGCGGCGGGCGCTATGACGACCTGGTCAAGCGGTTCACCGGACAGGAAGTGCCTGCGACCGGTATCTCTATCGGCGTCGACCGTCTGCTGGCCGCTCTGCGTGAGAAGGGTCGGATAAGTGCGCAGGCCACCGGTCCCGTGGTCGTAACCGTCATGGATCGTGACCGCATGGCCGACTATCAGGCGATGGTTGCCGAGCTGCGCAACGCGGGTATCCGGGCCGAAGTCTACCTGGGCAACCCCAAGAACTTCGGCAATCAGCTAAAGTATGCGGACAAGCGGAACTCTCCGATTGCAGTGATCGAAGGTGGCGACGAAAAGGCCAATGGGATCGTCCAGATCAAGGACCTGATCCTCGGGGCCAAGATCGCCGAAAGCGCCACGCTTGAGGAATGGAAAGAAAGGCCCAGCCAGTTCGAAGTGCCGCGTACTGATCTGGTCGCCAAGGTGCGTGAAATTTTGGACAGTCAGGACTGACCCATGGCCAACCGTTCCCAGATACAGGCCCGCGCTGCGATGATGCGTGTCCGTTTTGAGGCTGCGGGCGCTCAGGTGGTGGATACGCCTCTGTTGCAACCGGCAGACACGCTGCTGGACCTTTACGGTGAGGATATTCGCGGACGCGCTTACATCACTTCGGATGCGCTGCGGGGCGAACAGATGTTGCGCCCGGACTTTACCTTGCCGGTGGTGCAAATGCACATGCGCGACGGCGCTGAACCTGCGCGGTATACCTATTCGGGTGAAGTGTTTCGCAGGCAGGAACACGATCCGGATCGATCCAATGAATATATTCAGGTCGGCTATGAGGTGTTTGACCGCAACGATCCGGCCGGGGCGGATGCCGAGGTGTTCTCGCTTATCGCTTTGCAATTGCGCGGGTTGCCTTTGCGGGCTGCCACCGGGGATATCGGGATACTGATTGCCGCTGTCGAAGGGCTGCGCACAACTGATCGGCGAAAGGCTGCGTTGATGCGCCATCTGTGGCGGCCGCGCCGGTTCCGCGCTCTGCTGGATCGGTACGCGGGCCGCAAGTCTGGGTCTGAAGGGCGCGATGCTCTGCTAGATTCCACTGACCCGCTGTCGTTCGATTTTCCGATGATCGGAAAGCGCCGAGCGCCTGAGATTGCCGAACGGATCGAAGCGCTGCGCGAGGATCGCGATACCCCGCCCATTTCTGACAATGAGTTGGTCGGGCTGGAGACCTTGTTGAATGTACGCGAGACGATGCCCTTCGCGCTGGAACAGCTGCGGGATGTGGCGGTCGATCTGCCGCAGATCACCCCGGCGCTGGACCGACTTGAGGTGCGGATTGCAGCCCTGCAGGCGCGCGGCGTGGATGTCGAACGGCTGGATTTCGAGGCGTCCTATGGCCGGACATCGATGGAATACTACGATGGGTTTGTTTTTGGCTTCTATGCCGAGGGTCGACCTGATCTGCCGCCGATTGCCACGGGCGGGCGCTATGATGCGCTGACACGGCAATTGGGTGACGGGTCTGAAATTCCAGCGATTGGTGGCGTGATCCGACCCGACCTGATGCTGGAAATCGAGGGGGCCGCGCAATGAGTGTGAAGCTGGGCGTTCCCTCGAAGGGCCGGTTGATGGACAAGACATTCTCGTGGTTCAAAAAGCGTGGCATTGCCCTGTCGCGCAGTGGATCGGATCGGGAATATGCCGGAACGGTGGGCGGCATCGAAGGGGTTTCTCTGATCCTACTCTCTGCCGGTGAAATCCCGCGCGAACTGGCTTCGGGCCGTATTCATCTAGGCGTGACCGGCAACGATCTGGTGCAAGAAAAGCTGCCGCGCTGGGAACAGCAGGTTGCCGAGGTTTCAGCGCTGGGCTTTGGCCGGGCCGATCTGATCATTGCGACGCCTGCCTGCTGGGTCGATGTAGATACGTTGGATGATCTGGACGCGGCGGCAGCCGCATTCCGCAAAGTGCATGGCCACCGGCTGCGGATTGCCACCAAGTTCCACCGGCTGGTGCGCGAGTTTCTGACCGATGCGGGCGTCGCGGATTACACTCTGGTTGATAGTCAGGGCGCGACCGAAGGCACGGTGATGAACGAAACCGCGGAAGCAATCGCCGATATAACCTCCACCGGAGAAACACTGCGGGCCAACCACCTCAAGGTTCTGTCGGATGGGCTGATCTTGCAATCGCAGGCGACGTTGTGGCGCAGCCGAGTGGCCAAGCTTGATGCGGCCGACAAAGCGGTTCTGAGCGAATTGCTGGAGCGGTTGCAGTAGCTACAGAACGCCGATTTCAGCGAGCGCGCGGTTCAGATCGTCGGGCAGGGCGTCCTCCTGCGCGCGGTTTTTGGGTAGGTCGGCGGGTGTGTCTTCCGGTTTGAGATAACGCCAGCCTTGAAACGGACGTTTCAGGGCGTTTTGGGTGCGATGTAGCTCGGGGTCCAGCACTATGGCGCAGCGACGGATACCATCCTCGCCGCGCACTTCATCCAGCCGAAGGATACGTTGGCGGCACTGAACGACACCCTTGATGACCCAGTAGATGGACCCACCGTTCAGAATCTCGGCTTCGCGCTTGGGCCACATTCGGGTGACATGGCGCGGGCAGCCATCCTCATACAGCGGTTTGCGACTGTCCTGCCACGCGATCAACGTGTCGACACTCTCCGACCCGACCGAAAGTTTGATGAGGTTAACGTATTTATCCACAGCTTGCCCACAGAGTCGTCCATCGACTATCAAGCCATTGTAGCTCATGTACGATTGTCATCAAGGTGTTGTGGATGGTACTCTGAATACCTCTTTCAGATAGGGAATCACCAATGAGCCGCTTTGCCGCCCCCATCGCCGAGCAAATCTGGGATATGAAATACCGCTTTAAACAAGCGGATGGCACGCCCATCGATCAGACGGTCGAAGACAGCTGGCGGCGCATCGCCCGCGATCTGGCCCGGGTGGAAAAAGACCCCGCGCAATGGGAAGGCAAGTTCTACGAGGCGTTGGAGGACTTTAAATATCTGCCCGCCGGCCGCATCACTGCTGGGGCAGGCACCGCGCGTCAGGTGACCCTGTTCAACTGCTTTGTCATGGGCACGATACCGGACAGCATGGGCGGTATCTTCGACATGCTGAGAGAGGCGGCCCTGACCATGCAGCAGGGTGGCGGGATCGGGTACGATTTCTCGACCATTCGCCCGCGTGGCGCGGATGTGCATGGGGTGGCTGCGGATGCCTCTGGCCCACTGTCATTCATGGATGTCTGGGATGCTATGTGTCGGACCATCATGTCTGCAGGCTCGCGCCGCGGGGCGATGATGGCCACCATGCGCTGCGATCATCCGGATATTGAGCAGTTCATCACCGCCAAATCTGACCCCGCGCGCTTGCGCATGTTCAACATGTCCGTTCTGGTGACTGATCCCTTCATGGAAGCCGTCAAGACCGATGGACCATGGGAGTTGGTGTTCGATGGCAAGGTCTATCATACCGTGCAAGCGCGTGATCTGTGGAACAAGATCATGCAGGCCACCTATGACTATGCCGAGCCTGGTGTCATCTTCATCGACCGGATCAATCAGGCCAATAACCTCAGCTATGTCGAAACCATCGCCGCGACCAACCCCTGTGGTGAACAGCCTCTGCCGCCCTACGGTGCGTGCCTGCTGGGTTCGATCAATCTGGCCCGATTGGTTGCAGAGCCGTTTGAGGGGGCGGCGCATCTGGATGAAGCGGCCCTGCAAGAGTTGGTCGCCACCGCTGTCCGCATGATGGACAACGTGGTGGACGCATCGAAGTTTCCATTGGTCGAGCAAGAGGCTGAAGCGCAGGATAAACGCCGCATCGGATTGGGCGTCACCGGGCTGGCCGATGCACTGTTGATGCTGGGCCTGCGCTATGGCTCGGACGAGGCGGCGCGTCAGACCGAACGCTGGTTGCACGCGATCGCCCGCGCCGCGTATCTGGCGTCAGTGGATTTGGCAAAGGAAAAAGGGGCCTTCCCCTTGTTCGATGCTGAGAAGTATCTGTCCAGTGGCACGATGCTGCAGATGGACGCAGATGTGCGGGATGCGATCCGCGAACACGGTATCCGAAACGCGCTGCTGACCTCGATCGCGCCGACGGGGACGATTTCTCTTTACGCTGGCAACGTGTCGTCAGGGATCGAACCGGTCTTTGCCTATGCCTACACCCGCAAGGTGCTGCAGAAAGATGGCTCACGCACCGAGGAAGAAGTGGTGGATTATGCCGTCCAGATGTGGCGCGACAAGTTTGGTGATACCGAACTGCCGGATTACTTCGTCAACGCGCAGACTCTGTCGCCGTCTGATCATGTGAAAATGCAGGCGGCGGCGCAGAAATGGATCGACAGTTCAATTTCCAAGACGATCAACTGCCCGCAAGATATCAGCTTTGACGCCTTTAAGGACGTCTACATGCAGGCCTGGGATCAGGGTTGCAAAGGCTGCACTACCTATCGACCCAACGATGTGACTGGCTCGGTTCTTACCGTTTCCGAGAGCGAAGACACTGCACCGGGTGAAAGCGCCAGCGCACCGCATGAGGTGGATGGCGGCGATGTGATTTACATGTCCGAGCCACTGGACCGCCCGCAATCTCTGGAAGGGTCGACCTACAAGCTAAAATGGCCCGACAGCGAACACGCGATCTATCTGACGATCAACGATATCGTAATCGCTGGGCGTCGCCGGCCGTTTGAGGTGTTCATCAACTCGAAGAATATGGAGCACTACGCCTGGACCCTTGCCCTGACTCGAATGATCTCGGCCGTGTTCCGCCGAGGCGGGGATGTGTCATTCGTTGTGGAAGAGTTAAAGGCCGTCTTCGATCCCCGTGGCGGGGCCTGGGTGAAAGGCAAGTATATCCCTTCGATTTTGGCCGCTATTGGCGGTGTCATCGAACAGCATATGGTTAATATCGGCTTTCTGGAAGGCGAGGGGATGGGGCTGAAATCCGACCCTCAGGCGCAGGTTGTCAACATGGATGCCCCACGCGGCAAGGCCTGCCCTTCTTGCGGGCAGTTTGACATGGTGATGATTGAGGGGTGCATGACCTGCAGAAGTTGCGGGCACTCCAAATGCGGATAGGCTGTGCAGAAGCCAACCATCGAGCGACGTGTCACGCGACATGAGCTAAGCGGCCCAATAAGACTGTCTTAGCGGGTGGTTATCAGAAACGGCGGCAGCGTTCTTCAAAAGCTGTTTGAATCTCTCGCAGGGACCAATCCTTCTCAGGCAGGCAGCGAGATATCTTGCGATTCAGTTGTCCTCAATCCGCCGATCTTGACCAAATGATCGACTATTGCGTCCACTCCTTGCCTGTGACGAAGTGATGAGAATAAAAATGGCCGCCCGTTGCGCATTCTGTCGGCATCCCGCTCCATTACGTCCAGCGACGCGCCAACATGAGGTGCAAGGTCGGTTTTATTGATCACCAAGATGTCTGACTTTGTAATCGCGGGACCTCCTTTGCGGGGGATCTCCTCGCCAGCGGCAACGTCGATGACATAAATGGTCAGATCTGCAAGCTCCGGGCTGAACGTGGCTGAGAGATTGTCGCCACCGCTTTCGATCAAAACCACGTCGAGATCAGGATGACGCGTTCGCATTTCGGCAACGGCCGCCAGATTGATCGAGGCATCCTCGCGGATCGCTGTATGCGGGCAACCTCCTGTTTCAACACCGATGATCCGATCCCGTGGCAAGACCTGCATGCGCATCAGCGCTTCGGCATCTTCCTGAGTGTAGATGTCATTGGTGATGACGCCGATTGAACAGACATCACGCAGCGCTTCGGATAGGGCGGCGGTCAAAGTGGTCTTGCCAGCGCCAACAGGGCCGCCGATCCCGACGCGCAAAGGGCCGTTCATCTGTGTCATGTGCGAAACATCCTTGAATATTGGGTTTCATGTGTCATCGACGCGATGTCCGACAGAAACGCGGTTGAGGTCAGCTGGTCCAAGCCAGCCAAGTATGCATTCTGGGCGATCTGTTCACAAAGTGGTGTCAGGTCGCGGATCAGCTTTTGTGCATCCGTCTGACCCAGAGGCACCAGCCGCGTCGCGCAAGCGACCAGATTACTGGCGAAAGCCTGCAGAAACATTTTGGCCGTTAGCAGGATCGGCAGACCCTGCAAATGTGCGGCGCGTCCAACCGCGACAGGGTAGGAGAGTCGGGTAAGCTCTACTGCCCACACGTCCCCTGTTACTTGCCCGAACGACTGACCCAGCAGATCGGTTTCCATGACCCGTTCGGACGATGCGCAAAAGGCCCGGGCCATCGAATCGATATCACCCAACGCGTCGACGTCTTGCGCGTTGTAGGCCGCCAAAAGGAACAAGGCATCGTTCCAACCGGACCCATGTTCCAGCACATCCCAAATCCAGGCCTTGGCATCCTGCACAGATGCAACGGTGCCAGCGTCGATAGCGGACTCCAACCCATGCGAATAGGCAAAGCCGCCTACCGGATAGGCCGGGGATAGCCATTGGGTCAGCGTCAGGATATCGGCGTCAGTGGGCGTGGCCATGTGTCCTGCCATGACCATAGGCGCCGCCTTCGGGTGTGAAGGGTTCTCGCACTTCTCGCACCGTTGCGCCGATTTTCAGCAACATGTCGCGGATAACGTGATCGATCTGGATCAGCAGACGTTCGGCTTCGATCTGACAGGGTGTATGGCGATTGCCAATATGCCATGCAATGCGCGCCAGGTCCGGGGCTGTAACCTCCAGCAGGGCTTCGGGTGCCGCCTGTATTTTCACTTGGCGACCATCGTCCAGAACCAGCGCGCCGCCATGGTTCAGAGAGGTGGTCTGTGCCAGATCCACCAGAACTTGCATACCGCTTTCGCAGGTCAGCATTTTACGGCGCAAGAACCTGTCGTCATATGTTAGCGACAGTTCATCAGTGGGATCACCGTGAAGATGATCCGAATATCGGTGGGCAGTGCAGAACAGGGCGGTCATAGCAACGCCCCATCTGCAGTTGCGGTGTTCAGCGCCAGACGGAGTCCGAAAAGACGTGATACACGATTTGGTCGCGAGAGATGCCGCGCTTTTTCAAAGCTTCGTCGCTGAGCGATTGCAGAAACTCGATTTGCTTCGAGCGTGATCGCGCTTCGGCCAAGGCTATCATCCCGTTGTAAAATGCCTCGCCAACAGAGCGGAAGAAGCCAGCAATCGAAAAGCCAGTGCGTGGGTTGGTTGTTGAATGTGCCATCAGGACCTCCAGTAAACTGGTCTAAGTTGGTCCTCCCTTGGTTTTCATACTTGGTCATTTCGTCCTCGGTGAGTAGAGGGCCTTTTGTCATGGCCGCGTTGCACATGCTGCATTGCAGCGCAAATATTGATCAGAATAGAAAGTATCGCTGTGCCATAGGTAGACTTTCGGCTGGCTGGCAGATCAGCAACTCGCCATCCGCGCGGACCTCGTAGGTTTCCGGATCGACTTCGACATGCGGGGTCGCGTTGTTTAGCAGAAGATCCTGTTTGCTGATCTCCCGCGTGTTTTGAACGGCAACGGTTTGCTTTGCCAATCCCAGCGTATCGCCAATCCCGTCGGCCTGAGCCGCTTGAGAGACGAAGGTGATGGCAGAGTTCTCAACCGACCTGCCATAAGCCCCGAACATAGGGCGGCTGTAAACTGGCTGCGGTGTCGGGATCGAAGCATTGGGATCCCCCATCTGCGCACACGCAATGGTGCCGCCCAGCAATACCATCTCGGGCTTCACGCCAAAGAAGGCCGGGTTCCACAGCACCAGATCGGCGCGTTTGCCTTCTTCGATACTGCCGATCTCGTGGCTTAACCCATGCGCAATGGCGGGGTTGATGGTGTATTTGGCGATGTAACGCCGGACACGCAAATTGTCGTTCTCGCCGGTTTCTTCTGGCAGACGGCCGCGTTGCTTTTTCATTTTGTCGGCTGTTTGCCAGGTGCGGATCAGAACTTCTCCGACCCGGCCCATAGCCTGGCTGTCCGAGGCGATGATGCTGAAGGCGCCCATGTCATGCAGGATATCCTCGGCGGCGATGGTCTCGCGCCGGATGCGACTTTCGGCAAAGGCCACATCTTCAGGGATGGATTTGTCGAGGTGATGGCAAACCATCAACATATCCAGATGTTCCTCGACCGTGTTCACGGTGAAGGGGCGCGTGGGGTTGGTGGATGAGGGCAGCACGTGGTTCTCGCCGCAGATCTTGATAATATCTGGTGCGTGGCCCCCACCTGCACCTTCGGTGTGAAACGCGTGGATCGTGCGGCCTTTCATGGCGGCCACTGTGTTTTCGACAAAGCCGGATTCATTGAGCGTGTCGGTGTGGATCATCACCTGTACGTCCATCGCATCCGCGACCGAGAGGCAGCAGTCGATGGCGGCAGGGGTTGTGCCCCAATCCTCGTGCAGTTTCAGCGCACAAGCCCCGGCTTTGACCTGTTCCTCAAGAGCGGCGGGTAGAGAGGCGTTGCCTTTGCCCGCAAATGCCAGGTTCATGGGAAACGCATCTGCTGCTTGCAGCATCCGTCCGATGTGCCAGGGGCCGGGTGTGCAGGTGGTGGCCAAGGTGCCATGCGCCGGACCGGTGCCGCCGCCCAGCATCGTGGTCAGGCCGGAATGCAGCGCGTCCTCAATCTGTTGCGGGCAGATGAAATGGATGTGGCTGTCGAACCCGCCTGCTGTTAGGATGCGCCCCTCGCCAGCAATGGCTTCGGTTCCCGGGCCGATGATGATATCGACGCCCGGCTGCGTATCCGGGTTTCCTGCCTTTCCGATCTTTTCGATGCGCCCGTCTTTGAGGCCCACATCAGCCTTGTAGATGCCCGAGTGGTCGACGATCAAAGCATTGGTGATGACTGTATCCACGGCCCCTGCGGCGCGCGTAACCTGAGATTGCCCCATCCCGTCGCGGATCACCTTGCCACCGCCGAACTTGACCTGTTCTCCGTAGAGCAGCGCGTTGTCACCGGTCCCTCCGGTCGCGGCCGCCCCGGCGCGCTCGGCGGTCAGGTCACGTTCGACCTCAATCACCAGATCGGTATCAGCCAACCGCAGCCTGTCGCCTGTGGTGGGGCCGAACATCGCGGCATAGTCAGAGCGTTGGATTGTTGCGGGCATTAAAGCGACCCCATGACTTTTTGGTTGAACCCATAGATCTTCCGCGCACCACCTATCGGGATCAGCGAAACCTCGCGCGATTGGCCCGGTTCGAACCGCACGGCGGTGCCTGGGGCGATGTCCAGGCGCGTCCCGTGCGCGGCGGCGCGGTCGAAGTCGAGCGCTGGGTTGGTCTCGGCGAAATGATAGTGCGAGCCGACCTGAACCGGTCGGTCACCGGTATTGGCCACCATCAGCGTCAGCGCCGTTGTGCTTGCGTTCAGAGTAATCTGGCCTTCGGCCGGGAACAGCTCGCCGGGGATCATTTGTTCAGCTTTGCAATCACCGCGATGGCGGCCAGCGCGATGAGAGCCAGGCCAACGCCCAGAGCGATATAGTCCGTGCCATGGGCGTGAATATGCGTGTCGGTATGTGCCGCTGCAGGGCCAGCGAGTATGAAGGCGGGAAAGAGCATACGGGTCATATCAGGGTTCCTTTGTCAGCGAATAGGGTTGTGGACAGTCACCAGCTTGGTGCCGTCGGGAAAGGTGGCCTCGACCTGAACTTCGTGGATCATTTCGGGCACGCCTTCCATGCATTGCGCCCGGCTGATCACCTCGGCCCCGGCCTGCATCATATCGGCGACGGACCGACCGTCGCGCGCCCCTTCGACCACTGCGTCAGTGATCAGGGCAATCGCCTCGGGGTGGTTCAGCTTGACGCCGCGCGCCAGCCGTTTGCGGGCAATTTCGGCAGCCATGGCAACCAGCAGCTTGTCTTTTTCACGAGGGGTCAGATTCATCTCAGATCATCCAGCATCGGGGTAAGGTATCGTCGCTCAATCGCCGCAGGATCGGGATCAGCACGCGGCGTAACTCAAAACTGTTTGGCGCCAGTATCCTGACGACCATCAGGTCATTTTTTACCAGCGTGGCCCCCGCAACCGTTTCCGGCAGCATCTTTCGGATCGCATCCAGCTGACCTTCGGCAGCTGACGAAACAAAGACGACCAGCGCCATTGCGCCGGCGCCGTTGGCGATGTTGGGTCTGGCCAAATGAGCATTCAGATCGCAGTTGAACTGCATCGCATCCAGAAAGATGGGTTTGCCGTTCCTTCGAATTTCGATCCTGTCGCGCAGGCGAATGTCGGTCAGTACCTCGCCCATGGCTGCGCGCCCAAAGACCCAGGATTCTGCCATCAAAACCGAGGCCCCCGAGGTCAGATCGATATTCAGATGACGATCGAGCGCGCTGCCTTCGAACAAAATTGTCTCTTGCGGTAACCAAGTGAGCCGGGCGCCAGCATCGACCTTCAACAGGTTTGATATCTGGCCCGGCGGCCCCGGTTTAGCCTGATAGGCGCGTTCGCAGGCTTGTGTCGTAAGCGACAGCGCCGTGCCCTCGGTTGCGTGACCCTGAAATTTGAACACATCCCCGCCGGTGATCCCTCCGGCGGTGTTCAAAAGGACTGCATCCAGCCCATCCCCATCTGTCCGGGGGAAAAGACACTTGAATGAACCGGATTGGCGAAATGCATTCAGAACCGAGGTTTTGCCCAAACGCTTTGTGCTGAGACGAACCGATCCCTGCGCGCGCGGCGGCGCGGCGGTCATAGGGGGCGGTATCGGAGCGTGATGTGTGATAGCGGACCTGCAACGCAAAGAACTGTGTCGTCTGTTTTCCCTTTTGAGCGCCGGGACTCTATTCCAAGGGTCAGAATTCGAAGCGTTTCCTGAAGGGGTGTCTAAATTTTGGGCTTCACGCCGCCTGACTGATTAAAAAATAGCCAGATAGGACTGATCTACGGAAATGATCAATCCACGAATTGATAATGATGCTGCAATGCAGAAACCGTAAGCGTGCCCACTTGGGAAAAACCAAGGGTGTGTGACGGCTGCGCGAATTGGACCTCGAACACAACCGCCACACGTAACGCAACAACAGTTGCGGGGATCAGGTAGAAGAGAAGCGCGCCTCTGTGCAAGCCCTCTCTCCCGGCCCCGTCAGGAGGATTACATGAAATCGCTCAAATCCACGTTTGCCGGATCGGTTGTTTTTGCAGCTATGGCGACCGCTGCGTTGGCGGATGAAGAGACCATCAAGGTTGGCGTTCTGCATTCGCTGTCCGGCACGATGGCAATCTCGGAAACCACGCTGAAAGACACGATGCTGATGCTGATCGACCAGCAAAACGCCAAGGGCGGCCTGCTGGGCAAACAGCTTGAAGCGGTTGTGGTCGACCCGGCGTCTGACTGGCCGCTATTTGCTGAAAAAGCGCGCGAACTGCTGACTGTGCATGAGGTGGACGTGATCTTTGGCAACTGGACCTCGGTCAGTCGGAAATCGGTTCTGCCTGTGATCGAAGAGCTGAACGGCCTTCTGTTCTACCCGGTTCAGTACGAGGGCGAAGAATCTTCGAAAAACGTATTCTACACAGGTGCCGCCCCGAACCAGCAGGCGATCCCTGCGACTGACTACTTCCTGGACGAGCTGGGTGTTGAGAAATTCGCGCTGCTGGGCACTGACTATGTGTACCCGCGTACCACCAACAATATTCTGGAAAGCTACCTGAAGGGTAAAGGCATCGCGGACGAGGATATCTTCGTCAACTACACCCCCTTCGGCCATTCCGATTGGTCCAAGATCGTCGCGGACGTTGTTGCGTTGGGCGCCGACGGTAAGAAAGTGGGCGTGATCTCGACCATCAATGGTGACGCGAATATCGGGTTCTATAAAGAACTGGCGGCTGCGGGCGTTTCGGCGGATGACATCCCGGTCGTAGCCTTCTCGGTCGGTGAGGAAGAACTCTCGGGTCTGGATACGACCAACCTCGTCGGTCACCTGGCCGCGTGGAACTATTTCCAGTCGGCAGATACCGACGTGAACGCCGAATTCGTTGAGACGTGGAAAGCCACCATGGGTGAAGACCGCGTGACCAATGACCCGATGGAGGCGCATTACATCGGCTTCAACATGTGGGTAAACGCCGCGACCGAGGCCGGATCGACCGAAGTGGATGCCGTGCGCGCCGCGATGTACGGGCAGGAATTCCCTAACCTGACCGGTGGCACGGCCGTGATGCTGCCAAACCACCACCTGGCCAAGCCGGTTCTGATCGGTGAGATTCAGGAAGACGGTCAGTTCGATATCATCAGCGAAACCGACGTTGTGCCGGGTGACGCATGGACCGATTTCCTGCCGGAATCGGCGGTTCTGATCTCGGATTGGAAAGAGCTGGGTTGCGGTATGTACAACACCGAGACCAAGACCTGCGTTCAGACCCTGTCGAACTACTAAACTTCTCGCAAGGCGGGTGTCATCGCCCGCCTTGCCCTAAAGACACCTCGGGTTTCACCACATGTTACGACTATTCCTTGCGGGCCTCGCAATCCTGTGCGCCTGCCTGACGGCCAACGCGCAAGAGGGCGGTTTGCAACCGATCCTGCAAGAGCATCAGGAGATCATCGCCAAAAGCTCGCGCAAGACGATTGGGCCTGCGATTGATGCGATTGCCAGCAGCGGTCTACCGCAAGCGCAGGTGATGCTTGAGACATGGGCGGCCAAAGACGTGTGGATGCGCAAGTCGGATGGCTTGTTCTTTTCAGGCAAAAAGGCCGAGGGGCGGTCGTATGAGTTGACCGATTTCGACACCGGAGACGTCGTTGGCACGTATCAAAAATCCGACCTGAAGCAGTTGAAACCCAATAGCGGCATCCGCGCGATGATCGGGACGGCTTTGGTGCAGTTCCAACTGACCGACCCGGATCGTGCCAAACGTCTGGCTGCTTTGACATCTATCCAACGCGATCCCGAAGGCGCTCTGCTGGAGCCGCTGCGCGCCTCGATTGACGACGAGCCCGATGCCGATCTGAAAGCGCAGAAACAACGTCTCGAGCGGTTGCTGACCATCGGCTACGACGAGGATACCGCAGCACGTGTCGCTGCGATTGAAGAGATGTCCGACGATTTGGGGGTGGACGTCCGCGCAGCCCTGAACCCTTTGGTCGTGACGAAGCGACAGGCGGGCACCGATCTGCCTTCTGATGCGAATATCGCCACTATTCTAGACCCCGGATCGGAAGCCCTGTCGCGGAACGAGGCATATGATCTGTTGGTTGCCAATGAACTTGCCGCACCGCGCACGTCGCCCGATGACATACGCGCCGCACTGGTCGCCAACATCGACGGAGGCCGCGTGGGGGGCATTCCTGTCGCGCAGCTGAACTCTGACACCACGCGTGCTCAGGCTTACGCTGCTCTGGCCGAAGCCGGCCTGGCACCAGCTTTGATCACCGACGCCGACATCGATTCTGCGTTGGAAACGCATGTCTTCTTTGAAACCTATGCCGAACCCTCACCCGAAGTCACAGCCGCCGCCGCAAAGGCACTGGAACAGATCGAGCTGAAGGTCGGCCTGAACCAGACCCTCGACCTGACGTTGGACGCGATCTCATTGGCGTCGATCTATTTCCTCGCTGCTATCGGGCTGGCTATCACGTTCGGCGTGATGGGCGTGATCAACATGGCCCATGGCGAGTTCATCATGATGGGCGCCTACACCGGCTATGTGGTGCAGCAGTTCATCCCTGACCATACGCTCTCGATCATCGTGGCGATCCCGATGGCCTTTGCCGTCACCTTCGCCATGGGCGTCGCGATGGAGCGGCTGGTGATCCGTTGGCTCTACGCCCGCCCGCTTGAGACCCTGCTGGCGACGTTCGGCATCTCGATCGCCCTTCAGCAATTGGCCAAGAACATCTTCGGCACACAAGCGCGACCGCTAACCGCGCCCGGCTGGCTGGACGGGGCATGGGTGCTGAACGATGTTGTCTCGATCAGCTATATCCGCATTGCGATCTTCGTTCTGGCGATGATCTTTCTTGGACTGTTTCTCTACATCATGAAGCGCACGCGGCTCGGGCTCGAGATGCGCGCGGTAACGCAGAACCCGCGTATGGCCGGGTCGATGGGGATCAATCCGGGGCGGGTGAATATGCTGACCTTTGGGCTTGGTTCCGGCATCGCCGGAATTGCCGGGGTTGCGATTGGTCTGTTCGCCAAGGTCACATCCGATCTGGGCAGCGACTATATCGTTCAAAGCTTCATGACCGTAGTCGTCGGCGGTGTCGGCAACATCTGGGGCGCGTTGGCGGGGGCCGGCATGATCGGCTTCTTGCAGAAGGGGATCGAGTGGATGAACCCGTCGAACACCCTCGCGGCCCAAACCTACATGATCATCTTCATCATCATTTTCATCCAGTTCCGGCCCAGGGGCATCATCGCACTCAAGGGCCGCGCGGCGGGGGATTGAGCCATGGAACGTAGCTTTGTCGCCAAGAACCCCTCGGTACTGGTCTTTCTGACCATCCTGTCCCTATTCACCTTGGGCGTGACCATCCTGTCCGAAGGGTTCGGAATCGGCGTGATCTCAACCAGTTTCGTCAAGACACTGGGCAAGACCCTGTGTCTGTGCCTGATTGCCGTAGCGATGGATCTGGTCTGGGGATTTACCGGCATCCTATCTTTGGGGCATTTCGCCTTCTTCGGGCTAGGAGGCTACATGATCGGCATGTGGCTGATGTACGAACGCACGCGTCTGATCGTGGTCGAGTCGCTATCGCAAGCCGAAATCCCGCCCACCCCGGCTGAGGTTGTGGACGCTATCGGAACGCAGATTTTTGGCGTGGTCGGATCGTCGGACTTCCCGTTGATCTGGGCCTTTTCCCATAGCCTGACCCTGCAACTGATGCTGGTCGTGTTGGTGCCCGGACTTCTGGCGCTGATCTTCGGCTGGCTGGCCTTCCGCAGCCGGGTTACGGGCGTTTATCTCTCGATTCTGACTCAAGCCATGACGCTGGCGCTGGCCCTCTATCTGTTTCAGAACGACAGTGGATTGCGCGGGAACAACGGCTTGTCGGGCCTTCAGAACCTACCCGGAATTAGCGCCTCTCAGGATGTGGTATCGATCTGGTTTCTTTGGGCATCCGCACTGGCGCTGGGGCTGGGCTATATCACGGCTGCGTGGATCGTATCGGGCAAGTTCGGATCGGTACTCAGGGGCATTCGCGACAATGAGGCGCGGGTTCGGTTCCTAGGGTATTCTGTCGAGGTTTATAAACTTACTGTCTTCACGCTGACCGCCTGTTTCGCCGGGATCGCAGGCGCGCTCTACTACCCACAAGCAGGCATTATCAACCCCGAGGAGATGGCCCCGATCGCCTCGATCTATCTGGCCGTGTGGGTCGCTATCGGCGGGCGCGGACGTTTGTACGGCGCAATTATTGGCGCCGCCTTCGTCAGCCTGCTGAGCACGTGGTTCACCGGTGGACAGGCCCCGGACATCTCGCTGGGCTTTTACACGATCAAATGGGTCGACTGGTGGCAGGTCCTGCTGGGCGTTTCTTTTGTGCTGGTGACGCTGTTCGCCCCACAAGGGATCGGAGGCTTGTTTGACCTTTGGACCAAGCGAAACCACCCAGGCCGGCACGGCGCGGCCCTTGGCCCCGATGACGGGGCATTGCGTGAAAAGGAGGCTACGGAATGAGCACTCTGCTTGAGGTGAACGGCGTTTCTGTCACCTTCGACGGGTTTCGCGCCATCAACAACCTTTCCTTCCGGATCGGTGAGGCGGAGTTGCGTGCTGTCATTGGCCCAAACGGCGCCGGGAAAACGACGTTCATGGATATTGTGACTGGCAAAACCCGGCCCGACGAAGGTCGTGTGATCTGGGGCGAGAAATCCGTCTCGCTTTTGCGGATGAGCGAGGCCAAGATTGCCCAGGTGGGAGTTGGCAGAAAATTCCAGAAACCGACTGTGTTCGAGGATCAGACGGTGCAGGAGAACCTGCTTATGGCATTAAAGAACAAACGCGGATGGTTGGGTGTTCTGCTGTATCGTCCCGTTGCAAACGACTTGCACAAGGTCGAAGAATTGGCGGCTGAAATTGGCCTGGGCCATGACCTCGACCGCAAGTCAGGTGAGCTGAGCCATGGCCAAAAGCAATGGTTGGAAATTGGCATGTTGCTGGCGCAGGACCCGCATCTGCTTTTGGTCGATGAACCCGCCGCTGGTATGACGCCGCAAGAACGCGAACACACAACCGATATTCTGGTCAATGCGGCCAAAACCCGTGCCGTCGTGGTCGTTGAACATGACATGGAATTTGTCCGGCGGTTGAACTGCAAAGTCACTGTCTTGCACGAGGGCTCGGTTCTGGCTGAAGGCAGTCTTGATCATGTGACATCCAACCAGGACGTGATCGATGTCTATCTGGGGCGCTAACTGATGTTAAATTTAACCGATCTGACGTTGCACTATGGGCATTCTCAAATCCTAAACGGAATCTCCATGGAAGCCCGGCAAGGTGAAGTTACCTGTGTCATGGGAACCAATGGCGTTGGAAAAACCAGCTTGATGAAAGCGATCTCAGGCACGCACCCACGTTCAGGAGGCAAGTTAGAATTGGATGGCGAGTCTCTGGGCGCCTTGCCTGCGCATCGGATGGCGTGGAAAGGGGTTGCCTACGTGCCGCAGGGGCGCGAGATTTTCCCACTGCTTACGGTGCGAGAGAATCTGGAAACCGGATTTTCGTGCCTACCGGCATCTGAACATGTCATCCCCGACGAAATATATGATCTTTTCCCTGTCCTGAAGAAAATGCAAAACCGGCGCGGTGGGGATTTGTCCGGCGGGCAACAGCAGCAGCTAGCTATCGCGCGGGCCCTGATCACAAAGCCACGCCTTCTGTTGTTGGACGAGCCGACGGAAGGTATCCAGCCAAACATTATTCAACAGATTGGAGACGTGATCCGGCACCTCAGGGCCACAGATGACATGGCAATTGTTTTGGTTGAGCAATACTTCGACTTTGCCTATGACCTTGCCGACAGGATCGTCGTGTTGCGGCGCGGGGAGGTCATGATCAAAGGCGCAAAGGAAGATTTGACGCGTGATCAGGTCTTGCGGATGGTTCGAGTTTAGTTAGGCCCGATTTGAATCCCTTCTGCAACAATCTTTGTAATGTTTGAATTTGGTCTCTTTTTTGCCGGAATTCAGATTGATAATGAGCCACTGTTAATAAGTATGTGTTTCGGGATGAGTGCGGGCAGATGAGATGAGATCAGATCATAGGGGCCAAATAGCGATATCATGGGCGCAGACCGAGCTTGATGAGCTTGAATCAGCGCCGTTGGAATCCTTGGTGGTTGGTGCGGCTTGGTCTTGGCGTGGACAAGCCCTGGTTTTGGCCACAAGCTTGGAGCAAAGCATCGAACGCATTGGCTCGATGGGTGCGGCTTCGTCTTCTGTTGCTGATCGTTTTGCTATTATCCGGGAAGTTGCGGGTGATACCTGCGCCTCAGTCGTTCTGTCGAACGGGGCGCAACAGTTCTGTGCGGATTTGGTCGTGCAAGAGGGTGATGTTGACCCGACATTTGTATTTGAAAACGGCTGCCCGGCACGGGACCAGCAGTTTTGGATCAGCGAAGTGTCGCGCTACGCCACGCCTGCATCGGCGCGCACCGCGCCGGATGCGAACGTTGTCAGCTTTCCTCACCCAGGCTTGTCCTGACTCTTTTTCCTTTGCTGTCTGCATGTAATTGTTCCGGGTTGGTCTAGCTGATCCATAGAGTATGTGTGCCTTGCAGGTTCGATGCATCGAACCGCGGATTAGCGTGTTGACTCTTCCCTTTTTGCAGATATAAGCGCGGCTTCATTGGTGTTGGTGGCCCCCGTAAGGGGATGCCTGTCATGGGGGAAACCTCAAGAGGACAACGCCCTTCATATTGGCCCTTTGGGCCTCGACTAATACGAAGGAGATCAGCCGTGACCAAACGCACGTCTGCCAAGTACAAAATCGACCGCCGGATGGGCGAAAACATCTGGGGTCGTCCGAAATCCCCGGTCAACCGTCGTGAATACGGCCCCGGCCAGCACGGCCAGCGCCGCAAGGGTAAGCTGTCGGACTTTGGTCTGCAGCTGCGCGCCAAGCAGAAGCTGAAAGGCTACTATGGCGACCTGACCGAGAAGCAATTCCGCCGCATTTACGCAGAAGCCGAGCGTGTTAAAGGCGATACCGGTGAAAACCTGATCGGTCTGCTGGAGCGCCGTCTGGACGCTGTTGTTTACCGTGCCAAGTTCGTGCCGACTGTGTTTGCCGCACGTCAATTCGTGAACCACGGCCACGTCAAGGTGAACGGCAAGCGGGTCAACATCCCTAGCTACCGCGTCAAAGAAGGCGATGTGATCGAAGTGCGTGACAAGTCGAAGCAACTGGCTGTTGTTCTTGAAGCTGCTGCTCTGGCCGAGCGTGATGTGCCTGACTACATCGATGCCGACCACTCGAAGATGACCGCGACTTTCGTGCGCGCACCGGGCTTGGGTGATGTGCCTTACCCGGTCATGATGGAACCGAACCTGGTTGTTGAATTCTACGCGAAGAACTGATCTTCGCAGACAAATCGAATTCAAAGGGCCGCGCCATTTGGCGCGGTCTTTTTTGTTTGAAGGGGGGCTCTGCCCCCGTCGCTGCGCGACTCCCCCGGGATACTTCTGGCCAGATGAAGTTGGGATCAGAGGGGGAGCGGGCGCCTTTCGGCAATGGCTTCCATGGCGAAATATGATGTGACACTGTCCAGCTCGACCTTTTCGATCAAGCGTTGGTAAACCTTATCGTAGGATGCCATATCCTGTGTGACGACCTTGAGCTGATAGTCATAGTCTCCACCAATCCGGTGAAAATCCACCACTTCTGGGATCGTCAACACGTGGCGTCTGAAGGCCTGCAGCCAATCGGCCGAGTGATGGCGCGTTCGCAGCATGACAAAAACCACAAGCGTCAGGCCCAGTTTCTCACGTGCGATCCGCGCGGTCGAGCCGATGAGCACTCCGTTTTCATTCAGAGCCTTCAGGCGCCGCCAGCAAGCATTTTGCGACAGGCCAACACGATCCGCCAGTTCGCGCTGAGACAGCGTGGCGTCTTTTTGCAGCTCCTTGAGGATGCGCGTGTCTATCTGATCTAATTTATGCGACATTCCTAATCATATGACACAATTATTAAGAAATATATGCAAAAATAAATGAGCTATTCCCGCGAAGAGTAAATCACCTTGGTGGCATAGCTAGGAGCAATGACATGACCCTGTCCAGATTTCGTGCGGAACTCTGTTCCACCACTCAAAATTCCAATCTGCGCGACGGATTGATCGGAGAGAACGTTCTGATCCCGGGTTTGAATGGGGATGTGCCGCTTGTGTATGCGGATTACGTAGCTTCGGGTCGCGCGTTGCAGCAGGTCGAAGACTATGTGGCCCATCATGTTCTTCCGTTTTATGCAAACAGCCACACCGAGGCCTCGTATTGCGGATCATATATGACGGGTCTGCGTCGCGAAGCGCGTGCCGAAATTGCCCGTAGCGTGGGGGCTGCCGAGAACGACGCGGTGATCTTCACCGGGTCGGGCGCGACATCAGGGTTGAATCGTCTGGTGAATTTGCTGGGCGTAGAGGACGCAGCGAACCCGGTTGTTTTGATTGGTCCATACGAGCACCACTCGAACATTCTGCCTTGGCGGGAAAGCAAGGCGCAGGTCGTCGAAATCCCCGAAGCTAAGGGAGGTGGGATTGATCTGGACGTGTTGGAAGAAACGTTGGCGACACATGCCGATGCTGATCTGGTGATCGGGTCCTTTTCTGCGGCTTCGAATGTCACGGGCATCATCACTGACCCGGATCCGGTCACTCGGATGCTCAAAGCAAATGGAGCGATGGCTGTTTGGGACTATGCCGGGGGCGGGCCCTACCTGCCGATGGATATGGGCCCCAAGGATGCGCGTAAGGATGCGATGGTGGTGTCACCGCATAAGTTTCCGGGCGGGCCGGGCGCGTCGGGTGTCCTGATCGTGAACAAGCTCGCGGTGCAGCGGCGCTGCCCCAGCTGGCCGGGCGGGGGAACAGTCAGTTTTGTGTCGCCCTGGCGTCACGATTACAGCGACGATCTGTCGACGCGGGAAGAGGCAGGCACACCCAACGTCATCGGAGATATCCGCGCGGCTTTGGCATTTATCGTCAAGGATGTTGTGGGCACCGACGAAATCGCCCGTCGCGAAGAGCGATTCAATCAGATGGCGCTGAACGGTTGGAAAGACAATCCCAATCTGACCTTGTTGGGGGTCGAAGCCGCGCATCGCCTGCCGATCTTCTCGTTCCTGATACGGGACAATGCGGGTCAGCCGGTGCATCAACAGCTGTTCACTCGGATGCTGAGCGATGTCTATGGCATTCAGGCGCGTGGTGGGTGTGCCTGTGCCGGGCCTTATGCGCATCGTTTGCTGGGGATCGAACGCGCCGCATCGGACGAACTGCATGCAGCGCTTTCGGCCGGGGAAGAAATGAAAAAGCCGGGTTGGGTGCGTTTGAACTTCTCCTACCTCATGAGTGAAGAGACGGTTCAGTTCATCATCGATAGCGTCAATGACCTATCTCGCCGGACCGAGGAGTTTGCGCCCTATTACAACGCTGACCCGGCGACGGCCCGTTTCAAGGCGGCATAGAGGAATTGCTGCTTTTCTCAATCCTTTGAGACGGGTATGAGAGGCTCATTGAACGGAGCCTCTCATGACCAAGATCACCCCACAACCCGGCATAATGGATATCGCGCTCTATCAGGGCGGACAATCGCATGTGGCCGGTATGGAGCATGTGATCAAGCTGAGTTCGAACGAAAACCCGTTCGGGCCAAGCCCCAAGGCGATTGAAGCGATACGTGGCAGCGCCGCCACTTTGCACCGTTATCCCAGCACCGATCACGCCAGCCTACGTACGGCCATAGGCGCGCGGCACGGTTTAGACCCAGCGCAGATCATATGCGGTGTCGGCAGTGATGAGGTGTTGCAATTCGTCGCTCAGGCTTATGCAGGACCGGGGGATGAGGTGATCTATACCGAGCATGGGTTTTCCATGTACCCGATCATCGCGCGCATGGCCGGGGCGACACCCGTTATGGTGGCCGAGCGGGACCGCAAGGTGGATGTCGATGCCATTTTGGCCGCCGTTACGGGGCAGACGCGGATCGTATTTGTCACCAACCCCGGCAATCCAACCTCGACCATGATCTCAAATGACGCGCTGGAGCGTCTGGCGCAGGGTCTGCCTGACAGCTGTCTGCTTGTACTGGACGGGGCCTATGCCGAGTTTGTGGATGGCTTCGACGGCGGTGCCTCACTTGTGGATGCCCATGAGAATGTCATCATGACCCGGACCTTTTCGAAAGTTTACGGGCTGGGTGGGATGCGAGTTGGCTGGGGCTACGCGCATCAGACCATCATCGACGTGATGAACCGGGTACGGCAGCCCTTTAACCTCTCGCTGACAGCATTGGCCGCGGCAGAGGCAGCGGTAGACGATGTGGAGTTCCTGTCCTTCTGTCAGGCTGAAAACGCGCGGTTGCGTGCGTGGCTGGCCGAGGAGTTGGCCAAGATCGGGGTTCACTCGGATGCGTCCTGTACCAACTTCATCCTTGCGCGTTTTGCCGACAGGGCCGAGGCTGAGGCCTGCGATGACTACCTGAAAACGCAGGGTTTGATTGTGCGCCGGGTTGCAGGCTACAACCTGCCAAACGCTTTGCGGATCACCGTGGGCGATGAACAAGGCTGTCGTAGCGTTGTTGCTGCGATCACTGCATTCAAAGAGGGTGCCGCATGAGCCAGATATATGACCGCGTTGCGCTGATTGGGTTGGGCCTGATCGCCTCGTCCATGTTCTGGGCCATCAAACGCGCCGGTCTGGCCGGTGAGGTCACTGGCTATGCGCGGTCCGAGGCAACCCGCGACACGGCCCGCAAGATCGGCCTATGCGATCGTGTTTGCGACACGGCGCGCGAGGCCGTGGACGGGGCCGATCTGGTGGTGCTTTGCGTTCCGGTCGGCGCGATGGGAGCGGTGGCCGAGGAGATTGCGCCGGTTTTGAAGCCCGGTGCCACCGTCTCTGATGTAGGCTCGGTCAAGCGACATGTGATCCAAAGCGTTCAACCGCATATTCCCGAAGGCGTGCATTTCATCCCTGCACACCCATTGGCAGGGACCGAGCATTCCGGGCCCGAGTCCGGCTTTGCTGAGCTGTTCGACAATCGGTGGTGTCTGCTGGTTCCGGTTGAAGGCACTGATCCAGATGCGATTTCCCGCTTGCGCGCGTTATGGGAGGGTATGGGCTCGAATGTCGATGAGATGGACGCGGATCACCATGATCTGGTTCTTGCCGTCACCTCTCATGCGCCGCACCTGATCGCTTACACGATGGTTGGGGTTGCAGATGATCTACGTCGGGTCACGGATACCGAGGTCATCAAATACTCGGCTGCCGGCTTCCGTGACTTTACGCGTATCGCAGCCTCGGACCCGACGATGTGGCGAGATGTTTTCCTGTCCAACAAAGACGCGACACTGGAAATTCTGGGGCGGTTCACCGAGGAGCTTTTTGCCTTGCAACGCGCCATTCGCACCGGGGATGGAGAGCACCTGTTCGACTATTTCACCCGCACACGGGCGATCCGGCGGGGCATTATTGATGCGGGCCAGGATACGGACGCACCAGATTTTGGCCGGGGAAAGATTGGATCATGAGGCCGATTGCGGGACACCTTCTGATCGTGGTGGCCGCACTCTGGTGCGGTATTGGCCACGCGTCGGCGCCCGAGCAATCGTTGGTCCCCATCGCGCGCCCATCAGACACCGTCGATCTGGCGGCTGTTACCAGTCGGACGGCAACCCCGTTGAGCATCCCAAACATGCGGCCCGTCCCGCGACCTGTATCGCCTCAGATCGCCGCCATTGCGGCGCGACCATCTGATCTGCCGCTGCTCAGCCCGGATACCTCTTTGACGCCGTTTGCGCGGCCAGAGGCTTTGGAACAGCAGATTTTGTTCAAGAAACGCAAGCTGCGCAAAGGCTCTGTCTGTGGGGATATTGCGATACAGGGCAAGCCTATGGGCCGTGTAACCAGCAAGACCAAGGCTTGTGGTGTCAAGGATGCTGTACAGATCACCTCGGTCTCGGGTGTCACGCTCAGCCGCGCGTCGACGATGGATTGCGGCACGGCGATTGCACTGAACGAATGGGTAGACAAGTCCGTTAAACCGACCTTCAAGCGACGCGGGCCCGTGGTTCAGTTGCAGGTGGCGGCTCACTACGCCTGCCGCACTCGCAACAACCGCAAGGGCGCGCGAATATCAGAGCATGGCAAGGGCCGCGCCATCGATATCTCGGGCTTTGTCATGGCGGACGGAGAGGTTGTGACCGTGCTGAACGGATGGCGCAAGAACCCGTCGCAAAAGCAGCTCAAGAAGGTCTGGCGCGGGGCTTGCGGGCCGTTTGGCACGGTTCTGGGCCCAAACTCAGATCAGTACCACCGCGATCATTTTCATCTGGACACGGCCCGTTATCGCAGCGGCGCCTATTGTCGCTAACGCAGGATCAGGCGCGGGGCTGGCCCCAAGGGTAGGGGGCCCAATGCCACGAACCCGTCGCGGAAGTTCAACTGCAAATCCAGCGCATTTGGATTGCCGCCCAGCCCGGCCAGAAAGTTCAGCGCACGTGTAACCGGATCAACGGCTTGATCCGGCAGGGCCCCCGCCGCATTGGCCATGGCGATCATATCGCGCCAGTTCTCGGCCTTGATCGCTATTTCCCCGGTCGGAATGCCCTGCATGTCGACATCCAGTTCTCCTGCCGCAAACAAGCGAAGCTCACCCCATTTGATTTCGGCCAGGTTCAACGTGATTTCGATAGGTTGGGGACGGTTCTGTTCAATGGCGGTGCGATCCCACGGTTTGTCAAAAAAGGTCACCATATCCAGTTCCAGCGTCTCGAACCGCTGGGGCAGCGATGAGGCGGAATGCATCAGTGCGCGCAGGTCGTTCCCCGGTGCAAAGCCATCGATCTGCGCGGTGATCGCATAGGCTTCGGGCGTGTTTGTCTGCTCCATCATCAGGCTTAGCGTATTGCCGCCTGCCAGCGCCTCGTCGGCGTCGGTGATATGCCAGGGCCCTGCTGTCAGCGCCATCTTCTCAAGCACCAGTGCTACGCCGGGCTGCAACTGAAGTTCGGCTTGTAGATCATCGGCGGTGATGGTCGCTGTTTGATCAAAGTAGGACAGACGTTGGGGTGTTTCGGCAAAGCGCAGGATTTGGCGTCCGGGCCAGATCGCGGGGCTTTTGAATTCGATCCAGTCCGCGCTCCACGCGGTTCCGGTGGCGGGATCGGCCAGTGCTGGGCTGTTCAGGCGGGTGACGTGATGTCCGGGAAAGCCTGAGGTTTCAACGTCGGCGAATTCGGATTGCCATCCGCGCGCCTGCTGCGCATCAAACCAACTGGTGATCGCATTGCGCAGCCCATAACCCGCAACGAACCAATACAGGCTCCATAGGGTGACGATGAAAAAGAGAACTCGTATCAGTCGGCGCATCCGCTTTGGCCTTTTTCCTGCCTCGGATTTGATGTTTATAGGCCCAAACGGGCAAGGACCAGTGCAATGACGATGTGGGTATTCGGGTATGGATCGCTGTTGTGGAATCCGGGGTTTCCCGTGGCCCGCAGCGAGCTTGCAACGCTGCACGGTTACGCGCGCTCATTTTGCATGAGCTCGATCCATCATCGTGGCACCGAAGAGCATCCGGGCCTTGTGTTGGCGCTGGATGAACAGGCTGAGGCCCATTGCAAAGGGCTGGCTCTGGCGGTTGAGGCCGGGCATGAAGACCGTACATTGCACGAGCTGCGCGAGCGCGAGTTGATCTCATCTGCATATTTCGAACGGATGCTGGATGTGCATCTGGACAAAGGAGAAGTCGTGAACGCCGTCACTTATGTGATCGATGCGCATCATGTGCAGTATTGCGGGGGGATGCCGCTGGAGGAGCAGGCCCAGATCATTGCCCACGCAATTGGCGGGCGGGGCCCGAACACCGAATATCTCTATAACACCACGGAACATTTGGCCGAGATCGGGCTGCATGACCCTGATCTTGAGTGGTTGTCGCAACGGGTGCGGAGCATTACCGCATAAACCCTTGGCGTCACCGGCGGAATTTCGCTATTTTCAAGTCAGAGCAGGCAAAATCGGGAACCACGCGCATGGCGCAGGCACATCAGGGCGCGAGACCCCATTTCTCGCATCCCATTCGTCAGATCGTGATGATGTTGATCGCAATCGGCCTGGCTGGGTTGGGTGTGTTTCTGGCGCTGCCTTATGTGCTGCCAGTCTTCTTTGCCAACCCGTATCTGAACGGCTTCATTCTGATGGTCTTCGTCATCGGTGTGATCGCGTGTTTCTATCAGGTCACTCAACTGATTGGGTCGGTCCGCTGGATCGAGGCATTCGTTGGCGGTGTTGTGCGTGAAGATGCCCGCACGCCGCAACTGCTGGCGCCTTTGGCCTCGTTGCTGCGCGAGCGCGGCGCTCGGTCTCAGATCAGTTCAACCTCGACCCGGTCCATTCTGGATTCGGTCGCGGAACGGGTGGAAGAAGAACGCGAAATCACGCGCTATATTACCAATGTCCTGATTTATTTGGGTCTGTTGGGAACCTTCTTCGGTCTGGCCACCACGGTCCCGGCCATCGTCGACACAATTCGCAGCCTGAACCCGCAAGAGGGTGAGGAAGGTCTGACTGTCTTTAACCGCCTGATGACCGGACTTGAGGCGCAGTTGCAAGGCATGGGTGTGGCGTTCGGATCCTCGTTGCTGGGCCTTGCCGGGTCGCTGATCGTGGGTCTGCTTGAGGTATTCGCAGGTCATGGGCAGAACCGGTTCTATCGCGAGCTTGAGGAATGGCTGTCATCGATCACCCGTGTGGGCTTTGCCTCGGGCGAAGATGGCGGCGCAGAAATCGCGGTACTGGCCCCGGTTCTGGACGCGATGTCCGAGCAGATGGATGCGCTGCAGGACCTGTTTTCCGCGCAGGAGCAAGACCGGGCGGAGGTATCGGGCAAGCTGGGTCAACTGGTCGGCGTGATCGGCGAGATGAACCAGCGTCAGACGGATAATGAGGGGATCACCGCCGCGTTGGAACGCGTTGCGCTTGGGCAGGATGCGCTGCTGGATCACATGCGCGAACATGGTGCAGGCGAAGGCATTGATGCCGAAAGCCGAATGCGCCTGCGGTCTATGGATGTGCAACTGCTGCGTATTCTCGAAGAGATTTCGGCAGGCCGTCAGGAAAGCATGAATGAGTTCCGCAAGGATATCGAATTGCTGGTCAAGGCGTTGACACTTCCTCGCGGTGCGGTGCGCGGCACCCACGAAGGAGAGTAACCCATGGCCCTCTCCCGTCGTACTGGACAGCGATTCCAGGGCTCGGTCTGGCCCGGTTTCGTGGATGCGATGACGGGTCTGTTGATGGTGCTGACCTTTGTGCTGACCATTTTCATGGTTGTGCAGTTCGTGCTGCGAGAAACGATCTCTGGGCAAGAAGATGAACTGACCGCACTCGCGGACGAAGTGGCTGCTCTGGCGGGTGCCTTGGGTCTGGAAGAGCGCGAAAACAGCCGTTTGCAAGCGCGGTTGGGGGCCTTAAACGCAACCCTGACACAGGCCGAGGAAGATCTGGCCCAAGCGCAGGGCCGCATCACCGATTTTGAAGCCCAGGTCGCGGCGCTGTTGGCCGATCAGGCCCGGGCGCAAGAGGATATTGCCGTATTGGAATCCCAGCGAGCGGAGCTGGTAGGCGAGCGGGATGCCTTGAACCAGGCCTTGGCTCAGAGTCGCGCGGAGATTGACGTGCAGGCCGAGGCCGCGCGACTTGCCGCCGCCCGCCGTGAAGCGCTCGAAGCATTGATTGCCGATCTGGAACAAACCGGTGAGGAGCGTGCTGCGCAGATCGCAAAGCTGGAACAACAACTGACTGAAGAAGAGGCCGCGCGCCTTGCTGAGGCCGCAGCAGCCGAGAACCTGCGCAACCGTTTGCAGGACGCCGATGCTGAGTTGACAGCCATGACCCTTGCGCTTGAAGCGCAGCGCAAAGAGGCTGAGGAAACCCTGACATTGCTGGCCGCAGCGAGGGCTGCGCGTGCGGAACTGGAACGTCAGTTTGGTGATCTGGACACCGAGGAGCTTAGGGCCCAGCTAGAAGCCGCTTTGGAGGCCCAAACCGAAGCGCAAGCAGACGCGGCAGAACAACGATCGCTGGTCGAACAACAAGCCGCCCTTCTTGATGTCGCGCGCGAGACGCTGTCGGCAGAGCAAGCGATTTCTGCCAAGGCACAGCGCGAGGCGGCCTTGCTGAATCAGCAGATCGCGGCCTTGCGTGGTCAGTTGGGATCATTGCAGGCGCTGTTGGATGACTATGAAGACCGCAATACGGCTGCTGAGATTCAGATTCAGACCCTCGGTCAAGACCTGAACGCAGCGTTGGCCCGGGCGGCCTCAGAGGAGCGCCGCCGCCGATTGCTGGAAGAGGCAGAGAGGATCCGGCTGGAGGCTGAGGCCGAGGAACTGACGGATCAGAACCAGGAGCTGACAGCGCAGGCAGAAGATCTGCAACGTTATCGGTCTGAGTTTTTTGGACGATTGCGCGACGTTCTGGGCAATCAGGAAGGCGTGCGGATCGAAGGCGACCGGTTCGTGTTCTCGTCCGAAGTATTATTCGACACAGGTTCAGCCGTATTGTCGCCGGAAGGTAGGCAAGAGGTGGCGAAAGTCGCTGCGATCCTGCGCACTGTGGCCGCAGAAATCCCTGAGGGTTTGAACTGGGTCATTCGGGTCGACGGGCATACTGACAACGTCCCGCTTGCCGGGTCCGGACGCTATCGCGACAATTGGGAGCTAAGCCAGGGCCGCGCGTTGTCGGTGGTCCGCTATATGGTCGACGCTTTGGGCATCCCGCCGAACCGTCTTGCGGCCAATGGGTTTGGAGAGTTCCAGCCGGTAAACCCAGACAATACGCCACAAGCGCGGGCACAGAACCGGCGGATCGAGCTGAAGCTGACCGAAAGATAGCTTCAGCCTGTCCAATGCGGGGCTTGGGGCTTCAACGTCTTCCGAATTTGAAGCTTTGGTCAGGTGTCCCTTTGAAACAGCGCGGAACCACCGGGTAATCCTCGGTTAGAAAGTAGGCATATGTCCCGTCAGGATACTCCGCAGATACCGTGAATGCGCCGTTGCATTGATCCAGCGTGCCATGGCCAGATGTATGAACGTAATCCTCGTTGAACGTACCGTCGTATCGTCCGCTTGGGCCGTTCCCGCCGGGGCGGTTGCCGGATTTCAAGCGATAAGATGGGGTCATTTCGGTCACGCGCCCGTTGACAACCCCCGTCATGGCGTAAATCGGAAACCCGTCTGCGGCGTATCCAATCAGGGGCGAATGCCGTTCAGGTGACCAGTTTATTAGCTCGATCAGGCCGGTTGGGATGCCGTGGTAGTGATACTTACCGTTCGGTTGAACATGCGCATAGTTGGCATCCAGACCTAAGGCGATCGCACCGCCTAGGGCATTGTACGACCAGCCCGAATTCGGATCCCCATGCCAGAATTCCGCAGCGAGCGGGTCGAACACAATGCCGTTCAATGAAACACCAAAATTCCACCCCATGCGCAGCGGTGTTACGTTTTCGGTGCTTCTGGGGTTGGCAGGAACGCTCAGCTTGACGTTCTGAGTTGAGACTTGGTGCGGGTTGCCGCGATTTGGAAACTGTCCCACCAGATGATCCGGGATACCGTTGGCCGACAGTTTGATGTTCGAGCCGGTCATATTTACTTTCGATCGGCTTTTGCCTGGGTCAACGGTTGCCGGAACCAAATCCAGTGGTCTGGTCTGTGTTTCGTCATGATAACGGAACCGATGCTGAGCTGTGGCAACAACCGCAACGGCTGAGATGGCAAACGCGGTGCTCCAGATAATGGCAATCTTGGTGGTCACACCGTTCTCCCTCGCTGATGTGTTATGGAATTGAAACGCAAGAGCGAGGTTTTTCCGTCGCCTGAGCTATCAGAGCTATATGAAATTATCTTTGTTCCACTCCCTAGCCGCAGAAAAAGCGCCCGACGACGGATGGTCATCGGGCGCTCAACTTCGTGGATAAATGTAGCCAGCCGTTAGTCAGCTGTCAGCAATGGCGGCTTGTCCCCCGGAATTCGCGGCTGATCGGGGCCGAGGATTTCAAGGTTAAGCTCACCTTTCTTAACCGACACGCGCACCACGCCACCCTTGGCCAATTTGCCAAACAGCAGCTCCTCGGCCAGAGGCTTCTTGATGTGCTCTTGGATCACGCGGCCAAGCGGGCGGGCGCCCATCTTGTCGTCGTATCCCTTGTCAGCCAGCCACTCTGCAGCCTTGGGTGTCAGATCGATGGTCACTCCGCGATCTAGCAATTGAGCTTCAAGCTGCAGCACGAATTTCTCGACCACTTGCAAGATGACCTCTTTCGGCAGCGGCGCGAAGGAGATCACGGCATCCAAACGGTTGCGGAATTCTGGTGTGAACATACGCTCGATCGCGGCGGTGTCCTCACCCTCGCGCCGGTCACGTCCAAAGCCGATGGCGGCCTTGGCCTGTTCCTGCGCGCCCGCATTAGAGGTCATGATCAGCACCACATTGCGGAAATTCACGGTCCGGCCATTGTGGTCGGTCAACTCGCCATGGTCCATGACCTGCAGCAGGATGTTGAACACATCCGGGTGCGCCTTTTCGATCTCGTCTAGCAGCAACACGCAATGCGGATGCTGGTCGACGCCATCGGTCAGCAGACCGCCCTGATCGAAGCCGACATAGCCCGGAGGGGCACCAATCAAACGGCTGACGGCGTGTTTCTCCATGTATTCCGACATATCGAAGCGCAGCAGCTCTACGCCCAGCGTATCGGCCAGCTGTTTTGCAACTTCGGTTTTACCCACACCGGTGGGACCAGCGAACAGGTAGTTGCCGATGGGCTTTTCAGGCTCACGTAGACCGGCGCGAGCCAATTTGATCGCGCTGGAAAGTGCTTCGATTGCCAAATTTTGCCCAAACACGACGCGTTTCAGCGAGGCTTCGAGATCTTTCAGAACCGCGGCATCATCCTTGGTGACATTCTTCGGCGGGATGCGCGCAATTTTGGCCACGACAGCCTCGATCTCTTTGACGCCAATGGTCTTGCGACGCTTGCTTTCGGCAACGAGATGCTGAGCAGCACCTGCTTCGTCAATCACGTCGATGGCCTTGTCAGGCAGTTTCCGGTCGTTGATATAGCGTGCTGCCAATTCAACCGCAGTCTTGATTGCATCTGCGGTATATTTGATGTCGTGATGCTCTTCGAAATACGGTTTCAGGCCACGCAGGATTTTCACGCTGTCTTCAACCGAAGGCTCGTTCACGTCGATCTTCTGGAACCGGCGGCTCAGCGCGCGGTCTTTTTCGAAGTGCTGACGGAATTCCTTGTAGGTGGTCGAGCCCATGGTGCGAAGCTTGCCGCCCTGCAACGCAGGTTTCAGCAGGTTGGACGCATCCATCGCGCCGCCAGAGGTCGCCCCGGCGCCGATGACTGTGTGAATCTCGTCAATAAACAGGACTGCGTCGGGATGATCTTCCAACTCGGTCACAACCGCTTTGAGGCGTTCCTCGAAATCGCCGCGATAGCGCGTCCCAGCAAGTAGGGCACCCATATCGAGCGAGTAGATAGTGGTTTCAGACAGCACATCGGGTGCCTCACCGCCCACGATCTTGTGGGCCAGGCCTTCGGCAATAGCGGTTTTGCCAACACCCGGATCGCCCACCAGGAGCGGGTTGTTCTTGCGACGACGGCACAGGACCTGGATGCAGCGTTCAACCTCATCCGAACGCCCGATCAGCGGATCCACATCGCCAGCCCGCGATTTGGAGTTCAGGTCGACGCAGTATTTCGCCAGAGCGCTTTCCTTCTGCTCGCCCTCACCAGCACTGGCCTGAACCTCTTCCTCGGCCTGATCCGCGCCCGAAACTGTACGGCTTTCGCCATAGGCAGGGTCCTTGGCAACACCATGCGCGATGAAGTTGACCGCGTCGTAACGGGTCATGTCCTGTTCCTGCAGGAAATAAGCTGCGTTGCTTTCGCGCTCAGCGAAGATGGCCACCAACACGTTGGCGCCTGTTACTTCGGTACGACCAGAGCTTTGGACGTGGATCGCGGCGCGCTGGATCACGCGCTGGAAAGCAGCCGTTGGAACGGCCTCTGATCCGTCGATATCGGTAACAAGGTTCGACAAATCTTCGTCGATAAACTCGACCAAAGTGCTACGCAGCTCATCCAGATCGACGCTACAGGCTTTCATGACGCGGATCGCGTCGGGTTCTTCCAGAAGCGCCAGAAGCAGATGCTCCAGTGTTGCAAACTCATGTCGCCGTTCATTCGCAGCCGCCAGGGCCGCGTGGATGGCTTGTTCTAATGTGCTCGAGAATGAAGGCACGCGGGTGCTCCTCTGTCTTGGGTCAGAAGGGGGCGGGCTGTCGGCCGGATCCCCATCCCAACCATGTCCTCATAGTATTAGAGTTTGGTTGATCGTGGCCCGGCTTCAAGGGTTTTCTTTCACTTGACAGTCACATTTGTTGTGACCGTGGCCGTGAAGAGGGGGAAATAGGCATCAGAACCGGTCTTTTCTAGCCCTGATTTCGGCAAAAACCAAAGCGGGATCAGCGCCAATCATGCCCAGATGCGCCTGAATCGCAGAATCTGCTGCGCGCAGAAACGGATTTGTTGCTTTTTCCAGCGCCAATGTTGAGGGCACTGTTGGTTGCCCCGCAGCCCTTGCTCGCTCAATATCCGCCACGCGTTGCAGCAAATCTGCGTTGTCAGGATCGACCGTGAGGGCGAATTTGGCGTTGGATTGTGTATACTCGTGGCCCGAGCAGACGATTGTTTCGTCGGGTAACGCCGCCAGCTTGTTGAGTGATGACCACATTTGTGCGGGCGTCCCCTCGAACAGGCGGCCACAACCCAAAGCCATCAGGCTATCTGCGGTGAAGACAGTTGCGCTGTCGGGCAGGTAAAATGCGATGTGACCTACCGTGTGCCCTGAGACGTCCAGCACCTCGACCGGTTCGCCACCCAGTTCGAAAATATCTCCTTCCGACACCTGTTGGTCCAGTGGTGGCAGACGATGGGCATCTGCGGCCGCACCAATTACTTTTGCTGAGTGCTTCTCTAGAATGCTCGGCAGGCCATCGACATGATCCCAGTGATGATGCGTCAGCAACACGTGGCTCAAAGTCCACCCACGTTGGTGCAGTTCGGCCAGAATCGGGCCGGGTTCTGGCGCGTCCACTAACGCGGTCTGGCCAGAGGCGGCATCATGCGCCAGAAAAGCGTAGTTATCTCTGAGACACGGGATAGTTACGATCTCAAGAGGCATGGTCTTTTGCCCTTTCGTTGCTAGACTGCGCCCAGCTAAGCCGATTGATCAGGTCACCGCAATGCATCTTGATGTGCAGGATCTCAGGAATTTTTACTACCGCAGCACTTTGGGGCGCGCGGCACAGGGCGCAATTCGCGGTCGCCTGCTGGACCTGTGGCCCGAGGCCAAGGGGCAAACGGTTGCCGGCTTTGGCTTTGCAGTGCCGCTCCTGCGGCCATACCTGAAGGATGCGCGTCGTGTGATCGGCCTGATGCCGGGGCCACAGGGGGTGATGCCGTGGCCCGCAGGGATGCCGAATGTTTCGGTTCTGACTGAAGAAACCATGTGGCCGATTGAGACCGGACATGTGGACAAGTTGGTGGTGATGCATGGGCTTGAGACATCAGAGCGGCCAAGTCAGTTACTTGAGGAATGCTGGCGTGTGCTTGGTCCAGGTGGCAGGGCCTTTTTTGTGGTGCCGAACCGGGCGGGTCTATGGTCTCGGTCGGATAAAACCCCGTTTGGATATGGGCGACCCTATTCTGCGACACAGCTGGAAAATCAGCTGAAGGCCCATCATTTCGTGCCCGAAAATCACTGTTCTGCCTTGTATCTGCTGCCCTCGTTTCGAAAGTACTGGCTGAAATCCAGCGGGCTGATTGAAAAAACCGGTCAGCGTTTGCCAACAATCATGGCGGGCGGCGTGCTGATGGTTGAGGTGAGCAAACACCTGCGCCCACCCAGTGGCAGCTTGACGAAAGATGCGGTGAGACGACCGATCAAAGCATCCGACGGATTGCTGAGACCGGCTTGACACAATGTCGTCGTTTTGAGGCGAATTCAGATGCAAATCCGCGGCAAATAGGCCGCAGGAATCGCAAAAATCTACAGTTTCGAAACATTTTTCAAACGGTCAGACAGGTTCAAAGCGTCGCACTTTTTCTAACTTGCTGAATTTAAACGTTTTGTGGATAAATTCATCGTCACTATATTATGTTGCTAGGTTGGTTCACCTCTGCTACATCCCCGGTGATTTTGATCCCCGCCCTTTAAGGACGGGGTTTCTTCACGCCCCCGGGGTGGCTGCGCGCGCGGTTTTCGGGGCCTAAAATATCGGAAGGGTGGACGTGTCCGAACCAGCTTCGATTTCCACAGGCATCGCCGAGCGCTATGCCACTGCGATCTTCGAGATCGCGAAAGAGAATAACGACCTTGAAGGTCTGGAAACCGGAATCAACGATCTGGCAGCAGCTTTGGGTGAAAGCGCCGATTTGCGCGATCTGATTGCTTCGCCGCTTGTTTCCCGCGCCGAGCAAGAGGGCGCGATTGCAGCAATCGCTTCAAAAATGGGTCTGAATACCCTTCTCAGCAATACGCTGGGCCTGATGGCACAAAAGCGCCGTCTGTTCGTGGTGCCTCAACTGGTGCAGGTTCTGCGCGAGATGCTGGCAGAAGAGCGTGGCGAAGTGACCGCCGATGTCGCCTCGGCCAAGGCGCTGACCAAGACACAACTGGAAAAACTGTCCAAAACGCTGTCCGAGCGTGTGGGCAAGACTGTGACAATAAATGCGACCGTTGATGAAAGCCTCATCGGCGGTCTTGTCGTTAAAGTGGGCTCGAAAATGATCGATAGTTCGATCCGTTCGAAGCTCAACTCCCTACAGAATGCAATGAAAGAGGTCGGATAAATGGGAATCCAAGCTGCAGAGATTTCTGCAATCCTGAAGGACCAGATCAAGAATTTTGGTCAGGAAGCCGAAGTGGCCGAGATCGGCCGCGTGCTGAGCGTCGGTGACGGGATTGCCCGTGTATACGGCCTGGACAACGTGCAAGCCGGTGAGATGGTCGAATTCCCCGGTGGCATCATGGGCATGGCCCTGAACCTGGAAAGCGACAACGTGGGTGTTGTTATCTTCGGTTCTGACCGTGACATCAAAGAAGGTGACACTGTTAAACGCACCAACTCGATCGTGGACGTTCCGATCGGGGATGAGCTGCTGGGCCGTGTTGTTGACGGTCTGGGCAACCCGCTGGACGGCAAAGGCCCGATCAACGCCTCGAAGCGTGGCGTTGCAGACGTTAAAGCCCCAGGCATCATCCCGCGTAAATCGGTGCACGAGCCGATGGCAACTGGCCTGAAATCGGTCGACGCGATGATCCCGATTGGCCGTGGCCAGCGGGAACTGATCATTGGTGACCGTCAGACCGGTAAAACCGCTGTGGCTCTGGACACCATCCTGAACCAGAAGGTCTACAACGAAGCCGCTGGCGACGACGAGTCGAAGAAACTGTACTGCGTGTATGTTGCGGTTGGTCAGAAGCGTTCGACCGTTGCGCAGCTGGTGAAGAAGCTGGAAGAATCCGGCGCGATTGAATACTCGATCGTTGTGGCCGCGACCGCGTCCGATCCGGCGCCGATGCAGTTCCTGGCGCCATACGCCGCAACTGCCATGGCCGAGTACTTCCGCGACAATGGCCGCCACGCTCTGATCATCTATGATGACCTGTCGAAACAGGCTGTGTCCTATCGTCAGATGTCGCTGCTGCTGCGCCGTCCGCCCGGACGTGAAGCCTATCCTGGCGACGTTTTCTACCTACACTCCCGTCTGCTGGAACGTTCGGCGAAGCTGAACGAAGATTTCGGCGCAGGCTCGCTGACCGCTCTGCCGGTTATCGAAACGCAGGGTGGTGACGTTTCGGCGTTTATTCCGACCAACGTGATCTCGATCACCGACGGTCAGATCTTCCTTGAGACCGAACTGTTCTACCAGGGCATCCGTCCTGCTGTGAACACCGGTCTGTCAGTTTCGCGTGTAGGCTCGTCGGCTCAGACCGATGCGATGAAATCGGTTGCTGGCCCGGTTAAGCTGGAACTGGCTCAATACCGCGAAATGGCGGCCTTTGCGCAGTTTGGTTCGGACCTCGACGCCGCAACCCAGCAGCTGCTGAATCGTGGTGCGCGTCTGACCGAGCTGATGAAACAGCCGCAGTACTCGCCGCTGACCAACGCGGAAATCGTCTGCGTCATCTTCGCAGGCACCAACGGTTACCTCGACAAGATCGACGTCTCGGATGTTGGCCGCTACGAGGCCGGTCTGCTGGCGCACCTGCGTGGCAAGCATGCTGACCTGCTGAAGTGGATCACCGACGAAGATCCGAAGGTCAAAGGTGAAGCGTCCGACAAGATCAAGGCAGCGATCGACGAATACGCCGCAACCTTCGCTTGATAGGAGGTTCCGATGCCTAGTCTGAAGGACCTTAAAAACAGGATCGAGTCGGTCAAATCGACCCGTAAGATCACCAAGGCCATGCAGATGGTCGCGGCAGCAAAACTGCGCCGAGCCCAGGAATCTGCCGAAGCCTCGCGCCCCTATGCCGAGCGGTTCAATGCCGTTATGGCGGGGCTGGCGGCGTCGGTCGGGGGCAGCGACAGCGCCCCCAAGCTGCTCCGGGGTACGGGCAGTGATGATGTCCATCTGCTGGTTGTGATGACAGCTGAACGCGGCCTGTGTGGCGGCTTCAATTCGAACATTGCCAAGCTGGCCCGCCAAAAGGCGGACGAGCTGCGCGGCCAGGGCAAGACGGTCAAAGTTTTGACCGTCGGCAAAAAAGGCCGCGACGCGCTCAAGCGTGATTTTAGCGATCTGTTCGTTGGGCATGTCGACCTGAGCGAGGTCAAGCGCATTGGCTACACCAACGCGCAAGACATCGCCAAGGACGTCCTGTCCCGCTTTGACGGGGGTGAGTTCGATGTTGCCACGATCTTCTATTCGAAGTTCGTCAACGTTGTGACCCAGATCCCGACGGCGCAGCAGGTCATTCCCGCCTCGTTCGAGGACGATGCGGCGGGTGACGATAGCGGTGCCATTTTCGACTACGAGCCCAGCGAAGAGGCCATTCTTGCCGACCTGCTGCCCAAGGGGGTTGCAACCGCGATCTTCTCGGCTCTGCTCGAAAACGGAGCGTCCGAACAGGGTGCACGGATGTCCGCGATGGACAACGCGACACGCAACGCGGGTGAGATGATCGACAAGCTGACGATCCAGTTCAACCGCTCGCGTCAGGCCGTGATCACCAACGAGCTGATTGAAATTATTTCCGGCGCCGAAGCGCTGTAGAGACAAACCGGAGACGAAACATGGCGAATGCAAAAGGCAAAGTCACACAGATCATCGGGGCCGTCGTTGACGTGCAGTTCGATGATGCGCTGCCTGAAATTCTGAACGCGCTGGAAACCACCAACAACGGCAAGCGCCTGGTGTTGGAAGTTGCTCAGCACCTGGGTGAAAACACAGTCCGTACCATTGCGATGGACGCGACCGAAGGTCTTGTTCGCGGCGAAGCCGTGACCGACACCGGCGCTCCGATCTCGGTTCCTGTTGGCAACGCCACCTTGGGCCGCATCCTGAACGTGGTCGGCGAGCCGATCGACGAAAAAGGCCCGGTTGAGGCAAGCGAAGCCCGAGCAATCCACCAGCCTGCACCGACTTTTGCAGAACAGTCGACCGAGTCGGAAGTTCTGGTCACAGGCATCAAGGTTGTGGACCTGCTGGCCCCTTACGCCAAAGGCGGTAAAATCGGCCTGTTCGGCGGTGCCGGCGTTGGCAAGACCGTTCTGATCATGGAACTGATCAACAACATCGCAAAAGTGCACTCGGGCTTCTCGGTGTTCGCGGGTGTTGGTGAACGGACCCGTGAAGGCAATGACCTGTATCACGAGATGATCGAATCCAACGTGATCAAGCCCGACAACCTGTCGGAATCGCAGGTTGCCCTGGTTTACGGTCAGATGAACGAACCTCCGGGTGCGCGTGCCCGTGTTGCTCTGACAGGTCTGACCCTGGCCGAGCAGTTCCGCGACCAGTCCGGTACCGACGTTCTGTTCTTCGTCGACAACATCTTCCGCTTTACACAGGCGGGCTCAGAGGTTTCGGCTCTGCTGGGTCGTATTCCTTCGGCGGTGGGCTACCAGCCGACGCTGGCGACCGATATGGGCGCCCTGCAGGAACGCATCACCTCGACGAAGTCGGGCTCGATCACATCCGTGCAGGCGATCTACGTGCCTGCGGATGACCTTACCGACCCCGCGCCGGCAACATCTTTTGCTCACTTGGATGCGACCACCGTTCTGAACCGTGCGATCTCGGAAAAGGGTATCTACCCGGCTGTTGACCCGCTCGACTCGTCGTCGCGTCTGCTGGACCCGGCCATCGTTGGTGAAGAGCACTACGCGGTTGCAACCGACGTTCAGCAGATCCTCCAGCGCTACAAGTCGCTGCAGGACATCATCGCCATCCTCGGCATGGACGAACTGTCGGAAGAAGACAAACTGACCGTGGCCCGTGCCCGTAAGATCGAGCGCTTCCTGTCGCAGCCGTTCGACGTTGCCGAAGTCTTCACCGGTTCGCCGGGCGTTCAGGTTCCTCTGGACGTGACCATCGCATCGTTCAAAGCTGTTGTGGCTGGCGAATACGATCACCTGCCCGAGGCAGCCTTCCTGATGGTTGGCGGCATCGACGAAGTAATCGCCAAAGCGGAAAAGATGGCCGCAGAAGCCGCCTAAGGAGTATCCCTGATGGCAAACACGATGCAATTCGACCTCGTCAGCCCCGAGCGGAGCCTTGCTTCGCTTGAGGCCAGCGCGGTCCAGATTCCCGGCGCGGACGGGGACATGACGGCGATGCCTGATCATGCCCCCACCATCACCACGCTGCGCCCCGGTCTGCTGAAGGTCGAGGCACCCGAAGGGTCCAGCGAATACCTAGTCACCGGTGGGTTTGCCCAGATCAACGGCGACAGCTTGTCGGTTCTGGCCGAAAAGGCCATCCCGGTCTCGGAAGTGACCCGGTCGCATCTGGATGAGATGATCGAAGAGGCGCGCGCCTCGCACGAGGCCGCCAAGGCCGGTGACGATCAGACCATCGTCGACGATGCCGCCAAGCTGCTGGCCGATATGGAAGCCCTTGGAACGCATATGAGCCTATAACAGGTTCAACAGCGCAACACTTGAACGGCCTCGCTTTTGCGGGGCCGTTTTTTGTCGTGCTTTCGCCAAAAAGGCAGAGTAGGTTTCTGGAATTCAAGAACAATGATGACAGAATGAAGAAATTTCTAACCCATCCCATCGGCATCGATCAGGGCGAAGAGGTGCTGTTTTCCGAGTTCGCCGAAGGGGGCGACATGTGGACGGGCGAGGGCCCGCGCGAACGCCGATCTGCGATCCGGTTCACCGAAGCCTTCCGCACCGCGCCAGTGGTTCAGGTCGGAATATCGCTCTGGGATGTAGATACATCGTCCGCATTGCGCGCCGAAGTCAAAGCTGTGGATGTGACGCCCGAGGGGTTTACTGCGGTGTTCCGCACTTGGTCTGATACCCGGATCGCACGCATTCGGGTGAGTTGGACAGCCTTCGGTGAGGTGGCGCATCCAGATGATTGGCACATTTCGTAGAGACTACGGTGCCTAACCGTCCTCTGCCTCAATCATATCCACGCGGGTCGCATGTCGGCCGCCTTCAAATTCAGCACCCAGAAACGCATCCACGATATCCAGTGCCGTACCTTCGCCTACGACGCGGGCGCCGATGGAGAGCATGTTGGCATCGTTGTGCTGGCGGATCATGCGGGCCGAAAAGGTATCGGAACACACGCCACAACGAATGCCCGGTACTTTATTGGCCGCCATCATGATGCCCTGGCCGGTGCCACAAAGGATGATGCCCAGCTGACAATCGCCCGATGCCACGGCCTGAGCAGCAGCCTTGCCGTGTTTGGGGTAGTGCGTGCTTTCCGGCGTCGTCGGACCGATATCCAAAACATCCCAGCCTTGCGCCGAGATATGGGCTGCAACCGCCTGTCGCAGATCGATTGCGGCATGGTCGCTGGAAAGGACGATACGTCTGATTGCGGTCATCTCACCGATATCCTGTTCAATATGGGTCGAACGATGGGTCTGCGCCCACCCTCGAACTCAGTCCATGTGATAGAGCGACTCGTAGATTGGCGTCAGCGTCTTGTCCTCAAACAGCGACGACACGCTGGTGCCGTTCCAGATATTCAGAATGGCCTGCGTAAAGATCGGTGCAGTCGGTACGACGCGGATGTTCGGGGCTTTCGCAACTTCGGGCGTCGGCTGGATGGTATCTGTCAGCACGAGCGACTTCATGACCGAGTTCGTCACACGCTCGACCGCCGGGCCGCTCATGACGCCATGTGTGATGTAGGAATGGACCTCTTTGGCACCATTGTCCAACAGCACCTGCGCTGCTTTACAGAGCGTTCCGGCGGTGTCGCACATGTCGTCTACTATCAGACAGATCTTGTCCTTCACGTCCCCGATCACGGTCATTTCTGCGACTTCACCGGCTTTTTCGCGGCGCTTATCCACGATCGATAGCGGCGCGTTGATCCGTTTGGCCAGTTCCCGCGCGCGGGCCACACCGCCGACATCGGGTGAGACCACCATGATCTCGTCTAGATTGTTCTTGAACTGGGTTTTCACATCCAACGCAAAAATCGGCGAGGCATAGAGGTTGTCGACCGGGATATCAAAGAACCCCTGAATCTGGGCGGCGTGCAGATCCATGGTCAAAACACGTTCGATCCCGGCGCCGGTCAGCATGTTTGCCACCAGTTTGGCGCTGATCGGCGTGCGCGCTTTAGTGCGTCGATCCTGGCGGGCATAGCCGAAATACGGGATCACTGCGGTGATGCGCTGAGCAGAGGACCGGCGCAGCGCGTCGGCGATAATCAGTAGCTCCATCAGGTTGTCGTTCGCCGGGTTCGAGGTCGGTTGGATAATGAACATATCCTCACCGCGTACGTTCTCAAAAACTTCGACGAAAATCTCGCCATCATTGAACCGTTCTACCCGCGCATCGACCAGTCCCTGGTCAACACCGCGATGCAAGCTCATGCGGCGTGCGATGGTTTCGGCAAGCGGAAGATTGGCGTTCCCAGCGATAAGCTTGGGTTCGTGAAGTGTCGGCATCGGCTGAGGTCCCCGGGCAGCTTTGGCAATGTGACAGATTCGTGATGTTGACACCGCTTAGCATGGGTCTACCGTCCCGCAAAGGTAACGCAGCGGAGAAAGTGAACATGACCCAGATTGACTACTATTTTGCGACAATTTCGCCCTATAGCTACCTTGCCGGCACCCGACTGGAGGAGGTCGCAGCGAAGCATGGAGCGACGATTAACTACAAACCGCTGGATATCATGGCCCTGTTCGCACGCACCGGGGGTATTCCGCCGAAAGACAGGCATATCTCTCGCATCGAATACCGCGCGCAAGAGCTGCTGCGGCAGTCCAGAAATCTGGGTATGGATTTCAATCTGCAACCGGCGCATTGGCCTACCAATATGGCACCGTCGTCCTATGCGGTGATCGCGGCGATCAAGGATGAATCAGGCGATGTAGGTAAGCTGTGCCATTCGCTGTTGCGCGCTTGCTGGGCTGAAGAAAGGGATGTGGCACAAGATGATGTGATCCGGTCCTGCCTGTCTGATGCCGGGTTTGACCCGGATCTGGCCAATAGTGGGCTTTTGGTTGGGGCGGAAACCTATGCCGCCAATCTGGAAGAGGCCGTAGACCGAGGCGTGTTCGGTGCGCCGTTCTACATCACGCCAGATGATCAAAGGTTCTGGGGGCAAGACCGATTGGACGACCTCGACCGGCATCTGGCTGAACTGAAAGGGTGACATTTCCTTCCGAACCACAGCCCTCGACCTATGTCAGACGAATAGGGGAGGGCCCGCGAAAACTGTTTGCCCTTCATTGCACCATCGCGCATTCTGGCGCGTGGTCCGGATTGGCCGCAGCGCTAAGCCCAAAGGTCTGCACTACTGCGCCGGATATGCTGTCACATGGTTGTAGTCCGGATTGGGACGGGCAGGATGATTATTTCGACCTGGTCAGCCGATTGTCTGCTGCAGAGTTGCCTGAACCCATGGATATGATCGGTCATTCGTTCGGGGCCATGATCGCGCTTCGGCTGGCAATTGAACATCCCGAACGCGTTCGCAGTTTGGTTCTGATTGAACCGGTTTTCTTTGCCATTGCAAAACAGGACGCGCACGCTGCTTTTGAACAACATGAGCGGGATGCGTCACCCATTGCTGCGGCCTTTGCCGCAGGCGACAAGACTTTGGCGGCGCGGCTGTTCAACCGAATGTGGAGCACACAGAACAGCCCCAAATGGGCTGATCTACCGGAACGTACACGGGCCAGTATGGTGCGAGGTATTGATTCAGTCCCCGCTGTTCATGCGGCGCTTTATGATGACGCGTTTGGGTTGCTCGCCCCTGAAACCCTAAAGCGCGCCTCAATGCCAATCCTGCTGTTGAGCGGGTCCGAAAGTCATCCGGTGATGCCAGCCATTTGCAATGGGCTAAAACAGCGCTTGCCCGATGCAACCCACACCAAAGTGTTGGGCGCAGGGCATATGCTGCCGATTTCACATCCGGTCGAAACAGCGGCGCTGCTTGATGAGTTTTGGGAAAGTCGAAGCCCGCTCAAAGCAGATTGAGAAAGCGATCGATATCCTCAGCCCCGATCGACCAGGCGCAGACCAGTCGGCAGGCGAGCAACTCGCTCTCATCTTCACCGTCCAGCGTATCACCCCAGAGGTGATAGGCGGCACCCGCCTCGTGTAACTGCTTGTGCTGTGCGCGTGAGAATGAGGCAAAGATCATATTGGCCTGCGGTTCATGCAGAAACTCGGCCCCTTTTTCACGCAGACCATCGGCCAGCCGGGCTGCGTTTGCATTTGCCTGTCGCGCCAGTTTCAGCCACAGGTCATCATCCAGATAGGCCGCCATCTGGGCGGACAGGTAGCGGTGTTTGGAAAACAGATGCGCCCCGCGTTTGCGGCGCAACTCAAACTCCCATGCCTTGCTTTCGTCAAAGAATACAACGGCTTCGACACCCAAAAGCCCGTTCTTGGTGCCGCCAAAACTGACCGCATCTACGCCAGCTTTCCATGTCATCTCGGCGGGCGAACAGTTCAAAGCAACCAAAGCGTTGGAGAAACGTGCGCCGTCCAGATGCACAGGCAGCTCGAATTCCTTGGCCACGGCGCAGAGCGCTTGCAACTCTTCCAGCGTATAGACCGATCCGCGTTCAGTCACCTGCGTGATCGACACGGGCCCGCGCTGCGGGCCGTGAACGCCGCGTGTTTCCTCTCCAAGGATCGAACCCCGCAACGCTTCGGGCGCCATCTTGTCACCGCCCGGAACAAGCGTCAGCTTGGCTCCGCTGTAGAATTCGGGCGCGTTGCACTCATCCTCGTGAATGTGGGCAACTGGCGAACAAAAGATCGTCTCCCACGGGTTGGACAAGGTGGCCAGAGCCAGCGAATTCGCCGCCGTCCCGGTTGCCACCAGGTAGACCGCAGCGTTCGGAGACTCGAAGATTTCGCGAATGCGTGCGCGAACCTCATCCATCATCGTGTCCGCCCCATAGGCCATCTGATAGCCCTGATTGGCTTCAGCCAGTTTGGCCAGAACATTGGGATGGACCGGGCCGGAATTGTCAGAGGCAAAGAACATTAGGTTGGCTCCTCAATAATGTGGTCTTCCCACTCTTCCATGGGGGTTTCAAACTCGGAAACGGTGCGCCCCTGAACGGAAACGCCCGCCGCGTGCACGCTGTCCGGCGTGCCGGATATCAGAGGGTGCCAATCGTACAACCGCTTGCCTTCCCAGAGCAGACGATAGGCGCAGGTTTGCGGCAACCAATAGGCGTGATCGTCGATATTGTCGGGCGTCATGACGATACATTCGGGCACAAATTGATGTCGGATATCATATTGCGTGCACCGGCAGCTTTTATCATCCAGCAATCGGCAAGCAACGCAGGTCAGGGCAACCTCGCCACTGTCCTCGTCTTCCAGCTTGTTCAGGCAACATTTGCCGCAGCCGTCGCACAAAGCTTCCCACTCGCGCTGGTTCATCTTGCGCAGGGGTTTGCGTTCCCAGAATCGGGCAGGCAAGCCTGTGCGTTCAATCGGGTCTGTGCTCATAGGCTGCCCAAAATGCTGCGCGCCTTTTCGCAATCCGCATCCATTTGCACGATAAGGGCGTCCAGCCCGTCAAAGGTCAGTTCCGGGCGCAGGAAGTCAATCAAACCCACCGACAGAGTCGCCCCGTAGAGATCGCCTGAAAAGTCGAAAAGGAAGGTTTCAATATTGGGCACTTCACCGTTGAACATGGGCCGCACCCCAACTGACGCCGCGCCGTGATAGCTGCCCTGATGCGGGCCATCCAGCACATCGACCAATACGGCATAGACACCGAATTTTGGTGGGTGCAGCCCTTCGATGGACATATTGGCGGTGGGAAAACCCAACTCGCGCCCGCGCTGCTCACCCCCGATCACTTCACCTTCGATCCGGTGCCAGTGGCCGAGCATGGTGGCAGCGTCCCGCGGGTGGCCTTCGCTGAGTGCTGTGCGGATCGCGGTCGAGGATACCACGTTGTCGGAGCGCTCCATCAGCGGTGCGATGGTCACGCCAAATCCCATATCCTGCCCAAAGCGGACCAGATCGTCTGCCGTTCCGCTGCGCCCTTTGCCAAAGCAGAAATCGGCGCCGACAACGACATGCGACAGGCCGAGGCCATCGCAGATCACATTGCGGGCAAACTCTTCGGGTGACAGACCAGCGAGTGCAGCGTTGAAGGGCAGTTCATACAGTTTTTCCACGCCCATCTTTTCCAGCCGGTGCGCCCGCGCATTCCCGCGCATCAACCGAAAGGGCTGTGTGTCGGGGGCAAAATACTCACGCGGATGTGGCTCGAACGTCAAAACACCCAGCGGCGCATCAGGGGCCGCGTTGCGGGCCAGCGCGATGACGGACTGATGCCCAAGGTGCACGCCATCAAAATTCCCGATCGCCACGCTCGCGCCGCGATCTTTTTGCTCAACAAACTGGAAGTCTCGGATGATCTGCATGCGAAGTGGGTACTGTTCATCCCAGCTATGTTCAAGCACCTCATCCGAGTGATTGGGAAATTCCCGGCTGCAATGCTACCGACCTTTCCACTCAGGCAGAAAGCCCAAGCGTTTTTAATCTCGCGCGAACGCAATCGGCGATTGATCGGGATCGGTTTAACTCTGATCAGTCGAATTTACGCGACGGGGCCAGCACCATGGCTTCGCCGATCAGAACCTTCTTCCCATCGACCGAGCAATGACAATCCAGTTTGACGCGGCGCTTGGAGAATTCGATGTCGATCACTTTGACCTCGGCATAGACCATATCGCCGGGACGCACCGGGGCCAGGAACTTCAGCGACTGGCCCATGTAAACTGTGCCATGGCCCGGCAGTTGTTCGCCAATCACGGCCGAGATCAGACCCGCTGTTAGCATCCCATGTGCAATACGGCCCTCAAAGATCGTATCGCGCGCATAGTCATCATCCAGATGCACCGGGTTCCGGTCGGTGGACACCTGGGCAAACATCTCGATATCTTCGTCTGTCACCACTTTGCGCAAGTAACGGGTCATGCCCATTTCGATGTCTTCGATACAGATCGTTCCGCGCGGAAGATTGTCCAACATGTTGCCCTCACTCGACATCGATCGTGAAACAAAAATCCACTGATCGCCCTAGAATGGCAACTTTATTACTTCGCAACTGCAGAAAATCAAGCCCAAAATTTCTATCTCAAACGCCCAATCGTGTAGGTTGGGTTGATCTTTTCTTTTTGAATATAGCCAGTTAGGGATTCTTCGTGCGGATGATGTGTTGTTTTTGTTTCAGCTGCGGCCAAACCGCCCGAGATAAACAGCGTATCGATTCCCTCACCCATACCACCCAGAATGTCGGTGTGGGGGCCATCACCAATGGCCAGGATGTCCCCATCCGGGATGTCTGCGCCCAGTTCTTGTAGCCTGCGACGGGCCAAATCGTAGATCGGGGGATGAGGTTTGCCGAAATAGAGGCTTTCGCCTCCCATCTCAGTATACAGCTTCGCCAGAGCCCCGGCGCACCACTCGCGTACCTCGCCCCGATCGACCACGATATCCGGGTTTGCGCATAGCAGTTTCATCCCCATTTGCTTGGCATACAGGAAATCCGCGCGGTTCACATCCGGGTCCGCCATGGGATCAAAGGGCCCGCAACATACGATCCCTTCAGCCTGATCCAGCGGCACACGGTCGATATGGATCGGGTGATCCAGCAGCTTCAGTGGCTCGAAAAAACCAGCGTCGCGCTCCCATTCCCCCATGAAATAGACCTTGTGCCCAACGACGCCGCGGAACATTGCAGACCGGGCGGAATCTCCGCTGGTCGCGATGGTGTCATAAGCATCGGCTGGCACATTGAACTGCGCCAATTGCGAGGCCACTCCGGCCCGTGGTTTGGGCGAGTTGGTCACCAGAACAACCAAACCGCCCGCCGCACGATAGGATTGCAATGCAGCCACCGCTTCGGGAAACGCCGTAATACCGTTGTGGACGCATCCCCAGAGGTCAACAAACAGCGCTTTGTAACGGTCCGAAATCTCGGTCAGCGAGGAGATGATCTGGGTCATTGGCTTTCTTTCAGCGTTGGGGCGCGGGTGGCCTAGGCTATGGCAGACGGAAACAGGTTTTGCCAGAGGGGGCTCTGCCCCCGCCGCCCTTTGGACGGCTCCCCTGGGATATTTCGGGCCAGATGAAGCAGGGATCTTTTATTCATCTGGCTCTAAATATCCCGGAGCGCGAGGCAGAGCCTCGCAAAAAGAAGAAAGGCGCCCGGATGGGCGCCTTGGTCTGTTAGGTGGTCTGCGATCAAACTTTCAGATTTGGGATGATCTGTTTCTTACGGCTCATGACCCCGGGCAGGACCACGGTGTCTGCATCAACGGTAGCCTCAAAGCTCTTTTCGGCAACGCTTTTGACCAGATCGTTGGGCACCAGCAAAGTGGCTTCTTCGTTCAGGATATCAACGACGAACAACAGCACCTGATCGACGCCGTCTTCCTTGGCGACATCTACCATCGAAGCGGCCAGGCTGTCTTTGCGGTCCAGCACAACTCCGGGCGCTGTTGTTTCCAGAACCGAGACGCGAAACTTGGTACCGTCAACTTCGTATTCCTTGCTATCCATGCGGATCAACTCGGCGTCCGAGAAAGACGAAACATCCGATTTTGCTGCGAACATATCGGCCGCATAGGCCGAGACATCCAAGCCCAGTTCCGCTGCCAGTTTCTCGGCCACGGCGCGGTCATGCGCAGTGGTAGTGGGTGAGCGGAACTCCAGCGTGTCCGACAGGATGCAGGTCAGCGCGGCACCTTTGACGGCGTCTGGCATCTTGGCCGCGTCGCCCCCGATCAGGTCGACCATGATCGTCGCGGTACACGCAAGCGGGCGCACGGTGATGTCAATCGGGCCTTTGGTTTCCAGCCCGCCAACCAGCTTATGGTGGTCGATGATGGCGCGGATATCGGCGTTGTTGACGCTTGCGGGCAGTTCGGCGGGGTTGTTGGTGTCGACGATGACAACTGGTGCGTCTGTCTCCACGTCCGAGATGATGCGCGGTTTGGGCAGGTCCCAACGCTGCAGCATAAAGGCAGCCTCGGTGTTGGGTTCGCCCAGCAAGACGGGCTCGGCCTGTTCGCCTTTGATTTCGTTCAAATACCAGGACCATAGGATCGGTGAGCCTGTGGAATCGGTGTCCGGAGATTTGTGGCCAAATACAAGGGTTGTCATGACAGTATCCTGAGGATTGTAATTTTGCGCGCCTTATAGGTTGGTCCAAACCAATTGTCACCAAGAGCTTCGCGCATGCGACGGTTCGTCTGATGCGTAGTGGGTAGTGACCGAATACTTAAAAGGGTGCGGGGGTCAGCGTGTATCCGGCCTGTTCCAGTAAGGCCAATAGCCCGAAATCATCACCTAAGTGGCCAGCGCCCACCGCGATGACGGCGGTCTGGTTCTGGATGCTCAGGATGTGCTCCATCCAATTGGCATTGCGCTCTATCAGCATCTTATGTTCGAACCGGTCCCATTCGGCTGCGTATTCGATTTCAGACAGTCCCGACGCCTCAAGCCCCTGTAGCCGCGCAAGTTGCAGAATCTGGGCGTGCTTTTCTTCCAGATAGGCGTTGGCCATCGTGGTCAGGTGATTGGCGTCGCTTTGTAACGCGCCGGTCATCCGAACCAGTGATTCCACCTGATCTTGCATCGGAAGATCGTCAAACATGGTCATAAGGTCTTCGACCCGTTCAAGGGAATGCTGCGGGATGTCATGGGCCTCGGCCAGATCGGTCAGCCGCGCATCCATTCCATATTTGGCATCTGGGCTCTGCATCAGGCAGGGCGGGATGCCCAGCATCATACTGAGAAACCAGGGGCGCATCTTTGCCGCCATCCAGCTGGGGATGCCACGTTCCGCTAGTGTGTTGGATAAATTCGCCCAGTCCTCAGCGCTCATCAGGTCGATCAGTGTGGGCCCTGAGGTGATCATGACCGGGCTGAGATCCTGTGCGAGACCTTGTTCAAATGTCTTCATCTCGGTCTGAGTGACCTCGAAGTAAAAGGCATCGGCCTGGCTGAGGGCAGGGGCCAGGCGTTCAACCACCGCATCCATGCGAGGATCATTGGTATGGAGCGTTCCGATTAGATGCAGCGTGGTGTCCCCTTTGCTGGCGATCCAATGGTTGCCTTCCGCATAGGGAATGTTGGCGAGGGATTGAACCAGGCGGTCCTGCTGGGCGGCAGACATCAGCGGGCGCAGGTCCTGCCCTTCGCAGGTGGCGTGTACCGCAGCGGGCAGCAGCATAAATCCGATCAGGGCCAACAAGCGCATGTGCGATCCTCCGGGATGGGTCAGGCAAGGACTTAGTCATGCAAATGCAGCATATTCAAGGCGACGCATCTGGTATTTCTGCCCGAAACCCATAGCATCGGGCCATGGAGCGCGAGCAGGATCTATACCCCCCGATCAAGGCGTTGTTGGAGCGTCAGGGTTATACCGTGAAGGGTGAAGTGGGCCCGGCAGATATCATGGCGGTGCGCGAAGGGTCTGACCCCGTGATTGTCGAGCTTAAATTGCGGTTTTCTCTGGCCTTGTTTCATCAGGCCATTGCGCGGCTAAAGATCACCGATCAGGTCTATCTGGGGGTCAGCAAGCCTACCGGGCGTTCGGCCAGACGCGCGCTGCGCGATAATCTGGCTATGTGCCGCCGTTTGGGTTTGGGGCTGATCACTGTTCGTGCCGATGGCGCGGTCGAAGTGCAGTGCGATCCCGGGCCCTACGCGCCGCGAAAGAACAAGGTCAAAGCAGCGCGCATGCTGCGGGAGTTTGATCGACTGGAGGGTGATCCCAACGCTGGTGGTGCGACTCGGTACGGGATTGTGACTGCATATCGGCAGGACGCACTAAAATGCGCCGCGCATCTGGCAGAGCACGGCGCAACCAAAGGTTCTGAGGTTGCGGTTGCGACCGGTGTTTCTGTCGCCACACGCTTGATGCGTGAAAACCATTATGGCTGGTTCGATAAGGTTGAGACAGGTGTTTATGGCCTGTCCTCTGCGGGTGAAGAGGGGCTGAAGCACTGGGCATATAGCTGGGAAGATGCGGATGAAATCTAGCCACGCGGATGGGCTTATTCACTCAGCATGCGCTTCAATCTCGGCGATCATTGCGCGGCCAATATCGGAAATCACAGCGTTGCGTTTTGCAAAGGATGCGTTTGTTTCGGTGAGATAGATGGCCGTCAGATAGGTGCGTGGCTCTGGGGTTTGGAGAAAAGCGATGATCGCGCGGTTACCGTGGCCGCCCGCGCCGGTCTTGTCCCCGATTGTCCACCCTTCTGGGACATGAGGGCGGATGAGTTCGTCGGCGACCTGATCTTCGATCATCCATTGCCTGAGTTGAGCGGCGGAGGCTGGTGAAAGGCGCGTGCCATCCAGCAGCCGTTCCAACGTCTCCAAAATTGCCCGGGGCGTTGTTGTGTCGCGTGGGTCACCTGGTGTGGCTTGGTTCAGCGCTGTTTCCCAGCGATCAAGGCGGGTGGTGGCGTCGCCTGTAGTCCGCAAAAAGTTAGTTAGTTCGCTGGGCCCGCCCAATCGCTGCAACAACAGGTTGGCTGCGGTGTTGTCGCTGATCGTTATGGTTGCTTTGCACAGGTCTCGCACGGTCATGCCGGTTTCTACGTGCTTACTGGTGACAGGCGAGTAGTCGACGAGGTCAGATGATTGATAGGTAACGCGTTCCGATAACGCTTGGGTACCTGTGTCGACCCCTGCCAAGATCGCGCCGCACAAAAGAGGTTTGAATGTGCTGGACATCGCAAACCGTTCATCCGCGCGATAGGCAACCTCCAATCCGCTGTCGACCTCGTACAGCAGCACCCCAATCCGTGCGTCAAGTTCGCGCTCCCATGCCTTAACAGTATCAGTCAGGCTCTGTGCTTGAACCGGCGTGGCCGGACCTGTGGTCACATAAGTCAAAAGTAGTAGACCGACAGCAAGAAATTGAAATCTGCGCATCGAATTTGCCCCATATTGTTTTTGTCGTGGCCTACCTATGCAGCTGGTCTTCGCAAACAACCACATGACCGATCAGGTTTGGCCAAAAAATTTCGCTTCAACTTGTTGACTCGCTTCTTTCGACACCCTAGCTATGCCGCGTTATCACTCGAACCCACTGAGTGCTAACGCCTCACCGACAGGTGAGGGGAGGATAGATAAACTTTGAGCCCAAGGAGCTACAAAGATGGCATTGAAACCGCTTCATGACCGTGTGCTGGTTCGCCGTACCGAAAGCGACGAAAAAACCGCAGGCGGACTGATCATTCCCGACAGTGCAAAAGAAAAGCCCAGTGAAGGCGAAGTCGTTGCGACCGGCGAAGGCGCCCGCAAAGACAGCGGCGAGCTGATCGCAATGGCGGTCAAAGCTGGCGACAAGATCCTGTTCGGCAAATGGTCGGGCACCGAGGTTCAGGTCGACGGCGAAGAGCTGCTGATGATGAAAGAAAGCGACATCATGGGGATCATCGAGTAAGCCGCCGCGCTTCACTCTGATCTTCATTCCAAACTTATTTCTCAAGGAGAAACGACATGGCTGCAAAGGACGTCAAGTTCGACACCGATGCCCGTAACCGCATGCTGGCAGGTGTGAACATCCTGGCCGATGCTGTTAAAGTGACCCTGGGCCCCAAAGGCCGCAACGTGGTGCTGGACAAATCCTTCGGCGCACCGCGCATCACCAAAGACGGTGTTTCGGTTGCCAAGGAAATCGAACTGGAAGACAAGTTCGAAAACATGGGCGCGCAGATGGTGAAAGAAGTCGCCAGCCGCACCAATGACGAAGCCGGTGACGGCACCACCACTGCAACCGTTCTGGCTCAGTCCATCGTCAAAGAAGGTCTGAAGCAGGTTGCCGCGGGTCTGAACCCGATGGACCTGAAGCGCGGCATCGACCTGGCGACCGCCAAGGTTGTTGAAGGCATCAAAGCTGCTTCGCGCGAAGTCAAAGACTCGGCAGAAGTTGCTCAGGTTGGCACCATCTCGGCCAACGGCGAAGCCGAAATCGGCAGCCAGATCGCAGACGCGATGCAGAAGGTTGGCAACGAGGGCGTTATCACCGTCGAAGAAAACAAAGGTCTGGAAACCGAGACCGATGTTGTCGAAGGTATGCAGTTCGACCGTGGCTACCTGTCGCCTTACTTCGTCACCAACGCAGACAAGATGATCGCAGAACTCGACGACTGCATGATCCTGCTGCACGAAAAGAAACTGTCCTCGCTGCAGCCGATGGTTCCGCTGCTCGAGCAGGTGATCCAGTCGCAGAAGCCGCTGCTGATCATCGCGGAAGACGTTGAAGGCGAAGCGCTGGCAACTCTGGTTGTCAACAAACTGCGCGGCGGCCTGAAAATTGCTGCTGTCAAAGCACCGGGTTTCGGCGATCGCCGCAAAGCCATGCTGCAAGACATCGCGATCCTGACCGGCGGTCAGGTCATCAGCGAAGATCTGGGCATGAAGCTCGAGTCTGTCAGCATGGACATGCTGGGCACCGCCAAGAAGATCGAGATCACCAAAGACGAAACCACCATCGTCGACGGTGCCGGCGAGAAAGCTGAGATCGAAGCACGCGTTGGCCAGATCCGCACTCAGATCGAAGAAACCACCAGCGACTACGACCGTGAGAAGCTGCAAGAGCGCGTTGCCAAACTGGCAGGCGGTGTTGCTGTTATCCGCGTCGGCGGCATGACCGAAGTTGAAGTGAAAGAGCGTAAGGACCGTGTGGACGATGCTCTGAACGCAACACGCGCTGCTGTTCAGGAAGGCGTCGTCGTGGGCGGCGGTGTTGCTCTGGTTCAGGCCGGTAAAGCACTGGAAGCTCTGAAAGGTGCAAACGCCGATCAGGACGCTGGCATCAACATCGTTCGCAAGGCCATCGAAGCGCCGCTGCGCCAGATCGCCGAGAACGCAGGTGTTGACGGTGCGGTTGTTGCGGGCAAAGTCCGTGAATCTTCGGACGCGGCATTTGGCTTCAACGCTCAGACCGAAGAATATGGCGACATGTTCTCGTTCGGTGTGATCGACCCTGCCAAAGTTGTCCGGACCGCTCTGGAAGACGCGGCATCGGTTGCTGGCCTGCTGGTCACCACCGAAGCGATGGTTGCTGACAAGCCCGCCAAAGAGGGCGCGGCCCCTGGCGGCGGTATGCCCGACATGGGCGGCATGGGCGGCATGATGTAAGCTGCTTAGGCCTTAGTGCTTATCGACGGGGTCGCCTTCGGGCGGCCCCGTTTCGTTTTGAATGCCCGCTTTGCGGACATGCCTCCGACGGAGGTAATTTTGAACAGAAGAAGCTGCGGTGCGTTTGCAGGAATGTGAGTGTGCAAAGCTGACAGAAGCAGGTATGCGATTGGGATGAAGTTGTTTTTGCTGACCGCCCTGACCATGTGCGCCTTTGCGGCGAATTCGATCCTGAACCGGCTGGCGATTGACAGTGGTGCCAGCGATCCTGCCAGCTTTGCAGTTGTACGCGTGCTGGCTGGCGCGGTGGTTCTGAGCCTATTGGTGTGGGCGCGCAAGGGTGCAATGCCGCTGCGTTCTAGGCGGCGGGTTTTGGGGGCAGGGTCCCTATCCTTGTACATGATTGGGTTTTCGGTGGCCTATTTGACGCTGGATGCGGGTCTTGGGGCGCTGATCCTGTTCGGGGTGGTTCAGATATCCATGTTTGTAATCGGCGCATTGAATGGGACGACACCCACAGGACGTCAAATCGCAGGTGCTGCGGTGGCTTTGGGTGGCTTGACCTTTGTACTATGGCCGACCGAGGCGGTTCAGGTAGACGCAGCGGGGGCTACGCTGATGGTCGCCGCTGGTTTTGGTTGGGCGATCTATTCTTTGGTCGGGCGGTCCGAGCCAGACGCCTTGGCCGGGACAGCGGCGAACTTTGTTGTCGCGCTTCCCGTAACGACGTTGGTGCTGGTTTTCTTGGGGGGTGACTGGCAGATCAATGTAACCGGATGTGCGCTGGCTATTTTGTCAGGCGGGGTCACGTCGGGCCTGGGATATGCGCTTTGGTACCGGGTCTTGCCGCAACTCGCACCCTCGGTTGCCGCGGTGGTTCAGCTGAGTGTGCCAGTGATCGCGATTGTCGGCGGTGTGGTCCTGTTGGGTGAAGTTGCAGGCGCGCAGCTGTTGGCTGGGGCAGCTTTGGTGCTGGGTGGCATCGCCCTGGCCGTTCTGCGCCGGACCCAAGGGTAGGTCTTCCCTCAGACCCTCATAGGAAGTATTGGGCGGTCATGAGATTTCTGCTTGCCCTCATCTTCCTGTGCCTGCCCGCAGCGGCCAGCGCCAAATGTGTCATCCTGTTGCATGGGCTGGCGCGGACCGAGGCGTCGTTCTCGGTGATGGAGCAGTTGTTCAAAGCCCATGGCTACACCGTCATCCGTCCGGGCTATCCGTCGACAGATCTGGGCATTCCCGAACTGGCTGAACAGACACTGCCCGATGCGTTTGCAGCCTGCGGTGAAGATACAGCCAATGTTGTCGCGCATTCCATGGGCGGTATCTTGTTGCGATATTGGCTTCAGGACAACGCACCGGAAAACCTGGGCCGTGTCGTCATGCTGGGCCCACCCAATCAGGGCAGCCAACTTGTTGACGAACTTAGCGCATGGGAAGTGTTCGGTTATCTGAACGGCCCCGCCGGATTGCAACTGGGCACTGGGCCTGAAGGCATCCCCCAAAAGCTACCGGCAGTGGAGTTCGAACTGGGTGTGATCGCGGGCGAGAACTCATTGAACCCGGTGTTTTCTTCACTGATCGATGGGCGGGACGATGGTAAGGTTTCGGTCCGAACCACCAAGGTGGATGGCATGGCGGATCATATCGTTTTGCCGGTGACACACACGTTCATGATGAACAATCCGCGCGTGATGGCACAGGCCCTGCATTTCATCGAGTTCGGTGAGTTTGATCCACAGATAACCTGGCTGGATGGGGTCACTGACATCATTGACGAGATTTGCATCGGGCAGGACTGCTCTGAGCCAGAGTCGGAGCCAACCAGATGACCACGCTGGAGCTGACGCTGTGCAACGCCGAAGTGCTGTTGCCGAGCGTAGGGCTGACACAGGTGCCCGTAGCAATAGCTGATGGGCAAGTGCAGGCCTCAAGCGCTGGGCGTCAGATTGACCTGACGGGTTTTTTGGTTCTTCCGGGAATCATCGACCTACATGGTGACGGTTTCGAACGCCATATCGCCCCGCGCCGGGGTGCCATGAAGCAAATGAACGAGGGTATTTTGTCGGTTGAGGCAGAGCTGGCGGCAAACGGGATCACCACCGGAGTACTGGCGCAGTTCTATAGCTGGGAAGGTGGCGTGCGCGGCCCCGATTTTGCCGCACAGGTCTTTGCCGCGATAGCTGCGGTTAGGAACAGCACCGTCACCGACTTGATCCCTCAGTTAAGGTTCGAAACCCACATGCTGGACGACTATGCCGATCTGGCTGTTCGAATCAAAGACTGGCAAGTGCCTTACGTGGTCTTCAACGACCACTTGCCACATGACCGGCTTGCGCAGGGCAAAAAACCGCCGCGCCTGACCGGGCAAGCGCTGAAAGCAGGGCGGAACCCGGATGTTCATTTCCAGATGTTGCTTGATATGCATGCCCGTCAGGCAGAAGTTCCCGCTGCGATCGAAGCGCTATGCGCTGAGCTAGAAGGGCTGGGCATTCGCCTCGGTAGCCACGACGATGCAACCGCAGATGCTCGGGCATGGTGTCGAAAGTGCGGCATTCACATCTCTGAATTCCCCGAAACTCTGGAAGCGGCTGAGGCTGCACGTTCGGCTGGTGATCACATTATCCTCGGTTCACCCAACGTGGTCCGTGGCGGGTCACACAAGGGAAATGCCAGCGCGGTTGAACTGATTACCATGGGGCTCTGCGACGCGCTGGCCTCGGACTATCACTACCCCAGCCCGCGCCGTGCGGCGTTGATGCTGGCTAAAAGCGGCGTGCGGGATCTGGTTGGCGCCTGGGATTTGATCTCATCAGGTCCCGCGCGCGTTTTGGGCCTCGAAGACCGAGGCACGATAGAGCCGGGCAAACGCGCTGACCTTGTCATTCTGGATCGGAAGAGCCACCGCGTCGCCGCCACACTGGCCGGAGGACGCATCAGCTACATGTCCGGGGACATCGCGGCCCGGTTCATCTCTTAAACCCAGCCTGCTTCTCTTGTTCACAAATACCTCCGCCGGAGGCATCACGCGTCAGCGTGATTTCTATGCGCGCGTGATCCGGTTGAAATGCCCCATCTTCCGGCCCGCCTTTACTTCGGCCTTACCGTAGAGGTGCAAAGCGACGTCCCGTTCCTGAGCTAGCTCAGATACGCGGTCCATATCGGCGCCGATCAGGTTTTCCATCACGACATCCGAATGACGCTGCCCGTCACCCAAGGGCCAACCAGCCACAGCGCGGATATGCTGTTCGAACTGATCGACGGCGCAACCATTCTGCGTCCAATGGCCAGAGTTATGGACGCGCGGCGCGATCTCATTCACGATCAAACCCTCGGGTGTCACAAACAATTCCACACCCAACACTCCCACATATTCGAGTGCATTCAGGATGTTGGCCGCCAGCAGGATCGCGTCGGTGCGTTGCGCTGGGTGCAGGCGCGCAGGCACGGTGGTCGTGTGAAGAATACCGTCCCGATGCACGTTTTCGCCCGGATCGAAACATGCGACCTGACCGTCCAGCCCGCGTGCGGCAATAATTGACACCTCATGGCTGAAATCAACGAACCCTTCCAGGATCGAAGGCGCGCCATTCATGTTGGCCAAGGCCGCTTCGGCATCCTCGGGTGTCTGCAAACGCGCCTGACCTTTGCCGTCGTAACCGAACCGGCGGGTTTTCAGGATGGCCGGGGTTCCGATCTGATCAATTGCGGCCTCAAGGCTGCTCAGATCTGACACATCCGCAAAAGGCGCTGTGTTCAGGCCCAGCTCCTGCAAGAACCGCTTTTCGGTCAGCCGATCCTGACTGACGCGCAAGGCTTCGCGTCCAGGGCGAATAGGGCGATGCGCTTCTAATATATCCAGCGCCTCGGTCGGGATGTTCTCGAACTCATAAGTGATGACATCAACCGACTCTGCAAAGGCCCTCAGCGCCTCGGAATCGTCGTAAGCCGCCGTTGTCACCCGATCTGCGACCTGACCGGCAGGTGGGTTCGCACCGGGCTCGTAGATATGGCTGACAAAGCCCAGCCGCGCCGCCGCGACTGACAGCATGCGGCCCAACTGACCACCGCCCAGAATTCCAACCTTCGCACCGGGGGCCAGCATCTGTGTCATCATCAGGTCTCCAACCGTTTGCCGATCGCGGCCAGGGCAGCGTTCAGCGCGTCATGTGCCTTGCCCGACCGTAGCGCATCGGTCATCTGCAGGCTTAGCGTTCCGTCCGTGGCCAGCGCATCGCGCTCTGCCGCAAGTTGCCCCGCTTTGCCCTTTTCCATCGCGGAAAGGAAGCCCGAGATCAGTTGTGTCGTATAAAATTCCGCACCGTCTGCGTTTCCGGTTTGACCGGCCAACCAATCTGCTCCGGTTGCCATCAAATCCAGCATCCCGGGAACCATGGCGCAGATCGCGAAATGGGCGTTCAGCGCGGCCTCGTCAGCGACCTTGATCACTGGGTTTTCCGGTTCGAAGAGATCGGCCAACAGGCGATCATTGCCTAAAGCGGCCAATGGGCAACCACCGGTTGCCAGAAAACCCAGGGGGATGGTCTGCACGAAATCCGACGCAGGTGCACAGAGCTTTGCCAATTGATCTGTCGAAACGGCGGCCATTACAGAAACAATCTGTTGATCCGCGCGAAAGATCAGAGGTGTCAGAATATCAGCGGCCACCTGTGGGCGCAGACACAAAAACACGATGTCCGATGCGTCGACAACGGATTGTGCATCCGCGACGGTTACACCCAGTTCTGATTTGAGTTGCCCGGATACCTCTGTATTGCGTGTCGTGACCCAGATGTCATGACCTCTGGTCGCCAGAAAGCGCACCATTGGGGCCGCGATATGGCCGGTTCCGACAAAGCCGATCCGGCTCATCCTTCGGGTTCTTCTGCGATAGAGGCTGACAGTGCCGCGCGCCATGCGTCCAGCCGCATGGCCAACGCGTCATCTTGCAGTGCCAGAATCCCTGCGGCCATCAGCCCTGCATTTGCACCACCGGCTGATCCGATGGCCATCGTGGCAACGGGGAAACCCTTGGGCATCTGCACAATGGAATACAGCGAATCAACCCCTGACAGAGCACGGGTCTGAACAGGAACGCCGATCACCGGCACACGCGTTTTTGAGGCCGTCATGCCCGGTAGATGCGCCGCACCGCCTGCGCCAGCGATGATCACGTTCAAGCCGCGTTCGACGGCAGTTTTGCCATAGTCCCAGAGGCGGTCCGGCGTGCGGTGGGCCGACACGATACGCTTTTCATAGGCGACACCCAATTCGTCCAGAATATCTGCGGCTTCCTTCATCGTGGGCCAGTCCGACTGGCTACCCATGATGATCCCGACTTTGACGTTACCCATCCGTTTGATCCCCGCCCTGTTCGCAGAGCGCGAACTATATCCAAATCCGCCTTAGTGGCAATGCGTTAAGCCGATATCAGGCGATGATGTCCGGCGTCAGACGATCTTCGATAAGGCGGATGATATCCTTCAGGCGCAGCTTTTCTTTTTTCAGCCGCCGCAAGGTCAGCTGATCTGCCGTGCCGCGGTCATGCAGTGCTTCGATGGCTTCGTCCAGATCACGGTGCTGCCGCCGGAAAACCTCAAGCTCAACCCGCAAAACGTCATCAGTTTTCATCGAAAGATCGGTGGGCGCGTTCATTGGCGACTCGGGCTGGTTGTGGTGCTTACCCAACAAGATAGTGTGTCAGACGTTATCACGCCAGACCTTGTGGACATCCTGGTTTCTTCCCATATTCTATCGTGCGCGGTTGCCAGAACGGGGCCGCACCACACGTCGCTTTGGCAATAAAGGACGAGAAAACGTGTCAAAACTTACTCTTGGCTCATACCCGCATCTTTTGGGGTTCGAGCAGTTGGAACGCCTTTTGGAACGGTCTGCAAAGGCCGGCAATGAAGGGTACCCGCCCTATAACATCGAACAGACGTCGGATTTTTCGTACCGCATTACTCTGGCTGTCGCCGGGTTTGCCGAAGAAGACCTGTCGATCACCATCGAGGATCGCCAACTGGTGATCCGTGGCCGTCAGCGCGACGATAGCGAGGGGCGCATCTTCTTGCACCGTGGCATCGCGGCGCGCCAGTTTCAGCGCATGTTTGTGCTGGCCGACGGCGTCGAGGTGGGCGAGGCGATCATGGAGAACGGTTTGCTGCATGTGGATCTAACCCGCGCCGTGCCGGAAACCGTGGTGCAGACAATCAACATAAGGAAGGGGTAAGAGCATGAATACACCGATTGAAATCAACACCGAAGGCGACCGTATCGTTTATGTCAAAACGGTCGAGGTTGCCGATCTGCCAAGTGATCTGCAGGATCAGGCAGGTGATCTGGATCAGCTTTATGCCGTGCACGATTCCGATGGTCAGCAACTGGCGCTAGTCGCCGACCGCAAGCTGGCCTTTGTTCTGGCGCGACAGCATGATCTGTCTCCGGTCGCAGTTCACTGAGGGGCCCCGTTACGCCTGATTTGCGCGTGACAATCCCAATGACACGCGCGATGGTTTAAAACCGGCGAACCCCGCCGTTTTTTCCTGTGTTCGGAGGCCGCGTGATGAGCTGGTTTGACTTTGATTGGGTGGATGCCTTCAGTGACCGCGCCTTTGGAGGCAACGGATGCGCCGTTGTCCACGATGGCGCGGTTCTGCCAGCGGATGTTTGCATGGCCTATGTCCGCGAGACCTCACTGGTGGAATGCACCTTCACCGGGCCATCCGATGTTGCCGATATCCATGTGCGTTACTTCTTGGCCAGTCGCGAGATACCCTTTGCCGGACATCCGACAATCGCAACAGTGGCTGCGATGCGGTCGCGTGGTTTGATCTCGGGCGATGCTCTGACACTTGAAACAGGTGCGGGGATTGTTTCGATTACGCTGACTGGGGACGAGATCGAAATGACTCAGGTCGCGCCGGAATTCGGTGCGCATGTACCTGCTGAACTTGTTGCCTCGACCATCGGGCTGCCAGAAAGTGTCATTATATCTCCGCCTCAGTTCGTTTCGACCGGGCTGCCCTTTTGCATAACAGTTCTGCGAGATCATGAGGCGTTGCGTGCAGCACAGCTTGACGTAGGGCCATTGCGCAAAGTTGCCGCCGCTGCCGGGTTTTCCGGTTCGGACATGGCCGAGCCGTTTTTGGTGACCTTGCAGGGTGCAACAGCTGAGGGAGATACATTCTCGCGTCTCTTGCTGGCACCTCCCAGCCCGCCCGAGGACCCGTTTACCGGATCAGCGACTGGTGCGATGGCCGCCTATCTTTGGAAATACGGGTTGATGGCAAAGGACAGTTTCATCGCAGAGCAGGGGCATGACATGGGTCGCCCTGGTCAGGCGACGGTATCCCGCGTTGGGCCCTCTGATGCGATGACCGGGATCAAGGTTGCGGGGCGCGGTCATGTGCTGATGCGCGGGCAGGTGGATTTGCCGAACCAGATATGACCGGACTTTGGCTTCAGCCAAAAGAAAAGCCCCCGTCTTAGCGGGGGCATTCTTTAATCTGGTATTAGCCGGCGATCAGGCCCATGCTTTCCAGTTTTAGCAGGACCTGGTGGGCGCAATTGTCGACCTCGACATTCTCGGTCTCGACGCTCAGTTCAGGGTTTTGGGGAACGTCGTAAGGATCTGAGATCCCGGTGAATTCCTTGATCTTACCTTCGCGGGCCAGCTTATAGAGCCCCTTACGGTCGCGGCGTTCGCATTCCTCGATACTGGTCGCCACATGGACCTCGCAGAAGGCACCGAACTGCTCGATCTCTTCGCGCACGGCGCGACGGGTAGTGGCATAGGGCGCAATCGGCGCGCAGATGGCGATGCCACCGTTTTTGGTGATCTCAGACGCGACATACCCGATGCGGCGAATGTTCAGGTCGCGGTGCTCTTTCGAGAAGCCCAGTTCCGAAGACAAGTTCTTTCGCACGATGTCACCATCCAGCAGGGTTACCGGGCGGCCACCCATCTCCATCAGCTTGACCATCAACGCGTTGGCAATGGTGGATTTTCCGCTCCCTGAGAAACCTGTGAAGAACACGGTAAAGCCCTGCTGGCTGCGCGGCGGCTTGGTCTTACGCAGTTCTGTGACGACTTCGGGGAAGCTGAACCATTCTGGGATTTCAAGCCCCTCGGACAAGCGGCGGCGCAACTCGGTGCCCGAGATATTCAGGATGGTGACATTATCCTTATCCAGAATCTCGTCATTTGGTTCGTACTGGGCGCGTTCCTGCACATAGACCATATGTTTGAAGTCGACCATTTCGATGCCGATTTCATCCTGGTGTTTGCGGAACAGGTCCTGTGCGTCATAAGGCCCATAGAAATCCTCACCAGCCGAGTTTTTGCCAGGCCCTGCATGGTCGCGCCCGACGATGAAGTGGGTGCAGCCGTGGTTTGCGCGGATCAGGCCGTGCCACACTGCCTCACGCGGGCCAGCCATGCGCATGGCCAGGTTCAGCAGGCTCATCGACGTGGTCGAGGCCGGGTATTTGTCCAGCACCGCCTCATAGCAGCGGACGCGGGTGAAGTGATCGACGTCGCCCGGCTTGGTCATGCCGACAACCGGATGGATCAGCAGGTTTGCCTGCGCTTCCTTGGCGGCGCGGAAGGTCAGTTCCTGGTGCGCGCGGTGCAGGGGGTTTCGGGTTTGGAAAGCGACGATGCGACGCCAGCCCAGCTTGCGGAAATACGCGCGCAGTTCATTCGGCGTGTCGCGGCGGGCGCGGAAATCATAGTGCACCGGCTGCTGGATGCCGACAACGGGACCGCCCAAATAGACCTTGCCAGCCGCGTTGTGCAGGTAGTTAACCGCAGGGTGTGCATCGTCATCGGCGCCAAAGACTTTCTCGGCCTCACGCGACTTGTCCGGTGTCCATCGGTCGGTCACAGTCATGGTGCCAAGGATCACGCCCTCCTGATCGCGCAGGGCGATATCCTGGCCCAGCTCAATCCCTTGGGCAAAGTCTTCGTTAACGTCCAGCGTGATGGGCATGGGCCACAAGGTGCCATCGGCCAAGCGCATGTTCTCGACGACGTTGTCATAGTCGGCTTCGCTCAGGAAACCTTTGAGCGGGTTGAACCCGCCGTTCATCAACAGCTCCAGATCGCAGATCTGGCGCGGGCTCAGGTCCCAGCTTGTCAGATCGGCGGCTTCAACTTTCAACTTCTGGGCCGAGTCATACGATACATACAGTTCGGGGATCGGAGCCAGATTACTTAACATCGTCATCAGAATACTCTTGTCACAGTGTAAATTTGCCGGTGATTCTCGGCCGTTTCGAGGCGGATTTGCCCCGACTCTTACCCGAAGTCCACCACCGGTCGCCAAACAAAGGACGATATGCGCTGATTTCCCCGGAAATGGAAGGATTTTCCCGTACACAATACCAAAGGCGACCGTGGTTCTGTTTCGGTAGCGCGATGCAATCAGGCAGAGGATGCTTGTTCTTCTCTGGTGGTGAGGTCGCTTAGCTCTGCGGCACGTGTGACAGGCACAGCGGGAACCGGTTCGGTCACGCCACGTAGTTGGAACAATCGGATCTGCTCGGGATCGATCGCAACCCCCGCCGCTTGCAACAATTCGTCCGATACCAGCAGTTCGACCCCAAGTGCTTTGGTCTCGCTTTCAAGGCGGCTGGCGACATTGACAGCATCGCCGATAATGGTCTGCGAGGCGTGCCCTGCGGCGCCGATTTCACCCAGCACCAGATCACCTAGATGCAGGCCCATTCCGATACGAATGCCCGGGCTTCCTTCGGCTGCGAGGCGTTGGTTGAAACCTTCCAGAGCAAGGCTGATTTCAATCGCAGCGTCTAGCCCTGATTTGGCAGAGACGGCGGCGTTGGCTTTGTTAAACACGGCCAACAACCCATCACCCATGTATTTGTCGACTACGCCGCCCGCATCGGTGATGGCCGGGACTATGGCGTCAAAGAACCGGTTCAACAGAAAGACGATGTCGTAAGGAAGCTGCCCGGTCGTACGCGCCGTAAAACCCCGCATATCCAAAAACAGCACGGCCAATTGCCGTTCCTGTCCTTGGCTGGCGTGCCCTCGATTCCGCTCGCCATCCGGGCGAAAGACGCGAAACACAGTCAGCGGGTCGGTTGGGCGGATTTGGCAGGCGAGCCGGGTTTGGGGTGAGGCGCCCACCGCAGCCAGGCTGCGGGCCTCGACCTCACTCGGGGCCTCCAGCCCTTCGCTGCCATCTTCGACAATGACACGGCATGTGGTGCAACGCCCCTTGCCACCGCACAGCGCCGTGTGTGGGATGCCGTTGGCTTGAGATATTTCAAGCAATGTCATGCCCTTTTCTGCAACCACATCTGGGCCTTGCGCATAGGCGATCCGCACCGAATGCCTGCGACGCCAAAGCTTGCGACCTAGAAAGAAGATCCCGCATGCGCCGAGCGTGACCAGAAAGCCCAGAACGGCGTTGTTCTTCATAGCGAGCAGGACGCTGAAGGTTTCAGGCGATGGCCAGTTATAGTGCTCAATGTATTGCTCACGCAGAAACTCATCTGCGAAATCCACCCAGATGCGCCGGCCCTCAGTTAATACACCGGCCAAGGCAAAAGAGGGCACAAAAACCGCCACGCCGATCAGATAGGGAACAGTTTTTGACCACCAGCTGGTCAGGCGCAGCCACATATGTAGGCCGATACAGCCATGTATCCAGACGATCAGCAGCAGCAGGCTTTGCATCCAGATGGCTGAGCTGGGCCACATCAGTATAATGATGTACCCCATCTCATCATTGACGTCGAACACCTCATGCGCGACACGGGTGTGGACGATATGCGCGATTAACTGCAAGGGGATCAGCAGCCCCAGCACAATCTGCAATGCTGAACTGAACGGCATCCGCAATGTTCTGCGCTGGATGACCGAGATCACCGCAAGGGCCGCGTGAAGGATCAGCGCGGCATAGAACAGCAGGCTGACGGCATTGTGTCGGGTGATCGCCTTACGACCATCCTGCATCCCATGCAGATAGTCGGTGTGAAACAGGCCCAGCCCGATATTGATAAAGTGAAAAAACGCGAAAACAAACAGGATCAGGCCGCTGCCAATCCGAAGTTGGGCTGCCCACCCGCCGCGCCAAAGTGCGTTATCCAATGCCGGTACCCGCGAATGCTTCGTTAGGGTGGAGTGTGAGGGGCAGGCTTGCACGGGTCAAGCCGACCTGAACCGCCGAAGGTAGAAGGGCAGAGAGTTCGACCTGCCCCGAAACCTCTGCGCGCCTTTCTATTCCTGTTCGGCCAGAAAACGCTCGGCATCCAGGGCGGCCATGCAGCCCATGCCCGCGCTGGTGACGGCCTGGCGGTAGATGTGATCGGTCAGATCGCCCGCAGCAAACACGCCTGGGATTGAGGTTTCGGTCGAGCCCGGCTTGGTCACGACATAGCCGCCCATGTGTGTTTCCAGTGTGTCTTTGACCAACTCATTGGCGGGTGCGTGGCCGATGGCGACGAAAACACCTTTGCAAGGGATCTCGGTAATGTCCCCTGTCTGTACGTTTTTGACCCGAACGCCTTCAACACCCAGTGGCGCATCCGTACCAACGACTTCTTCCAATTGGTGGAACCAAAGGGGTTCGATCTTTTCGTTCTTGAACAGGCGATCTTGCAGGATTTTCTCGGCGCGCAACTCATCCCGGCGGTGGATCAGGGTCACTTTGCTGGCAAAGTTAGTCAGGAACAAAGCCTCTTCCACGGCCGTGTTGCCGCCTCCGATCACAACGATCTCTTGCCCGCGATAGAAGAAACCGTCGCAGGTTGCGCAGGCCGAGACGCCAAAGCCCTTGAATTTCTCTTCCGATGGCAGACCAAGCCATTTGGCGCGGGCGCCTGTGGCTAGAATAACAGCATCCGCAGTATAGATGGTGCCGCTGTCGCCCTTGGCGGAAAAGGGGCGCTTGCTGAGGTCCAGATCGCTGATGATATCGCCGATCACCTCGCAGCCCATGGCCTTGGCGTGATCCTGCATGCGTACCATCAGATCAGGGCCCTGAACCTCGGTATCGCCAGGCCAGTTCTCGACCTCGGTCGTTGTGGTCAGCTGACCACCCGGTTCGATGCCTTGCACCAGAATGGGTTCCAGCATGGCCCGGCTCGCATAGACGCCTGCGGTATATCCTGCAGGTCCCGATCCGATGATCAGAACCTTGGTGTGTCGTGTCTCGGCCATGGTACCCCCGCTCGAAATGCCTGACTTGGGCGTTTCGCCCGTCGCACCGATATAGCGGCGTGCGCGCAGGGCTTAAAGCCCTTTCCTGTTCACGAACGGGGCAGGGGCTTGGTGGTTTTTGCGATTTGAAAACAAAGAATATTGCGCAACAGCGAAAGATTATTGCGCAAGCGGTGGGTGCTGATATAAGAACCGAAAAATCAGGAGCATTTTATGGTCACCACACGGCTGGATGAGATTGATCGCAAGATTCTGGCAGAGCTGCAGGCTGATGGTCGGATGACCAATGTTGAGCTTGCCAAACGTGTCGGTATTTCAGCGCCGCCGTGTCTGCGCCGTGTGCGCACTTTGGAAGACTCAGGCTACATCAACAGCTACCACGCAGCGGTAAACGCGCGTGAATTGGGATTTGAAGTTCAAGTTTTTGCCATGGTCGGCCTGGACAGTCAGGCTGAATCCGAACTGCGCGCATTCGAAGAACGTTGCCGGGAATGGCCGCTGGTCCGTGAATGCCACATGCTCAACGGCGAGGTGGATTTCATTCTGAAATGCGTCGCCCCCGACCTGAGCAGCTTTCAGCAATTCCTGACGGGTGAACTGCTGACCACGCCGAATGTGGCCAGCGTAAAAACCTCGCTTGTTATCCGAGGCGCAAAAGACGAGCCAGGCGTACCATTCGACGTTCTGGAAGAGCGTATGAACCGTACCGCGTGAACCGCGTTTGTTTTGGATGTGGCTGGCAGGGTGGCAGCATTGCCGCCACCGCCAAGGATACAATCCAGCTTAGTAAAATCTGCATGATGCCCCCGCTCTGCAGTAGTATGTAAATTTCACGCCGTCAGAGCGTCGACCTCTCCGTCTCCGGCGCGCGGCATCAGCAACGGGCCGAAATCGTTCAGTGTTTCGACATGCGCGAACAGATTCAAATAGATCGAGCGTAGAGAATGGCTGATCAAACGAACCGCGTTTACCCCTGGATGATAGGTTTCAAACTGCAACCCATCAACGCGAATGACCGAATGCTTCTTCAAGCAAATGTGAAACAACTCTACCGGAGTTGGCGGCATTGTTTCAATAACGTTCATGCCGTCCTGAAACTCTGACGCTGGTGTCAGAACCGGCCCGTCCCCATAAATGTGCCGCAGATGCCCCGGCGTGCCCAGCAATCGCGCCGCCGGGCCGGCGATCACACCGGACAAAGGCTTCTGCATGCCGAACGTATCCGCCATGATCCGTGTCAGAGGGCGTGTGCGCCCATACGAATCTTCGCGCCCTGGGATCAGAGTGACTGACCCTTTCCAGACCACGGTTTCCGAGGTTCCATCCTGTGTCAGGACGGTATCCCCCGGCATAAGGTCTTCAATTGCCATAGGGCCATGTTCGGTTTCCACCAGTGATCCACGTGAGAAGGCGCAAAATGCGTCTTCGAACATGGGCAATGCTGGTGCGATATGGCGTGTTTGCGCGACATCCCCATTGTCGAGCAGAGCGCTTACCTCATATCGGCGCAGTTGCGCCTTTGGCTTTGATGCTTGTCTTGGAACCTCGCGCAGCAAAGCGGATGTATCAACCGCATTGCGGGCCGCACGGGCCAGTGAACTAGGAATAGTCACTTATATTCCTTCCTTTCTAATCTCCGAACAGACGAGGCATACCCCCGTACAGGCCCGTCCAACGGAATAGTTCTTTGCCCTGAAATAAATGAGGAACCCTTGGGCACTGCCATGTCGGCGGTGCACAGCGACAAAACCTTCGCTTTCCATTGGTCAACACATTGACCCCCCAGGCAAACTCGTACTTTGCGGGCGCAAATTGCCCGCACACACACTCCTGAACAAAGGATCGCTGTTGTAGGCGATCCCACGTACACCGGGCCGAAGCATTCCCGATACGCGCTCCACCGCAGGACCGGCAGCTTGGCCCTGGTGGTTTTCTGGTTCAGCGCCGCGCCATCAACCGGCGAGCGACCCTGACAGAATGGCTTGAAACCCGTTTCCATGGCATTTCCAGATTCTGGTCCTGCGCCGCAGCTAAGACCGCGTTTAGAAAGCGAGTTTTCGATTTCATTCTCTGATCCTGTATTGATAGGGCTTGCTGCCCTTTTTCCCTTGTGCAGCCAAGATCACGCCGTTTTGCGGCAGAGTTGTGGCTTATCCGGGATAAAATCAGGACTGAAAGTGAAGTTTGGCAACTCCTCCAATTTGAAGCGCCAGAGTCCACTTGTGTGGACGTCAGGTAACGATCTGAACACTGGCAAAAACACTACGATTCTGCCTTCAGATAAACACAATGATTGTGGCGGAAAGGTGGCGATTTCGCCTTAATTGGAACTATTTCTATAACCGGATCGCAGAAATCAAACGGCCGTAATCCGCTTCTTTCGAATGGGTTGCGCGTCGGTAAGAATAGAACCGGTCAGGGTCGGAATAGGTGCAATGCCGGGTCCATTCGGCCTGGCCAACGCCCGCCTGGCGCAGCCGGTGAAGCCCAAATGCTGGCAGGTCAAATTGCATCCGATCTTCCTGCCCATTTGCAAAGAAACGGCTGTTATTCGGGGACTCTGCCAGAAAATCATCCAGAAACTCGGGGCCGACTTCGTAGGCGCGCTGCGAGATGGATGGTCCGATTGCGGCGCGGATGTTTGCACGTTGCGCGCCCAACGCCTCCATCGCGTCAAGCGTTGCTTCCAGCACGCCGTCCAGCGCCCCACGCCATCCGGCATGGGCGGCACCGATTACTTTAGCCTCGGGATCGGCAAAAAGAACCGGTTGGCAATCGGCGGTCAGTATGGTCAGCGCAAGATCGGGAGTTGCGGTAACAATTGCATCAGCTTTGGGTTTCTCGCCCTGTAACGGCGCATCAATTGTCAGAACGGTTGGTGAATGGACCTGATGAATGCCAATCAGCCGCTCAGGCGTCACTTCCATGGCTGCCGCGACCCTGTTTCGGTTCAGCGCAACAGCTTGTGTCTGATCCGACGATCCGTGCCCGCAATTCAAACCGGCAAAGATACCAGAAGACGCGCCGCCTCGTCGTGTAAAGAACCCGTGCCGCACGGGCGACAGCATGTCGGAGGTCAAGATTTCCAGTGTCATGGCTCCAGTCCCGGCGGTGGTGCTGATTGTGCAGGGTACAGGCCCAGCACTTTGAACAGGTTTCCCATTTCATCAGGATGCGTCAACCGGCGATGTGCGCTGATAAGGCGTTTCTGCTCTGGCACGTTCAGGTTTTTTGTCAATGCCTGCGCGCGTGCGGTGATCCCCAATCGTTCCAGAAACACGCCTTGTGGCGTCAGCCGGGTATGCGCGCATCCTGAAGCACGGGCCGCCATTGCCAGCGGCTCAAAATCAACATGCGAGGTCAGATCAGACTGACCCGGATTGTCCAACGGTTTAACCTTCTCATGCGCTTTCACGGCTTGCAGCGTATCGCCCAGCGAGCGCCAATCGCCGTAGTCGATGATCAAAGTCACTCCGCCATGGGAAGCTGTCCGGGCGGCGATATCCGTCACGATTGGGGTTGCGGCCACGCATATTTCGACAAGGTCGCCATCCTTTGTGTCGCCGAGCCTGTCGTTCAAGGCAATCTGAGGCGCATTAGGTCCCAGACCGAATGCAAGACCGCCTTCAGTCACGCCAATCCGTCGTTCTCGCCAACCTTCGCCCTCTCGGATGAACTGGCGAATGGGCAGGGCGTCAAAGAACTCATTAGCGACCAGGTACAGGGGCTGTTCGGGCAGTTCGGTGGTAGCGCCGATCCAATTGGGCGTGTACTGGCCCAGCTTTTTCGCCTGAACCTGTCTAAGCGCGGTCGAAGCTTCGACCAGATACATCTGTGCTGCTTCGTGAAATCCTGGAACCTGCCGGGTGGCGCGCAGGATATCGGACATCAAAGTCCCGCGTCCGGGGCCAAGCTCGGCCAAAGTAAATGGGCTCGGGCAACCCTGATCCATCCAGCTTTGTGCAAGTGACAGACCGATCAGTTCTCCGAACATCTGGCTGATCTCGGGGGCGGTAATGAAATCCCCTTGCTCCCCAAACGGGTCGCGCGTGCTGTAGTAACCCAGCGTGGGATGCAGCAGGCATTCAGACATGAAGTCAGCCACGCTCATCGGGCCATCATGGTGAATGCGACCGATCAGATGGTCCTTTAGCGTCATGCCGCCCGCCGGGCACGCAGGGCAAACCACAGGCCAATGGCGATCATCGGAAGCGATAATACCTGGCCCATTGTCAGGCCGTAGCCTCCGACCTGCCAGGCCAAGCCCAACGGGTTGCCGGGTGAGACGAACTGAGCATCCGGCTGCCGAAAGAACTCGACAATGAACCGTGAGGCACCATAGCCCGCGAGGAACACGCCCATGATCAGGCCGGGTTTGCGAAAGGCACCGCGGCGATAGACCAGCCACAGAAGCACGGCACCCAAGATCAACCCTTCAAGTGCGGCTTCATAAAGCTGCGATGGATGACGCGCGCAAAAGCCCGCAACGACGCCTGGGCAATCCTGCGCGGCAGTGCCGGGGAAGATCACGGCCCAGGGCAGCTCGCTCGGGCGACCCCATAATTCGGCGTTGGTGAAGTTGGCCAAACGTCCCAGCAACAGGCCGGGCGGCACAGCATAGGCCACCAGATCACCCAGCGACAGGATCGGCAGGGCATGACGACGCGCATAGAGGTAAGACGCAACGATGACCCCCAACAGACCGCCATGAAATGCCATGCCGCCTTGCCAGACTTTCAGAATATCCACCGGGTGCGCTAGGTAGTAGGCTGGTTGATAAAACAGAACGAAGCCAAGGCGCCCACCGAGGATGACGCCTAGAATGATCCAGGTCATCAGGTCCTCCAACTGTTCGGGCTGCATCGGCGGTGCATCGTTGCGCCACAATGCAGGCCGCCGCAAGGCAATGACAGCCATTCGCCAGGCGATCAGGATGCCCGCGATATAGGCCAATGCGTACCACCTCAGAGCGAACTCCATCCCGAACAATGAGATCGAGAAGAGTTCGGGTGACAGATCGGGGAAATTCAGAACAGCCTGCATGTGCGTCTCATTGCCCGGGGTTTGCATGGCAAGTCAACCTTGAGCCTGCGCCAATCATCCCCCATATAGAGAGCAACAGCGTTATCGGAGTAAAGCCATGCAAACCCGCAACAAGATCCTCGACGATGTCTCTCAGTTGATGACCAACGCCATGGGCGTGGCGCAGGGCGCGCGGGAAGAGGCCGAGAACGCGATGAAATCAATGCTGGACCGCTGGCTGGCAGACCGGGATTTCGTAACGCGGGAAGAGTTTGATGCGGTGCGCGCGATGGCTCAGAAAGCGCGCGAGGAGAACACGGCGCTCGAAGCCCGCATCGCCGCGCTTGAGGCGAAACTGGACAAATAGCGCCCACACGTTTGATTTTCTGAAAACACCGAGCACCGCGCAGACCTTTCCCGGTTTGTGCGGTGCTGTGTATCTTGCCGCCTTGCAGGATTTAATCAAGACAAAGCTGCATCCAACGCCAATATTTTGATCGTCGTTGCCAGCTGTCCACAACTTATTGCTGTTATCCCCAAGAAATAGGGTTGCCAGAACTCGCCTCGCGTCGCACCATATTTAGTACAGGCCTACGGGGGAAGCCCGGCTTGTAGAGCAGGCAACTAGCGCTGGGGCGCTGCCAGCCCCAACATGCTAGAGATAAGTGAGGTGGCATTATGGCCCTTTCCGAGCAGTTTCTCGAAGAAGACCTTCATCCAATCGATATTGTTGAGCACCTGGCCGAACATCACGACTGGGATTTTGATCGCATCGGTGACGACCAGATCGCCATGGCGGTTGAAGGACAGTGGCGGACATATTCAATCACGCTGGCCTGGTCGAACTATGACGAAACACTGCGCATGGTCTGTTCGTTCGAGATGGAACCCCCATCCGAGCGTGAGAGTGAGCTTTATGAGCTGCTGAACAAGATGAACGATCAGTGCTGGGCGGGTGCGTTTACCTACTGGGCAAACCAAAAGCTGATGGTTTACCGTTATGGCCTGGTTCTGGCTGGTGGCCAGATGGCCAGCCCGGATCAGATCAACACCATGATCTCAGCTGCGGTCATGAGCGCTGAACGCTACTACCCCGCAATTCAACTGGTCACATGGGGCAATCGCGATCCGGAAGATGCGATACAGGTTGCCATTGCAGAGGCATACGGCCGGGCGTAAAGCTTTGCCCCGAACCGATATGTAAGGGGAGGGGCAATCATGGACATGTCGCGCGTGGCCGAAAACGGCCTGGTGCTTTTGGGTTGCGGAAAGATGGGGTCCGCGATGTTGGCGGGTTGGCTGGAACACGGTCTGCCCGCTTCATCCGTTTGGGTGATCGATCCTTATCCCTCAGATTGGCTGCGGGCGCAGGGCGTTCATATCAACACCACATTGCCGAACGCGCCTGCTGTTGTTCTGGTTGCCGTTAAACCGCAGATGATGGGGGATGCTCTGCCTGCCATTCAGGTGCTGGGCGGTGGTGGCAGCCTGTTCGTGTCTGTCGCCGCGGGTACGTCGATTGCAACATTCGAGAGTGTTTTGGGCGCAGGCACCCCGATCATTCGCGCCATGCCCAACACACCGGCGGCGATCCGGCGGGGGATCACGGCGATGATTGGCAATGCGCATGTAAGCGAGGAGGAACAGAAACTGGCCGAGGACCTTCTTGCCGCGATTGGTGAAACCGTCCGACTGTCGGAAGAGGCGCAGATTGATGCGGTCACCGGTGTCAGCGGTTCAGGTCCGGCCTATGTGTTCCATTTGATTGAAACACTGGCGGCTGCGGGTGCAGCACAAGGGTTGCCGGATGATCTGGCCATGAAACTGGCCAAGTCTACGGTTGCCGGGGCAGGGGCGCTTGCCATCGCTGCCGAAGACGGCCCGACGCAGCTACGCCTCAACGTCACCTCACCCAACGGCACCACTCAGGCTGCGCTTAAGGTGTTGATGGATGAAAAGGACGGCTTCCCCGATCTTCTGCACCGCGCGGTCAAAGCCGCGACGGACCGGTCAAAGGAATTATCTCGTGCGTGAAATCAGCTTTGATGATTTTCTTAAAGTGGATATCCGGGTTGGTGAGGTCATCCGTGCCGAACCCTATCCCGAGGCCCGCAAGCCCGCGATCAAGATGTGGATCGATTTTGGTGATGAGATTGGTGAGCGAAAAACCTCGGCCCAGATCACAGCCCATTACGATCCCGCTACTTTGGTGGGCAAGCAGGTCATGGCCGTTGTCAATTTTCCGCCGCGCCAGATTGGCAAATTTATGTCCGAAGTTCTGGTTCTGGGTCTGCCAGATGAAAGCGGTGAGATCATGCTGATCGGACCGGATGGGAAGGTTCCTTTGGGCGGCCGTATGCACTGAACACACTTTGGGTCTGTGTCTGAAACTAGTCGCCGACAGCCTCGCGCCAGTGTTTGCGGCAAAGTGAGACATAGGTCTCATTCCCGCCGATCTGCACCTGCGCGCCTTCGGTGATTGCGTTGCCGTTCGCGTCCTGACGAATCACCATAGTGGCTTTGCGCCCGCATTTGCAGATGGTGCGAACCTCGCGCATTTCATCGGCCAGGGCCAATAGAGCGGCAGAGCCGGGAAACAACTTACCCTGAAAGTCGACGCGCAACCCGTAGGCCAGAACCGGGACATTCAGGTCATCGACGGCGCGGGCCAGTTGCCAGACTTGATCCTCAGATAAAAACTGAGCCTCATCAATAAACACACAGGCGACGGCGCCGCGTTTTAGGCGGGCATCAATCATCACAAACACATCATCATCGGGTCGAAAGGTGTCTGCCTGTTCCGAAATCCCGATACGCGATGCGATACGTCCCTGGCCGTCGCGCCCGTCAACGGCTGCCGTCATCAGATAAGTTTCCATGCCGCGCTCACGATAGTTGTGCGAGGCCTGCAGCAACACGGTCGATTTGCCCGCGTTCATGGTTGAATAGTTAAAATACAGCTTTGCCATGAGCCGGGTCTAAATCGCATCGGCGGACGGAACAAGGCTTCAAAAAACACCTGAAAAAATAGACGCCGCCATTGCAGTTGCAAAGGTCGAGCACAGGCTCTTTGGGGATGGAACCCCTGCGCCTACAACAGCGACGCTATCGGCCTTCATTAGGCCTGAACAGCGTGAGACCCAATAATCTTGCCTCACGTTCACTCGTTACCGGCAGGAACTGCCGCCACTCACTCACAAAATCCCCCGCATATCTGAGGGATAGCCAATGTATGACATTTCAATTATGACTCTGTTATGGGAAATTTCCCGGCGCTTTCCCCCAATACTGGCGGTGGAACAGCGGATGCAGGTAACAAAGGTAAAACAATGGCAGATATCGGGGCTTATCTGAAGAAACACACCGAGGCGCTGGTCAAAGACGTGGGAATCGAAGCGGCCTGTGAGATTACCGGAAAATCCAAGGCGACACTTGGCCGGTATTATTCCGACAACGCGGAACATGCCGACCGGTTCATGCCCGTGGATGCGGTCGCCCGACTTGAAAACGCCGCATCCTATCCGCATGTCACATCGGCGTTGGCTGATCTCAAAAATATCACGCTGTCCTATGATGGACGTAATACTGATGCACCTCGTACTGGTGGCGTAAACTCGGATGTCATCGCCCTGAGCCAGCGTTTTGCGATGCTGATGACAGAATACCAGGCCGCCATCGAAGACGGTATCATCACCGTGAACGAGGCAAAGCGTTTGCTGAAAGAAACCAGCCTTCTACAACAGGTTCTGATCGAGATGAAGTTGCATCTGGAAGAAGAAAGCGTCAGCTGAGCAAGGGCCCAAGCCCTGTGATGCGTCAAGGCTCTGGTGCGGATGCCTGGTGCCTCAATTCCGTCATTTCTGGTCGATATGAAAGCGTCCAAGACAGGTCGGTCAAAGGCAATCCAAAATGAACACACGGCATGAGGCGTATAGCATCCTGTCCGACAGGTTGGTTTTCCGCCTGTACTGGTTTGCTTTGGTGATCCTTGTCGCCTTGATGACTTTGGCGGGTCCGATTGATGGGCCGGATGACTTCATGCGCTGGGTCTCGGTTCAGGATTTGCGGAACGGGCAGGGGTGGTTCGACCCCTATCAGCATCGTTTGGGTCCAGGCGAGGGGACGCTGATGCATTGGTCCCGGTTCGTGGATGCACCGATTTTGGTGATTTATGAACTCAGTGCTGTGTTCTTGCCGTCTGAAGCCGCCTTTGCGGTTACCGGCTTTGTCTGGCCTACCTTGCTGGCGGGTCTCACCCTTTGGGCTTTTGCAGCAACAGGCGGCGCGTTGGGCGGGCGTGAAGGGGCGGTTGCAGCGCTGCTTTTTGGCGTTTTGGCCCTGCTGAACTCAGGCAAGTTCGATCAGTATTCCTTTGATCACCACGGTTTGCAGATTCTGCTGTTTGCCGCGGCGTTAATGTTCTTTGCGCAACGGCAAGACAGGCGGTACGCCGGGTTGTGGTTGGGCGCGTGTCTGGCACTGTCTCTTTCGATCGGCACTGAGTCGCTGGCACAGATCGCCTTGATCGCAGTTTTTGCAGCGCTCGACTGGGCCCTGTCGGGGTCCGAGGCCCGGCGCAGAACCATCGCGATGTGCCTTGGGATTTTGGCGACTTTGCTCGTGGCAATCCTTGCGACGGCCAGCCGCACCAGTTTCTTCTATCCAGGCTGCGATGCTCTGACGCTCAGCGTCGCATTACCACTTAGCCTGGCTGCGCTGGGATTGCTTGTTGCGGCTGCCTTAACCTCACAAAGCGCTGTCTGGGGGCGTTTCACAAGCCTTGTGTTGGTTGCAGCCGTCGCGGTGTTCGCGGCGTATGTTTATGCACCCTATTGTCTTGGAAACCCAATTGATCAAATGCCGCTGGCCATCAGGCAATTTTGGCTCAGCCAGATCACCGAGTCTCAGAACGTTCTGGTGGTCCTGCAAAGACATGCAGGTGAGACGATTGCCCTGATCCTGATCTCGATTTTCCTGATCCTTGTATCTGTGATGTTCATCCGTAGGAGTGATGCGAAAATCGAATACACCCTGTTTCTGTGCCTGATTGCTGCGGGGCTTGTTCTGTTCTTGTATCAGTCCCGACTGATGACGTTCCTGACCATGTCATTGGTCGCCGTGCAGGCGCAGGTTCTGGCCGTGTTGTATCGCAGATACAGGGCCGAGGGCCGCTCGGCCTTTGGGATTCTGATGATTCTGTTTGTCGTCTTCATGTCACCGAAAACGGGTTCCGCGATTGAGGATCGTATAGCGCCCCGAACAACCTCGAACGAACCGGGGGCTGAGCAAACAGCGGCACCGGCTTTTGAATGTAACACCCAGCAGGCCATTCTTCCGCTGCAGGAGCTTGAGCCGGGCTTCATAATCGCTGATTTCGACTATGCCGCTCAGATCCTGCGGCATACGGATCATTCGGTTTTGGCGGGGAATTACCATCGGAACAAGGCCGGTATGCTGGCGCAGATTGACTTGTTCCGGTCCGAATCGGTTGATGCCGGCCCGCGTCTTAACGAACTGGGTGCGGACTACATATTGATCTGCAAATCGCACCCACGCGCCACCTATTGGTCCAGCGTCTCGGACGGCGATGGGTTCCCGGCAGGTATAATCCAGGGCAAGCTGCCAGAAAACGTGTTGGAGATACCCTCCAGCGCCGACGCGGTGTTCCAGATTTTCCGCGTGCAGGATGCGACGGGGTCTTAGGTCAGGTGTGCCGTTTTACGATCACCGATCCGACCGAATAGCCAGCGCCAAACGAACAGATCAGCCCGACATCTCCGTCTTCCAAGTCGTCCGAATGTTTGGAAAACGCGATGATCGAACCGGCAGATGAGGTGTTGGCATAATCCTGAAGGATATTGGGCTGCTCATCCGCTTCGGGCTCGCGCCCCAGCACCTTTTTGCCAATAAAATCGTTCATGGTCTTATTAGCCTGATGCAGCCAGAGACGTTTGAGGTCTTCGCTGCCCACGCCCTCGGCGCTCATGTGATCACTGATATGTTTGCTGACCATGGGCAGCACTTCCTTGAAGACCTTGCGACCGTTCTGCATGAACTGCATGTCGCGGCGATCATCCATCCCGTCGGGGCGCGAACGGCGCAGAAAGCCGTTGTTGTTGCGAATGTTGTTGGAAAATGCTGTGGCGCAGCGGGTCGAGAGAATCTCGAAATGAGGTCCTTGTGCGTCCTCGATCCGTTCGATCAGAGTTGCCGTTGCCACGTCGCCGAAGATGAAGTGGCAATCCCGATCTCGCCATTCCAGATGACCCGAACATATCTCAGGGTTCACAACTAGCGCGGCCCGAATTGAACCAGACCGCACCATGTCAGCTGCGGCTTGAATGCCGAATGTGGCCGATGAGCAGGCGACATTCATGTCGAACCCGAACCCGTCAATGTCCAGGGCTTGTTGGATTTCAATCGCAACCGCGGGATAGGCCCGTTCGTGGTTCGAAGCAGCGCAAATGACCAGATCGACATCCGCGGCGGTGCGCCCGGCCTGCGCCAGTGCTTTGTTGCAAGCGTCGATCGCCATTTCCGTCATGATACCCGGTTCATCATCGCTGCGCTGACGCAGTGCTGGGTACATCTTGTCCGGATCAAGTACGCCGGTTTTGTCCATGACATATCGGTTTTCGATGCCGGATGCCTTTACGATGAACTCTTCCGATGAATGCTGCATCGGCTCCATCTCACCATTGGCAATGGCTTCGGCGTTTTCCGCGTTCTGCTTGTCAGCATAGGCGTTGAACGCTTGAACAAGCTCAGCGTTGGTGATGACGTTTTCTGGCGTGAAAACACCAGTACCGGTGATGGCGGGCGTATGCATGACGTGTCCTGAAAGTTTCGAATCCGCCTAAAATGCAGTCACCGGGGGTTTTGATCAAGGGGAGTTGACCCAAGGGAATGAGCGCGAGCTTGCCTTAGCGCAGCTTCATAACTTGAATATTTCAGATAATGAAGTATATGGCGACCACCTAAGTGGAGAAATCCTTTGTCAGAAGATGTCAGCGAAAGGCTTTGCCGCCTGAGCCCTGAAATTCAGTCGATAATGGGGGTCTATGCCCTGTACTGGAAACTGGAAGAGGCGTTTGAGAGCATCGAAACAGAGCTGAGCCATCCCGAATGCCACATGTTGATCAAACTGGATCAACCCAAGCGTATGGGCGTTCTGGCGGCTGATATGCTGACCGTTCCGTCCACGATCACGGCGACGGCAGATGCGCTGGAGAAGTCGGGGTACCTCAAGCGGGAGCGTGACCCAATGGACCGGCGCGCCTGGTTGTTAGTTTTGACCCCGAAAGGCGAAGATGCCCGAAACATGCTGGTCGCCGAAGCCGGGGCACTGTTCCACCGCGCGTCGGGTCTGAATGCGGACGAGACCGCTCAATTCGCGCAATTGGCGCACAAAATCCGTGATACCATTCTGAAAACGGGAATTCCCGAGGGACTGAAGAAATGAAATTGCTGACTTTTCTGGGCCTTGCCCTGACTGTTCTTTCGTCACCGCTGGCTGCACAGGATGTCGCCAAGCCAGTTAAGTTGATGCTGGTGCAGGAGACGATGCCGGGGTTTTCGCGCCAGTTCTTCGGGCGTGTCGCGGCGCGGCAAACCGTCGATCTGGCCTTTCAGGTGTCAGGTCAGATTGTCGAAATGCCGGTCACCGAAGGGTTTGTCATCCCCAAGGGCCAGCTGATTGCGCGCCTTGATCAGGAACCCTTTCAGCTGCGTTTGGATCGGGCAAAGCTGCAAAAGGAACAGGCAGACCGGACCGAAGCCCGTTTGTCACGCCTGCGCGGAACAACTGCCAGCCAGGTTGCCGTCGATGACGCCGTGACTGAAGCACAGTTAGCGGCTATCGCCCTGCGCGATGCGGAATACGAGCTAGAACATGCAACCCTGACCGCTCCTTTCGATGCGCTGGTGTCCAGCCGCGCGGTCGAAGCCTTTACAACCGTCTCGTCGGGTACGCCAATTGTGCGGATCCACGATATGTCCGAGCTGCGGATCGAAGTAGACGTGCCAGAGATATTATTCCAGCGTACTGGGCAGCAGGATGACATTGTCCTGACCGCGAAGTTCCCGGTCAGCGATGAAGTGTTCCCGCTGGAGATCCGAGAATTTGATGCCGAGTCCTCCAGCGTCGGGCAGACCTTCCGTATTCAGTTCGGCCTGACCCCGCCCGAGGGCCTGCAGATTCTGCCTGGGTCTTCTGTGACCGTGACTGCGCAGGTGCAGGATCACAATCGGGGCATTACAATTCCCGCAACCGCTATTGTCTCTGACGCCAGCGGCGCTCTCTCAGTGATGGTGTTTTCGCCTGCTGGCGCCGATGAGGGCACAGTGCGCCGTGTGCCCGTCACAATCGAGCCAACCCAGTCAGGCGATGTTCGGGTGCTGACTGGCTTGTCCAGCGGCGACGAGATTGTCGTCGCCGGAGGGGCCGTGCTGACAGATGGTCAGGCGGTGCGCCGCTTTTCCGGCTTCGCCAACTGAGGGGCTGAGATATGAACATCGCGCGCGCCTCGATTGACCGGCCTATCTATACGTGGCTGATCATCCTCATTGCCTTGTTCGGCGGTATCTGGGGATTTCTGTCACTGGGTCGCTTGGAAGATCCGGCCTTTACCATCAAAAACGCCGTCATTGTCACGCAATATCCCGGTGCGACGGCCGAACAGGTGGCGCTGGAAGTGTCCGAGCCCCTTGAATCGGCCATTCAGCAGATGGGTGAGGTGGACACGATCACGTCAGTCAATCAGCCCGGGCGATCCCTGATCGAGGTTGAGATCAAATCCACCTATGATGGCAGCGAATTGCCTGCCGTTTGGACCCGATTACGCGCCAAAATACGCGATGCGGCGCGTGGGCTGCCCTCGGGGGTTGACCAGCCCTTCGTCAACGATGGCTTTGGGGATGTGTTCGGTCTGTTCTATGCGGTCACAGCCGAGGGGTTTTCGGACGCAGAAAAGCATGAACTGGCGACCTTTCTGAGGCGCGAATTGCTGACCGTCTCTGGCGTTGCGGATGTCGAGGTTCAGGGCCTGCCGCAAGAGGCAATCTTTATTGAGCCCGACCTTGCAATTTCGGTCAATCAAAACGTCCCGATTCAGGCGATTAACGAGGCGATTTCGAACGCTGATTCCGTCAATGCTTCGGGCTCGGTGCGGTCGGCCGATGACCGTACCACGATTCTAACGGCTGAAGGGTCTGACAGCGTTTCCGCTATCGCCGGGCTATCGGTTGGCTCTCAGGGGCAGGTGATCAACCTGTTTGATATGTCCAACGTTTACCGCGCGCGGCAGACCGACCCGGACGTAATCATCCGGTTCGACGGGGTCGAAGCCTTCACGCTCGGCGTTGCGGGTCTGTCGACCGAAAACATCGTCGAAGTCGGCAAACGCGTAGACGCAAAATTTGCTGAACTTGATATCGCGATCCCCTATGGCGTCGACATCCTTCCGATCTATCAGCAGCATGTTGTGGTTGAGCAGGCGTCGAATGACTTTCTGGTGAATCTGGCGATGTCTGTGGCCATCGTGGTGGCAGTGCTGGGCCTGTTCATGGGCTGGCGCGCCGCCATTGTAGTTGGATCAACCCTGTTGCTGACTGTGGTCGGCACGCTGCTTTTCATGTCCATGTTCTCGATTGAGATGGAGCGGATTTCGCTTGGCGCATTGATCATTGCGATGGGAATGCTTGTCGATAACGCCATTGTTGTTGCTGAGGGGATGCAGATTGCCATGCTGCGTGGCAAATCCTCTCGCGATGCGGCGGAAGAGGTCGCTTCAAAAACGCAAATTCCGCTGCTGGGTGCGACGGTAATCGGGATCATGGCCTTTGCGGGTATCGGCCTGAGTTCAGACGCAACCGGAGAGTTCCTTTTCTCGCTATTCGCGGTGATTGGGATCTCGCTTCTGCTCAGCTGGGTGTTGGCGATCACCGTGACACCGATGCTGGGGCACTATTTCTTCAAACAGGGCGTAGAGGGGGACGTAGATGCTTATGGCGGGATTTTGTTCCGTATCTACGGATCGATCCTGCGCGGCGCATTGCGGTTGAGGTGGCTGGTTGTTGTCGGGTTGGTTGCAGTCACTGTCGCATGCTACGCCGGTTTCGGGCTTGTAAAGCAACAGTTTTTCCCGGATTCGAATACACCGCTGTTCTTCGTGCACTACAAACTGCCGCAAGGGACAACCGTCGCCCGTACCGCCGAAGACATGGCGGTGTTCGAAGAGTGGCTGAATCAACGGGAAGATGTCGTCTCGGTCACAACCTTTGTCGGGCAGGGGGCAACGCGGTTTATGCTGACCTATTCGGCTGAGGATCCGAACCCAAGCTATGGTCATATGATCATCCGTACCGAAACGCTGGAGGACATCCCGCTGTTGCAGGCTGATCTGGAAGAGTTCGGCTCTGTCCAGTTCCCCGAAGGTGAGTTCCGGACCAAGCGGCTGGTTTTTGGACCTGGCGGCGGCGACCCGATCCAGGCACGTTTTTCGGGCAGCGACCCGGTGATCTTGCGGCAATTGGCCGACGAAGCGGTGCAGCGCATGGCGGCCGCATCGCCGAACGCGTTAAACATCTCTCATGACTGGCGTGAGCAAGAGCTTGCGGTACAACCGATCTATGCGACCGAACGGGCGCAGACGGCTGGGGTGACGCGTGAAGACATCGCGGCGACATTGCAGTTTTCCACTGATGGGATCACCGGAGGCGTGCTACGTGAGCGGGATCGTCTGATCCCGATTATCCTGCGTCGCCCGGCCGATGGCGAATATTCGATCGTCGATCAGGTGGTCTATTCCGATCAATCGCAGCGTTTTGTTCCGATCGAACAGATGGTGGACGGGTTTGAATACCGCTCGCTGAACACATTGGTCCACCGGCGTGATCGTGTTCTGACCATCACGGTTGGCGCTGACATTCCGCCCGGCTTCACGGCTGCCCAAGTGCATTCCGAGGTTCGAGATGCGATTGAGGCTATTGATTTGCCACCCGGATACCAAATGGAATGGGGCGGCGAGTTTGAGAACTCTCGTGATGCACAAGAAAGCCTCGGGCGGCAGCTGCCGCTCAGCTTATTGATCATGGTGCTGATCTCGGTTCTGTTGTTCAACGCGATCCGTCAACCGATCATTATCTGGCTGTTGGTACCGATGTCCGTGAACGGAGTGGTGATTGGCCTGTTGGGCACCGGGTTGCCCTTCACCTTTACCGCGCTTTTGGGTCTCCTGAGCCTGTCGGGGATGCTGATTAAGAACGGCATTGTACTGGTTGAGGAAATCGATCTGGTCCGCGCGACCGGCAAACCGTTGCAGGACTCGATCATCGAAGCCTCGATCTCGCGTCTGCGCCCGGTCATGCTGGCCGCGATCACCACGATCCTGGGCATGGCCCCGCTGCTGACGGATGCGTTCTTTGTATCGATGGCGGTGACGATTATGGGTGGGTTGGCCTTTGCTACCGTCTTGACGATGGTCGCCGCGCCCGTGTTCTACATGCTGTTTTTCAAACGGGATGAGCGGCTTCAGGCGGCCGAGCAATCCGCTGCTTAGATGAAAATCCCCCGGTCCGCGACCGGGGGATTTTGCTCTACCCTTTGGGGAATTTACCCCTGCAGTGACTGTACCTCGACATCGCCTTCGGCCTGCGCCTTGATGGCCAGTGCGGCGGCGTGGCTGGCAGCGGCTGTGGTGAAATAAGGGATCTTGTCATAAAGAGCGACGGAACGGATGACCTTGCTGTCCTCAACTGCCTGAGCGCCTTCGGTTGTGTTCATCACCAGCTGCACCTGACCGTCTTTCAGCATGTCTGCCACATCCGGGCGGCCCTCATAGACTTTGTTGACCAGATCGCAGGCAACGCCTTGTTCCGCTAGCCAGATTTGCGTGCCGCGGGTGGCGACAAGGGCAAAGCCCTGTGCGGACAAAACCTGTGCGGCTTCGAGCATCGCGGGGGTTTTGTCGGCATCCTTGATCGAAATGAACGCGCGGCCCGATGCCGGCAGAACCATGCCAGCGCCCATCTGAGCCTTGAGGAATGCGCGTGGGAAGTCACGATCCCAACCCATGACCTCACCGGTCGAGCGCATTTCGGGGCCCAGAATGGTGTCGACACCGGGGAACCGGGCGAAGGGCAGAACGGCCTCTTTCACCGAGAACCACGGCATGTCCGGGTCGGCCAGTGTCATCTGATCAGCGATCTTGGTGTCCTGACCTTCCTGATACGGCGGGCGTTGCGGGAAGTTCGAAAGCTTCTCTCCCGCCATCAACCGCGCGGCGATGGATGCGATGGCACTGTCTGTCGCCTTGGCAACGAAAGGCACGGTCCGCGAGGCGCGTGGGTTTACTTCGATCAGGTAGATCTCATCATCTTTGATCGCGAACTGAACGTTCATCAGGCCCACGACGTTCAGCGCCTTGGCCAGTTTGAACGTCTGATTCTTGATCTGCGCGATGATCTCTTTCGTTAGCGAATAGGGCGGCAGCGAACAGGCCGAGTCGCCTGAGTGTACACCTGCCTCTTCGATATGCTGCATGATGCCTGCGACATGCACATCGGCGCCATCACACAGGGCATCCACATCCAGCTCAACCGCGCCCGCCAGGTAGCTGTCCAGCAGGACGGGGCTGTCACCCGAAACCACCACGGCCTCGTTGATGTAGCGTTTCAGCTGGTCCATATCACGCACGATTTCCATCGCGCGGCCACCCAGAACGTAAGAGGGGCGGATCACGAGGGGGAAGCCAATTTCATCCGCAATGGCTAGCGCTTCGGCATCGGTCGAGGCAATGCCATTCTTCGGCTGTTTCAGGCCCAGATCGTTCACCAGAGCCTGGAACCGCTCGCGGTCTTCGGCCAGGTCAATCGCGTCCGGTGTGGTGCCGAGGATCGGAATGCCTTCGGCCTCTAGCGCGTTGGCCAGTTTCAGCGGCGTTTGCCCACCAAATTGAACGATGACGCCATGCAATGTGCCGTTTTCCTGTTCCTTCGTCAGAATTTCCATGACGTGCTCGAAGGTCAGCGGTTCAAAATACAGACGGTCCGAGGTGTCATAGTCGGTCGAGACCGTCTCGGGGTTGCAGTTGACCATGATGGTCTCATACCCCGCGTCGGTCAGCGCGAAACAGGCGTGGCAGCAGCAATAGTCGAACTCGATCCCCTGACCGATCCGGTTCGGGCCACCACCAAGGATAACGACCTTCTTGCGGTCGCTTGGGCGCGCTTCGCATTCGACCTCGCCCATCATCGGGGCTTCGTAGGTCGAATACATATAAGGCGTCTGCGCTTCGAACTCCGCGGCGCAGGTGTCGATGCGTTTGAAGACGGCGGTCACGCCTAGATTGCGACGGGCGCGGCGGACGTTGTCCTCGTCCCGACCAGTCAGGTTGCCCAGACGCGCATCGGTGAAGCCCAGCATCTTCAGCCTGCGAATGCCTTCCTCGGTTATCGGCAGGCCGTTTTTGCGTACCTGTTGCTCGGCCTCGACGATCTCGCGGATACGGGACAGAAACCAGGGGTCGAACTTGGTAACGCCAAAAATCTCGTCATCGCTCAGGCCGTGTCGCATCGCTTGTGCGATGGTGCGCAGACGATCCGGAGTTTGCTTGCTGATCGCCTTGATTACGGCAGCCTTGTCGTCGGCTGCGTCCCAGACACCCACATTCAAACCGGGGATTTCGACCTCATCAAAGCCGGTCAGGCCCGATTCCATTGAAGCCAGTGCTTTTTGCATCGATTCGTGGATGGTGCGGCCAATGGACATAGCCTCACCCACCGATTTCATCGCGGTGGTCAGGTGAGGTTCAGAGCCCGGGAACTTCTCGAAGGCAAATTTTGGTATCTTGGTGACGACATAGTCGATGGTCGGCTCGAATGAGGCGGGCGTGACCTTGGTGATGTCATTGTCCAATTCATCTAGCGTGTAGCCTACGGCCAACTTTGCGGCGATCTTGGCAATCGGGAACCCGGTCGCTTTGGACGCCAGCGCCGAGGACCGTGACACGCGCGGATTCATCTCGATCACGACCATGCGGCCATCAACCGGGTTGATCGCCCATTGCACGTTCGACCCACCGGTTTCGACGCCGATCTCGCGCAGCACGGCAATCGAGTGATTGCGCATGATCTGGTATTCTTTGTCGGTCAACGTGAGCGCCGGGGCCACGGTGATCGAGTCTCCCGTATGCACCCCCATCGGATCGACGTTTTCAATGGAACACACGATGATGGCGTTGTCGGCGGTGTCGCGCACCACCTCCATCTCATACTCTTTCCAGCCCAGCAGGCTTTCGTCGATCAGAATCTGACCCACGGGCGAGGCATCCATCCCCGAGCGGCAAATGTGGATATAATCCTCACGGTTATAGGCCACGCCACCGCCGGTGCCGCCCAGGGTGAAGGCGGGGCGGATGATGGCGGGTAGGCCAACCGTTTCCAAAGTGTCCAGAGCCAGCGCCACACCGGCCTCCAGATCTTTCTTGCCCTCTGCGTTCTTGGGGGCGGTCACGATCTCAGCCTTGGGATTCTCGATTCCCAGCCTGTCCATCGCCTCGCGGAACAGCTTGCGGTCTTCGGCCATCTCGATCGCGTCTCGTTTCGCGCCGATCATCTCGACACCGAATTCTTCAAGCACGCCCATCTCTTCCAATGCGAGCGAGGTGTTCAGGCCGGTTTGTCCGCCCATCGTGGGCAGCAAGGCGTCGGGGCGTTCTTTTTCGATAATCTTGGCGACAACTTCGGGTGTGATCGGTTCGATATAGGTGGCATCGGCTAGACCAGGATCGGTCATGATCGTGGCGGGGTTCGAGTTGACCAGAATGACCCGATAACCTTCCTCGCGCAGCGCCTTACAGGCCTGAGCGCCGGAATAGTCGAACTCGCACGCCTGCCCGATGACAATGGGGCCCGCCCCGATGATCATAATCGACTGGATGTCGGTTCTTCTCGGCATGGCTTTGCCCCTTCACAATGTACGAGTCACCGGCACCGCCCCAGTGCCCAAATTGTTCTGCGTTATAGGGTCCGCGCCGAAAGGTGCAAGAGGTATCGGAAATCGGAGCTAAAATGCCGCTTTATTCTCTTTCCTTTGGCGGCGTATTCTCTATATCGCGCAGCACTGTTGATGAGGATGCACTTGCGTATTCGTTTCGATCAGGGCCCTGCCGGTCCGGGAACCCGGTTTGACCGGCCATCCCACATCATCCGCGCGGACAGAGCGGATCAGGTGCCGCATGCGCTGGCGACCTTGGATGAGGCGCGCGCATCGGGCGGGTGGCTGGCCGGCTATGCCAGCTATGAGCTTGGCTACACGCTTGAGCCCCGTCTGGCTGCGCGACTACCAGAGGGGCGAAAGCTGCCTTTGCTGTGCTTTGGCGTCTATGACCTGCCAAAGCAAAGCGAATTGCCCAAAGCCTCGGGCGGTGTATCAAAGTTTCAGCCGCGTTGGGACGAGGCGCGATACAGCCGGGCGTTCAAATCCGTGCATGACGCAATCGGCGCGGGCGATATTTATCAGGCCAATCTGACATTCCCGATTGATCTGGAAATCGACGGCGACAGCGCCTCGCTTTATGCGGCGCTGACCTCGGGCCAGCCGGTCGGACACGGGGCGTTGGTTCAGCAAGACGGATTGCCCGATCTGCTCAGCCGCTCGCCCGAGTTGTTTATGCGTACAGATGAGGTCGGGCAGATCGAAACGCGTCCGATGAAAGGCACACAGCCGCGAAGCGAGGATATGGCCGAGGATGCCCGCCGCCGAAACTTCTTGTCCAGCGATGAGAAGAACCGGGCCGAGAACCTGATGATCGTTGATCTGCTGCGCAACGATATCAGCCGGGTTGCCCTGCCGGGGTCGGTTCATGTGCCTGAACTGTTCAAAGTCGAAACCTACGCGACTGTGCACCAGATGGTTTCGCTGGTGCGGGCAAAATTGCAGATTGGTGCTGGGCTGTCGGACATCCTAACGGCTCTCTTCCCGTGTGGGTCAATCACCGGTGCCCCCAAAATCCGCGCGATGGAGATATTGTCTGAGTTGGAGCCTTGGCCGCGCGACATCTATTGCGGCACAATTGGCTGGGCCGCGCCGGATGGCCGGTCCGAGTTCAACGTCGCCATCCGTACGCTTATGACGGAGGGTGGCAAAGCGACCCTGAATGTCGGCGGCGGCGTGGTCTGGGACAGCACGGCCCCATCGGAATACGAGGAGGCATTATGGAAAGCCCGCTTTGCCCACCAGTTGAGCCTGACTTCCGTCTGATCGAAACGCTCTGCTTTCGGCCCGGGCAAGGGTTCGAGCGGGAGGATCGGCACCTGAACCGTATGAGCCAAACAGCATCGGCTCTGGCCTTGCCGTTTGACCATGCCGCGGCGCAGGCGATGTTGTCCGAGGTGGAGTGTGATGTCGCCCTTCGGTGCAGGCTGACGATGGATGTCGCTGGTCAGTTCGATCTGACGGCCGCCCTCCTGGCGGACAATCCCCCACTCTGGCGACTTGCCGTCTCTAACATCAAGTTGAGTTCCGACGACATCTGGCTCCGCCACAAAACAACCCGTCGTGTGATCTATGATACTGCGCGCGCGTCGATGCCCAGAGCTGTGGATGAGTTGTTGTTTCTGAACGAGCGGGGCGAGCTGTGCGAGGGGTCAATCACCAATCTGTTCCTTGAAACACCCGACGGTCGTCACTTAACTCCGAAACTGTCGAGCGGGTTGTTGCCCGGTATCTTGCGAGAAGAGTTGCTGGAACAGGATTTTGCTGAGGCAGTACTGACGTTGAACGACTTGAAGGATGCGAAGGCGGTTTATATGGGGAATTCCCTGCGCGGCCTGATCCCGGCTGAGTTGGTGAGCCTGTGAATAGAAACGCGACATTAACAACCCCTCCGGTCGCGCTGACGCGCTTAAGGTTTGAGTTTTGCCTGTTTTTTATCGCAGCCCCTTTGGCCATCGCGGTTTTCCTGCCGCCCAACTGGATGTTTCCGGCGCTATTTGCCTTCACCGGTCTGGGTATCATTCTGCTGCACGCGACACCGGGGTTTCGCTGGGCCGAACTGAGATACGGCTGGGCGAATTGGTCGCTGCGTGAACTGGCGCTGTTTGCAGGGGCGACCGCTGCATTCTGTATCGCGCTGATCTATGTCACACGCCCGGACGCGGCTTTTGCGCTTCTACGGTACCGGCCCGAGTTGCTGGCCTTCATCTGGGTTGGCTATCCGTTGCTGTCTGCTTTACCACAGGAATTGCTGTTTCGCCCGTTATTCTTCCGCCGGTATCACGCCTTGCTACCCGAAAGACGCCGGGCAGACTTGCTGAACGCAGCCATCTTTTCCTTCGCTCATCTGATGTATTGGAGCTGGATTGTAGCCATCATGACCTTTGTTGGTGGGCTGTTCTTTAGCTGGGCCTATCGCAAGCGCGGTTCGTTCTTCTACGCGGTTTTGCTGCACGCGGTTGCGGGGAATATCATCTTTGCCGTGGGTCTGGGTGTGTATTTCTATTCAGGCAATGTGCAAAGGCGGTTCTGACCGCGCGACCTGCCTTGACTTTCCAAGCCTGACGGGGTGTATCGGCGCGACGAATTCTGCGCCCGAAGGGATATGATCCATGCACGCCTATCGCAGCCACACCTGCGCCGCTCTGACCGCCGCCAATGTTGGTGAAACCGTCCGCCTGTCCGGTTGGGTGCATCGTGTCCGAGATCATGGTGGCGTGTTGTTCATCGACCTGCGCGACCATTTCGGTGTGACACAAGTTCTGTGCGATGGCGACAGCGCGGCCTTTGCCGAACTGGAGAAGGTTCGGTCCGAATGGTGTATCCGCATCGATGGCACCGTCAAAGCGCGCGACGCCGATCTGGTGAACCCGAAACTGCCAACTGGTGAGATCGAGGTTTATGTGCGCGAACTAGAAGTTCTGGGCGCAGCCGACGAGCTGCCGCTGATGGTGTTTGGCGATCAGGAATACCCCGAGGAAACCCGCTTGCGCTATCGCTATCTGGACCTGCGCCGCGAGGCGATGCAGCAGAACATGACCCTGCGCTCGGACGTCGTGGCCTCGATGCGCCGCCGGATGTGGGATCAAGGCTTCCGTGAATACCAGACACCGATCATCACCGCCTCTTCGCCCGAAGGCGCGCGCGACTTCCTGGTGCCCTCGCGTCTGCACCCGGGCAAGTTCTACGCGCTGCCGCAAGCGCCTCAGCAGTTCAAACAGCTGATCATGGTGTCGGGTTTCGACAAGTATTTCCAGATCGCACCGTGCTTCCGCGACGAAGACCCGCGCGCGGATCGCTCGCCGACCGATTTTTACCAACTCGACCTTGAGATGTCGTTTGTCGAACAGCAGGACGTGTTCGACACAATCCAGCCCGTTCTGACCGGCGTGTTCGAAGAGTTCGGCGGTGGTCGCAAGGTTGATCAGGACTGGCCTCAGATCTCCTACAAGGATGCGGCCCTGTGGTACGGCAGCGACAAGCCCGACCTGCGGAACCCTATTAAAATGCAAGTGGTCTCCGACCACTTCCGCGGGTCTGGCTTCGCGATTTTCGCGAAGCTGTTGGAGCAGGACGGCACCGAAATCCGCGCCATCCCAGCGCCGACCGGGGGCAGCCGCAAGTTCTGTGATCGTATGAACGCGTTTGCCCAGAAAGAGGGTCTACCGGGGATGGGTTACATCTTCTGGCGTGATCAGGGCGAAGGGATGGAGGCCGCTGGCCCGCTGGCCAAGAACATCGGCCCCGAGCGAACCGAGGCAATCCGTCAACAGTTGGGTCTGGGCGTCGGCGACGCAGCGTTCTTCCTGGGTGGCAAGCCGAAAGCCTTTGAGAAGGTCGCTGGCAAGGCGCGCGATGTCATCGGCGAAGAACTGAACCTGACGGAAAAAGACCGTTTTGCGTTTGCGTGGATCGTGGATTTCCCGATCTATGAACAGGACGAGGAAACTGGCGCGATCGATTTCGAACACAACCCGTTCTCTATGCCGCAGGGCGGCATAGAGGCGTTGCAGGGCAACCCGCTGGATGTGCGCGGCTATCAGTACGATCTGGCCTGCAATGGGTATGAACTGGTTTCAGGCGCCATCCGAAACCATAAACCGGAAATCATGCTGAAAGCCTTTGAACTAGCCGGCTATGGCGAGGAAGAAGTCAAATCTCGCTTTGGCGCTTTGTTCAACGCGTTCCACTACGGCGCGCCGCCACACGGTGGTTGTGCTGCGGGTATCGACCGGATCGTGATGCTGCTGGCCGATGAAGCCAATATTCGCGAGGTCATGATGTTCCCCATGAACCAGCGCGCCGAAGACCTGATGATGGATGCACCGTCTGATCCGAGCTCGGATCAGTTGATGGAACTAGGTCTGCGGATCATTCCGCAGGATTAAGGTGCTTTAGTCAGATCGCTTAGACCCGCGGGCAGAGCGTGAAACCCAGATCGACTTGCCCCTGGCAGGTAACCGCGTCACAATTCCCTCCTCCGCGCATTGCGGGCGAGGGTGCGGCGACGCCGATTGAACTGGCGCGAAAACCCGAGGCTAGTCGATCAGCTTTTCAAACCCCTTTCGGTTGACCCGAATGGATCGGGCGGTTTGGCGGGTGTGGCGGTATATCCAGACGAACAGCAGTGATGCGGTGATAAAATATGCGGTTGCCATTTCAGATCGCCTCTCGCTGTTCCAGCCGTGTTTGAACAAGGCCCGCAACCTGCGCAGCCAGTGCCGTGATCGGGGTGCCTTGAGCGCGCGATTGGGCAAGCTTGCGCGCGGCTTCCGCAAGGACAGTATCTTCGGCCTCGCGCGCAACGCCCTGCAGAAACTGGGCGGCATAATCCAAGGTGCGTGGATCGGTGGGTCCGGCCAGAACATCTGCGATATGGGCCATGTCATCCTGATAAGCCAGAGGGTCCGGCTGAATGACCTCATCCCGGACCGAATGCAGGCCACTGGGGCGTCGATCTTCGGGCAGGCATTCAAGGATGGATTTCTGAAAATAAGACATGGATTTTAAAGGCTTGGGCAGGAAGCCATCCGCCCCGACGCTCTGAGCTACAGTCTGGTTTTCATCATCGCCTGACATGCCCAGAATCACGCTGATCCGTGGGGATGCCGCGCTGAGTTCAGCGATCAAATCGGCGCCCGATCCGTCCGGCAATCCCATATCCACCAGAATGACAGACGGGCGATAGATCTGCAGATGGCGGCGTGCGGATTTCAGACAGTCCGCGCGCCTGATCCTTGCCCCACTGTGCAGGCACATCAAACGAATGGCATCGCAGGCGTAGCGACTGTCTTCGACGACCAAAATGGTTTGCCCCAGCAGTGGCCGCGTTGCCGTGGGCGCGGCGATGGTGGTGGCGAAGGGGACCGAATCGTCCATGGCAGCTCTCCTATCCAACAGTTGGTTCACGCTAGGAACTTCTGGCTAACACAGGGTTAACGGGCGATTTGGCGCACTTGTTCTTTGCCAGGGCTGCCCCCATAACCCATGTAACGCAAGCTTGAGGAGACTAATATGATCGGACGCCTGAACCACGTCGCCATCGCCGTACCCGACCTAGAAGCCGCATCCGAGCAGTATAGTTCTGCGCTGGGCGCTAAGGTGGGTGCCCCGCAGGATGAGCCGGATCATGGTGTCACGGTCGTGTTCATCGAGCTGCCCAACACCAAAATCGAACTTCTGTATCCGCTGGGCGATGATAGTCCGATCAACGGGTTCCTCGAAAAAAACCCCGCAGGTGGCATTCACCATGTGTGCTATGAGGTCGAAGATATAATCGCAGCCCGCGATCACCTGAAAGAAACCGGTGCGCGTGTATTGGGCAGTGGCGAACCGAAAATTGGTGCGCATGGCAAACCCGTTTTGTTCTTGCATCCCAAGGATTTCAACGGCTGCCTGGTCGAGCTAGAGCAGGTATAATTCAAAGCCCGGAGGCCCCGAAATGACCATCACCGCTGCGCTGGTGCTGTTTGCAGTCATCTGGTTTTTGACGCTGCTTGTTGTGCTTCCCATTCGCATAAAAACGCAGGGCGATCTGGGCGATATCGTACCGGGCACCCATGCGGGCGCACCGGAAGTGCACTATATGAAGAAAAAGATATGGATCACGACCGGTATCACGTTCGTTCTGTGGGCGATCATCGCAGGGATCATCCTGTCCGGATGGATTTCGGTGCGGGATTTCGACTGGCTGAACCAGCTGGAACCCCGCTGATCGGTGTCAGGCTGTGCGGGCCGACACAGCGTGATAGATATGGGTGAACGTCGCAGCCCCGATAATTGGGATCACCAAATTCACCAGCGGGACCGAGAGCGGTATGGCCATCAGCGTACCTGCAAGCCAGATCGTGGAGGCATGCTTCGCGCGCAACTGGCGCGCGCCGTCGCGCCCCAACCGGCGCATTGCTGCCAAGGTAAAGTACTCGCGTCCTAGCAGGAATCCGTTCATTGCCCAGAAGATGAAAGGCGCGAATGGGGGGAACATAGCATAGAGGATCAGAGCCAGAAGGTTTGCCAGAATCAACACACCCATAAAGCTGAGACCGTCCATCACCGCTTCGCTGAGCGGGATGCGAGGGACGGGCGGCAGGTGGGTATAGTGCTTGTCTTCAACCGCTTGCGCCACCTCCTCCAGAAAGATCGAGGTGATGGCCGAGGCCACGGGCACCATAAGGAATACGGGCAGTATCATCACCAAAAAGATGCCCGAGTAGTTCAGTACATCGTTCAGCCAAGACACCTCGCCGACGAAAGGCAGCGAGATTTCACTGCCGGACAAGGAATTGATGAACCAGATGGCGCCCGCGCAGGCGAGAAAGAGCAAAAGGATCGTCAGCCCGATTCCACGCAGCAAAACAGACCGGAACTTTGGGTCGCCGACCTGACCGAGCGCTGCAAAAAACGCGTTGAGGATGATCATTCAGAAACCCAGTCGGTCAGTGCATCAATGTCAGGGCGAGGGCGTTCAGGGGGGATGGCGCCTTCGGTGGCGATATGGATCAGCCCGGCCAAACGTTCGTTATCGGCCAACCCGAATGCTGCTTTACAGAATGCGGGGTCATGAGATTGCCAGCCAGACAACCAGTTCGCACCCCAGCCCGCGGCCAATGCGGCGTTCAGCAAGGCAAGGCAAACAGCCCCGGCAGAATAGGTCTGTTCAATCGATGGGATTTTCTCTGAAGGTTTTTGAACCTCTACAACAGCGACGGCCAGATGTCCAAGGTCAAACTGACTGCGGGCCTTGGCTATATCTTCCGGCGTTTTTCCAAGCGACTGCCCACATGTCTCGGTCAACTTCGCCAGACGAGCCATCGCGCCATTTTCGATCACGATAAAGCGCCAGGGCTCTAGCTTGCCGTGATCCGGACTGCGCGCAGCGGCTGTCAGCAAAGGCAATAGTTGATCCCGCGTCGGTGCCGGAGCGACCAGCGTCTTTGCAGGCCGAGACCGGCGCGACAACAAAAACTCCAATGCGGAAGGGTTTTTCAGGGACATATGTTAACTTCCTTTACATCAGCTCTGTCTATCTTGGGCGGTGTAGCTGGCGTTTCAAGGGCGCGCTTATGTATTTGGCGGATCAATTTCACTTCAACCTGTGCCGTGCAAGTGGAATAGCGCATAAAATTCCGGCTGCGCCGCCTGAACGCGGCGCGGGTTTTTAGGGCTGGGCAGATTGGTTCGAGGGTCTATTCACGCTGATCCAGTGTTTCTCGGATCTGGTAAACACCTTCGGGCAAATCTAGGGCCGCCGCCAGATCACGCACCTGTTCAGGCGACAGGGTAATCTTCTGAATTTGCTCGGTCCGGGGGTCCAGTTGTTCCAGAGTCACACATTCGGCAAAACTGTTGATGACGACATCCTCGTGTAAAGGCTTGGGGCCTTCATCCACCAGAGTAATGACTGTCGAGTCGAATTCATGCTCAATCGAAAACATGAAGTCAGAGTGCAGCCCACAGCCTCTCAATGCAACCCGCAACTGATCGAAACCGCAGTGGTACTGACCGTCGGGTATGACTATGTTGGGCTGAAAGCCTGATCGGCAAAAGGAACAATCCATGCATCGCTTTGCTCTGCTTATGTCGGCCGTGTTTCTTGCGGCGTGCTCAACAGGTGAGTTGCGTTTGGTTCCTGCTGAGGAGTGGCGCGGGCTGACACCCGACGAGGCTGCCAGTGCTGCGGCCTTTCGGGCTGTGAGCCGAGAAGTTGGTCAGGAGGCGCGTACGCAATGCAAGCGGTCCGCCAGCGCAGAGAATTGTGATTTTGGCATTTTTGTCGATTTGAATCCGTCTGCCCCACCAAATGCATTTCAAACTTTGGATGATCAAAAGCGGCCTGCCATCATCTTTACCCGGTCGATGATCGAATCGACCCGGAACACTGATGAACTGGCCTTCGTGATGGGACATGAAGCGGCGCACCACGTACTGAACCACATTGCCCGACAAAGTAAGAACGCCAGCATAGGTGCTGCGAAATTTGGTGAGGCGGAACGTATACGGGGTAAGGGGGACGCCGCTGTGGAGCGGGCGCAGAAGCTGGGGGCGAAGGTTGGGGTGCAGGCCTATGTTCAGGACTTTGAGCTTGAAGCAGACCAACTAGGAACGATCATAACCTTCAACGCTGGTTACAACCCGTTGGTTGGCGCAAAATACTTTGATCGCATCCCAGATCCCGGAGACAGCTTTCTGGGAACCCACCCCCCGAATGCCGAGCGGGTTCAGATTGTTCTGGAAACCTCTCGCAAACTAGGGCTGTCGCCGTGACAGAACTGGTGCGGCTGGGTGTGATCCTGACGGATCGCGGATCAAAATACGCGGTCTCAGGTGCGGCGGTGTCGTCACGTACACAGGTCGATGCGGTACTGACTGCGTTGAAACGTGATAAGTCCTACTCCAAAGCCACTCACAATACCTGGGCCGCGACCCTACCGACGGGGTCACTCAAGGCCGATGACGGGGAAAGCGGCGCGGGCATGGTCATCCTGCGGATGATGGAGCGCGAAGAACTGCAGAATCACGTGATCATCGTCACCCGTTGGTACGGCGGGAAAAAGCTGGGCGGTGATCGTTTTCGGCGTGTTCAAGATGCAACGCGCGCCTATTTGGACCATATCGCGGCTTCTGCTTGACCTGAATCAAGGTTTTGCCTTGGCCAGCGGATACCTTTCCCTCGTGGCGCGACAGGGAAAGGACAGGACATGCCCAGCCGAGAGACTTTGCGATTGCACGCCGGATTGGTCGACGACATGGCGCGGATGCTGGATATCGACCTGCAGGAAACCGCTATCGAAGGCGGCATATCGATTGATCAGATTTCGGATGCTGTTGTCCGGTGTGCCGATTGCCCAAACCCGATACACTGCCAAAACCTGTTGCAGAATGCCGACGCGCTGGATCGTGCGCCGGAATATTGCCGCAACCAGGAGTTGCTGCACAAGCTAAGACCCTAACAACGGTGATCTGATGCCACGGCTCGGAGATATCATGACCCACCTCCGTTTGGTCTTACGGATGGGTCAGGCGACCGGCACCGATCTTGTTGCTGCGCATCGCACAGGTCATCTCAGTCAGGCAGACTGGGCCGAGATGATCCGGTGTTGCCGTGGCTGCATGTGGGCAAAGCAATGCCCTGAATGGCTGAACGAGCGCGAAGTCGCTGCAGCCGTCCCTAACAGATGTCCAAATCGAGCACGGTTCGCGGCGCTGAAACGCGCGCAGATGGAAGACGCCTGATGCCCCGTCAAATGCTGGGCCAGATTGAAAAGCACTTCTGGTTGACACGTTCTGTAGCGCGTTCAATGGGCATTTCTTTCACTGAAGTGATTGCCGAAGGGCGACTTTCCGCCGAAGGATATGCGGCATTGGCGACGCGTTGCAGGGCGGCGGGCTGCAGCAAGGAATGCGCGATCTGGTTGGCTAAGAACCGAGATATCGCAACGTCGGCGCCCGAGTTTTGTGCAAATGCCGATCAGCTTGCTGCCTTGCGCTAACGGTCAAATCTTCGAATGTGATCCATCGCACAAAGGGGCTTTCTGGCTGTGCTTGCAGCAGCAGAAAAACACCTTTTTGTTGGATTCAGCCGTGTATTTCAGGGGTTCAAAGTCCGTACCCTTATGCGATCCATCACAAAATGGCTGCTTCGCTGATCGGCCGCATGCGCACCAGAAATAGGTCTTGCCCTCGGCAACATCGATGGGAACGGGTTCCTTTTTGGCAATGATTGGTGCGTCTGACATGTGGCTCCTCCGATCTTGGCTGATGTCACCTAGAAGAGTAAGGCAATGCCCTGGAAAGGGTAGGGCAAATACAAATCGTGTTCAGATAGACGGTTACACAGGCATAGGTTCGCTGCCGATCACCGGTTCGTGATCGATTCTGTTGCCAGAGTGTTTTTCTGACTTTATCCTGAAAATGGCCCCGAAAAACTGGGCAATATCAGAAAAGTAATAGAGGAAAGACGGACATGAAACTGAAACTCGCTGCTGTTGGCGCCTTCGCACTGATCCTGACTGCCTGCGCGCAGCAGGAAGAACCTACGCCTGTCTACGTACAGCCAAGCTATGACAAGGCTGGCACACCAAGCTGCCCGGGCGGGTATGACCTGGCGACGACCGAAGCAGGTGAGACCGTCTGTAACCCGGTTACACAATAAGCTTTCTGCAGGCGGTCCAGTCTGGGCCGCCTGTCCCCCAAGCGAATGAGGCCGCCTGCTAGGCGGTTTTTTGTTTTGTGCTTAATTTGGACATACGAGCGACCCAGTCACGAATGACGCTGCTCAGTTGATCTTTCCCCACAGGTCATATTCACCAGCTTCGTCAACCGTTACCTGTAGAATGTCGCCCGGTTTAAGGTTTTCGAACCGCTCGTCAATGAACAGGTTCCCATCAATTTCCGGTGCATCGGCTTTGGTGCGGCAGGTGGCGGCCTCGGCATCCACTTCGTCTACGATCACCTGGATGGTTTGCCCGACCTTGGCCTGAAGCTTCGCCTCGGAAATCGCCTGTGCTTTCTCCATAAAGCGTTCCCACCGGTCTTGTTTGACCTCGTCGGGAACATGATCCGGCAAATCGTTCGAGCGTGCGCCAGCGACGTTTTCGTATTGAAAACAGCCAACGCGATCTAGCTGCGCCTCATCCATCCAGTCTAGCAACGTTTGAAACTCGGCCTCTGACTCGCCCGGGTAGCCAACGATAAAGGTCGAACGCAGCGTGATGTCAGGGCATATGGCACGCCACGCCCGGATCTCATCCAGAGTTTTTGCGGCTGCCGCAGGGCGCGCCATGCGTTTCAGAACATCCGGGTGCGCGTGTTGGAACGGGATATCCAGATAAGGCAACACGTTGCATCCGGCATCCGCCATCAGCGGGATCAATTCGCGCACATGCGGGTAGGGGTAGACATAGTGCAGACGCACCCACGCATCCAACTGCCCCAGCTCACGCGCCAGATCGGTGATATGGCTGCGGATCTCGCGATTTTTCCAGGGATTCACATCGTATTTCCGATCCAAACCATAAGCCGAGGTATCCTGCGAGATCACCAGCAACTCGCGTACGCCGTTATCGACTAATTTTTCTGCCTCCCGCAGCACCGCATGGGCCGGGCGGCTGGCCAGCTTCCCACGCATGTCGGGGATGATGCAGAACTTGCATTTGTGGTTACAGCCTTCCGAAATTTTCAAATAGCTGTAGTGGCGCGGGGTTAGTTGCACGCTGCTGGCAGGTAGCAGGTCGACGAACGGGTCCGGGTCCGGCGGAACCGCCGAATGTACCGCATCCAGAACCTGTTCGTATTGATGGGGTCCGGTGACGGCCATGATGCGCGGGTGATGTTCGCGGATATAATCCGGTTCCGCCCCAAGGCAGCCGGTGACGATCACTTTGCCGTTTTCAACCAGTGCTTCACCAATCGCATCCAGCGACTCGGCTTTGGCACTGTCCAGAAACCCACAGGTGTTCACGATGACGGCATCGGCCCCGGCATAATCGGGTGAGATACCATATCCTTCGGCCCTCAGGCGGGTCAGGATGCGCTCGCTGTCGACCAGTGCTTTGGGGCAACCCAACGACACCATGCCAATGGTTGGCTGGTTTGAACGGGACGTCTCGGGCATCCGGGCGGCGGGCGCCAGGTCGGGGCGTAGATTTGGCGGGTTTGTGGTCATGGCGCGGCATATAGTGGGGAAAGCTTCCCCTTGCAAATGTCGCGATGCATTTGGATGATGAAATCAAACAGGCCAGCAGGTGGAGAGCAGACACATGAAATGGCTAATACGCATCGTGTTCATTCTGGTCGCTGTTGTTGGGCTGGTCATTGGTGCCTTACTGCTGATGCCTGGCGACAAGCTGGCCAAAATCTTGTCCGAGCAGGTGAAGGCCCAAACCGGCCGCGATCTGACCCTGACAGGTGACGTAAACCTGTCGTTCTGGCCAGTTCTGGGTATGGAAACCGGTCCTGTGACATTCGGCAACGCCCTCTGGGCCGGTCCCGAACCGATGCTAAGCGCGCAAAGCCTTGCTGTGGGTGTTGATGCCGCCGCTCTGCTGGCAGGTGATTTGAAGATCAAACGTGTCTTTGCAGATAATCCTGTTCTGCGCCTCGAACTGTCAGAGGGGCGGGGAAACTGGGTGTTGGGCGCGCCTTCTTCTGCATCGTCCGGAGGTGGTAGCGCCTCTAGCGCAGCGCCAACTGAATCGAGTGCAGCGGTGACGCTGGAACGGTTAGAGCTTACGGACGCCCGCCTCATCTACATTGAAAACGGCGAAACCCAGATGGATTTCTCGGGTGTGACGCTGTCGGCCAGCTGGCCTGATGTGTCGGCCCCTATGGTCATGCAGGCCAACATGGGTGTGCCGGGCGGTGCGGTGCAGGTGGACCTGAAGATCCCCGATCTACCTGCGTTTTCCGCTGGTGAGGTGACGCCCCTAGAACTGTCATTGAAAGCGCCTGGTGGCGAGATAGGGTTCGACGGTCGGGTCAACCTGTCCGGAGAGATGGACGGAAAAACACTAATCACCACCCAAAGCACTGAAAAGATGTTAGCCGCTTTCGGTCAGGGAGGTGTCGGCGTTCCCTATGGCTTGGGTCAGACGGCGGATATCTCGACCCAGATGACCTACACAAAAGACGGGAAGGTGTCACTGCGCGATATGGTGGCCCAGCTTGATAACAACCGTTTTGCGGGCGAAGCCGATATCACGATTGCCACGACGCCGAACATCGTCGCCCGGTTGGACGCGGGGGCGTTGGATCTGACCAAGGCAACTGGCGCGGTGGAGGGATCGGATGGGGGGTCGGCGCCCTCAGCCAGCGAAGGCTGGTCCAAAGACCCGATTGATGCATCGGCCTTGTCTCTGGCGAATGGCCAAATTCGCCTGACCGCGAAGTCTATTGCGGTTCCGGGCATGGAGTTTGGCGCGTCGGACCTTACACTCAGTTTGGATCGCGCTCGCGCGGTGTTGGAAATGCAGCCCGCGACGTTGTTTTCCGGTCAGCTGAACGGGCAGGTGGTCGCGAACAATCGAAACGGCTTGTCCGTGGGCGGCAACCTGAAAGCCAGCGGCCTCGATCTGCAACAGGCGTTAACGACCCTCGCAGGGGTAGAGCGCCTGTCCGGTACCGCATCAGGGGCGGTCGAGTTTCTGGGGGTGGGGCAGACCGAAGATCAGATCATGCGCTCGCTCAGCGGCAAGGGCAACGTAGATGTTGAGAGCGGTGTGATCTCAGGCTTTGATCTGGATCGGCTTATGGGCCGCGGCACGGGATCAGGCGGCACAACGGTGTTTAACAGCCTGACCGCCAGCTATGTGATCGACAAAGGTGTGCTGACCAATAATGACCTGTTGATGTCGCTTAAGAACTTCCGCGCCGATGGCAAAGGCAGCGTCAATCTGGGTTCGCGTAGCATCGATTATCTGTTCACGCCAACCGCGCTGCGGGCCAATTCTGGCGATGGTATTTCGGTCCCGGTGCGCATTGAAGGGCCGTGGAGCAACCCCTCGATCAAACCCGATCTCACGAAAGTCATCGAGGCTGCGGCTGAAGGGAAGGTCAAGGAACTGGAAGACAGCGCCAAACAGAAGGTGTTCGACAAGGTCGGGCAAGAGCTGGACACAACTGTGACTGATAGCGATCAGATCGAAGACGCGCTGAAGAACAAGCTGGAGGAAGAGGCCAAGAAAGGCCTGCTGAAATTGTTCGGCGGCGATTGAGCTGACTGGGCTGGGGCCTCAGCGCCCCTTGTCCTTAGATAGTCTGATCGTAGTCACCGACTCCGGGCTCCGAGCGGATCACGGCATCGATATCCGAAAAGATGGCGCGCATTTCGGCCTCGCTTTCGCTGCTTTCGCAGACAACCACTAGGTTGGGTGTGTTCGAAGACGCACGCACCAACCCCCAACTGCCATTGTCCAGAATGACGCGGGCACCGTTGACGGTCACCACCTCTTTGATCGCGCGGCCCGCAAGGCTTTCGCCCGCTTCTGCTTTGGCGACCAGCTTGTCGACCAGCCGGTTCAGAATATCGTATTTTTCTGTATCCGCCGCGTAGGGCGACATGGTTGGTGTGGACCATGTCTTAGGCAAGGCCTTGCGCAGGTCCGACATGCTTTGGTCCGGATTACGATCCATCAGCTTGCAAATCTCAACGGCGACGCGCATGCCGCAGTCGTAACCACGCCCGACCGGTTCGGCCAGAAAGTAGTGCCCGGATTTCTCGAACCCTGCTAAAGCGCCAATCTCTTTGACGCGCCGTTTCATGTGGCTGTGCCCGGTTTTCCAATAGTCGGCTTTGATGCCCAGGGCCTGTAGCTTTGGGTCGCTGGCGAATAGGCCAGTGGATTTCACATCCGCAACAAATGTCGCCCCTGGATGTAGTTTGGCAAGATCGCGGGCCATGATGACACCGACCTTGTCGGCGAATATCTCTTCGCCTTCATCATCGACAACACCGCAACGATCGCCGTCCCCGTCAAAGCCAAGCGCCAGATCGGCACCGCTTGATTTAACGGTATCGGCCATGTCGTGCAGCATCTCCATGGCTTCTGGATTAGGGTTGTAGTTGGGGAACGTGTAGTCCAGCCGGGTGTGGCTGGGCACGACTTCAACCCCGATCCGTTCGAGGACTTCGGGCGCGAACGCTGAAGCTGTGCCGTTTCCGGTGGCGCAAACCACTTTCAGCGGGCGAGTCATTTTGAAATCGCCAACCAGATCGTCGATATAGGCGTCTTTCACGCCATCGACGAACTCATATGACCCGCCTGATTGGGGCTGCCCTTCGCCGCTCAGAACGATGTCGCGCAGCTCGGCCATCTCATCAGGGCCGTGGGTCAGAGGACGCTCGAACCCCATCTTCACGCCGGTCCAGCCGTTTGGATTGTGGCTGGCCGTGACCATGGCGACGGCCGGAACGTCCAAATGAAACTGCGCGAAATAGGCCATGGGGCTGAGCGCCGGGCCAATGTCCTTGACCTGAATACCCGCCTGTATCAGCCCCAGGATCAGCGCGTTTTTGATCGATAGGGAATAGTCGCGGTAATCGTTTCCAACCGCTATGACAGGCTCGATCCCGCGCCGCTGAATTTGTGTGCCCAAACCCAGGCCAAGCGCCGTCATCCCGGGCAGGTTGATCTCTTCTGGGTATTTCCAGCGCGCGTCATATTCCCGAAACCCTGTGGGCTTGATCATTGCGTCGCGCAGAAAGCTCCAGGTGTTAGGGGACACCTCGGGGATAGGTTTGGTCACAACAGCACTCAATCGTTAAATCTGGATGGGGTTCGCTTTGGCGAGCTCATCGAAACGCATCAATGTGTCGATGAGTTTTGGCATTTGGTCTAGCGGGATCATGTTTGGACCATCCGAAGGTGCGCCATCTGGTTCTTGGTGCGTTTCAATAAAAACAGCACCAATACCGAGAGACACAGCGGCTCGTGCCATAACGGGAGCAAACTCACGCTGGCCGCCAGATGAACCGCCTTGACCGCCCGGCTGCTGTACCGAGTGGGTCGCGTCCATCACAACCGGATAGCCTGTCTTGGCCATCTCGGGCAGTCCTCGCATGTCGGCCACCAAGGTGTTGTAGCCAAAAGACGTACCGCGTTCTGTCAAAAGAATGTTCTGGTTCCCGGTGCTTTCAATCTTGTCGACGATATTGCCCATCTCCCACGGGGCCAGAAATTGCCCCTTTTTAACATTGACCACAGCACCGGTGTTTCCGGCAGCCAACAGCATATCCGTTTGACGGCACAGGAAGGCAGGGATCTGCAAGACATCCACCGCCTCTGCGGCGATGGCGCATTGGGCTTCGGTGTGGACGTCTGTCAACACCGGCACACCAATGGTTTTACGGATGTCGTCCAGAACTTTCAGCCCCGCATCAATACCCATACCGCGTTTGCCCGACAGCGAGGTCCGGTTGGCCTTGTCATACGAGGCCTTGAACACGTATTGCGCGCCCGCAGCCTCGCAGGCTTCTTTCATCTTGCCCGCAATCATCTGGGCATGTTCGGCTGTTTCAAGCTGGCACGGACCGGCAATAATGGTCAGCGGAAGATCGTTGCCGACCGTCAGGTCGGAGATTTTGACATGTTTCATGTGTTTTACGAGGATACCTGTTCACGAAGGACCGACGCGGTAAGCGAGATCATCAGGTAGATACCAGCAAACAACAGGAAAGCCAAAATCGTATTTTCGAACTTGCGCGGATAGCTGGGATCTTGGCTTGGCACAGGATTGACCGAGACGGTCAGATACCGCACCTGCCGGTTGGCCTCGGTTCGTGTGGTTTCCATGTACTGCATCGCGGTTTGCAGCAACATATCCCGTGCGACCAAATCAGCCTGTGCCATTTGAATCCGAACGCTCAGGCGGGCCAGCGAGTTTTCGCCTGCCGAGACATCCAGCATCTCGGCATTCAGCTCGTCCAGCACGTTTTCCAGTCGGGTAATATCTGCGTTCACCCCGTCGACCTTGGCCTGGTTGGGGCGCAGATTGTCCAGCAAGGCAGCCAGCTCAAGGCGTTTGTCTTGCAGCAAAATCTCGATCTCGTTAATCCGACCACGCAGACCTGCAAGAACGTTTTCGGGGTCAAGAACCGCGCCTTGAAGCTGTAGTTCGATCAGGTCTTCCTGGGCTTGTCTGCGCGCCTCTTGCGCTGCTTCGAAACTTTCAAGCGCATCCCGCATTTGGTCATCGCGCTTTTCACCAGACAGCGTGTTCACGCGGCTTTCTGCGTAGGAAATCAGGCGCTCAGAAAACTCGGTCGAGGTTTGCGGGTCCGGGGCGATGATTTCCATCCGGATGATTCCGTCGGTAGGATCGTATCCGATCGTTACGATGCGCTTATAAAGCTTATATGCCTCTTCAAGTGTTGCGTCTGGAGCCAGACGTTGGACCGGATCAATCCAATCCTGCTTGAACACCTCAGCGAACCCCGCGTCCCGGTCCAGCAGCAGCAGTGCTTCTTTTGATTCCAGAAAATCCTGCACCGAAACCGAATCCTGGGCCGTGGCAAACTGTGTGCCCGACAGTAAGCCGCCTACAGAGCCACCCGCAGCATCCGCTTGCAGGATTGAGAAGGAGGAGTTGCTGGCATACATCGGCGTCGCGATGCGATAGAAATAGAACCCCACCACAAAGGTCGGCAGCAGAACAAACGCGGCCAATCTGGCGAATAGGGTGAACAGTTTGATGCGCCGCCTGCGCGCGATCTCTTTCTGAATTTGCCCGATTTCCAGATTGCGCCGTTCGGCCGGGCTCATTTCAGGGCCCGGAACGCCATACTGTTTTTCCTGCGTGGTTTGAGGCAGCTGAACCCGGACTTTGTCTTTGGGTTTGCCGGGATTTGCGTCCGCGCCCGGCTCTTTTGCAGCGGCAAGTTCTAGCAGATTTGTTCGCTCGAACGGATCAATGCCCTTTTTGCGCAGCAGGCGCACGGCGTCATAGTCCGAGGACGCGGCAAGCCCGTGCTTTTGGGCAAGACGTCGTGCGATGCGTAATTGGCGTCCGGTCAAACCTTCGCGCTTTATGTCGTCCAGTTCTGTTCCGGGCTGGGTTTGATTGGCGGCGGCGGGGCTTTGCGTGGCGTTGCGGATGCGCGCAATAGCATCCGCGCGCGCCTCGGCCGAGGCATCGACCTGCCGCTTGCGGCCCAGATTGTACTTTCTAACCTTGGGTTTCGTAGTCATATAGCTGTTTTGCCTCTTCCAAGGTTTCAAACATGTAAAGCTGCCCGTCCAACAGAACCGCCGCCTGTTGGGCAAACTTCTCTAGTGTTTCGGGGCTGTGCGATACAATCACCAAGGTCGTCGTGCGCAGACGCTCCTGCAGGATGTCCCCAGCTTTTTTGTTGAACTCAACATCCGTAGAAGAGGGCATCCCCTCATCAATCAGATACATGTCAAAATCCAGCGCCAGCAGCAGCGAAAAGGTGAATCGCGCCCGCATCCCCGAGGAATAGGTCGCAAGTGGCTGGTTGAAATATTCACCCAAACCGCAAAGCCAACTGCAATAGGCCTCAACATAATCGGGATCCATGCCGTATATTTTGGCGATGTAGCGCGCATTTTCCAGCGCCGACATTTTGCTGGACACACCGCCAGTAAATCCCATCGGAAACGACACTTTGCAATCACGGCGAATGACCCCTTCATCCGGCTTTTCCAGCCCCGCCATCATATTGATAAGAGTGGTTTTTCCGGTTCCATTGGGGGCGAGAACGCCAAGCGATTTGCCCAGCTCAACCCGGAATGAGACCTGATCCAGGATCACCTTTCGGCTGCTCCCGGTCCAGAAGGATTTGCTGACATTCTCGAACTCAAGCATCTGCTCTCTGCTGCTCAATCCAGTATTGTGTCGCTCTTATCACATGGCGATGAGGTGCATTTCCTATCGGTCCATGTTGGCTACATTATGTCGAATTATGAAACAAATCATCAATATCCGCCAGCGGTTGGAAGGAACAGGTAACATTCCATGGTCAATCTGATCGATGAGATTCAAGCTTGCCGCCTTTGCGCTGATCAATTCGCGCAAACTGAGACGGCCCATTCGCCGCGCCCTGTCGTTTGGTTTAAGCCGGACACACCTATCCTGATTGCTGGGCAGGCGCCGGGCGCGCGCGTACATGAGTCAGGCCGCCCCTTCACGGATCCCTCCGGGGATCGATTGCGCTCTTGGTTGGGCATTGATGATTCCGTCTTCTATGACCGGGACAAACTGTCCATCGTGCCCATGGCCTTTTGTTTTCCGGGATATGACGCCAAGGGCGCGGACTTGCCGCCTCCTGCGATTTGCCGAAAGACATGGCATGACCGCGTGGTTGAGGCGCTTGGTAAGGTTCCGCTAACGGTTCTTGTAGGTGGTCATGCGCATAAGTACCACCTTGGTGCGCGTGGTTCGGTCACAGATACGGTCAAAGACTGGAAGTCTCACGCACCACATGTCTTCCCCTTGCCTCATCCGTCCTGGCGCAATACGGCATGGTTAAAGAAAAACCCGTGGTTCGAAGCCGAGCTGCTGCCAGTTTTGCGGGCCAGAGTGCAAGAGGTACTGGATGACTGAAACAACGGCCTTGGATACGGCCCACGCCGCGATGCACGCCGCCCCGAACGATGACAAAGCTCGGTTGAAGTTCTTCGAGCGTTTAGCAGATAGTGAACTGTTCCTGATGCTGACCGAAGAGGTCCAGGGCGACAACATCTCGCCCGAGGTGTTCGACGTGGCGGACGGGCAGTTTGTGTTGGCGTTTGATCGCGAAGACAGGCTGGCGCAGTTCGCGGACCGCCCGGTGCCTTACGTTGCGTTGTCCGGTCGGGTGCTGTCATCGTTGCTTGCGGGGCAGGGGATCGGCCTGGGTCTGAACCTGGAGGTGGCCCCGTCTTCGATGTTGATCCCGGCCGAGGCGCTGGGCTGGTTGGCGACGACCTTGCAGCACGGCCCGGAAGAAGTGCAGGAAAGGATCGCTGAGTTTCTGCCACCGAAAGGGCTGCCCGACAACCTGCTGACTGCACTTGATACAAAACTCGCAACCGCCGGTGGGCTGGCCCAATCGGCCTATTTGGTCGCGACGAAATCAGCACACGGTGCATCAGGACATCTGCTGGGGTTTGTAGGTGCGATTGAAGGGGCCGAGGCGGCTCTAGCCAAAGCCGCATCCGAGGCGTTGACCTTTTCAGGTGTCGAAGCGGGTGCGATGGATGTTGGGTTCTTCGCGATGGATGATGTCGCGGCTGGGCTGCTGGCGAAAACAGGCTTACGGTTCGACCTGCCACAGCTGGAAAAACCGGATACTATACGCCCAGCTCCGGGGAGTGATCCTGAAAAGCCACCGATCCTGAAGTGACGACCTACCCTTTACGCGGCGCCAAAGCGACACCGCGGAAGGATATGATCTGTCTTATTCGGATGCTGTTTCCAGCTTGTCCTGCGTGCGCGTTTCGAAATCGCTGGCCTCGTGGCGTTCGTGCAATTGTGTGTGCGGCTCGCCGAACGGGCGGTTGACCATGCGACCCCGTTGAACCGCCGGACGCGCATCAATCGCTTTGGCCCAACGCATGACGTTTTTGTAGGATTCGACATCCAGAAACTCTGCAGCGTCATAGAGGCGGCCCAGAACCAGTTGCCCATACCAGGGCCAGATGGCCATGTCTGCAATGGTGTAGTCTTCGCCCGCGATATAGGTTTTCTCGGCGAGCTCTCGGTCCAGAACGTCCAACTGGCGCTTGGTTTCCATTGCGAAACGGTCGATCGGGTATTCCCATTTTTCAGGTGCATAAGCATAGAAATGGCCAAAACCGCCGCCTAGATACGGTGCACTGCCCATTTGCCAGAAGACCCAGTTCATCACCTCGGTCCGTTCTGGGCCGGACTTGGGCAGGAAGGCGTCGAATTTCTCGGCCAGATGAAACAGGATCGAGGCGCTTTCGAAAACGCGGAGCGGTTGGTCGCCGGATCGATCCCAAAGCGCAGGGATTTTCGAGTTTGGGTTGGCCCCAACAAAGCCCGAGCTGAACTGATCACCTTCTCCTATGTTGATCAACCAGGCATTATATTCGGCACCTTCGTGACCCAGGGCCAACAGCTCTTCCAGCATCACGGTAACTTTGACGCCATTGGGCGTGGCCAGCGAATACAGCTGCAAAGGATGGCGTCCAACGGGAAGATCCTTGTCATGGGTCGCGCCCGCGATAGGCCGGTTGATGTTAGCAAATCGCCCGCCGCTTTCGCTGTCCCATGTCCAGACCTTGGGGGGAGTGTATGTGGATTGATCGCTCATCTAGTGCCTTTCTTACCAAATCCGGGTGCCCGCGCGCCCGATCCTCCTACAGCTAATGTTGCAATCTTCCGAGTCCAACCCCGCCTATCGGTGCTTCCTGTAATATTCCCCGGCGAACATCTCACGATTTCTCGTTCTGGGTCACAGCGGCGCGAGCAGGGCTACGACGGGAAACAAATTCGCTTATTGTTAGCGCAGTCCCGCCAACACGGCGCCCTTGGGCACATGACCTAGAAAAGGAATGACCATATGAAACGCTTTGCTTTGACTTTCGCTGCGGCCATGACACTGGCTGTTCCGGCCTTCGCCGGCCCGCAATATGTTGACGGCACCGGATTTGCCGTCTCGGGCTATGACGTGGTTGCCTATCGCAACCTGGATCAGGTTCCTGTTGGCCAAAGTCAGCCCTCGGGCGTTCGTGGAAATGCGGATATCACCGCTGAATACAACGGTGCGACCTGGGCGTTTTCGACCGAAGAAAACCGCGACAAGTTTCTGGAAAACCCGGCCTACTATGCGCCCCAGTACGATGGCCACTGCGCTTATGGTGTCTCAAAAGGTGGCAAGGTTCCGGCGAACCCGAACCTGTGGCGCATCGTTGATGACAAACTGTATCTGAACATCACGGATGTCGTGGTTGGCTTCTGGGAAGAAGATGTGCCGGGCAATATCAATCTGGCCGAAGGCAACTGGCCGGGCATTGAAACCGGTGATGCGTCGACCAGTGTTATCCCCAAATTCACCTCGGAAGGCCCGGTTAGCAACTAACCGACCACTCACGAAACAAGGCCCGGCTTACCCCCATAAGCCGGGCCTTATGCTGATCAGCTGGCGAGCCAATACTCGTTCCGGATCGCCTGATCAGCTTCGAACCGAATACGCACGCTTTTCGCGCCGGGGAATTTGCTTTCGCAGATCGTATCCGGAATGACGACCTCACCAGCGCCCTGGTCGTTTGACTGAAAGCTCAGAACCTCGGTTTCGCTGTTTCTCGACGAGCTTAGAACCGAGGTCGGCAGAGCAATACGATTTGCGCCTTCACACACCGGCGTTGGCACAAAATAAGTTAGATCGCGCCCATAGCATCCAACTGCGTCAGGAACGTGATCCGATTCCGCTAGCGTGGCCGCGTCAGGGTCAGTGGCACTATGCGATTCCGCACTTGGCAAGGCACGGCCCGGGTCCAGCATGGCTACACAATTGGCGATATCTTCGGGTTCCAGCTCGATAATGCGCCGCCGCAGACGTGGTCGCCGCGGTTGGCTGGGCCCGTTATTGGCCCCTTTGGCGGTCAAGCCTTCTTTGCGCAGATAATCATAGGCCGCTTTGGCCCGTGCGAAGTTTGCAGAATCCCCACCCGTGTGATCGGGATGGGCGTGAAAGGCGATACGTCGCCACGCATCCCGGATATCATCCGGAGCGGCATTTGGGTCCAACCCGAGGTCCGCCAATGCGTCGGTGCGTGCCTTAACTTTGTCAACAGTCTCCATACTCAATACACTCTTTACAAACACATGATCCGAGTTTCGGCATCGTCACATTTTTGTCAATTTTTACAGAGTATTGGGGTGGTTAGGGATGACAATGTGCGCATGGTTTGCGGATTGTTTTTGAATTCAATGCTCACCTTGGGCAGAACCACAATGCGGCAACAACTGAGCCTTGTAATATGGAAAGCCCAGACCGCGATGCAGTCCGGGCAGAAATCCAAAAGAAACGGTTTTGTTAGGCGACGTTCTGAAGTTCGGTTTTCGGGGTGATCCCCAATGCAAAGCATACATCGCGGGTCAGTTCCGGACGGTTCAGAGTATAGAAATGCAACTTATCCACACCGCCTTCGATCAGGTCAGAACACAGCTCGGTGCAAAGAGCGGTGGCCAATAGATCCTCGCGGTCGTCGCGCACGGCTTTCTCAAATGCCTGATCGATCCAATCCGGGATATGGGCTCCGCAACGCTGGGCAAAGCTGCGCGCGCCTTTCCAGTTTTCGATTGGCAGAATGCCCGGCACGATGGGCTTGTCGATCCCGGACTTCACGCAGGCATCGCGGAAGCGGAAAAAGGTTTCTGCTTCGAAAAAGAACTGGGTCAAAGCCTCATCCGCGCCTGCATCCAGCTTTGCCTTTAACCAGTCTACATCTGCCTGCATATCGCGGGCTTCAGGGTGTTTGTCGGGATAGGCACCAACGCGGATGCTGAACATCTCGGTCTCGGCCAGCGCTTCGATCAGTTCGACGGAATGGGCAAAGCCCTCGGAATGAGCGACGAACGTGTTCTGCCCTTTTGGTGGATCACCGCGCAAGGCCACAATGTTCTCGACGCCCGCTCGGGCGAACCTGTCTGCGATCTCCAGCGTTTCCTGACGCGACGCATCAACGCAAGTCAGATGCGCCGCAACCGGCAAGCCAGACGACTTGTGTAACGTCGCAACCGCATCCCGTGTTAGCTCTCGTGTGGTGCCACCAGCGCCATAAGTAACCGAGACAAAGCGGGGCTCTAAAGGGGCCAGAGTCTGCACCGTGTCCCAAAGGCGGAATGACGCCTCAAGTGTTTTGGGCGGAAAGAACTCAAATGAAATTTCAGGTCTGGTCATCACGGCCTCGCAGGATCAATTGAGCCTCTTGTGCCATGTGAAGCGATGTGAGACAAACTCATATTCTTCAAGAACAACATGAGTTGTGCGACATATGCATATCGAGTTCCGGCACCTGCGGACCATCAAAGCCATCCATGAATGCGGCGGTCTGGCACGTGCGGCCGACCAGCTGAACATCACTCAATCCGCACTGAGCCATCAGATCAAAGGGTTGGAGGATCAGGCCGGGGTTGAATTGTTCCTGCGCCGGTCGAAGCCGATGAAACTGTCTGCTGCCGGTCTGCGCCTGTTGCGGTTGGCCGAACAGATCCTGCCGCAGGTCGAAGCCGCGCAGCAAGAATTCACGTCGCTGCGCGATGGGCGCACGGGCCGCATGCATATCGCAATCGAATGCCATGCCTGTTTCGAATGGCTGTTTCCGGTGCTGGAATCGTTTCGGAAATCCTGGGGCGATGTTGATGTGGACATTCGCCCCGGTCTGGCCTTTGACGCCTTGCCCGCTTTGCAGAAGGAAGAGGTTGATCTGGTCGTCTCTTCCGACCCCGAAGATCTGCCGGGTGTCGAATTTGTCGAACTCTTTGATTACAATGCTGTATTTGTCGCCGCCTCGTCGCATCCGCTGGCCGAGAAGGACTATATCGAGGCTGAGGATTTTCGGGGTCAGACCCTGATTACTTATCCGGTTGAGCGCACACGTCTGGATGTTTTCAGCCAATTGTTGATCCCGGCGCGGGTTGAACCCGCCGCCATCCGACAGGTTGAACTGACCGCTGTCATCCTGCTGCTAGTCGCCTCGAACCGGGGGATTTCAGTCCTGCCGGATTGGGTCGTGCGCGAGGTCAAATACAACTCAGATTACGTTGCCCGGCCATTGACGAAAGAAGGGATCACCCGCCGTCTGTATGCCGCTGTCCGCTCGGAAGACCTGGAAAAACCCTTCGTGCAAGAGTTGGTCAAATTGGCGCGCGACGAGGCGCGCAAGCTGCAGGCTCAGTAGCGGCGTTTTGCACGGGGCTGCTATGCGATCATTCCTCTTGGCAAGGGCGCATTGCATCAGTATACGCGCGGTTTGACCGGACAGGAGCCTTTTCAAAATGGTTGGCAGTGCAAATCTCAACATCATGATCAAAGCCGCGCGCAAAGCGGGGCGGTCTCTGGTCAAGGATTTTCGTGAAGTCGAGAACCTGCAGGTGTCGATGAAAGGCGCAGGCGATTTTGTGTCCAAGGCCGATATCGCCGCCGAAGCCATCCTGAAAGAGGAACTGCTGGGCGCGCGTCCGACCTATGGCTGGCTGGCCGAAGAGGGCGGTGCGATTGACGGCGAGGACCCGACCCGCCGCTGGATCGTCGATCCGCTGGACGGCACCACCAACTTCCTGCACGGTTTGCCGCATTGGGCGGTGTCCATCGCACTGGAACACAAAGGTAAGATCGTTGCAGGAGTGATCTATGACGCCGCCAAGGACGAGATGTTCTTTGCCGAAAAAGGCGAGGGCGCCTGGATGAACGACATGCGGATTCGCGTCTCTGGTCGTCATCGCATGATTGAATCGATCTTCTCAACGGGTCTGCCCTTCGGTGGCCGGTCCGATCTGCCAGCGACCCTGCAAGACCTTGCGCGTCTGATGCCTGCCTGCGCCGGTGTGCGCCGCTGGGGCGCTGCTGCGCTCGATATGGCTTATGTGGCCGCCGGCCGCTACGAAGGCTTCTGGGAGCGCCGCCTGAATGCTTGGGATCTGGCCGCAGGCATCATCATCGTGAAAGAGGCCGGTGGCTTTGTGCAGCCCCTCAATCCCGAAGGCAGCGTTCTGGACGATGGCGAAGTGATCTGCGCCAACGAGCCCATTTTTGACAGCTTTGCCAAGGTGATCCGGGGCTAAACGCCTTTACCTGCGGGGCACGCGCGGGATGCGGGATTGCGACAGTTTGTATTTTGCCTCGGGATGAGGCGGATGGCCATGCGTGCGATCCCAATATGCCGCGCCACCGCGTTTCAACCACAGTGGAATGCACAGGATCAGCCCGACAAAGAACCCCCCGGTATGGGCCCAATAGGCAACGCCGCCTTCGTCAGGATTGCTGTTCAAGCTGCCCACAAACTGCATTCCCAACCAGACACCCAGCATCACAAAGGCCGGGATCGAAAACACACGGAAATACACGATCAGGATCAGCAGGATGTCGACGCGGGCCTTTGGGAACAGCAGAAGATAGCCACCCATTACCCCGGCAATTGCGCCAGACGCGCCGATCGTTGGCACCACCGAGTCTGGCGCGGTGATGACATGGATCAACCCGGCGCCGACTCCGGCCACAAGGTAGAACAGGAGGAAGGGCAGATGACCCATCTCATCTTCCAGATTGTCGCCGAAAATCCATAAAAACAGCATGTTGCCTGCCAGGTGCATCCAACCGCCATGCAGGAACATGGAGGTCACGAAGGTTTCGAACGCATAGCCATCCGTGATCCGCGCGGGAATGATCGCGTAGTCGTAGTACAACCGGTTGATCAGCGGCGCGTCATTCATGATCCCCACATAGCTGACAAAGATCAGGATATTGGCGGCCATGAGTGCGTAGACGACATAGGGTGTACGCCCCGAGGGGTTATGATCGCGGATCGGAAACATGGCGCGACGCTGGGCTTTTCCAAGCGCGGCGTCAAGAACAGCTTATGCCGCACCGGGTCATTTCCCTGCAACTTGACAGAACGCGGAACAGGGTCATCCTTGCGGTATGACACATATGCTTCACGGTCTGATCATTAGCGTGGCTCTGACCACATCCGCAGCCGCGCAAACCTGCCCGGATGCTCCGGACCATACGCAGGGAGTGAGCGATCTGATTTCACAGCTTCAACAAGCCGAGTCTGAGGTTGTGGCGCGCACGTATTCCAACCAGATGTGGGAGCTTTGGACAGACGCGCCAGACGCAAAGTCACAGACCCTGCTGGATCGTGGTATGGCACGGCGCGAGACATGGGATCTGGTCGGCGCTTTGGAGGAGCTTAATCAGCTGGTAGAATACTGCCCGGAATTTGCCGAAGGCTACAACCAGCGGGCCTTTGTGAACTACCTCAGGCAGGATTTCGGATCGGCCTTACAAGACCTTGATGTGGCCATTGAATTGTCGCCAAACCATGTTGCTGCAATCAGTGGGCGGGCGTTGTCGTTAATGGGCCTGAAACGGCTGGATGAGGCCAGGGCCACACTGAAACAAGCGCTCGAGCTTAATCCATGGCTGTCAGAACGCGCCTTGTTGCAGCCGGGTGGTTTGCTGGTCCCTCCGGGACAGGACATCTGAACTATCGGGGACGCCCGCCGACGGCCAAGGTAATATCTCGTGCGGCTTCGGCAACCAGTCTGCCAAGGTTCTCAAATGTATCAGGGTTGAAGCGGGCCGTCGGACCAGAGACTGAAATCCCGGCGCAGGGACTGTTCTGTTCGTTGAAAATCACCGCGCCGATGCAGGACATCCCAACATAGCGTTCTTCTATGTCATAAGACCACCCACGTTGCCGGGTGGTTTCAAGATCAGCCATCAGTGCCTTGGGATCACTCAGTGTTCGGTCGGTAAATGCCTCGGGTTCACTCGCGGCCAATACCCTTGAAACGGCCTCGGGCTCCATCGCTGACAGGATGGCCTTACCGATGCCCGAGGCGTACATCGGCGACCGTGCACCGGGCGGAAAGAACGCGCGGATCGGATTTTTGGTTTCGATCTGGCCTACAAATACAACGTCACTCGCATCGGGTACTGCCAGATTCGCCGTTTCTCCGGTATCGTTCATCAGCCGGTGCATGATGGGTTGCGACACCTCGATCACGCTGTTGCGCTTGAGGAACGAGGCACCGGCGCGATAGGCCTCGATCCCGATCATCCATTCCTGGCGGATTTCGTCGAACCTGACAAAGCTGTGCTTGGCGAGTGTGGTCAGGATGCGGTGTGTGGTTGCGGTGGGTATTCCCGTTTCGCGGCTGAGATCGCTGAGGGTGCTGCGTTCAAGCCGTGCAAGGGTGCTGAGCGCTTCCAGAGCGCGATCGAGGGATTGCAGCGTCCCAGCGGAACTTTCCTTGAACAACGATTTGGGCCTGCCGCGCGGTCGTTTCTGAATGTCCAAATTCGGGTCCTCCTGCGTCTTGCGAGAACGGTACGTGGAATTCAGGATTTTTCATATGGCGAAAAATATTTTTAGTAGCTCCGTTGATGTGCGATCAAATGGAACTTAGGCCCTGACACGGCGCCCCAATCCAACATTTTTTAAGTTTTTTGTTTCCCTACGGGAAACCCCCAATATCGCGTCAGTTTGGGATGCTGTATCAGGGTGAAGTCTGTCAGGTCCTTCGCGACCAAATAGTTTTTCCCCGATGAGGGGCTGGCCTATACCCCCTTCTGGCCGGCCCCTCACTTAGTTTGGGGTCACTTCACCTCAAGCAGTTGGGTGACCCGCGATGGCAACTCTGCTGCGTGATCATAGGCCGCTGTGTGTGGGATGTTGACAACGGGTGTTTTTCGATAGCCCTGCGTGAACAATAGAAACGGTACGTCAGCACGGACCGCTGTTTCTGCATCAACCTCGCTGTCGCCGACAAACAAGCGCGGCCCTGCGCTGTCTAAGGCGTCGAAGCTGGCCAGCAGATGCCGAGGATCCGGTTTGCGCATAGCCATGCTGTCTCCACCCAGAACCACACCGAAGAAACGCGACAGACCCAGCGCATCTAGAATGTGGCGTGCAGGGGCATCGGGTTTGTTCGTACACACCCCAAAGGAATGGCCCTTGGCCTGCAACTTTTCCAACGCACCAGGGATGCCCGGATAAGGAACTGTCGTGCTGCTGGCGGCGGCGTCGTAATGGGCGCGCATGCGTTTGGTCAATTCGGTGTGTCGTTCCGCAGGAAGTCCCACATGCCGGATCATTCGTTCTACCAGTTTAGGCAACCCATTGCCTACGAAAGAGGCAATGACCTCTTTCGGTAGTGGCGGAAAATCGATGTCTTCCAGCGTTCGGTTGGCCGCTGCTGCGATATCTCCAAGGCTGTCGACAAGCGTTCCATCAAGGTCGAAAATGATTGCCGCTGCCATAGATCACATTCCTTCTTTGCCGTTAGATTTGCTGTCTAGCGCGCCGGATCTTGGGCGGTAAACCGTCAATCTTTGGTAACGATAGATTGGACGCTTGACATATCTTACTAAATTAATCAGGTTAAGAGCCATGACAGTGAGCCAACCCGGTTTCGGGTCAGCCAGAACTTGAGAAACGCGAACAGATCAGGCGTTTGCCTTGACCCTTCTGGAGTTGACCGATGAATGTGCAGAACCCGAATCCCAGCCAGTCTTATTCAATGTCCATCTTGCCATCCTACAAAGCCGATGATCTGACCAAAGGCGGCAATCTTGCGCATATCGAGCTGGGGGATCAACTGTATACGCTGCGGATTACCCGCGCAGGTAAGCTGATCCTCACGAAATGAGCAGCGCATCACCCCGTGGCGGTGCAGCCGTTGGCAGGCTATCCGACCTGAGCCCAATAGAAGCAGGCGCGGTGATGTATTTGCGGCTGTGGGGTGATGGTCCCGCAGGCCGTGCAGACGCCGCAAGCGACTTTGATATCGCGCTGGGCGTGGATCACGGACAGGCCGCGATGCTGACGCTGGACCGGTTATGCTCGCTTTGCGCCACTCACGGTCGCCGCCAGTTGGTACGGCATGGCCTTGGATGCGCGTGCCTTGGTGCCGATGAGAACTGTTTCGCGCAGATGATCGGGGCGGCGGCTGATGGTGCACGCGAGGATGCCATGATGATGGCGTCTTTGATCGTGCGTCCGGATTTTGCCCCGGCCTTGGCGTCATTGTCCGAGGATTTGGGGTTTGCCCTGCGCCGGATGACGAAATCTGTACCGCCGCCAAGCACCGGTCATCAGACACCGTCAACTGTTTTGCACTAGTCCCCTAACAACACCCGCATCCGGCGTGATGGTGATCATGATCGCACGCCGGTTCAGGAGTATAATCTCCTACCTCTGATAACACATCCCGCAGAGCCCATAGGATCATATCCACATCTTCGGCCTCGATTGTCAGGGGTGGGCGAATTTTCAGGATGTTGTCCTTGGGCCCCTCGCTGCCGATCAGGATGCGGTGATCGCGCATTCGGTTTTTGACATATTGGCAGATCTCTGTGCTTTCCGAGCCATCAGGGTTGATCAGCTCAACCCCCAGGAACAGCCCCATCCCGCGTACATCCCCGACGCATGTGAAATCAGATTCGATCTGTTTCAGCCCTTCGATCAACCGTGCGCCCATGTCCCGTGCGTTGCCCTGAAGGCCTTCGTCATCGACGATATCCAACACCTCTTTGCCGATCCGGCAGGAAAGGGTCGAGCCGCCGAAGGTTGAAAAGAACTCGATCCCGTTATCGAAGCTTCGGGTGATTTCCTTGGTGGTGACCACAATGCCAAGGGGGTGGCCGTTGCCAATGGGTTTGCCTAACACGACGATATCGGGCAAAGCCCCCTGATGTTCGAAGCCGAAGTAGTATTCCCCCAAACGGCCAAGTCCCGTTTGTACTTCATCAGCGATACAAACGCCCCCGGCTGCCCGGATTTTCTCGTAAACCGCAGGCAGATATCCTTTCGGAGGGATGATTTGCCCCCCAACCGATGGAAAGGTTTCAGCGATAAAGCCGGCTATCCCATGGCCTCTGTCACGCAGTGCTGCAATGGCAGGGTCCACAAGCGCGGCGAATTTAGCGGAGCGGTCGGGGTCGTCGCGTTTGAAAGATCCGCGAAAGTCGTCAGCTACCTCAACCAGTTCGACCCAATCGGCCTGCCCAACACCGCCGGGTTTGTTGAACTTATAGGCTGAAATTGCAACGGCAGTGTTGGTGTTGCCGTGATACCCATGATCCGGTGTTACGATCCCTTTGGCGCCGGTATGGGCACGGGCCAGTCGCAGGGCAAGCTCATTGGCTTCGGTGCCGGAATTGACGAAGAAACAGACCTGCAAATGATCGGGCAGTTTGGGCAATATCTTATCTGCAAACGCCGTTTGTGCCGGGTGCAGATAGCGCGTGTTTGAATTCATCCGCTTCAGCTGATCCGCAGCAACGGCCTGTATCCGAGGATGTGCATGCCCCACATGTGGGACGTTGTTGTACGCGTCCAGATAGGGGCGGCCCCATTCATCGAACAAATGATGTTTCCAGCCCCGCACTAGCATGACCGGGTCATCGTAAGTCAGGCTGAGGTTGCCGCCGAAATGATCATGTCGACCCTTCAAAACAGTGGTTTTGTCGGTAGGCTGATAGAAAACCTTTTCGTCTGGCAGGTTCAGCAGCGCGGCAGGATTTGGGCAGAGCTTGTGCCATAGGAACATTTCGTCGGGATCACCAACGCCGGGCCAGTCGCTCTCCATCCCATCCGTGGTCAGTGCCAGCTGGAAATGGACATGCGGGGCCCATCCGCCATTCTGGCTGGCATCCCCAAGCTGGGCAAAAGCCGCCCCTTGCGCCACCGGGTCGCCGGGTTGCAGCCGCTCACAAACCTCAGGGTCCAGATGACCGTAGAGCGTGTAAAACGGATCGCCCTCGGGTGTTTCATGACGCAGGATTACAATGCCGCCATAGTCCAGATGCATGTTGCGGTTCTCTGCGACCTCAACCCGCCCGCTCAGTGGCGTATGCAGTGCAGTACCGGCCGGGGCGAACACATCCACGGCCAGATGCACAGTCCGCCGGTCCGAGGCTTTCCAAGGACCCTTGCGAAACCCTGGCTCTGCATAGATCAGACGCGGTTCGTTGTAGTAGCCCAGCCAGAGCCCTTCCCCGAACTCCTCTCCCACGCGAGCGGCTTCTTCCAGCGGCATGTGGAACGGGTTCTGCGGCCAGACCGAGTTTTCAACAGATAGGGACCCCATAGGGGCATTGCTCAGGTCTTCCCCGAACATCGGTGCGAACCCACCGCGATTATCGGCGAGGAAGGCGCGAACACGATCAGCTCCATCAGTCACGGGCAGGCCGCAGGCTGCGCGTAGGCGCGCAGACATCAGGCCGCCGTTGACAGATACGTTCTCCAGGAACCGCCATGCGGGTGCTTGCGAGACTGTGACATAAGGGTCGTCCGGGTTCTCGGCGGCCATCAGGGTCGAGTTCACTACCGAAACCGCTAGACGCATGCGCAGCAGCGGCCAGACCAGATCGATCTCTTGCGCGCTCAGTTGGTTTGCTGCGTGATAGCCGCGCACCAAGGCGGTCAGCGCGCGTTCGGGTTTGGGATGATCCAGAACAATGTAAGCTGCCGCGATCGCGAGATCGCAAATCCGAGGGGACGCACACATATCCCCCAGATCAATCAGGCCCGAAACCTTATGACGTTGCCCAAAATCGCCATCGACCAGAATATTGTAGTCATTTGCGTCATTGTGAATGGCCTGCTTTGGCAAGCGGAGAAGCTGATCAGAAAGCGCCCTGAATCCCTGTGTTATCTCGGCGAGCAACCTACGCCGATCTGGGTCTGAAACAGCATCCAGATGCGCTTCAATCCAACCCGCTTGCATGAGGTCCCATTTGAAATTTGGCCGCTCCAAGGTGGCATGGGTGAAACCCTCCAGCGCACGATCCGTCGCGCCCAGAACGCGCCCCAGTTTTAAGATCAGCTCCTCGCTCTTGGGCGCGGTCTTGGCGTAGCATTGACCGGGCAAGCGCTCCAGCAACCAAACAAGCCGGGGGGTTCTTGCTTCGTCCTGAACTTCGGGCAAAAGGTGCCCATTCAGATCGGCAAAAACCTTTGGAAAGGGCAGCCCTGGCGCAGCGGAGGCAATATGCGCCAATGCCTTGATTTGCAGATCCACAAGGCCGGTTTCACATCCTGCACGCATGACCTTGAGCACATAATCCTGCCCGTTCTTGGCCTCGACCAGAAAGTTCAGATCATACTCGCCATCCAAGCGCGTCAAACGCGCCTCAAGCCCCCATTGCGCGCGCAACGCTGTTGTCCAGAAAGCAGCTGTATCGCTCATACCTTATCCTTCTGACCGAAGGATCCATCCTTCATCTGGTCAAAAATATCTTCGGGGGGAGGCACGCCTAAAGGCGCGGTGGGGGGCAGACAGCCCCCTTCGACGTCAATCCAAAGCGCGCAAACGTTTGAACAGAGAAGACGTATCCCACCGACCGCCGCCCAGTTTTTGCACATCCTTGTAGAACTGATCCACCAGCGCTGTGACGGGCAGTGAGGCCCCGGTTTCATTGGCGGTATCCAGGCAGATTCCCAGATCTTTACGCATCCAATCCACGGCGAATCCGTGGTCAAAATGATCGTCCAGCATGGTTTCATATCGGTTGGCCATTTGCCAGCTGCCCGCTGCGCCTTGGCTGATAACCTCGACTACCGAACGGCCGTCCAGCCCGGCCTTTTCGGCAAAATGCAGCGCTTCGCTGAGGCCCTGAACCAGACCGGCGATGGCGATCTGATTACACATCTTGGTCATCTGTCCTGCACCACTGTCACCGATCCGACGGCAGATTTTCGAATAGACTTGCATGATGGGCTCGGCAGCCTCGTAAGCGGCCTGATCACCGCCACACATGATCGACAAAACGCCATTCTCGGCACCAGCCTGACCGCCCGAGATTGGAGCATCTACAAAAGCGATACCCTTGCTTTGGCCCGCTGCATACAGCTCGCGGGTCACCTTGGCGGAAACCGTGGTGTGATCGACAAACGTCGTGCCTGAGGCCATACCGTGAAAGGCGCCATCATTGCCTGTGCAGACCATGCGCAGGTCATCATCATTGCCGACACAGGCCATGACAAACTCGGCCCCATGCGTGGCAGCTTGCGGAGTGGTCGCCATTGACCCACCATGTTGGTCCACCCAGGTTTGGGCCTTTGTAGCGGTGCGATTGTAGACGGTTACGTCATGACCGGCAGCCTGCAAATGCCCCGCCATGGGGTAACCCATGACGCCAAGGCCTAGAAAAGCGACTTTTGCCATTTTGAATAACCTCTCTGATATCGGGCCTTGAGGCCGGCGACGTTCCGCAGGCAAGACCGGTTGGGCAGAGACAAAGCAAAGCTGCGCCCAAAGGGCAACCCCGCGTCAGGACTTGCCGCCAAGATCCTGCAAGATCGGACAATCGGGCCGATCATCCCCAGCACATGCATCGATCAGATGACCAAGCGTATCCCGCATGGCTTTCAAATCCGCGATTTTCGCATCGATCTGCGCAAGATGATCTCGGGCGACGTGTTTTACATCTGCGCTCGCACGGGTCTCATCCTCATACAAGGCAAGCAGGGTCCGGCAATCCTCAATCGTGAAACCCAATGCGCGGGCGCGTCCGAGGAAATTCAGCTTATGCAAATCCTGCGCGCGAAAAACACGATAGCCATTGTTGTCGCGCAGCGGTTTGATCAGATCGATCTCTTCATAATACCGGATGGTCTTCGCGGGCAAACCTGTGCGGGTGGCGACATCTCCAATATTCATGCGGTTGCCTCTTTCGATGTGCTGGTCCTGACTTGGGGTAAATCAGCCCTGACCCGGCGCAGGCGCAGGGCATTGGAAACGACAAAAACGCTCGACAGGGCCATGGCCCCGGCGGCCAATGCCGGTGACAATAGAGACCCGCCAAAGGGATAGAGGACACCTGCAGCGACAGGGATCAGTAGAATGTTATACCCGAATGCCCAGCCCAGATTCTGGCGTATATTGCGTAATGTCTGGCGGCTGATTTCAACAGCGTTCGCAACTCCGCGCAGATCGCCAGACATCAGGACCACATCAGCGGTTTCGATTGCCACATCCGTGCCAGTGCCAATCGCCACTCCGATGTCCGCGGCTGCGAGGGCGGGGGCATCGTTGATACCGTCGCCGACAAAAGCCACCGTGCCAAACTTGTCACGCAACTCTTCAATTGCATCCCGCTTTCCGTCGGGAAGAACCTCCGCCGTGACGTGATCAATGCCCAAACGATCCGCCAGTGCCTGAGCCGTACGTGCGTTGTCGCCAGTCACCATAGCCAAGGCCACACCTGTTTCGCGTAAGCGCGCCAGCGCCTCGGGCGTGCCGGGTTTGATTGGGTCCGAGACATAGATCGCTGCCGCCAACTGCCCGTCGACGGCTATGTACAACGGTGTTGCGCCTTCGGAGGCACGGTTATCGGCCTCTGGTTGTAGGTCACTTACCGAAATCCCAAGCTGATCCATGAGCGATTGGGAGCCAATTGAAACGGATTGACCTTCGACCTGCCCGTGCAGGCCAAGGCCGGTGAGCGACTGAATCTCTGAGGCCTCGGGTAACTTGGCGGGGCCAGCGCGGGTGATTGCAGTTGCAATGGGGTGCTCAGACCGCGCCTCCAAAGCCGCGGCAATCCGCAGAACATCAGACGAGGCAAATCCATTGACTGGGGTCACGCTGTCCAGTTCGGGACGTCCAAGGGTCAGCGTCCCGGTTTTGTCCAAAGCAATCACCTTTGCCTGCTGCAACTGCTGCAAGGCGTCGCCTTTCCGGAACAGCACGCCCAGTTCAGCCGCGCGGCCGGTTCCCACCATGATCGAGGTGGGCGTGGCCAGACCCATCGCACACGGGCAGGCAATTATCAGGACTGAAACCCCCGCGACCAAGGCATACGACAGGGCAGGTGCCGGACCCAGTAACAGCCATGCGACAACGGCAACAACCGCAACGACCATGACTGCAGGAACAAACCGATAGGTGATTTGGTCGACCAAACCCTGAATTGGCAGTTTGGCTCCTTGCGCCTGTTCTACCATTCGAATGACATGCGCCAATACGGTGTCAGCCCCCACATGTGTGGACTCGACTCTCAATGCTCCGGTTCCGTTGACGGTTCCGCCAACAACAGGATCACCGGCAGTTTTGCCCACAGGGGTGGGTTCGCCCGTGATCATGCTTTCGTCGACATAGGTGCTGCCTTCCAGTATCTGCCCGTCGACCGGAATGCGCTCTCCGGGACGGATATGCAGGATATCACCGGCGGCTATCTCAGCAATTGGGAGGTCTTGGGTCTCGCCCTCGACCTCAACCCGAGCGGTTTTGGGCTGCAACCCGACCAGCCTGCGAATTGCCGCGCCAGTTTTGCCTTTTGCCCGCGCCTCGAGCCAGCGACCCAGAAGTATCAAAACCACGATCACGGCGGCAGACTCGAAATAGATATTGGCTGACCCCTGAGGCAACAGCCCAGGCGCAAAAACGGCCGTGACCGAATACAGATAGGCAGCACCCGTTCCCAACGCGACCAAGGCATTCATGTCTGGCGCGCCGCGCAGCAGCGCTGGAATACCCTTTTGATAGAATATGCGCCCCGGTCCGATCAGCAGGGCAGAGGTTAGTGCAAACTGAATTAGCTGGCTGGTCTGTACCCCGATTGTTCCGTGAACCCAATGATGAAAGGCGGGGACCAAGTGACCACCCATTTCAAGGATAAACACCGGTAGGGCTAGGACTGCCGCAAGAAGCGTCGCACGGCGCAGGTCGGTCGCCTCAGTCGTGTTCGAACTGATATTCGCCTCTGACGAGTTCGCCTGTGTGGGATAGCCTATATCGGTAACGATCCCTGCAAGAATGGCGGGCGTAGTGCTTCCCTCGGCATAGGTTACATGCGCTGTCTGGGTGGCCAGATTGACATCGGCGCGGACAACGCCCGACGCTTTGGCCAGCGACCGTTCGATCTTAGAAACGCATGACGCGCAGTTCATGCCGTCAATCTTTAGAACGCTGTCTGCGAGGACGGCAGGATACCCGGCCTGTTCCAATGCGTCATTCAATACAGACATAGCTGTATTGCCGGTCACCTGCGCTGACTGTGTCGCGAAATTGACCGTGGCGGTTTCGACACCTTCGCTGCCGGATAACGCGGCTTCGACCCGCGCAACGCAGGAGGCGCAGTTCATTCCAGCTATTTTGATCTTTATCTGTTGAGCGTCCGCCATCCGACTCATCCCGATCCTTTGCTGATGCCTAGATGAGGGTTCCAGTGACGGGAAGGTCAAGGGGTGCGTGGTATTTCTTTGTAAACACGACGCGTTCCCGCTTGGTTTCTGCAAGAACGCAACGTTGAAACCGCCAGAAACGCCGCGTCACATGGATTGGCGAGACGCACGCAGACCTGTAGCCTTTGGATAACCACTTATCGGAGAGCTCAAGATGTTGCTTTTTTCCTCATCCGCCGCCTGGGTCACTGACGAACACCGCATGTTTGCCGATATGGCAGGCCGTTTCATGGACGATGAACTTGTTCCCAATATTGAGACCTGGGTCGACAATGGCGTGGTAGATCGCGCGTTCTGGCACAAAGCAGGGCAAGCGGGCCTGATGGCTGGCGCAATCCCCGAGGAATATGGTGGCGTTGGCGGTGGCATGGGGTTTGATGCCGTTACCATCTACGAACAAACCGCAAGGGGTGATGCGGGTTGGGGCTATGGCATCCAATCCATTGTGACGCACTACATCACGGCTTATGGCAGCGAAGACCAGAAACAGAAGTGGCTGCCCAAGTTGGCATCAGGTGAGATGGTTGGGGCTTTGGCTATGACAGAACCCAGCACCGGATCTGATGTTCAGGCCGTGCGGACCTTGGCCGAAAAGGACGGCAATTCCTACAAGCTCAATGGCTCAAAAATCTTTATCACCAATGGTCAGTCGGCGGATCTGGTGATCGTCGCGGCGAAGACGGATAAATCTCTGGGTGCCAAAGGTGTTTCTCTGATCGCGGTTGAGACCGAAGGGACCGAGGGGTTCCGCCGCGGTCGGAACCTCAAGAAACTTGGCATGAAGGGCAACGATACCGCCGAGCTTTTCTTCGAAGACGTCAAGGTGCCAATGACCAATCTGCTGGGTGCGGAAGAAGGTCAGGGGTTCTATCAGCTGATGAAGCAGTTGCCGTGGGAGCGGTTGACGATTGGTTTGATGGCCTTGGGTGCGATCGACTTCGCCATAGCCGAAACGGTGAAATATGTGCAAGAGCGCAAGGCCTTTGGGCAGCGCGTCATGGATTTCCAGAACACACGCTTCAAGCTGGCAGAGTGTAAGACCAAAGCCGAAGTGCTGCGCAGTTTCGTAAACGACTGCATCGCCAAGCTGGAAGCCGGTGAATTAGACGCTGCCACTGCTTCGATGGTCAAATATTGGGGCTCTGAAGTGCAGAACGAGATCATGCACGAATGCCTGCAGTTGTTTGGCGGCTATGGCTTCATGATGGAGTACCCGATTGCGCGTCTCTATGCCGATGCGCGTGTGCAAATGATCTATGGCGGCACCAATGAGGTCATGAAGGAGCTCATTGCACGGTCTTTGGATGTGTAGGGAAGGCTCCCGCCCATCTTCGCCGTTTCTGGCGAAACGACTGTGATGGTTGGGCCGGGCCGGCGCGGGCAATGCCCGCGCCGG
>NZ_JBQFYF010000004.1:0-440488 GCF_056541325.1 Ruegeria sp. AH7 | reverse complement strand
CATTGTCATGTTTCAAAAGCACACGATAGCCGCTGCCGTCTGCTTCCGCGTGGATTGCACTCCAGCCCGTGAGTGAGCCTGGTCCGATCGCCTTACCTCCTAGAAGGATCTCGGTTGTGTCATCAATCAGATAGGTTACACCCGATGATCCTTGGGTCGAGGTTGACAGAGATGCCGAACCGATACTCTCGATCAGATTTGTTACATGCCCGACCGTTGCATCGTTGTTTAGATCGACATCATAGAACTGCTCAACATCGACGACGTTCTCGACAAGCGCACCGCTAACATGTGCGCCTTGGCCATCGAGAACCCATTCGAAGTACAGGCCATTGTCATGTTTCAAAAGCACACGATAGCCGCTGCCGTCTGCTTCCGCGTGGATTGCACTCCAGCCCGTGAGTGAGCCTGGTCCGATCGCCTTACCTCCTAGAAGGATCTTGGTTGTGCCATCAACCAGATAGACTGTACCATCCACTCCTTCTGTAGTTGTCGAGAGCGTGCTACCACCGGTGTTCTCAATTGTGGTTGTCTTATGACCAATCGTGCCGTCGTTATTCAGATCCGCGCCATAGTATTCTTCCAAATCCACGACATTATCGACGAGCGCGCCGCTAAGATGCGCACCCGTGCTGTCAAGTTCCCACTCAAAAAAGCTGCCGTCATCATGTTTCCAAAGCAGCTTGTAACCGCCAAAAATCTTGGCCTGAACATTGATCGCAGACCAGCCATCCAGCGTATCTTCTCCGACAACATTTCCGCTGAGTGTAACGGCGATATTAGTGGTCGGGCCGCCAACAAGATACACGCCTTGCTTTGCGTGCTGAAGGATTGTGCCAGTTGTCTCTATGGTTGTGATCTGTGTAGCTGAGGCGAGTTGTGCCAAGTTGTACCCATAGGCACCGTTCAGAAATTGAAACAGCTCAACATCATTGTTCACGGTAAATGTCTGGCGTGTGACGACGTTCAGAAATTCGTATTCTCCACCGTTGTCGAGAAACAGGAACTTTTCCAATCCACTAATAAAGCGAACGGTATCCGTACCCGATCCACCCGAGAACGAACCAGAGTTATTCGTGACGATAGCAATATCATTGCCCGCGTCCCCAAAGACCGTATCCTCGCCTTGGCCGTTGGCAACGTGAATGACATCATTGCCGCTGCCACCGAAGATCTTGTTGTTGTTGGACCCGTTAGAGGACGAGCGGATGGTATCGTTCCCGCCATTCCCGCTAATGGTGTTCTGCGCAGTGTTGCCAATGATGGTGTCGTTTCCACTACCCGCGATATACTGTTCGATAATCGTATCGCGCATAATCGCCATATTGCCGATCAGCCCATAAACGTTCGAATAGGTCTCTGCGTTCAGGTTGACGTATTGGTTTCTTGTATCATTAGCGAAGTTGACTATGTCCCAGCCACCATCATCGACAATGTTGAAGGCGACGCGGTAGCCGAGGGAAGCGATCTGATCGTAAACTCCGCCAGCATTCGACCCCACGCCATAAGTAGTGTTACTGGTCCTTAGATCGTTGGGCTTGCCGTAAAGCTCCCACATGGCCAGCACATCCGCGATCATCGGAGTGATCACAAGCGCGTCTGACGCGTTTACATTCGGATTCTCGCCTTGAGAAAAATATGACATGACAGAGGCCTGCCAGCTGTCATTTGGGAAGATCGCACTGTTTCCAAAAGTTACACCAGCGCCGTTATAGGGACCGGGGTGGCCAAGCCCTATGGCATGTCCAATTTCGTGCAAGTAGGTCTGAAACGAATATGTGTCGACACCGATCCCGTAGTTTGCGATCCAATTCGTACTTACGTTCACATCAGCATAGGCCATATCGCGCAATGTGCTGCTATTGTACCAGCCATATTGCGAATAAGCCCCACTGAAATCGTCGTAAAATAGAATATCAGGCCTGGAACTGCTGCTTAGCTGAAAGTCGATCCCTGTGACAGATTCCCAAGTATCCAGTGCCAGTTGAACCATCCATTGGACACTGGGGTCGACACGCGAATAGTTGACCGTGATTGTATTGGAATCCCACTTTCGAGGCCGACTGTCCTCGCCATATACCAAATAGTCGGCGATCTGATTGTGTGCGCTTGCTGACATTCCGCAGTGACCCTTGATAAAATCGAAAATTAATTCTGTTTTCCAATGATTAACTTCTGGACCCTACATGGTCCATTCGCAACAACCAGAATACGGATACGCGTGTACGAGATGTTGCACGCACGCACCGGTTGCTTTGGACTGCCCAGATCAATGCAAATGAGTGGGTCCTAAAGTTGACTAAATTATGACAATATGAGGCGATGCGTCCTGAGGAAAGCTAATCCCCATCACAATCCGCGACGAACCGAAGCAATGCGCAATATTCTGTCGCAAAATAACTATTATGATTGATTTATTCGTTCAGCCTGAGGCCTAGAACGGGTTTAATTCCCGCTCCGACACGCACATTTCGCAGGCTCGTCAGCAAAGTTTAGCCAACCGATTGATGGTTGGCCCGAGAGCACTCAGCCTTGCGCTTCTTCCAGCAAATAGGCCAGCAGGTTCACGATGTCTTCGTCCTTCTTTAGGCCCGGGAATTGCATCTTGTTGCCTGGAACCGTGCCGCGTGGATCGGCAAGGAACCCAGAGAGCGTTTGGATGTCCCATGTGATACCAGAGTCCTTAAGTGCCGCCGAATATTTGAATCCTTCGACCTGTCCTGCCTGCGCCCCCAGAATACCAAACAGTGTCGGACCAACACCGTTGCGCCCTTCTTTCAACTTGTGACAGGCGCTGCATTTGCGAAAGACTTTCTTGCCAGCCTTTGCATCCCCCAGGACGGTCACCGCTGCAACCTCGGTTGTGGTCGCAGGTTCTGCACTGGCCTGTTCACCGTTCAGTTCGAACATAAGCCGCGCAGTGACAGGAACGGTGCGGGTGATGCCTGGCAGCTCGGCCAGTTCCATCAGCTTGTCGACCCCGGCATTCACACCAGCATCTTCGGTGCTGACAAAGACCATATCATTGGTTGTAACCAAGACCGACTTTTCCGACAGGCGGGCCACGAACAGCTCTGCATCAAATTCAACATCTGCACCAGCCAGGGAAAGCACCGCTTCGCTATCAACCGTTGTGGTTTGCCCAACCTCAAGCGCGCGCAATTCGCCCATGTCGATCTCGGCCGTCAACGTCGCGGCGCCTGCTTTGCGGAAGACGTACTCGATCATGCGTTCATTGCGGATATCGATATTGGTCTCGACCGAAGACAGGTCAATTTCAATCATTGCCTGGCCGTCTGGGCTAACCGTCCCACTCAGTGAGGTGAAACTGTTGACCTCACCCTCGCTGTCTTTCTTGATGCTACCATAAGCGAGGTGCGAGCCGTCTGGAACCAAAGTCCAGCCTTCGGCCAGGGCAGGGCCTGCAATAATTGCCGACGCGATCGTGACCGCATGTATCAGATGTTTCATTTCATTCCTCCTCGGGTTATGCCAGTCCTGAGCGCGCGGGCCCGGTCCGTGAACATGAAACACACACAGGTCGTATTTTATTCGATGGCGGGTGAAATAAGCTCGGAACAGGCGGTCAGAACCGCAGTGCAGACGCATTCCAAACGCGTCTGGCGTTTTGCTTTGGCGCTGTCGGGTGCGTCGGACGTGGCCGATGATCTGGTTCAAGCCACATGCCTGCGCGCGCTTGAGCGTCATCATCAGGTGACATCGCACGATCGACTGGATTCGTGGCTAATGACAATCTGCCGATCAATCTGGTTGAACGAGATCCGATCTCGCGCTGTACGCAAGGCACAGGCGCTGTCGGTAACGCCCGAATCCGAACTGGTTGCAACAGGTCCGGATTCAGAAACGAATATTTTCGCCACTGAAGTGTTTACCCAAGTGATGCAACTGCCAGAAGCGCAGCGGGAAACGGTCATGCTGGTGTTTGTCGAAGGCTACAGCTACCGCGAGGCCGCCGCGTTGCTGGAGGTTCCCATCGGCACAATCATGAGTCGGCTGTCCAGCGCCCGGCAAAAACTGAAAACCGTAATGCAGCAAGATGCGGCAAACGCCGCACAACGGAGTGGCAAATGACGTTTTCCGACGAGACGCTTCTGGCGTATCTGGAAGGCAATTTGGAAGAGGCCGAGGCCCGTCAGATCGAGCAGGCGGTCGAGGCGGACCCAGAGCTTGAACAGCGTGTGATGGCGCTGGACCCGTTTGCCAGTATGGTGCAGGGGGTTTTCGAAGCCATTCCCGCGCAAGCGCCCGAAGTTGTTCTTCCTGAGCTCGCCGCTCAAACCTCCGGGCCTGCTGGCATAGGTTTGATGCGGCTTGCCGCTGTAGCAGCCAGTGTTGCGGTTATCGCCGCGTCTGCGACCTGGTGGACCATGCGACCCGCACCTTTGGGCTGGGCGCAACAGGCCGCGATTTATCAGTCACTCTATGCGCCAGACACAATCGCCCCGCTGGATGCGTCGACCGAAACACTGGACAAGCAGTTTGCGATGGCCGAAGAACTGCTGGGCCGTTCCTTGAACCGAGATGCGTTGGAGGCATTGCCGGGGCTTGAGCTGAGGCGGGCGCAGGTATTGTCGTTCAAGGGCAAGCCGCTGATCCAGATCGTGTTTGCAGATGAACAAGGGCAACCCTTGGCCTTTTGCGTGATCCGTCAAGGACCTGATGCCCCGAATAAACCAGCCAAATCGGCGGTTCTAAGCGGTTTGGCCACAGTAACATGGGCTCAGGATGGGTTTGGCTACATGCTTTTGGGCAGCAATCCAAAAACCGATCTGAGCGGTGAACTGGACGCTCTGTCCCAGACATTTACGGGTTAGAAAAATCCACTTGTGAACCGCCCGAAATGCCCAAAGAATAAGGGCATGAAGTCCAAGTCTGTCATACCGCTGCCCGAGGATGAGGCCGAAGAGGCCACACCGCCAAGCATCTATGACGCTGACCCATCCGACGAGGATGACCTTTGGTTTCTCCCTCCTGAGGATAAGGATGCAACAGAGGATTTTTTGCCTCCCGGCCCCCGGGAGGACAATCGGGTTTTGTTCGACCCGCGCGACTGGCGGGCGGCGCAGGCCGCACTCTCCGCTGAGCTGGCCGATCTGGCCCTAACTTTTGGCGCGCTGGATGAACGCTTGCGGGCGGGACCCGATGGGTGGACCCACCGTCTGGCATTGATGGACGTCTCGGATCTGGGCTGGTGGACGGGCGACCGGATCGGGGTGGACCGACTAGCCCTGTGGACAGGCTTGCGCATTGGGGCGACCAGCGATGACGCACAAGCCCTGTACCGGGCGGGGTGGGCCGTGCGCCGCCTGACTTCGGGCGCGGGTCCGTCGGTTGGTGGATGGCAGGCCGGGTTAGGCGCATTTCTGGACCGAATGGCGCAGGGGATCGAAGAAGTACCCGAGGCCGTGGCCGATTTGGCCGAGGTCATGGGCAATGTGGAAGGCTTGCATCCGGTGACACAGGCCGCGATTGCCTTTCACGCCTGGCGCGCCGTCTCGGACGGGATCGGACAGGATACCGAAGCTGCGATTATCGCCGCACGCCATGCAGCCTCAATGGGTCGTGGCGGGGCCATGTTCATGCCGCTGGCCTTATCCGGGCCCGGCGCGCTGCGCGGGATGGGCGAACCCGAAGAGAAACTCGCGGCATGGATCACCGGGGCAGGGCAGGCGGCCCTGGCCGCGTTGCTGCATCTCGATCGCGTCAATGCGTGGGAGGTGCGAGCCCGCGAAGCCACAGAAGGTTTATCCGGTCGCACCCCGCCTCTGTTGATTGATGTCCTGACTGCATGGCCTATGGTTTCGGCCCCGTTGGCCGAGGAACTCACAAAAGCGTCGCGTGCTACAGTACAACGCAATATCGACCGGTTCAGTCGCCGCGGCTTGCTGCGCGAAGTGACAGGGCAGGGGCGGTATCGCGTCTGGACAGCGGCTCTGTGATCCAACAGCCACTCCTGCCGGAAAGCGGCCACTGCGCGCCGTGACAAAGACAGTTTCGGTTCTAAGCACGTGGTTGTTACAGCCAAACTAATGTCGCTGAAGTGCTAGGCATATGGGCCAAACCAAACGTAGCCTTACAGTCAAGAAGCACTGTTTTGGGCCATGTCCCAGCGTGGCTTCTTTCGAAACACAGCGACAGGTGCCTAGATGTCAAACGCGCATGAACTGACCCAAGAACAGTCTGAACGGTATTGGCAGGATGGCTTTCTGTTCCCTCTTTCTGTCTTTTCCGAAAACGAAGCTGCGGAGTTCCGCGCCGAACTGGAACAGATCGAAAAAGACTGGCTGGCGGCAGAGCTGCCATTGCCGCTGAACACCTATAAACGGGTCAACGCCCATCTGGTGATCCCACTGGCAGCCCGGATCGCTCAAGACAAGCGTATTCTGGACGCGGTCGAAGGTGTTCTGGGCCCTGATATCATGATCTGGTCCGCCGAGTTTTTTATCAAGGAGCCACAGACCACGCAAACGGTTGGCATGCATCAGGACCTAACCTATTGGGGCATGGGCGAGACGCCTGATCAGGTGACGGCCTGGATCGCGCTGTCACCCGCCACCGTTCAAAGCGGATGCATGGATTTCGTACGTGGAAGCCACAAGAACCCGATCCTGCCGCATACCGACACCTATTCCGAGACAAACCTGTTGTCGCGCGGTCAGGAGGTGGCCGTCGACGTTTCTGAGGACGACAAAACTCATATCGAACTGAAACCCGGCCAGATGTCACTGCATCACGGGCTGACAATCCATGGCTCTGGCCCGAACGCATCAAACGATCGGCGGATCGGATTGGCGATCCGCTATCTCAGCCCCGGGGCACAGCAACTGGTGGCAGATCGTGATTATGCCATGTTGGCGCGGGGATCGGATGCGCACAGCAACTTCGTACCCATCCAGGCCCCAGACGCACTTTTTTCTTCTGAAGCCCTGGCGCTGTATGAACAAGTGCGGCTGGACCAAAGCAAAGCGTTGGCTGCAGGGGCGGACAGCTCCGTTCCGCTTTATACCAAGATGTAAGCTAGAAGGGTCAGGCGCTTAGCGCCCGACACCTACATAGGTCTCAAAGCCAGATTTCAGCGCTTTGCTTTCAGTATAGATATTGCGCAGATCGACCATGTGGGGTGTGTTCATCGCTTCTGCTAGGTCCGTTAGATTCAGCGCCCGGAACTCATTCCATTCCGTGAGCAGTACGACCACGTCGGCGCCTTTAGCGGCGGCATAGGGATCATCAGACCATTCAACACCGGGCAACAGCGCTTCACCTTCGGATTTACCCTGCGGGTCCACCACACGCACTTTGGCCCCACCGCCGATCAGGGCAGGAACGATGGTTAGCGATGGCGCATCGCGCATGTCATCGGTGTTGGGCTTGAACGTCACACCCAGCATCGCAACGGTTTTACCGTTGAAACTGTCGCTACAGGCTTCGCGGATTTTCTCGATCATGCGCTTTTTGATCTCGTCATTCACGCGAATGACGGTTTCGGTGATCTGCATCGGATACGCGTGCTCTTGCCCGATCCGCGCCAGCGCGGCGGTATCTTTGGGAAAGCACGACCCGCCGTAGCCGGGACCGGCATGCAGAAATTTGTTACCAATACGACCGTCCAGACCAATGCCGCGTGCAACCTCTTTCACGTCGCCGCCGACCCGCTCGCACAATCCTGCGATTTCGTTGATGAAAGTGATCTTGGTCGCCAAAAAGGCGTTGGCTGCGTATTTGATCATTTCAGCGCTTTCCAGATCGGTGGTAAGGATCGGGAAGTCACGCAGATAGAGCGGGCGGTAAATTTCGGCCATGACCTCAGCCGCGCGGTCACTTTCAACGCCGACCACGACACGATCAGGGCGCATGAAATCGTCAATCGCGGCCCCTTCGCGTAGGAATTCAGGGTTCGAGGCGACATCGAAATCCGCATCGGGATTGGCTGCGGAAACAACCGAATGCACCTTGCGGTTTGTGCCTACCGGCACGGTCGATTTGGTGACAATGACGGTATAACCGGTCACCGCCTGCGCGATCTCTTCCGCTGCGGCCATCACGTAAGTTAGGTCCGCATGGCCATCGCCGCGCCGTGTCGGCGTGCCCACAGCGATAAACACAGCATCCGCACCGTCAACGGCTGCCGCCAGATCGGTGGTAAAGCTCAGCCGTCCGGCGGCCACGTTCTTAGCCATCAGCACATCAAGACCCGGCTCGTAGATCGGAACGTCGCCCGCCTTCAGCATGTCGATCTTTGCTTCGGCCTTGTCCACGCAGATCACGTCATGGCCAAAATCCGAAAAACACACGCCCGACACCAGGCCCACATAGCCAGTGCCGATCATCGCAATACGCATTCTAAAAATTCCTTCTCACCAATTACCGCCTGCGGCGCGCATACAATCAAAGAAACTGCGAAGGGATTCAATGCCTGACTCAGGCCTGTCCCTGCATTACACAGTTTCTTGCTGATTTTTGAGACGGAATCAGACGATGCGCCCCCGTAGGCCACACCCAACAGTCCGCGCTGATGAGCGGAAACATGGAAAGAGTGGGGCCAATCTGGCCGAATTCCTGTTGGATCAGAAGCGTGAATTCATGGTTTCAAGCAGCGCGCGCCATCGTTTGGCACGAACCACTTGCGCTACATCTCTTGGGAAGCAGGCGAAACAAACCCAAATCTCTGCATACATTATCGTAATCTGGAGGACATTATTGACCCGCCGCGAATCGATCTGCGGCGGCAACAGGACAAGGCGAACCCTGACTGCGGGGCCTTGTCCGATTGTTCTTTGAGGAACAAAAGCGCTGACGTTTGCGCCCTAATAACTGGTCTGTACGCCAGCTACTTCAATCAGAACCAGCGACCGATGGCGGTAACCGTCGACGATAGTGTCGAAGCGTCAGAGGCGGCCGACAGCACCTTGTAGCTTACCTGAGATGTGGACGGCGCATCAAACCCGACAAAGCGCGCTGTGGCCCCGCCGCTACCGCTGAGGGCAGGGGTATCAGCGAATGTGGCAGGAAAGGCCCAGGTGGCAGAGCCGCTTGAAAACAGCGCACCTTCGGCATTTGTGCAATCCGTTGCGGGTAAGGCGGCGGTACAGATTTGCGTGCCATCTGCAAAGCGGATGTAGTCGCCATTTGCGGTGCTGCCCCGTTCGATCACGGCCCCTGTCGGGGTGCCCGAAACCTCGGAAACAGTCCCCAACAAATTGCCCGGACTATAGCCATAATCGGCGCGCATAAGGCGTCCGGCGGTTGTGTCGTCCGCACTGGTCTGGACCGCCGCGCCTGTGGCGGTGCCGGTGGCGGGGTCAATGCTCAGCGCATCCGTCCAGCTGCCGCCATCCGGGGAAACCTTAATCGAGAAACCCGTGCTACCGTTCAATCCCATCTCGGCATGGCCGGTCCAGTTGGACTGAAATAGCAGCGATGCGGTGTCTGAGGCACCGGATTTGTTGATTTTCAACTGATGACCACCACCATCGTGGCTCAGCAATGTAGCCGGGCTGCGGACGGACAGGCGGTTGTTAGCATCAGAGCTGGTGCCCACACCCACCCCATCCAGATTCTGCGTCGGGATCGGAGGGGTGATCCAAGCCCCACCATCCCAGACCTTCTGCAGGTCAGCCGCCAAGTCCCAGGCGCGCCAACCTGTGTTTGGCGTGACGAAATGCCAGCTATTGTCCAGCCAGGCTGCCAACTCTCCGCCGTGACCAGCCCAATCGCCTGTTGGGGTTGCGCCCAAGGCGTGTATCTCACCCTGTTCCGGCACAGCGGGTGGCGTAGCTGCATCGGTCGAGGCGACAGTCAGTTGCAACACTAGATCCAGACGGCGCAGTGCCTCGTTATGGGTGACGTGTTTCTGCGCCTGAGAGGGTTGCAGGAAAGGAAGGTTCAATCGGGGTGAGTTTTGTGACACGGGGCGCGTCCTCCTGTAGCTGTCGGTCAGACATTTCTGTTGCGCGCCACCCTGCCGTATTGCGCATGAATCCCTTCTGACCGGGCAGATCGCCCAATTTACCCAATGTTAGGTCTTTGTTTCCAAAACATGGACAATAGTACGATATGGCGCAGCACGTTCACGAAACAGAGGTTGCAGACGTGATTCCCCGCCCCGCGCGACGGGTTATGTTTAATTGCGCGCGTAGATGTCTTCGTACCGGACGATGTCATCTTCACCCAGATAGCTGCCGGTCTGCACCTCGATCAGAACCATGGGCACTTTGCCCGGATTCTCCATCCGGTGAACCGCACCTAGCGGGATATAAACCGACTGGTTTTCCGAGACGAGCTGAACCTCATCATCAATCGTGACTTTGGCCGTGCCCTTGACTACGATCCAATGTTCCGAGCGATGGTGATGAGACTGCAGGCTTAGCGCTGCACCAGGGTTTACATGGATGCGCTTGACCTGAAACCGATCATCAATCACCAGGCTTTCAAACCACCCCCACGGCCGGTGGTCGACAGGCAAAGATTCTGCCTGCCTTGCACCCTTGGCCTTCAGCGCACTTACCGCCTGTTTGACATCCTGCGCCCGGTCCATGCTCGCCACCAGAACCGCATCGGGCATGGCGACTGCGATGATGTTTTCCAAACCCATGGCAACCACCTCTTGCGCCGGAGATTCCGAACGAATCAGAACGTTCTGGCAATCGATGGTTGTAACTTCACCTGTCGTGGCCACACCGCTTGCGTCGGGTTCGCTCAGCTCATGCACGGCGGTCCAGCTGCCCACATCGGACCAGCCATCGGCATAGGGGACAACACTCAGGTTTGCCGCCTTTTCCATCACCGCATAGTCAATCGAGATATCATCGACCTTGGCCCAGGCACTGGCGTCCAGGCGCAAAAAGCCCAGATCGCTTCGGGCCAGCTCCACCGCTTGCCGGACCGGCTCGATCAGTTCGGCCGCGTGCTGTTCGAAGGCCCCGATAATGTCTCGCACGGCAAACAGAAAGATGCCCGAATTCCACAGATAGCTGCCATCCGCCAGCATCGCCTCAGCGCGGTCCAGATCAGGTTTTTCGACAAACCGGTCCAATGGAATGGCCGCACCGGATGCGTCCGGCGTTTGGCTGAGTTTCAAATAGCCATACCCGGTTTCAGGTCGGTCGGGCGTGATGCCAAACGTGACCAGATCACTGCGTGCAGAAATCGCTTCGATCCCGCGTGAAACTGCTGCGTGAAAGGCGGTTGTGTCGGGAACCACATGATCAGACGGAGCCACCAACATGATGGCTTCTGGGTCACTGTCTGACAGCTGCAGGGCGGCGGCCAGAACGGCAGGCGCGGTGTTGCGCCCTTCGGGTTCGATTAGGACCGGGCCAGGATCAACACCCACGCCCATCAACTGTTCAGGCACCACAAAGCGGAAGGCTTCATTGGTTAGTATCAAGGGGTTAGCATAGGGCGCAGCCTTCGGCCCGCGAAGCCGCACCGCGCAATCCTGCAGCAAACTGGTCTCACCCACCAACGGCACAAACTGCTTGGGATAGCTTTTGCGGGACAGCGGCCACAAACGGGTTCCTGACCCACCGCAGAGAATGACGGGATAGACGGTATTCATGATGCGCATGCCTTTGAGCTTCAGCTATCTGAATGTATCGCCTTATTCGCCGTTAAGGGGAAGGGCCAGCGCCTACTGAGCCGCTTTTCCCGTGGCAACGATGTCATTCAGATACTGGCTCAGATCGCCGCGCAAATCGTCACGCGCCAGTGCAAAGGCTACAGTAGCCTGCAGGAACCCAGCTTTTGAGCCGCAGTCAAAGCGCTGACCATCGAATTTGTAACCAAATACCGGGACACCGTTCCGAATGTCTTCGGCGATCGCGTCGGTCAGCTGAATCTCGCCACCGCTGCCGGATTTCATCGAGTTCAGATTATAAAGCACCGACGGACCCAAAACATAGCGCCCAATGACGGCAAGGTTAGAGGGTGCCTCATCCGCTTTGGGCTTTTCCACCATACCACGCGTGCGTACCACGGTGCCCACGTTGTCACCCACGTCCAGCACACCATAGGAACTTGTTTTTTCCTGCGGAACTTCCATCGCGGCAACCATGTTACCGCCGGTTTCCTCATAAGCTTCGATCATCTGCTGCAGGCAGGGTTTGTCGGCTGCGATCACGTCGTCTGGCAGCATCACGGCAAAGGGCTCGTCTCCGATCAGACGACGCGCACACCAAACAGCGTGCCCCAGTCCCAGCGCCTTGTGCTGACGGATATAGGCAATTGCACCGCTTTCCATATTGGTCGCGTTCAGCGTTTCTAAAAGTTCATCTTTGCCTTTGTTCTTAAGCTCTTGTTCCAGAACCAGGTTGTGATCGAAATAATCCTCAAGCGCAGATTTCCCGCGCGAGGTAACAAAGATGAATTCCTTGATCCCGGCGGCGCGCGCCTCGTCGATGGCATATTGCACCAAGGGCCGGTCAACCAAGGTCATGATTTCCTTGGGAACAGATTTCGTCGCAGGCAGGAATCGTGTGCCCAACCCGGCAACGGGAAAAATCGCTTTGGTGACCTTGCGTGTCATGGTGCCTCTCAAATCGTAACTTAACCGGAGGATTGCAGCCTGACCGGTGTGTCCTCATATGCTGCGAAACCGGATCAATCAATAACGCCCAACAATTCGGGTACTAATAGGTCAAATCGTGCCATCTTGTGGAGGCAGAGTCAAAATCCGATCTATTATCTGGCTGAATTGTCACGCACTGTTCACCGGATGGGCGAAATCCCGATCACTGTCAGTTTTTCAGACGCGATTTCATCGTTTTCTCGGGGAAACAGGTGGGGTCTTGGCCCGTGGCCTCCTGCCATCGCCCGATTGATCGGCGGGTTTTGAACCCCGGCAGCCCGTCGGCGCCGCCGACATCGTGTCCCTGTTGTTCCAGCGCTCGCTGCATTGCTGCGATGTCTGATCGATAGAGGCCCCCGACTGCGCCCCAACGGCCCCGGAAATCTCCGACACCATACTGAATCCGGTCTCCGACATGGCCCACAAACAGGGCATAAAGATCGCTTTTGTTGTACTCCTTCAGCACGTAGAAATTTGGTGTCACAAGAAACGCCGGACCGTTGCGACCAGCAGGCATCATCAGATAGCCCTCACCCTTGAGTTCGTGGTTTGGGAAGGGTTTGCCCGAAACGCGACTGACACTCAATGCGGCCCAATCCTGTATGGCACGCCCTTGGTCTGGTCCTTCAAGCGCACAAGATAGCGAGGTTGGCACCGTCACCTCAAACCCCCAGTCGCGACCTTCAACCCAACCGTGCCGGTTCAGATAGTTCGCAATCGACGCGATTGTGTCGTCGGCGGAGCCCCAGATATCAGCCAGCCCATCTCCATTTCCATCTACTGCATAAGTCAGAAAGTTAGTCGGCATGAATTGCGGCTGCCCCAAAGCACCAGCCCAAGAGCTTTTCATTTCGCGCACATGACCCGCCTCGGCGATTTGCAGCGCGGCGATCAACTCGGTTGTGAAATACTCAGATCGCGTGCTCATGAACCCTTTGGTCGCCAGAACCTGAAACGCATCATGCCGAATTGGAACCTGACCATACCCGCTTTCGCGCCCCCAGATCGCCAAAATGATGCGGGCTGGGACCCCTGTTTGCGCCTCGACACGAGACAGGGTAGCCGCATGGCGGCGCGCCATTTGCCGCCCCACAGATGTGGCCCCCTGAACCGACCCCGCATTGAAGTATCGCGCCGGCGAGCCAAACTCTGCCTGCCTTTGGGCTTTGGGTGTCTTCGCTTTGCTTCCCGGAGGGATAAGGTCGGGCAGGTCCCAATTCAGCGTGACGCCGTCAAAGGCCGCGTTCATCGTCTTGCGTGACACACCCTTGGCGCGAGCCTGCGGCCAAACGGTCTGATCGAGCCAGGACTGGAACTGCCGTTCGATCGATGCACGATCCTGAGCGGTCACGCCGCTGGCCAAACATAGGCAAAATAGAAGAAAAAGCACCTTGCGCATCTGAAATCACCTGCTCTGAGCCTGTTTGGGCAATTCGTTTTCGTTGATGCCAAGGATGACTGAAACCCGCATCAAAATCCATGAGATTGAACCACATATACGACATGCCGCCTTGCGGTCGAAAAAACCTTGAGAAATGCGCGGTCTCTGCCGATAGTTGTGACCAATGTAGCAGCGAAAGAGAGCAGGCATGACCACGAACAGAGCGTCCTTTGTGGCAAATGTGGTTCTGGTAGCCCTCGGAATTCTGGTCGCGTCGACGCATATGGCAGGGGCCAGTGACAGTTTCATGGACCCCCAGGGCCCTATCGCGGCAGTGCAGAAAACGCATCTTCTGCGCGCAACAGCGCTGATCCTCATTGCCGTTATTCCTGTCCTGGTTTTGGTTCCATTGATCGCACTGCGCTATCGACGTCGAAAAGGAGGGAACGCGGCGTACAGGCCCAATTGGGATTTTTCCGCCCGGCTTGAGATGCTGATGTGGGGCGTACCGGTGGCCATCGTCGCAATCCTGTCCTTCTATCTGTGGAAAACAACCTATCGGCTCGACCCCTATTCAGCCTCGTTCGGTGACGAGCCTGCCGTGCAAGTGCAGGTTGTTGGTCTGGATTGGAAATGGTTGTTCATCTATCCCGATCTTGGAATCGCCACAGTCGGAGAGCTTGGCATTCCCACCAAACAACAGATCGCCATGACACTGACCACCGATACGGTGATGCAATCTTTCATGATCCCAGCTTTGGCGGGACAGATTTATGCAATGCCGGGTATGACCACCAAGCTGCATCTGGTCGCGGACCAACCCGAGGTAATGCAAGGCGAAAACACCCAGTATAACGGGCGCGGTTTTACCAAGCAGAAGTTCGAAACGCTTGCGATGGACCCTGAGGATTTCGAGGCCTGGGTCAACAAGGTCCGTCAGGGCGGTATCGTGCTTGACGCGGAAACGTATAAAACCCTTGCCATGCGCACCGACCGGGATGAGGTTCAGGCCGCGCTTGGCACGCCCGAGATGCCAGACCGTGCCGTGTATTTCAAACTGGATGACGGGGATCTGTTCCATACCATTCTCCACCGATACCATGGCGGCAAAGCACTGCCACTGGATCAACAACCCGGAACAGCTGCATATGGGCAGGAGGTCGACCAATGACATCGGAAAGCGGTTTTTTTGGTCGCCTAAGCTGGGATGCATTGCCGATCACCGGCCTGATTCAGGATCCCAACGCTAATGAGATTGTAGCCAATGCCGCCGCAGGTATTGTCATCGTAGGGGCAGTCGCCGTAGTTGGTTTGCTAACCTGGTTTCGGCTTTGGGGGCCCTTGTGGCGCGATTGGCTAACAAGCGCTGATCACAAGAAAATCGGCATCATGTACATCGTCTTCGCCATCGTGATGCTCGCGCGGGGCGTTCTGGAGGGCGTTGTTATGCGCGCCCAGCAAGCCGCCGGACCGGGCGACGGTTTCCTCGAGGCCGAACACTTTGCCGAACTGTTCAGCACCCATGGCACGATCATGATCTTCTTCGTCGCCGTGCCTTTTGTGTTCGGAATCGCCAACTATGTTATTCCGCTGATGATCGGCGCTCGGGATGTGGCTTTTCCGGTGATGAACCAAATCAGCCTCGGCCTGACGGTATCGTCCGGTATGATGCTGATGGTCTCGCTGGTGGTCGGAGAGTTCTCGACCGGGGGCTGGACGGCCTATCCGCCCTACACGGGCGCTGCGTTCAACCCCGGCGTAGGGCCGGATTACTGGATCTGGGCCATCGTTGTCTCAGGGATCGGAACAACGCTGACGGGAATTAACTTCGCCGTAACGATCTATAAGCTGCGCGCGCCGGGTATGACGTTCATGCGTCTGCCGATGTATTGCTGGACGATCATCTGCAGTTCCATCCTGATAGTCTTCGCCATGCCGCCCTTGGGCGTTGCAGCGCTGTTGCTGGCAGCGGATCGCTATCTCGACTTCCACTTCTTCACCAACGACCTTGGCGGCAATATGATGAACTACGCCAACCTGTTCTGGCTGTTCGGCCACCCCGAGGTATATCTGCTGGTTCTGCCCGCCTATGGTATCTATTCCGAGATCTTCGCGACCTTCTCGGCCAAACGGCTCTATGGCTATACCTCATTGGTCATCGCCACAATGTCGATTGCGGTGCTGTCCTTCACTGTCTGGCTGCATCACTTCTTCACCATGGGCCAAAGCGCGCTGATCAATGCAGTATTCGGCATCGCAACTATGCTGATCGCCATCCCGACGGGCGTGAAAGTCTATGATTGGATGGCGACGCTGTGGCGGGGACGCATCCGGTTCTCAGTTCCCATGCTGTATGGTCTCGCCTTCCTTATGCTGTTTGTTATCGGTGGCCTAAGCGGCGTGATCCTAGCCAATCCAACCATTGACTACCAAGTGCATAACACTCTGTTTCTAGTGGCGCATTTCCACAATGTCCTGTTGCCAGGCGTTCTGTTCGGCTTGCTGGCCGCCTATAACTACTGGTTCCCCAAAGCCTTCGGGTTCCGTTTGCACGAAGGCTGGGGCAGGGTAACAGTCGCGCTCTGGACGATTGGTTTTATGCTGACTTTCATGCCGCTTTACTTTGTCGGCCTGATGGGCATGCCCCGACGATCCTATAGCTGGGAGGACCCAAGCTTTCACCCTTACATGATCGTCGCCGTCATCGGAGCCTTGGTTATCACCGCAGCGCTGTTTTCAGTTCTGGTGCAGCTATGGGTCAGCATCCGCAACCGCGATAAAACCCGTGTTCCCGTTGGTGATCCATGGGATGCGCGCACGCTGGAATGGTCTATCCCAGCACCACCGCCACCTTATAACTTCGCCATCATCCCGCAGGTCACTGACCGCGACAACTTTGCTGCCGCTAAGGAACGCGGCGCGGCCTATCCAGCCCCTGATGCCTATGAGGATATCGAAATGCCACGCAACACCGGCATCGGATTTATCCTGTGTGTGGCCAGTGGAATTTGGATGTTTGCATTGGTCTGGTGGATTTGGTGGCTGGCCGCGCTGATGACCGTTGCTATGATCTTGGCCTTCATCCTCTGGACTTTTGATACCAGCACCGAAATCACCATCCCCGCAGAAGAGGTGCAGCGCGAACATGAGGCTTGGCTGGCATTGGTCCATAGCGAAATCGCGGTGGACCGCGACCATGAGACGGCCCCGGAAAACCGCGGCCTCGCGCGCCCAGACACGGAGGCGGTGACATGAAACGTGCTCCAACCCACAGCTATCCGGGCATAAATCTCGGTGACCGCCATGCCAGCGCCCATAAGGCTTCTGAGGTCGTAACTTTCGGCTTCTGGGTCTTTTTGATGAGCGATCTGGTCTATTTCGGCCTGATGTTCGCCATCTATATCACCATGATCGACGCTCAGGCAGGCGGGCCCGGGCCGCATGAGCTGTTCGATCTGACCAGCATCTTTGCGCAAACCATGATCCTGCTGACCAGCAGCCTGACGGTCGGATTGGCGATGCTGGCCCTGAAATACAATCTGCCGCGACCACGGATCATCCTTTGGTTCGGGGTGACTCTCTTGCTGGGGATCAGTTTCCTTGTATTGGAGATCCGAGACTTCATGGCCATGGCCGAAAAGGGCGGCATCCCGCAGCGCAGCGGGTTCCTCTCGGCCTTCTACGGCCTTGTGCCGCTACACGGTCTACATGTTGCTGCGGGGTGCGTGTGGTTGATTGTGCTGGGTATCCAACTGCGGGTTATGGGCATGACCGATGTCGTCAAATCACGTGTGGTCAGGCTGGCGCTGTTCTGGCACTTCCTTGACCTGATCTGGATTGGCATCATCACGATCGTCTATTTCGGAGGGCTAACCTATGGATAAACGCTCTGAAATGCACCGGCGCGAGCGGCGGCGTTACGTGATCGGCTATGGCGGTTCGTTACTGCTGACTTTCGCGATGTTCGGAGTGGCCTATCGCTGGGGGATTGAAACAACCGGTGTTTATCTAACCATTGGCCTGCTTGGGCTCGCTCAGCTGATCTTTCAACTGGTCTATTTCTTACATATCGACCGCAGACGCAGCAGCCGAGAGGATTTGGACCTGATCCTGTTCTCAACTCTTGTCTTATTGATCATCATCCTCGGCACGGTCTGGATTTTGGGCAACCTCGCGGTTCGCATGCACATGCATCCGATGTAGGAAACGTGGCCCGTTCGGCTATCGGATCAGCTCCAACCCCAGCCACAAAGCACCCCAGCACAGAACAAGACTGACCATGATATTGCCAGCCGCCAGTTCAAGCGTGCGTTCGCGGCGCAATTCCAGCGTTTGATAGGCAAAGCTTGAGAATGTTGTGAACCCACCACAAAAGCCAAAAACCAGGCGCCTCTGCTCTTCCCCCATCTCAACAGGACCGCCCAAATAGCCGATCCAGAGGCCCAGTAACAGGCTGCCGATTACATTCACCATCAGGGTCGACAGTGGCAACGCATGCGTAACCCGCAATGCAAGCCAATGGCGCAACACTGCGCCCAGACCACCACCCAGGCCAAACATTGCGTGCAGGTAGAGATCAGTCACTACCGCTCCTTCCTGCATGAAACCGTCGGCCGAGCGCTTCGCTTGCCAAGGCTGCGGCCAGACCAAATGCAATCTCCAGCCCAGCAGCGGCAGGTGCAGTCCAAAACGTGGTTTCGGCCAAACGCTCTAGCTCGGCCACGAAAGAAGAAAAGGTCGAAAGGCCACCACAAAACCCTACCGCGCCCAGATGTAGAACATGGGCATGAACCCGATGGCGGATCGCGTAGAGCCAGCCCAACACGAAACACGCAAACACATTTATGCCAAATGTTGCGGTCAGCACAGGCGCGCCAGAGACCTCGAATGCGAACGCCTCACGCAGTAACGACCCCAGCGCGCCGCCAACAAACACAGAAAAAAACATCAGGGCTTGTTCGTGTAGTCCGCGTTTGGTGTCTGGTCTCGTCAAGTTAGCTGCCTTTTGCTTTGGTATGATCCGAATACCGCCTGCGAAACGCGGGATCAATCAACGCCTTAACAAGGTTTCACATTCGCGTCCGGTTTGATTTCAATGGGCCGAAGGGCTTGCAATCAAAGGCCAAGCTGTTTCACTTTGGCTTCAACACCTTTGGCACATACTTCACCCACGGAGATCAGAAATGGTTGTACGCAGGCTATATTACTTTCTGAGTTTCGTCTGTCTGCCTTTGGTGGCCGTCTGGGGCTTTTTCTGGTCTCCCGCGCATTGGCTTCTGGTTCTGCTAATCCCTTACGCCGTGGTTGGGATGTATGACATGCTGACCACTAAGCACAACGTACTGAACAACTACCCCGTGCTGGGGCATTTTCGCTATATGCTGGAATTTGTCAGCCCCGAAATCCGCCAGTATTTCGTCGAAACCAACGAAAGCGGGCGGCCGTATAATCGGATCATTCGCAGCCTTGTCTATTCCCGTGCCAAGGGCCAGGTCGACACACAGGCGTTTGGCACTCAATACGATATCACGACCGTAGGTTATCATCGCTCCAACCACTCTCTGGCCCCAAAAGAAGTGGACAAGAGCGAAGAAAGGGTGATGCTGGGCGGCCCGCAATGCGAAAAGCCCTATAACGCATCGCGCTTGAATGTTTCGGCCATGAGCTTCGGTGCGCTCAGCGCCAATGCAATCCGAGCGCTGAACGGCGGAGCCAAGGACGGCGGTTTTGCGCATAACACAGGTGAGGGCGGATTGTCCCCACATCACCTCGCCGAGGGTGGAGATATTATCTGGCAGATCGGTACCGGCTATTTCGGCTGCCGTACACCGGACGGAGGCTTTAACAAAGACCTGTTCGCCGAAAAGGCCAAGAAGGATGTTGTCAAAGCAATAGAGATTAAGCTGTCCCAAGGGGCGAAGCCCTCGCACGGCGGCGTTTTACCCGCCGCAAAAGTCGACAAAGAAATCGCCGAAATCCGTGGCGTGCCCGAGCATCAGGATGTGATCTCACCACCCATTCATTCGGCTTTCGACGGTCCAACCGGGCTGATGGAGTTTGTACAGCACTTGCGCGAAATGTCAGGTGGTAAACCCATTGGTTTCAAACTGTGCATCGGCCACCCATCCGAATTCATGGCGATCTGCAAAGCAATGCTGGAAACCGGTATTCTGCCCGATTTCATTACCGTCGATGGGGCCGAAGGAGGGACTGGCGCCGCCCCGGTCGAGTTCACCAACCGCCTGGGCTTACCCGTAAATGAGGCAGTGGTCTTCGTGAATAACTGCCTTCTGGGGGTTGGGCTACGTGACAAAATACGGATCATCTGCGCAGGCAAAGTGGCCACAGGCTACGACATGATCGAAAAGTTCGCCCTTGGTGCGGATATGTGCAATGCCGCCCGGGCGATGATGTTTGCCGTTGGCTGTATTCAGGCCTTGCACTGCAACACAAACCGATGCCCGTCAGGCGTGGCCACCCAGGACTCGATCCGGGGCAGGGCGGTCAACGTACCGCAAAAACGTCAGCGGGTGCACCGGTATCACGATGCCACACTCGAAAGCTTCCGGGAACTGCTGGGCGCAATGGGCAAAGCCACGGTCTCGGATCTGCATCCCGGCGATATCCGCCGTCGCATGGCAGATGAAACCGAGCGTTCTTATGCCGAAATCTACACTTTCGTCGACGAAGGCGCACTTTTGTCTGGCAAAGCGCCGGACAACTACACAGCAGAATGGGATCGCGCGTCAGCCGCGCATTTCTAGTGGCATCAATTGATCGTCGATCGGGGCTGACTATTGGCATGCGTATTGATCCGACGCACGCTCCATTCCACTGAATCCCGCATTGCTCGACCCAGGGCAAGGTCAAACGCATTGACCAGATCCGGTGTCTGATCGCTGGCTGAAACCACGTTTTCCTGGAACGAACTGGAGGCGATGATCTTGTCCTCGAACGCATCGACGATCTTGATGTTCATCCGAACGTCAACACGCACGGTTTTTGAGTTTTCAGTCTCGGCAGTCACGATGCCCTGAAACTCACGCAAATCCGGCACGATGATATAGTCTGCGCGCAGGCCTACGGTCGACCGCCCGACTGCGGCCACCTTGCCCGAGTTCTCATAGCTTTCGACCAACAGAGCCTGCACAATCAGCGGTGCGCGATCCACCCACCGGGCGCGAGGCAGATACTGAACCTGTAGAGGTGTCGGCTGAACTGCGATCTGGTCGGTGTTCACCGCGGCGGTTGCTGTGGGTTCTTCCACGACGATCTGCATCTGAATACGCGGCAACGAGGACGCAAACGTGCTTTTGGGGGTCAAAAGATACAGGTCATTGGGTTTGGATGCTTGCTGCAACGTACCCAAACCCGCGCAGCCACAAAGGGCCACCGCGATCAGAGTAAGAAAGAAAGGCCTGATCATTGACGGAACTCCGATGCTTGGGTGCCCAACAAAAAGCGTGCCGGGTCGCGCTCAACCTTGTCGACAAGGCGGTCTAGGCTGATAACCAGGCGCTGAGATTCTTCAACAAAGCGTACGAATTGCGGCAAACCGACCCGCAGGAAATCCGAAAGCTGGCGACGATTGTCTCGGACAATGCCGTCGACGGTTCCCAGCAGTTCTTTCGCAGAATTCGACGCGCTAAGCACATCGTCCGAAATCTGGTCGATCTTGACGGTGATGCGCGAGACCGTTTCGGTCACCTGATTGGCGGCGCGGCTGATATCCTGTGCAACCGGGCCGACTTGCGTTTCAATGATACGGTTGGCCGAGTCAAAGGCACGCTCAGCCGAGGCCAAAACCCCTTTGGTCGAATCCATCGCAGCGGTGATCGAACCCAACGTCGTATTGGCATTCACAACCGTTTCCGTGATCACACCCAGTGATACGCTGGCTTCTTCCGACAACCGCGTCAGATGATCCGCAAGGTTGGACCCGCGCTGTATAAACGGGCGCACATCTTCTTCGATGGTCCGGTTCGTGGTTGCCAATGTCACCTTCGCCTCTTCCAGCGCTTCTTTGGCGGTGTCGGACGCTGACTTGACGGATTTCAACGTCTCACTACCCGTCTGCAACGTGGATTCCGCAGCGCTGATTAGCGGATCCAGCTTTGTGGTAAAATCACCGATTTGCTTGGCGGCCTCTCCAATATTGCCTGAGACGGATTCAAAGTCTGAAAGTGTCTTGTCCAGTCGTCCCGTGGCCGAAGCCAGATTGGCCAAAATGTCAGAGACTGCCTTTTGGTTCTTCTCATCAACGATAGAGTTCAGCTCCTGCAGCAGGCTGACGGCCTCGTCCAGAACTTTTGGGGCCCCTTCGAACAGGGATTGAATGGTGCTGCGTTTGCTTTTGATGACACTGTTATTGGGCAACCGCTCAGCCGTGCTGGACCCTCCACTCAATTCCACGTAGCCAACGCCGGTCACGCCCAGAGATTGCAGCTGTGCGATGGTTTCCTTTGTGACAGGGATGTCGGCGTCGACCTCAATCCGGACCCGAACTTTCGATGGATCATCTTCATCAAGATTCAACGAGATCACTTGCCCGACCGGAAGGCCATTGTAGCTTACGCCACCCGCCGCAGACAGGCCCGACACATTTTCGAACAACACGTCATAATATGCGTACTGGCGGGTCACTTCGAATTTCGCGAGCCACAGGAAAAAGCCAAAAGCACCCAATATCCCCGCAAGAGTGAATGCGCCGATCAGAATGTAATTCGCTCGGGTTTCCATCGCCTCTACCTGTCCTGCCCTTTGTCTTGCGCCGCGCGGGCACGGGGGCCTGTGAAATACTCCTGCACCCAAGGATGATCGACCTTGGTCATCTCTTCTATCGGACCTTCAACCAGCACGCGCTTTTCTGCAAGCACGGCGATCCGGTCGCAAATCGCATAAAGACTATCCAAATCATGCGTCACCATGAAAACGGTCAATCCCAGCGCCTGCTGCAATTCGCGGATCAGATCATCATAGGCGGCGGCCCCGATCGGGTCCAATCCGGCCGTGGGTTCGTCCAGAAACACAATCTCAGGATCCAATGCCAACGCCCGCGCCAACGCTGCCCGTTTGCGCATGCCGCCTGACAATTCCGATGGGAACTTACCGCAGCTCAGCTGCGGCAATCCCACAAGGCTGATCTTGAGGCCGCCCAGCGACTCCATCAGTTTTTCGCTGATCCCCGTATGCTCGCGCAACGGGGCCATCACGTTCTGCAAGACGGTCAAAGATGAAAACAGCGCCCCATCCTGAAACGCCACGCCCCAATGGCGTTCAATGCGCCGGCGATCCTGTTCTGGGCCATTCAAGACATCAACGCCCAGAACCTCGATACTGCCAGCAGCCGGTTTGTTCAGACCCACGATAGTCCGCAACAATACAGATTTGCCGGTACCCGAGCCGCCAACAATGCCCAGAACTTCGCCGCGCCAAACATCGAGGTTTAGGTCGTCATGCACCACCTGTGGGCCAAACTGATTGCGCAATCCGCGCACTCGGATCACGGCCTCTCGCTGCGTGTCTGCCGGGGCTGATTGATGCTGCACCGTACCGTCCATCTCAGATCCCCATCTGCGAGAAGAAGATCGAGAACAAGGCGTCGATGGCGATTACCATGAAGATCGATTGCACCACCGACGCGGTCGTGCGTTGCCCGACGCTTTGGGCCGACCCTTTGACCTGCATCGCCTGCCAACAGGCTATCACACCAATGACCAGAGCAAAGAACGGCGCCTTGATCAGACCGATGGCCAGTTGCCAAACCCCCGTGCTTTCGTTCAGGCGGGTCAGGAACATGCCCGGGCTTATCCCCAGATCAATCCAGCTCATCAATGCGCCGCCGAACAATCCGGCCATGTCGGCCACAAAACCCAGAATGGGCAACATGATCAACAGGGCCAAAACGCGCGGGATCACCAGCACCTCAATCGGGTCCAGGCCTAGGGTCCGCATGGCGTCAATCTCTTCCTGAACTTTCATCGAACCGATTGAGGCGGTAAAGGCCGATCCGGACCGGCCCGCAACGATGATCGCGGTCAGCAGAATACCCAGTTCACGTAGGATCGAGATCGAGATCAGCTCGACCACAAAAATCTCGGCCCCGAACTGTTTCAACTGCGTGGCACCCTGAAAAGCCAGCACAACGCCGATTAGGAACCCCATTAACGCCACAATCGGCAACGCCTTGAAGCCGGTTTCCTCCATATGTGTCACAAGCGCGGCGCGGCGCAGCCTCCAGGGCATAACGACGGTTCGGGCCAGACGGTGCAGGGTCAGCCCTAGGAACCCAAGGATCGACATTGTGTCCTGCCACGCCCCAAATGTGCCGCGACCCACACTTTCGACCCAATCTGTAAAGGTTCTGGGCGGGTCCAGCCGACCGGGCTGTTCGGGGATGCTATGCGACACAGTATCAATCAAGGCGGCATGCGCAGGCTTAAGGCCCAGAAACTGGAGCTGCGCGCCCTGAGCGGTGAACCGCTGTGACAAGTCTGCCACGAGCCACGCGCCGCTGGTATCCAGCGCTTCCATCTCGGTCAGGTCGAACGTCACATCGCCGCCAACGGGCTGAATGGCGCTAAAGCCGCGCTCAACGTGTTCCACCAACTGCGTGAGCAATGCGCCTGAGATATGCACAACCGTACGGTCGCTTTCCTGCGAAGACGATATCTGAGGCGGATTCATGCCTGCATGTGACGGAAAAAGAAGATCGGCTGCAACGGGTTTGTGTATTTGCGCCCTGATTTGACCGGTCGGAATGGCACCCGTGTGACACTGATTAGCGCCAATGAGCGAATTTCCCGAAGGTGAGTGACCTAATTCACTTGTTTCAACCAAAGGTAATGGTATCTTTATGGACGTAATTGTTTGTTGTTATTCGGTTGTGTTTCATGTCTGACCATCAAGCCAATGTTGATGTCGAAATCGGGTCTGAACGAGGGTTCGGTTTTGTCTTCACGGCAGTCTTTCTGATCATCGCACTCTGGCCCCTTTGGGGCGGCGGTTCTGTGCGGTGGATACCCCTGGCAATCGCGGGGGCCATTCTTGCGGTAACCTTCCTTGCGCCGCAGGTTCTGACCAAGCCCAATCGGCTTTGGTTCAAATTTGGAATGTTGCTGGGGGCCATCGTAGCACCCATCGTCATGTTTCTGGTTTTCATCACGACATTCGTGCCCTTCGGACTGGTGGCGCGCCTGTTGGGAAAAGACCTTTTGTCTGAGAAATTAGACAGTTCCGCAGAAAGCTATTGGGTTGTTCGCAAGGATCAGCCCGGCAGCATGAAACAACAGTTTTAAAGAAGGGAGTACCAGACGTGACATTCGTTTCCGAGCTCTGGTCATTTATGAGGGTCAGAAAAAAGTTCTGGCTACTGCCCATCCTTGTGGTGCTGGGCATCTTCGGTGGCCTGATCGTTCTCAGCCAAGGTTCGGCAATCGCGCCGTTCATCTATACGCTGTTCTGATCACATGACCTACATTTTGGGCATTTCCGCGCTGTATCATGACAGCGCAGCAGCACTGCTGTGCGACGGCAAGATCATTGCCGCCGCGCAGGAAGAACGCTTTACCCGCAAGAAACATGACCCTGGATTCCCGGAAAAGGCGATTGAATACGTACTGGCCGAATCAGGGATCACCCTGGCGGACGTGGACAATGTTGTCTTCTATGACAAACCGTTTCTAAAATTCGAACGCCTGATCGAAACCTACATCGCCGTTGCTCCACGCGGTTTCAACTCGTTCCGAATGGCGATGCCGGTCTGGCTGCGGGAAAAGCTGTTTCTGAAGGATTTGCTGAACAAACAGCTTCGTAGGATTGATCCCGATTTCACCGTCGACAAGATTTTGTTTTCGGAACACCACGTCAGCCATGCCGCCAGCGCTTATTATCCCTCGCCCTTCGACGAAGCGATTGTTCTAACCGTAGACGGTGTTGGCGAATGGGCCACCACAACCGTCGGGATTGGGCGCGGCAACGAACTGACGATGGTGAAAGAGCTGCACTTCCCACACTCGCTGGGGCTGCTTTATTCTGCTTTCACCTACTACACCGGCTTCAAGGTGAATTCCGGTGAATACAAGGTCATGGGTTTGGCACCTTATGGCGTGCCGCAATTTAAGGACCTGATCCTTGAACATCTGGTCGACCTGAAAGAGGACGGCTCATTCCGCCTCAATCAGAAATACTTCAACTATACAGCCGGTCTGACCATGACCAACAAAGCGCTGGAGGACCTGTTCGGCCATCCCGTGCGCAAACCTGAAACCGATCAGCTGACACAGTTCCATATGGACATCGCCGCATCCGTGCAGGCCGTGACCGAAGAAATCATGCTGCGCATCACCCGCAATCTGGCGCAGGAACACGGTATCCGTAATCTGTGCATGGCGGGCGGCGTGGCACTGAACTGCGTGGCCAATGGCAAAATCCTGCGCGATGGTGCGTTTGACAATGTCTGGGTGCAGCCTGCTGCCGGTGATGCCGGCGGGGCTCTGGGGGCGGCCTATGCAGCCTGGCATCAGGAGTTGGGCAATCCGCGTCAGGTCACTCCAGGCGATCAGATGCAGGGGTCATATCTTGGCCCGCGTTACGAAGATGGCGCAATCGCCGATGAACTGACCCGTGTCGGAGCCAAATTCACCACTTACGAAAACGGTGAGTTGGTTAACCAAACCGCGCAGGCATTGGCGGACGGTAAGGCTGTTGGTTGGTTCCAAGGCCGGATGGAGTTTGGACCACGCGCCTTGGGCGCGCGCTCAATCCTAGGCGATCCACGATCCGAGTCGATGCAGAAGACCTTGAACCTGAAGGTCAAATACCGCGAAAGCTTCCGCCCATTTGCACCATCTGTTCTGCGCGAAGACGTAGCCGACTGGTTCGAGCTGGATGGCGACAGCCCCTATATGCTGATCGTGGCCGATGTTCAGGACAAAATCCGCCGCAAGATGACGGATGAGGAAAATGCCCTGTTTGGCATCGACAAGCTGAACGTCAAACGGTCGGATATTCCGGCTGTGACGCACGTGGACTATTCTGCCCGTATCCAAACAGTGCATGAAGACACGAACCCGGCCTATCACGCGCTGATCTCGAAGTTCAAAGACCTGACCGGATGCTCGCTGGTGGTGAACACCTCGTTCAACGTGCGGGGTGAGCCAATTGTCTGCACGCCCACGGATGCGTTCCGCTGTTTCATGGGCACCGATATCGAGGTCCTGTCGATCGGCAACTGCCTGTTGCGCAAAGAAGATCAGGACCCCGCGCTCAAGGAAAACTACGAGACCAAGTACGAACTGGACTAAACCCTTGCGAGGGTAGCCGTTCCGCGACACAGTCCGCACCTGAAACTCGGGTGCGGATTCGGAGTGCGCGACATGGGCCAGGCCGGAAAAGTTCTGTTCATTATCATCGATCAGCTACGGGCAGATTGCTTGTTCGGCGCGTTGGCAGATCATGTTGATCTACCGCATCTGTGCGCGTTCATGAACGAATCTGTCTCGTTCAAACGTCACTACTCTGTGACAAATCCCTGCGGCCCATCACGCGCTTCGTTGCTCACCGGGCAATACTCGATGAACCACCGATCTGTCCGCAATGGCACGCCATTGCGCCATGACATTCCCAACATCGCCACCGAGATGCGCAAAGCAGGCTATATGCCAATGCTGTTCGGCTACACCGACACCTCGGCAGACCCGCGTGTTCACGATGTGAATGACCCGGTGCTAAAATCCTATGAGCAATCAATGGATGGATTTCTTGAGATCGTTGAGATGCGGCTGGAAGAATCCTATCCCTGGCGCGCGCATCTGATGAAACAGGGCTATGCGTTCGACACCTATATGGATGTCTATAAACCGGTTTCACCCTCTGGGGAGGCGCCAAAGCTGAATGACCCAGCGCTCTATCGCGCTGAGGACAGCGACACTGCCTTTCTGACCGACGCGTTTCTCGACGGCATCGCGCCTTACCAAGATCAGAACTGGTTTGCGCATCTAACCTATATCCGCCCGCATCCACCGCTTGTTGCACCGGCACCCTACAATCGGATGTATGACCCCGTCACTTTGCCTTTGCCGCGGCGATTGGGGACACCCGAGGCCGAAAAAGCGCAGCACCCGTTTTTTGATCCGAACCTCGACCTCTACAAAGCAGTTGATTTTGTTCACGGTTTCGATGAGGTCGAGTCGACAGACGAGAATATTCAGATCCTGCGCTCGATCTATTTTGGGTTGGCGACCGAGGTCGACCATCACATTGGCCGCGTCGTTCAGTATCTGAAAGACAGCGGGCAATATGACGACACTCTGATCGTTATCACCGCCGATCATGGTGAGATGCTGGGCGACCGTCACAGTTGGGGCAAGATGACTGTCTATGATGCGGCGTATCATACGCCGCTGATGATCCGGATGCCCGGCAATCAGGCGCAGGCTGGGGCCGAAATCACCGTGCCAACGGAATCCATCGACATCACACCAACGATCCTGCATTGGGCTGGGCAATCGATCCCAAATGAGATGGACGGCCGGTCTCTGACCCCCCTGTTGCAAGGCGAAGTGCCCAAAGATTGGAGGGGTTACTCATTCAGCGAACTGGATTTTGCTGAGCCGGAAAACCCGACCCCATGGCAACAACGTCTTGGCACCAAAAACAGCGAGTCCTGTCTGGGTATCCTGCGCGATGACCGCTTTACCCTGGTTGAATTTGCCGCCGATTTGCCGCCGCTTTTGTTCGATCATCAAGGGAAAGGTGAATTCGAGAACGTCGCAGAAAATCCCACCTATGCGGCTGACCTTGCGCGCCTTTGTAGGCAGATGTTGCGCCATCGGATGCGGAACATGGACCACACACTGTCACTGCATTCCAATACGCCCGATGGGCCCAAGATGCGCATGCGGCATTGATCCCCTCTACACCTGCTGGTCGTCAGGTGCTACGGGTAGAATAGGGGAGGGTGAATTTGCGCATCACCGAACAACGGATCAAGGCGATGACAACCGCCGGGCTGAACCTGATCGGCCAGGCGCTTTCCATCTATGACAGCCAGTTGCGCCTGGTCCTTAGCAACCGACGGTTTCAAGAAATGTTCGACCTTCCCGATGCACTGGTGCAACCTGGCGCGTTGTTTCGGGACACAATCCACTTTCTGGCGAGCCGTGGAGAGTACGGTGACGAGGGAAGTGTCGATGACATGGTCGAAGTGCGTGTCGAACAGGCGCTGGCGTTCGAGCCACATTACATGGAGCGCGAGCGTGCAAATGGTCAGGTGATCTCGATCGAAGGCGCACCGCTGCCTCAGGGTGGTTGGGTGGCAGTCTATACAGACATAACCAGCGCAAAACGCGCCGAAAACCTGCTGCGCGCGCGGTCCGAGGAATTGTCAGGCCAGCTGCTTACCCATGCCGAAGAGCTTTCGGCCACCAACCGGAAACTGGCAGCAACCATCACCGCGCTGGAAGAAGCCAAGCGCGAGCTGACCGAGATCGAAGCCCGGACTCGTCTGACGACCGAGATGATGCCGGCCCATATCGCGCATCTGAACAGCGAGGGGCGATATGATTACTCGAACCGGCGGCTCAGTTCTGTCATGCCGGGGCGACCATCTGAGATTTTGGGCCTTCACATATCTGAAGCGCTGGGGGCAAACGCCTTTGCCCGGGTCAGTGCTCACCTGCAAAATGCCTACAACGGCAAAACATCGGTGTTCGAGTTCACCGAAGATCAAGACTCGCGCCGCATCCGCGTGTCTTTCACACCTGACGGGGCAGGGGGCGTTTATGTGATGTCGGTAGATATCACCGAAGAAACCCAAGCCCGTGTCGCCCTGCAACAAACCCGCCGCCGTGAAATGGCTGCACAGATGACAAATGGCCTAGCGCATGATTTTTCCAACCTGCTGACAATCATCCTGGGCATGCAATCCCAGCTCGACAAGATGGCGTTGCCAGAAGACGCACATGCGCTGATCGCCGCAACCCAAAAAACAGCGCGGCGTGGTGGTCAGTTGTTGAACCGGATTGCGGATATGACCGGCCATCGCACACCTCAGCCGAAAGCCACCGATCTGCGCCGCTTGCTCGAGGATTTGCGGATAGTGGCCACCCCGTCTTTGCCACGCGGTGTTGGGCTATCGGTCGTGAATACTTTGCCGGATCAGGCGCTTATGCTCGATCCAGGGATGCTTCAGGATGCGCTGTTGAACCTTGTTCTGAACGCACGCGATGCTTGTGGCACAACCGGGCAGGTGACGATCAGTGCACATGCAATCGGCGATATCTGGATCGAAATCACAGTTTCCGATACCGGTTCTGGCTTTTCGTCTGAGGCACTGGAGAAGGCTTTGAACCCCTTTTTCACAACGAAAGGCAGTGATGGATCGGGCCTTGGTTTGCCGATGGTTTATGACACCGTAAAGCTGGCGGGCGGTGACCTGAACCTGCGCAATACGCCCTCAGGCGCATCGGTGATCTTGCGCTTGCCCTACCGCCCAGCACCCCCCGCGCAAGAGGGGCTTGTGCTATTGGTGGAAGACAGTGACGATCTGCGCGGCCAATTCCGGGACATGCTGATCGACCTTGGCTTTTCTGTGATTGAGGCGACCTCGACAGATGAGGCACTGGCTCTGACCGAGAACGTTGAAGGTATTGTCATGGTGCTGTCCGACATTCGACTTGAGGGCACAGCAACCGGGCTTGATCTGTTATCGCAACTCAAATCTCGCTTGCCCTGCATACTCATGACATCATTACCATATACCGATCCTCTGCACCGACAGGCATTGGCCATGGCGCCTGTGCTGAGCAAACCCTTTTCCAAGGCACAGTTATCCGCCCTTGTCCGAACTGAGGCCGCCTGATGACCCAGCCTTTGGTAACGATATTGGATGATGAACCCGAGATTCGGCATATCCTGACTGATGCTTTGGAAGAGGCTGGGTTTCGAACCCAAAGCTATTCCCGGGCCCGCGAGTTCGAGGCCGCACTGAACCAGATCACACCTGACGTCTGCTTGGTGGATTTATCCCTGCCGGATACGGATGGCCTGGCCCTGGTACACCGATTGGCGCTGGAACAAGGTGCGGCCGTGATCATTGTGTCGGGCCGCGCGCAAGTTCAGGATCGCGTGGCCGGGCTGGAATTGGGAGCGGATGACTACATCACCAAACCCTTTGATCCAACAGAGGTTGTGGCGCGTATTCGCGCGCGGTTACGCGCACCGCGCGGTCAAACCTCGAACACCAATCTCGCCGAGTTCAACGGGTGGACAGCATATTTTGATCGGTATCTTCTGAAGGACCAATCCGGGGCCGAAACACCGTTCAGCCACGCCGAAGGTGAGGTTTTGCGCCTATTTCTGGAAAGCCCCAAACGCCTGATCAGCCGTGCACAAATGCAGGACTCCCTGGGTGGCGCAGCCGGGGACAGCTTCGACCGCGCCATGGATGTGCGTATCTCAAGGCTACGAACCAAGCTTGGTGAAGACCCTAAAAACCCGCGCTTGATCAAGACGATATACGGGGCAGGATACATCTTTCTGGGAGATGTTGTTTGGAAATAGGCAGCATCACTCGGATAACTACAGTTACTCGCGCAGGGCCCGATCTTTGATTTTCACAACAGGCTGCAGGATGTAGTCCAACACCGATTTCTTCCCCGACAAAATGTCCACCTCTGCAATCATGCCGGGGATGATCTCAACAGCAATTCCTTGCCCGTCGAGCATTGTATTGCTGGTGCGGATCTCGACCACGAACACCTCTTCATCATTCCGCTGGGATCGGGTGATAGTATCTGCACCGATGCGCAGGATTTCACCGTCCAACCCGCCATAACGTGCGAAGTCATAGGCGGTGATCTTCACCTTTACCGGCTGGCCCGCGCGCAGGAACGCGATATCATCGGGTTTGACATAGGCTTCGACCAGCAAACTATCGTCCAATGGCACAATCTCAATCAGGTCTTCGCCACTTCGGGCCAGCCCACCAATTGTTGTTCGATGTATCCGATTCACTATTCCCCGGACCGGCGATTTCACCTGCGCGCGGAGGGCGCGGTCGCGCAAAGCGGGCAGGGCAGGCTCAAGTGCCGCAAGCTCGGCGGTCGCGAGGGCCAAATCCGTTAATGCTGCGGTCCGAAAACGGCTGCGTGTGGCCTTTATTCGGTCATCGATTTCCTCGAGGCCCGTCTTTAAGCGGTTGGTCACTGCCTCGGCACGTACCTTGTGGCCTTGCCACTCAGCCTCGCTACGGCGCAAGGCCAACAGTGTGGTCGCGGGTTCCATGCGCTGTTCAACCAACGGAGCCATAATGGCCCGCTCTTCAGCCAGCACCTTCAGAGTTTCATCAGCGGTAACCTGATCAACCAACCCCTCTTCATATTCCCGCTGCCGTTGCTGTCTCTGCCGCTCCAGAATGGCAATCTCGGCGCTGAGTTCAGCTTGCCGCCCCTGATAGAGCGCAGTTTCCGAACGCACGACATTTGGCGCGCCTTTTATGAGAGTTGTGTCAAAGCTCAGCTCTGTTCCATCAATTTCAGCCTGCAAGCGCTGAACCCGCGCCATAAGGCCATAGGCACGTTGTTGTTCCTGGCTCAATTGGCTGTCAATCTGGGTGGTATCCAGCTCCATCAACACAGCACCCTGATCAACCAACTCACCCTCGCGCACATGCAAAACCTGCAAAACTCCTGGTTCCGTTGCTTCGATCACCTGCACATCCCCCGATGGCACAATCCGGCCATCCACGCGGGTGACATCATCCAGTTCTGTAAGGTAGGCCCAAGCACCCGCGCTCAACAAACAGGCCAAAATAACCAGCAACAACAGCGAACCTTGCAGCGGTGCCCGCCCCTGCATCTCACGTGCGAGCTGACTCAGATCAGGATGCCGCGACATTTAGATGCCTTCCTGATCTGCGCGCGTGTTGGGTCAGCAGGCTTTTGGGGCCATCCGCACCGATTTTCCCGCCTTCGATCACTATGACACGGTCGACCAGTTCCAGCAGGCTGGTTCTATGGGTCACCACCACGACTGTGGTGTCTGTCGTTGCCGCCTTCAAACGCTGGATCACCTGCGCTTCGGTTTTGACATCCATCGCGCTGGTTGGTTCATCCAGCAACAAAACCGGAGGCCGACCAATCAGGGCCCGCGCCAACGCTATCGCCTGTTTCTGACCACCCGACAGCCCTTCGCCTCGTTCAGCCAATTGTTGATCATAGCCACTGGGATGTCGGGCGACAAAATCCTCAACGCCCGAAGCGCGGCCAGCCGCAATCAAGTCCTCGTCACGCGGTCTAATCGCGCCGCTTATAATGTTGTCCCGAACAGTGCCTGAAAACAGCCAGATATCCTGAAGGACTGAGCCGATATTACGCCGCAGGTCGCCCGGATCAATCTGGCGAATATCCAGCCCATCCAGCATGACCGACCCGACCCGCGGCGAATAGAGACCCAACAACAGCCTGGCGATTGTGCTTTTGCCCGATCCGATTTGACCCAGGATAGCCACCTTTTCACCTGGTTTGATCGTAAAAGATACACCGTTCAGAGTGTCTTCATTCTGATCTGGATAGGTGAAGTGCACGTTGCTGAACGAAATGGCCCCCTTGAAACCCGCCCTCGTGATCCAGCTTCGGCCTTCAGGACGCTCACTTTCGGCCTGCATCAAGGCATCCAAATTGCGATAGGCGCTGCGTGCCTGATTGACGCGGGTCAGGGTTTGGGCCAGCTGTCCCAACGGGGCCAAAGCACGCCCCGTCAGCATGACCGAAGCCACAAGCGCACCCATGCTGGCCTGACCTTCGGTGATCAGAAACACGCCATAGAATACTATCAGAACCTGCGCTGCCTGCTGCGTAAAGCCTGTCAAATTCAAGGCAAACTGGGTCACGGCGCGACTGCGCGCGCCATGGGCGGATTGTCGTTCGATCGCCTGCTCCCACCGATTGCGCATTTGTCGACCGGCAGAGGTTGTTTTGATCGTCTCGAGGCCCGAAACCGCCTCAACCAACACCGATTGTTTGGATTGACCATCCGCCAGGCTTTTCTCGGCCATACGCGACAGGATCGGCTGAACCACAAGACCAGCCAGCAAAACAACCGGTACAGCAAGGGCCGGGACCAGGGCCAAATCGCCGCCGACCAGATAAATCACGAAGATGAACAGCGCGATAAAGGGTAAATCTACAACGGCAACCAATGTTGCCGAGGTAAAGAACTCTCGGAGGGTTTCAAACTCACGCACCGTGCTGGTCATCGCCCCGGTCGAGCCTGTGCGCGATTTCATCTGAATATTCAGCAACTGATCGAAGACACGGCGCCCCATGAACATATCAGCGTTTTGGCCCGCGCGATCGATAAAGCCAGCCCTCAGAAGCTTGAGTACGAAATCGAAAACAAGAGCAATACCGACGCCAAAGGTCAGAGCGATCAGCGACTCGGTTGCTTCGTTCGGAAGGACGCGGTCATAAACCACCATGATGAACACGGATGTCGCAAGGCCCAGCAGGTTGGCAAGCGCGGCGGCCAGTGCCACTTGGACATAGGACCAGCGGTTGGCAGATAGCGCAGACCAAAACCAGTGGCCGCTTCGAACTTGCCCATCATTAGTGACTTCGGCCTTATGATCTCGGCGAAACAGGATCGCAAAGCCCGCATAGACGTCGCTGAGTTCTGATTCAGATATCTCGCAGAGGCCACTGCCGATCTCGGGATCAAAGATCAACATCTCCCCACCGGGCGCGCGGCCGTGATAGGTGACGGCCTTATTACCATCCAGCAAAAGCATCGCGGGAACCAGAGCATCGTCAAAATCTTTCAACGGCCGTGCTCCATATCCGGCCTGCAACCCTGTGTTTTGCGCCAACGCAAGAATGTCCCGAACGGTCAAATCTCCATCCACACCCGACTGAGCAGCCTGCAAAGCGGCGAGCGTAACTGGCCGTTCAAGGCTGCTGGCGATGTTCAAAAAACAGGCTTCATAAGCTGAGATTTGAATATCGGAAGATGGGGAACCTGCCGTCATTGCTGGGCGCTCCAGGTACCGACCGATAAGCCAAGCAGATCAAGGATATCACCTGTCAGGCTCAATGCGGCATAGTTGGTTAGAAAAAAGCTCTGTTCAGCCAAGATTAACCTCTCCTGCGCGTTCACAAAGTCCCGTTGAGCGTCCAGAATTTCAATCAGGCTGCGCCGCCCGATAGTAAATTGTGCACGAGCGGCTTCGACACTTTCAGCGTTGGCCTGCACTGCCAATTTTGCGGCCCGAAGTCTTTCAGCACCGGCTTTTTGATCAGAACGGATAAACCCAAGCTCTCGGGTTATTTCGCGGATCAGCGCCTCGCGGGAGAATTGGGCGTCCTTCACCCGCGCGTGCGCGGCGGCGATTGCCGCGCGTCTTTGGCCGGTACTGTCAAGTTCGTAATTAAACGACAAGTCCACACCGAAATTGGCATCCCGATCAGTATCTTGATTGGCGAAAGCCGCCACTCGGATATCAGGCTGCCTGCGGGCCTGAGCTGCGCTCCATTCAGCCTTTGCAGCCACCAGGCTTGCATCAGCGCGACGCACCTGAGGGCTGCTCATGACGATTTGGGCATCACTTCGGGTCAGGTTCGGAGCAGGGATTGGTTGCGGAAGGGCGTCTGGTGCGGAATCAAACACTTCGCGATAGCGCGCTTCGGCGCGGTCGACCTGCGCAATCGCATCGGCGTAACGGGTTTGAGCATCCGCCATACGTGAGCGTGCAGTCAGCAGATCGGCATTAGAGCCTGCCCCGCTGGCAGTTCGATCCGATATCTGCCGTACCAGCTTTTCATGCGCTGCTACGTTCTGCGCGTTGATCCCTTGGATCTTGCGTCTGTCCAAAACAACGACATAGGCTTCGATCGCGGACAAAGCAGTTGCAGCCGCAGTCTGCAATTGATCCCCTCGGCTTTCGTAAACACGGGCTTCGGCGGCAGCCAGCTCACCTGATGCCGCACCGCCATCGTAGACCAGTTGCGAAACGCGAAGGTAGGGCGACACATCTGAGACATCGGAGTCTACGCGCTCAGACCGGGCGTTGATGCCCAGTGAGACCTGCGGCAGAAAAGCGCCTTTGGCGGCATCCTGTTCTGCCGCTGCGGCCTCCAGTCTTGTTTCACTCTGAGCAAGGTTCGGGCTTGTTTCAACAGCCTGACGGATCTTGCGGCCAAATGCACTTTGGGTCAGCGTTTGAGCAGGCGGCGTTGCGCCGGCACCAGCTGTTCCGCTGGAGAATGAAACCTGGATTCCAGACAGCCCGGGCGGTTGCTGACACCCTGAAACCAGGGGCGCGAACACCAACATGCATGCGAAAGCCTTAAGCATATGCATAAGCGTCCCCTTGCTTATCATAGTTGAATGGCAACTCTTCGAGCTGCGCGTTCACGACAGCATCCAGAAACCCGGAGACCTCGGAGGAGGTTTGGAGCTGCGATCTATCGGCCAGTTGATCCTGTATTTGTCTCAACCACTGCACGTGCGACAGTGAAACCTGATGCGCATGAATCAGGCGCATGCCTCGGCTATTGTTCAAAAGCGCCCGGTGAGTGGACCGCAGACCATGTATCGCCTGAAGATGAATGCCAAAAAGACCATGCGGGCCATCAGCCTTCAAAACCTCGCCCAGCGGCGAGAGTAGATTCAAATCACGGATCAGGCGACACAGCTCCGACGTTTCATGCTCAGCTGCTGCGCGCTGAAAGAGAAACGATTTTACTTTGATGAGATCGCAGTTCAGCCTCTTTGCATCATCAAAGAAACGAACATCATCGGGGTTATCGGTGACCAGCCCCATGGTTTCATCAACAAGCAAATGAAACTGTTGCCCTGAGGTTGAAGAGGCAGGGCCCGCACCAAAGGGTGGGCATCGTAGCGCAGTTGGCAAATATCGCGCCAACCAAGTGCCATTTGAGGCGACAAAAGGAGTGGTGGAATCGACCTGCATCGACAACAGAGCAACGGGTTGGCAACCCACTGGGGTCATTCGGAAAGCGATCGGAAACATGGCGGCAACCTGCAGGACTTCCGCTTCTACAACAGTGCACTCCGTCAGATGTCGAGCAAACTCGTAAGATGTGAACCGCCGCCAAAAGCGATGCCCATGCCGTTCGAAAGTGACCGGAGTCAGGCCGTTCTGTAGCATAGCATTCCCCTCACGCTGTCTGATTAAAAAAGTCGAATCCAAATGTATGACTGCGAGGCGGGTTACGCCGTCGCGCCCGTTGGATCGGTATGCAGGATGTTGTCGGTGGACAGCGCGCTTAGATCATCGAGCCCGTCAAAGATGGCCACGGTTTCAACACTCGCGTCACTCGATCCTGAATAGTCCACCCTGATCAACGCACTGTCTGTACCGTCAGTCGCCAGTACATAGAGCGCATCGCCAGATTGTGCACCTGTGAGGCTTTCGACAGCCGTTTCAAGCGACGCTGCCGTGAGATCGGTCAGCACTGTCGTCAGACCGACAAAGCCAGTGTCGAGACCCAACGCGTCACCAACTGCCAGGGTTTCAAATCCGGTTCCGTCGCCTCGCAATGTGCTGACATCTAACCCGCTGAGCATAAACGCATCCGTCACGTCTGTTGCCGGACCAAGTGTAAAGCCGGTGATCGTATCAACGCCGTTTATTGTCGGGTCAGCTTCGAAGACAACAACATCGCGCCCGGCTGTGTTCAGGTCAATCGCGTCATCCCCTTCGCCGCCACGCACCAGCGTATCGACATCAGACGCCGTCAGCGTGTCATCACCATCCGTTCCCAGGTGCAGCACCATTGGCCCTCCGTCCGGAGTCCTGATCGTCAAAACAATCGGCTGGTTGGGATCCTGTACAGTCATCGTGAATGTAACCAAAGGTTGGGACAGGTCTGTGAAGGTCGTCGCCGCACCCGCAAAACTGACGACATCGCCTGGTCCGGTGTTGGCTAAGAACAGATCGAATTCACCATTTTCTGTGTCAGAATTCACATCGAACGTGACCACGGAGGAGTCGTATTCCAACTCAGCTGTCATGGCCAAACCAGATGAGATATCCCGATCAGAATCCGCGTGGATTGCGAAGGTGATCGTCGAGCCGGATTGCGCAATCTCGGAAATCACATAGGCTGCAGGCACATAGGCTGCTGTTTCTGTCGTAACAGGCAGCGGATCTGGCCCACCCGAGACGATGGCTTGCGCCGTGAAGTCGAGGTCATCACCCGCTTCGGCACCCGCAAATTCAGACGCCGATACTGTCAACGACCATGTTCCATCCGGGCCAACAGTTGCAGTACCGACCGAGTTGCCGTTCAACAGAACATCAACGGCTTGGCCTGTGCTAAGACCCGCTGAGCTGCCACTGACAACCACGCCAGAGCTTTGCGCATCGCTTAGGGCTATCGCTTCATTCGTTCCAATTGCGCGCATGCTCAGCGTGGGCCGGAAATCCGTCGTAACCGAAGTGGTTGCCGCAGGAGAAATGTTTCCAGCGCTGTCCGGAACGCTGGCCGAGATTGGATAGCTGGTCACGTCTGACAATGCGGCCAGATCAGATGTCGGGACAGTGACTGTCCAAGTCCCACCTGAGGCAGTGGCGACATAGGTCTGCCCGCCGAATGCGACGGATACGGTTTGCCCATCCCCGGCGGTTGTGGTTCCAGAGATTGCAAGGTCGCTGTCACGTTCGGTGACATCTAGAACCGCTCCCACAAGCAAGGCATCGATTGTGATGGATGGTGCGGAGAAGTCCGTGTCAAAGCTGGTATTCGTTTGACCTCTATTGCCTGCGCTGTCGGTTACGGATGCAGTGACATCATATGTGATGTCAGGCTGTAGCCCGCTCAGATCAGACGATGGTGCGGTAAGGGTCCAATTGCCACCGGACACGGTTGCGGTTCCAGTGACATCCACCGTTCCATCGGGCCGCACTATCTCGACGGTTACAACCGTCCCGTCTGGTGCATCTGAAGTGCCTGAAATGGTCAGATCCGTACCCTGTTCAGCCGCATTCATCACCGCACCATCAGATAGATTGGTAATAGCGACACTGGGTGCGGTGAAATCGGTATCAAAGCTGTTCGTTGCCTGAATGGCTGGGTTGCCCGCAGCGTCTGACACGTCAGCTGTCACCGATATGGTGGACGCATCTGACAATGCTGCCAGATCGCCAGTGGGGACAGTGACGCTCCAGCCGCCGCCGCTGGCAGTTCCGGTATAGGTTTGACCATTCAGCTCGACCGTAATGACCTGCCCATCCTCAGCCGACGTTGCGCCGGTAATCGTCAGATCAGTCGCTTGCTCGGAAGCATTCATGACAGCGCCATCCGAGAAGCTATCGATGCTGAGTGTGGGTGCGCTGGCATCTTTGGTGAGGGGCGTGTCTGCCTGAGGAGCAGCAAGCCCATCAACATCCGAAACGTCCGCCGTGATAGAAAAGCTACCTCCATCGGCGAGGGCCGCAAGATCACCGGCTGGAACAGTGACGCTCCAACTGCCGCCCGAGACGGTGCCGGCGTAGGTTTGCCCATCGAGCGTGACGGTGACGGTTTGACCGTCCTGCACATTTCCAGTTGTGCCGGAAATGGTCAAATCCGACCCGGCCTCGGCCGAGTTCAGAACCGAACCAATTGTAAGAGGTGCGATGCTGATCGACGGGCCCGTCATATCAACAGGCACCGAAGCCGTCGCAGCGACCGCCGGGTTTCCCGCCGCATCTTCAACGGTGACGCTGACCGCCACAGGCGTTCCAGTTGTAAGGCCCAAAAGATCGGCGTTCGGGACTGTCACGCTCCAACTGCCACCCGAGGCGGTGCCCGAATAGGTTTGGCCATCCATCGTAACCGTAACGGTTTGTCCATCTTCGGCACTAGTGCTGCCCGTCAGCGTCAAATCACCGCTGACATCAATAAGCTCGATCGAACCGCCAGCGACAGGGTCCAATGAAATGGTCGGAGCGCTGAAATCGGTATCGAAACCGCTACTTGCCTGGGGGGCAGCGTTGCCGGCCCCATCCGAAACGTCGGCAGTAACCGATATGGTTGTGCTATCCGGCAATGAGGCAAGATCAGCAGCCGGGACAGTCACGCTCCAATTGCCGCCCAAGACAGTGCCTGTGTAGGTCTGACCATTGAGCGATACGGTGACAGTTTGCCCGTCCTCGGCATCGGTTGTTCCGGTGACGATCAAATCTGTTGCTTGTTCGGCAGTGTTCATCACCGCCCCATCCGAGAAGCTGGTGATAGCCAGGGTCGGGGGTACTGTATCAACGTCGAAAGTAACAGTTTCAACCGACAGCTCATCCCCCATGTCATCGAGATGTCGAATGGTGATGTCCGTCACGCCCTGAGGCACGCCGCTGGCCTCTGACGGGGTCAAAGAGACACTCCAGTTCCCATCTGAGTCTGGGGTCACGGTTTTGACCACTGATCCAATGGTGATCTCGACACTGTCGGTGCCCGCTGGGGCGACGGAATTGATGGTCGAACTGCTGAGCGTTGTTCCCTGTAACTGAGCCAGGTTCAGGCTTGGATGGCTTGGAGCAGGTGGAGGTGTTGGGGTCGGCGCAGGGCTGGCATCATCGCCACCACCACCGCCACCAGCAGCGGCGGCGGCCCCCGCCAGGCCCAAACCGCCCAAGGCCGCTCCAGCCCCACTGACACCGCCTGCAGCAGCAGCGCCCGCTTCAGCCAGGCTGAACTGCGCGATCTCGGCAACCGCCGCTTCGGCGATCATGATGGCGCCGCTGTCCAGAACCTGAATATTCTCGGCCGCGACAATCATGCTGCGCCCATCGGTCATCTTGAGAAGAACATCTCCATTTTTCAGAAGCTTGGCCGATTGCACGCCGGGAATAGTTTCAGCGAACTGGTAGGCATACAGCTCTTCAATCGTGGCCTGAGCAAACGCGGGCAGCGCCAACAGAGATGACCCCAGCCCACCTGCCAAACCACGCCCGGCCCAGCGGCCCATTTTGCGATCTATCCACTGGCGAATGCGGCGCGAGCGGTCCGTTTCTGATTGATCCGCTGCAGGATTCGTATTGGTCTCAGGTGCTTTGGTCATCTTACCCTCACATGTATTGCCGGCGATCTTGGAAGGGGGACAATCCGCACCGTTTAGGCTTTTGCTCATCTGTCTTACCCTTTGACTGCGTCGGCGATCGGACCCGAAAAAATTGAACTAAACTCAAGCCGAACTCCTCGTTTTCACCACATTCTTGCTATGGTTTCGGTCTGGGCATCGGATCATCTTTGTGCTCAACGCCAGGGGTGGCGGTGGGGTGATGACTATGATGCTGCAATTCGAAACATTGGTTGCAACGGGAAGCACGGCGCTCGATTCAGGTATCGGCGATACGGCTTTAAAAACGTTTAACGGGGACACGTATCTCTACACATTGACCGGCCCAACCGGGGGCATCGCGGTATGGAGGCTGGTTGACGGCGCAATCCCACAACTGGTGGATACCCAGTATTACAGCGGGTCGATCATGTTTCAGGTGGGCGGCACAGGAACGCCTGTTTCGCTGGCGGGCACAGATCATCTGGTACTTGATATCGATACGGCCACCGGGATTGTCAGTTATGATCTGAACACCGACGGCACGGTCGGAGATTTGCAGGAAACCGGAACGTTGAGCGGCGGTGGCGATCTGTCTGCCGTGACCCAGTTCTCTGTAGCCTCGACCAACTATCTGGCGCTCGCGCATGAAGATACCGGCCAAATCGGAACCTACATCGTCAACGGTGACGGCAGCTTGTCGCTCGCCGGGCTCATCACCGGAACAGCCGATTCTATGCAGGCAATTCAGTCTGGTGCCGGGCAGTTTATTGTTGGAACAGATGCAGTAGGCGACGGCATCACTGTGTATCGCATCGACCCGGCGAACGGGACGCTCAGTGTGGTCGACAACAGCGACGCCATCGCAACCCTTGGCATTTCGACACCAACTGCGGTTGAAACTGTCGAGGCGTATGGCGAATCCTGGATCGTGGTCGCCGGATCGGGCAGCAACTCGCTCAGCATTATGCGAGTGAACAGTGATGGTACACTTTCGCCGTCCGATCATGTGCTGGATACGTTGGACACCCGGTTCCAAGACGTACAAGACATCGCGGTTATAGAAGTCGACGGGCGGGTCTTTGTGGTCGCTGGCGGTGGCGATGATGGCATCACGCTTTTCACCATGAGCCCAAACGGACAACTGATCCATATGGACAGTTTCGCGGACACGGTGCTGAGCGGGTTGCAAAATGTCGAAAACCTGAGCGTGGCCCAAGTCGGGGGTGAGCTGCAGATTTTGGCGACCAGCCAGATTGATGCAGGCGTGAACCTTCTGACCGTCGACGTTGCAAATCTGGGCGATGTCCGGGAAGGCTTCGGCACCGTCACTGGCACTGCTTTGGACGACATGCTCAGCGGTGGCGTGTTGAATGCAAACCTGCTGGGCGGGGCAGGGGATGACATCCTGATTGCAGGGGAAGGAGCCACTACGATGACGGGGGGGGCAGGGGCGGATATATTCGTGATGCAATCCGGCAGCGGCGTTACAACCATCACAGATTTTGAGGCGGGAACAGACCGGCTTGATTTATTTGACTACTTGCTGCTGCGATCGCCGACCCAGCTGACCGTTACCAGCACGGCAGACGGTGCGGATATCACCTATCGAGGCGAAGTCATCCACATCACCTCTTCGACCGGAGGGCCTCTGACCAGCACCGAGATCTTTGGCACAGGATTTGGCGGCCCCGACCATATCCCTGTTGATTTCAGTGATTTTGGTGTGTCCGAACCACCCAGTTCAGGAGGGATACAAGGCGATATCTCGATCAGCTCCGAGACCGGCAATCCGGGTCTAGGGGATGCTGAAATTCAATTCACACCTGACGGAAACAGCCCGATTACCACAACCGCAGACGAAGACGGAAATTTCGATCTCGGCCTGCCCTCGGGGACTTACTCCGGGCATCTCGACATCACCAAATCCTATTCGACGGCAAGTGCCGAGATCACCGCACTTGATGCATTGCAAGTGTTGCGGATCGCGGTTGGGTTGGACCCGACCTTCGGGCCCGCTGCGCCGGAAAACCTTATCGCTGCGGACATTACGCAAGACGGTAGAATCAATGCACTAGACGCATTGGCAATCTTGCAAGTGGCCGTTGGGCAGACGCCCACACATGAAGCCGAATGGGTTTTTCTGGACGCTAGTGCAGATTTGTCAGGGATCACCGCGTCCAATGTCGATTATGATACGGGAATAGATGTTGTCGCAATCGATGGCGTGATCGAAGCGGACATGACATCCATCCTTTTGGGCAACCTCGAGGCTGTATAAATACTCATAATGATGATTATGTTAAATATAATTGGTGCGGGTGGAGGGACTTGAACCCCCACGCCTTGCGGCGCCAGAACCTAAATCTGGTGCGTCTACCAATTTCGCCACACCCGCAACCGGGCACCTATGTGCCGGACTGGAGCGCTCCATAACAAAGCTTTACTCGGGACGCGAGAGGTAAAATTCACCCCGGCTCAAGATTTTGATCGGCAGGTTTCGCGCGATTTCCCTACCCTTGGGCAAAGTCGCTGGCAAAACACCAGCATCGGGATGTCTCGGCTCATATAGTATGAGTGCTGGAAGGCTGATTTTTCGGGATTAGACTTACACGATCCGAGACGTAGATCTTGGGTACCAATTCGCTCGATGAGACAGAGATTTCTCGATCAGCAGGAAAAACGCGCTTACGTTGTATCGGTTGGACTGCGAAGTTCAAATCGTGTCGAGCTGGCTTTGTCAGTTCGACCTTTTCTGCAATCGGGCCATTGGCAAAAAATCCAGATCGCTCACAGAACAGCACCAGCAGCACCGGAACTAATGCCGCAAATACTGAGTGTTAACGCGATCTCAAAAAACGCAACGAACTGTCTGTGAAATGCGCTCAATGCGGCACTCGCTCAATCTTCAGACCTAAAAACACTGCGCACCTGTTAACTATACACCTCAAGGTTGAGGCATTCCTATGCACGCCACTTCATATTTACGCCACAATTCAAGCACCAAAATATCTTATTCGCGTCAAAATAACACCGCCTTGGCCGGGCTTCTTGGTCCAAGGAGTTAATGAGTCCTTTTCGCCGTTTTGGCACCTGTACGAGTCTTCCGCTCAACTCCAGTAACAAGGGTCTTTGATGTGACCAGCATGAACAACTCCGCCGCTGCCGAGCAAGAGGCCGTCTTCTTCGCTCGCGAAAGCTTCATAGGTGAGCTGAAGTCTTTGAACCGGGACTATCCTGATACAGGCTTTGGTATCTCTCTTCGCACCCACTCGGGTGAACATTACCTGCTGGCAAACGCACGTATGCCCCTGCCCGCAGCGAAATCGGACGGGTTTCCAACCGGCCGGCGTTTGGCCTGCCTCGAAAATGGGGATCGCTTCAGCGCAATTGAGGTGCTGGCTGATTCCCACGCATATGAAACCATCTCACCTCGGGACGAAGCCGAAATTCTGGGTAACGCTCTGGATCTGATCGCCCGTATCGACACCCTGACCAACATGCCCGCAGGCTGCGTTTCGCAGGCCCAGCAAATCGCTGCGACTGGCACCGGAGGCTAACACATGGCGCGCAACGACCACCTTTTGTCCGTCGGAAACGAGGCGCTTGCCCCGATGACGTCGGCAATGTCGTCATTAACGACTCAGATCGACCAATTGACAGAAGTGGCCGATGCGCGGTCAACGGCCCGGCTTGCGACGCTGAAAACGCGGATCGAGAACTTTTCTGCAAGCATCACGATGGTTGGGCAGGTCAAAGCGGGTAAATCCTCGCTGGTGAATATCCTGGCCGCTCGCCCTGCCCTGTTGCCCTCGGATGTGAACCCGTGGACTTCGGTTGTGACCACGCTGAACATCAACACCCGGACACCGGGCGATACGCGGTCCAAGTTCACCTTCTTCGAGCAAGAAGAATGGGACAACCTGATGGTTGGCGGTGGACGCCTTGGTGAATTGGCCAATCGCGCCGGTGCAGATGATGAGATGGAAGACATCCGCCGTCAGGTCGCCGAAATGAAAGCCAAATCAGAGGAGCGGCTGGGCAAGCATTTCGATCTGATCCTGGGACAAAGCCACCAATATGACTATTTCGATGAAGAGCTGATTCAGCGCTATGTCTGTCTGGGCGACGAAGACGACCCGGATATCGACCCAAAAACCGGCCGTTTTGCAGATGTGACGAAATCCGCGGAACTATTCATGGATATTCCGCAATATCCGATCTCGCTGAAGCTGTGTGACACACCTGGTGTAAACGATACCTTCATGGTGCGTGAGCAGATCACCCTGCGCAGTCTGCGCGGGTCCGAGGTCTGTGTGGTGGTTCTGGCGGCAAGCCAAGCATTGACCACGATGGATATGGCGCTGATGCGGATCATTGCGCAGTTCGAAAACCGGCAGATCGTTTTGTTCGTGAACCGGATTGATGAACTGGCTGATCCGGTCAATCAGGTCCCAGAAATACGCGATCGCATCCAAGAAACTCTGAAGCAGAACAATATCGATGCTAATACGAGCATCGTGTTTGGCAGCGCACTCTGGGCCGAGGCCGCTCTGACAGGCAATCCAGACATCCTGACCGATGAATCCCGCAAGGTTTTGAACACCTTCTATCTAGCGGCGGGCTTTGGCGATCAGGCCGCCTCTTTGGACAAAATCTGGGCGCTGTCCGGGCTTCCTGATTTGCTGCTGGCGATGAACGAACGGATAGCAGATGGCGCAGGCGCACGTTTGCTGGATCGCGTCCGCCACCGTGCACGCAATATTGCAAGCCAGATTCGCGCAACGGCCGTTGCCAAAACCCTATCCGGCAACGAAGGCGTTGTTCGCGATCTGGGCGGCGCTTCGCCGGAAGAAGCGATTTCGACTGTTTCAGACGAGTACGAGAAGAAGGCCGCCGAACTGACGGCTGCTCTGCGCGACAAGGTAATCGAGCGTTTGAATTCAGCCGAGGCAAACTTTGTCAAACGCGCCACCGACTCGTTGATTGCTCATCTCGAGGAGAATGGCGAAGAGGGCACTTGGCACTATGATCCGGCGGGTTTGCGAACCCTCCAAAAGGCAGCCTATTTCAGCTTTGCCCGGTCGATGAAGAAAGAGGCGGGCGCGCTCTATACCACTGCTGCAGCTGACGTGGAAGCGCTCTATCACAAGCTGTTAGGTAACCATCTTGGCGAATTCAGCATCGAAGCCCCCATCGTTCCGCGTGTCCCGCCGCCCTTGGGGATCGGGCGCACCATTGCGCTGGACCTACAAAGCACATGGTGGCGCAGGTGGTGGCAAAAGCGCAAAGGCTTCGAAGCCTATGCGGCGGATTACACAAGATTGATCGCATCCGAAGCGAATTCGATTACCAAGGATATCGAGGAAAATCAGGTCGCAGCGGTTCTGGAAAACGTCCGAGCCGGGCTGACCGATTTCATGCGCGAGCAGAAAGAGACGCTGCTGAATATTTCGGCCTCAGCGGAGAATGGCAACAAACAGGCCCCCGCTCTGGCGGCGAATCTGCAGTTGCAGAAGTCGCGCGATGAGATTCTGGGCGACATCCTGAAAAACCTTAGCAACGAAGCGGCGTGAGAAGAAAAATGGCAAAAGACACACAGAACCGTTTCGTTTCCCCCAAGGCATGGGAGCGTATCGAGCAATGGTCACGCCGGAAGCCCGTTTTCGCCCTTATGGGTGAATTCAGCGCCGGGAAATCCACCCTGATGAACTTTCTGCTGCGCACCCATACGCTGCCAACGCAGGTTACAGCAACGCAATTGCCACCCGTCTGGTTCAGCTGGGGCAATCAGTCAGCCTATGTGAAGCGGCATGATGGCAGCAAAGATCTAATCGAATTGGATCAGCTTGAAACAGTAGGTGTGAATGATGCGCAGTTCATTCGCATCTTTCTGGAAGCGGATATTCTAGAAGCGGTCGATCTGATCGATACACCGGGTATTTCCGATCCGAAAATTTCGACCGATGTCTGGCAACGCGCAGTTGGTCAGGCCAATGGCGTTTTGTGGTGCACCCATGCCACGCAAGCCTGGCGTGAAACCGAGCGTGCAACCTGGGTCTCTTTGCCGGAACGGCTGCAACACAACTCTTTGCTGCTGGTCACCCGAGCTGATGCGCTGGGTCAAAAAGACCGGCAAAAGGTGCTGCGTCGCGTGAACCGCGAAGCCGGTCATCTGTTTAATCGCTCAATCTTGTTTTCGGCCCGTGATGCGATTGAGGCCCGCGACAAGACCGGTGATGCCGAGATGTGGTCGCGCAGCGGTGGCGGCAAGATGATCGACAGCTTCCTGGAGATCACTGAAAACATCATGGACCGAAGAGCAGATCAACTTGCGCGGTATCAGATCGACAAAGGCCTTTCAGACGGGCCTAAGGTTCAGCCGTTGCGGCCTTCAAGAAACACCGAGTCCCCCACGGCGACCCGACCAGATGCCGAGACACCGGCACCTCTGAAACTGGTGAATCCCGTGGACGAACCGGACGGCGACAACTCTGTGGTAACCAGCTTCCCCGTCCGTCCAGCGCGTGTTGAAAGACGTGCTGAAGAGGACGAGCGCCCTCGTATCGACTCTGCCGAAGCAGATCGCTTACGGGCCGAGATGACACCTGAATCTGAGGAACGCCCCCAGGATTCAGAGACAAAAGAGGACGAACTGCGCGCGTATTTCCGAGATACCGCCAAAGATCCAATGGAATTTGATGCGGTTTCGGATCAGACATCTGAGATCGACGAATACGACCTTCTGGAGGATGAAGACACTGATGATGAGGTCGAAAACATCCTTATCGTCTCGGATGCTGAGGTTGGATCGTCAGATCCAACAGACGAATCTGAATCTGACGATGTGCTTACATCGCTGAGCACTTCGCTTCATGAGACGCAAGACACGTCTGAAGAAATTGAAGTTGAACAACCTCTGGAAGCCGAAGATCACGTAAGCGAGGCAACGACCTCTTCCATTGCAGCATTGATGGCGGAGCAGCACGAGGCAACGTCAGATGAGTATGAACCCGAGCCCGAAACACACGGGTTGGTCGAACTGTCTTCTGCCACTGCCCCTCAAGAAACCGCCGAGCCGCAAGTTGTTGAGCTGGACGCGCTTTCAGAAGATCATCCTGGCACATCGCTGAGCGCTTTGGCGATGTGGACTGAAGTCACCAAAAACGAAGTTCTGCCCGATGACCCGCGCGAGTTGATGAGAGTGTTCCATGCATTCCTCAAGGAATTCGATCAGATATCTTCCGAGCATAGTGAAAAACAGACCAACGAAGCGTTGCGTTCGATCCCTAAATCCAACGAAAACAGCGGGATGGAATGGCATGTCTTGTAATCGAAACCAAATCCGGATAACCGGCTATTAGCAAAGCAAAACAGTTAGTTACATGTCGATACATGATGCGTTGAACGCTGCTATTGAAACAATACCCGACTGCCTTGCAGCCGGGTATATCGACATGGAAACGGGGATGTTGCTGGGAACCGGCATCAAAGAGTCAGACGACGCGATTGATCTGGATGAACTGGCCATTGCGGTGGCCAACCTGTTCCAGGGGCGCGGCGTTTCCGCCTTTGAAGCGTTGTTGCGCGAAACGGATGCAGATTCTGACGCTGATGGGTTCGGCGAGATCGCGGTGTTTTCGAACGACCGATTGAACATCTTTCTGCGCACGCGTGAATTTCCCGATCACGTGGTTTGCTATGTCTGCCGCAACAGCGCGAATGTGGGTCTTGCCCTCACAAAGTCACACCTCAGCCTTACGTCGATCACGGCTGCGGTCTGAACCAGAGCAATGAGGGTCACGGTATGATGGATACAGACATACTCGAGATGCTTGATGAAATCGGGCGCAAATCTGTCGCGCGGTTGTCTCCGGTTGTGATGATTGCGGGCGACACGCCCGAGCTACGTCGGACCGAGGTTCTGCGTGTGATCCGCAATACGATATTGCCGCGCCGACTGGAATTCACCGCAGCCAATGGGGATTGTCTGGCGCTTGAAGTGAACAGCTCACGCGTGACGGATGTGTTCCGCGTTGTATCCGGTGCCGTCCCGGATTTCGAAACTGCCCCGCGTGAGGAATTGATCGACAATCTGGCACAGCTGGTCTCGGATATCGCCTCGGCCCCTGCCCCACTGGAACTGCTGTCACTGAAACCCGACAACGTGCTCGAAGCGGATGACGTGGGTGTCACCCTGCGTGAGATCAGAACCGCATGTGCCGCAATTGAACTGACCGCTGAACCCACAATTTCGGTTGTGCCGGAACCACAAGAGCCTGCGCCGGAAACACCTGAAATCGCGCCAAGAACCGATGCCAATGCTTCGCTGGCACAAGCTTTCTTTGACGGTGCAGATCGCTTTGCACAGGGGCGCGTTCTGGCCGCCGCACAGGATGGGACACTGGCACAGGCCGCTGAGGAGTGCGCACCAGATGCCAAACTGCATCCCAATCAGGATTTGCTGACTCGCTTTGCGGCTGATCTGGCTGGCTGGGACAAAGATACAAAGACAGGGTTGGGCTTGCCCCAACTGATCGTAATGCGCCCTTCTGGTGGAAAGGGCGCAGGACTGGCTGTTGTAAATGACGGCCAAAGCATCGCCTTCGCTGTACACGAGGCGCGCAAACTGGGGGCCGTGGTCAACTTGTGGACCACGTTGCAGGAGGCAGAAGAATGACTGCCTTCTATGTTGTTAAACCACCGAATTGTTTGAGTAGAGAGTTGTTAGGATACCCAGTATGAGTGAGTCCAATCGTCGTGAGTTAATCCGCATAGCCGAGGACATGAATGAGACGAGCAATGACGAAACCCGTCAGTTCATCTCGCGCATTGTCGGCGATCTTTCAAATCTGAAACCATCCATTGCCTTTGTCGGGCAGATCAAGGCCGGCAAATCCCGCCTTATCAATGGCTTCACCGGTCAGGCAGAATACCTGCCATCCGATGTGAACCCGTGGACAACGGTGATCACCGACATGCATTTCGGGCATCCTTCGGGGCGGACCGAAGGGGCAGAGTTTCATTTCTTCGACAACCACCAATGGCAGTCGCTGATCGCCGAAGGTGAAGAGTTGCGCAATATGTTCCCTGATGACGAGGACAGCTATAAGCGCGAGATGATCGAAGAGCAGGTCGAGGCGATGAAAACGCGCGCGCAGCGGCGTCTGGGCGACAGCTATAAACAATTGCTGGGGCAGCATCACGATCTGGAACAGCTGAATTCGGACGATCTGGCCCGCTACGTCTGTGCTGGCGACGACCCAACCGAAGATGGCCCGTTGGACCCCGGCAGCGACCGGGGGCTGTACAGCGACATCACCCGCAAGGCTGAGGTCTATTTTGACATCGGCCATTTCCCGTTCCCATTGACGGTGACAGACACGCCGGGAGTTAACGACCCTCTGTTGATCCGCGAAGAAATCTCGCGCCAGTACCTGAAAGAATCCGATTTCTTTGTGGTGGTTCTGTCAGCGCATCAGGCGCTTTCTCGTGCCGACCTGAAACTGTTCCGTCTTATGCAAGCGCTCGAGCTTGGGCAGATCGTTGTTTTCATCAATCGTGTAGACGAACTCAGCGATGGCGCAGAGGACGCGACAAAAGTGCGCGCCGATGTTCTGGATGGGTTGGAACAGGCCCTGGGCAACTCAAACATTGACGTGTTGATGGGCAGCGCGCAATGGGCCCATTATGCGCTGACGGGCGATGAAACAGGTGTAAATCACGACCATGTTTTGTCCTGGCTGCGGGCGCATCCGGAACAAATGCGACAGTATTTGGACGGTGTGAAAGAAATCAAGCAGGGCCCCGGCCCGATCAGCCGCGAGGCGGTGCTGCGTTTTGCCGCCATGATCGCCTCAGGCTTGCCTGACCTGCGCCGTCATGTGACGCAGGCCCTGATCGAAGGGCCGCATGACGAACAATTGCGCATGGCTTGGCAGCACCTGAACAGCTTTGCCCAGGCTGAACTGGAACGGTCGCAGGCTGATCTGCGAGTCCTCGAGGCTGATGCAGAAGAAACAGCTGTCAGCGTCGAGAAAAACGACAAGACGCTTGAGGATCTGCGTGCGCTGATTGCCGAGAAGAAACACACTATTACCCATGAAATGGACGAGGTTTTGTCCAATCTACGCGGGGTGATGGATGACACCGTTTCCGAGGCCGTCTCGGCTGTTGTGCGCGGTCCTGAAGGAAAGTCTCCCTTGCTGGCCAAGGGGGATACCGAACTAAACTTCACGCCTCTGCGGGATCGCATGCGGGAACTGGTTCAAGGCGCCTCGCAAGTGGTGCGGCAACGGGTTCTGAGCGAGCTTTACACAATCGACATGCAAAGCAACGCAGCGTTGCGGGCCCTACCCGGCTGGCAGGAACCGGTGGATAATCGCATGAACACCAGTGCCGTGCGCTGGTTCCGCCCGGACACCACGGCGCTAACCCGTGGCATCACGGTCGAACTGCGTGTAAACTGGTTGTCGAGGCTGATCTCGCGCAACAGCGTTGTCTCGCGCGCGGAACGGATGATCACGCAGGAATTCGAGCTGATGGGTGACGATCTGATCGACACTGCGCGTGACGATCTGCTGGAACGGCTGAACACCGTGTTGGATCACTATCTGGCTTTGCTGGCAGGCCATCTGCAGCATCGCGCAGGTACAGATGATACCAACGCAAAGGCGATAGCACAGGACGCGCTCGACCGTGCACGCCGTATCAGTGATGATCTTGGGGCTATCTTTGGCACCGGACATCAGGAAGACAGACTGGCAGAGGCTGCTGAATGATTGAATTTCCAGGGACCGAGCAGGAAGTGCGTCAACTCGAACGCTTCCTGACCGCGACAGAGAAGATGGAGGCGGACGCCGCGCTAGAGGATCTGCGCGCGCGCGCATTGGCCCATGCCGAACGTCTTTCGAACGCGGTGAACATCGGTTTCGCAGGGGAATTTGGCGCGGGCAAATCTAGCCTTGCCAATATGCTGGCTGGTGCAGACATCCTGCCCACTGGCCCACAACATCTAAAATTGCCTTTGGTGATAGTTGCTTATGCCGAAACGCCCGAAACCACAGTGGGCTGGTGGAACAAAGAGCCCAAGACCTACTCGGGTATCGCACTGGAAAAAGCAGCCGCTGATGAGCCCGATTTCATCTCGGTTGGATTGAACACCCCAGCGCTCAAAGAAATCTCGCTGTTCGATCTGCCCGGATCGGGGGCGCTAGACGATACATATAAGCAGACCCTGGACCTGCTCAAATTCGTGGATTGTGCGATCTGGTGCACCAACGGCACAAACGCCTGGCGCGAAACAGAACGCCATTTGTGGGCGCAGGTACCCGCTGAGCTGCGCCAGAATAGCCTGCTTGCGGTGACCCACGCAGATTTGCCACCGGTTGAAGAGGCAATCGAACGTGTTCTGGCGCGCTTGAAAAAAGAAAAAGACGGGATGTTCCGTGCTGTTGTCCCGATTGGCACACCCGTGGCTGTTCGCGCGATGGCGCAAGAGCCCGAGCCGGATTTTGCGCTGTGGGAAAACTGTGGCGGCCAAACGCTGGCTGAACACGTGCTGGAAGTTGCGTCAGGCCGCCGTCAAAGTGATCTGGATGCCGCGCGAAAAGATATCGCACAGGAGTTCCTACCTTTCCTTGAAGCTCTGAAAGGGCCTGAACCGAAAGCATCCGGAGCAGAAAACGCGGATATGCAATCGACCTTGGGCGCGGCTCTACCCCCGTTGAACAATCCCATCCTCGAAGACTGGCTTGCCGCAATCGCGAGCGTCTATGAGGATCTGCGAGAAAACGCGGATATGGAACCAGCGACGTTCCTGCAAAGCTGCCAGGAAATTGTCGAGGATTTTGCCGAGCGTCTGGAACAGGGCGGAGAAATCGACCCCGAGGCCGACTGGATTCCGGCTGAATTCGAGAAGGCCACAGACCTTCTGTTGTTGCTGCAATTCGAAAGCGGCGACGCACCGCTGAAAGATGCCATCAGCATCCTGGCTCAGTTGAGCGACAACCTGGCCTGGGCAGGTAGCACTGTAGTCACGGCGCAGACAAAAACCGGCACCTAAACGACTCCCGTGAAGATTGAGCTGCATCGCAGCGATTCGTTGTCGCCCAAATCCGATTCTTAACAGTTTCGGAATCGTCGACCAGAACGCTCCAATCCGGGTAAGAAGCTTTGGATTGACGATCTTAAAAATCAATATGTTGATCTCTTCTATCCTATAAATCAATATGTTGATAAACGTCCGAAACGATCCATAGTGAAGCCATCGGGCGGCCCCAATAAAGTCTAATTTGAAACGTCTAACCGTTCTCAAGTGACCTGCGGTTGTTTTAGGTTGTCAGTTTCGGGCGGTTTGCCCGGTTGTTTTACCGCAAAAATGTGTAGAACGGGCGGATTGAAATGAGCCACAACCAGGCAGTCGGTGCATCGCACGACGAACCACATATCGAAGGATTGGAACCCGGCGCAAAGCTTTTGCGCGGACAGTACGAAATCCTTCGCTTTCTCAGCAATGGTGGGTTTGGCATTACCTACCTTGCGCGGGATAGCCTTGAACGGGATGTGGTAATCAAGGAGTGCTTCCCGGGCGCCTTGTGCCGCCGCAACGGTGACCTGGTTGAGCCAAACGATCCCGCACTCAAAGAAGACCTGCGCGCTATTATTGACCTGTTCATTCAGGAAGCCCGCAACCATGCCCGCCTTGTGCACCCCAACATTGTCGATGTGCATCAGGTCTTCGAGGACAACGATACAGCCTACATCGCAATGGATCTTATCCGTGGATGCGACCTGCTGGACTATGTAGAAAATCCCGACACCGAAAGCGGCCCTGACTTCATCGTTCAGGTGACCGAAAAGATGCTGTCGGCGGTATCATTCATTCACCAAAGCGGCATGCTGCACCGGGATATTTCGCCCGACAATATCCTGATCGACGAAAACGGTGATCCAGTCCTGATCGACTTTGGCGCGGCCCGCGAACAAGCGGCAAACAAATCCGCTGCCCTGTTGACCCTGCGGGTGATCAAAGACGGGTATTCGCCGCATGAATTCTACGTGCGCGGGGCCGAGCAGGACCCAAGCAGTGACCTCTACGTTCTGGCTGCTACGCTCTACCACGCGATTAGCGGGGAACGCCCGGTCGATGGCCAGTCTCGTCTAAGCGCATTCAACAATGGTCAGGACGACCCCTATGAACCACTGACCGCTCGGTTTGAAGGTTATCCCGAAGGCTTTTTGGAAGCGATCGACAAAGCGATGGAAGTCCACGCAACGGATCGTTTGCAAACCGCCCTGGATTGGCTGCGGATGTTCCGTGGCCCAGGTGTTATGTTTGACACATTTGCCTATCGCCCAGTTTCAGTGATCGTGGGCATGGATCGCAAGGACAAAGAAGAAGAGAAAGAGCGGATCAAAGCAGAGACCGAGAACGCCGAAGCCGTTGTGACCGCGCTGCTGGCTGGCAACTCTGACATCGCACTTGGCAATGAAGACAAAAAAGAAGACGAACTAGCCAAGTTTACCACAAAGGAAGACGCTCCGATCGCCGTGGATACCGTTGTGCAAAGCGGGTCGGGCGGCAACGGCAAACTGCTTGCAGGTGTAGCAGTTGTGGCCCTGGCCATAGCCGCGGGTGGATACTTCGTTGTGTCCGGTGGCGACAAAGCGCCCCAAACGACGGCAACAGCCTCAGTGGCAGAGCCCGAGACGCAAGCAGCAGAGACCGCTGTTGTTGCACCGGAAACCACAGCTGAACCTTCGGTGGAAGAGACTTCAGAGGCGCCTGTCGAGCAGGTAACCTCCGTTCCTGCGGAACCGGCTGCCACAGAAGCAGCCGCCGCAGAACCGAATACCGACGTGGCAGAAGAGGTTACAGTCACTGCTGACGCGACTGACACAGAGGTGGCGACCGTTGAACCTGAAGCTTCGGCCGAATTTTCAGCCTCGGCAGAGCCAACGGTTCCTGGTGTGCTTGCTGAGGATCAGGTTGCCTTCGCGCATTGGGATGTTGACATCCCGTTCTCGGTTTCACGCCGTCGTGCGGTTACCGGAGACACGTTTGCTGTAACCGCCGTAAATCCGGGTCAGGACATGTCGGTTATTGGTGACTGGATCCAGCGTGGCGCAACGATGTTCACACTGAACGGTGACCAAATCCGCTCTGACGCATCTTTTGCGGGCCAGGTTCTGGACGGCTTCAATGTTGATCCCGACGGATACATCCGCGTCGCAGCACGGTATCGCCTGCGGGGTGAAACCCGTGTTCAGAATGGCTTGATGGCTCTGCCCGCAATCCGTGCCCTCGGGCTGCAGAATGGGTATGAATTCACTGTGCGTAGCGATGGAGCGGACGGATGGCAAACCGTTGTATCCAACGTGCCCTCAGATTCGGCCGGCGATCTAAGTGACGGAGATGTGTTGCTGAGCGAAGCCCAAACCGCAACAAATCTGAACACCGCAGAAAGCTTGGATGGAACGCTTGCTGCGCTTGTGTCCGAAAATAAACCCATAGCGCGCTTCACTGTATTGCGCGGCGGGGTTGAAACAGCTGCAACGATGCAGCTTGAGCAGGAGTGATCAGACCGGTTCCCAGGTGATCTGCCAGTGTTGTGTTTGCTGAGGATGGCATTTGAAAAAGTCCATTCTGACGGGGGCCGGACCGTCGCAGAGAGTTACAAGTTCTAGTGGTTTTCCAAAATGATAAGTGCCGATGTGCCCACCGCGCAGAGGTAAATTGTGGTCCCAAGGCGCATAAGTTGTGTGCCGTTCAAATGAAGGTGTCGACGCCATGTTCAAATACAAAAGCCCTCTGAGCCGGCTTCTAGAAGGCGCGGGCAAAACAGAAGAAAAAGACGCTGCCGAAAGCGTGGCACCTGCCGAGGAGACTGCGGAACCCATCGCCGATTTCAACGCATTGCGCCAAGCTTTGGCTGGCGGCAACGCGACATCCGAAACCTACGAGGAATCGGATGAGTTGATGCCGGAAGAAAAGATGCCGGACTTCGCCGAAGAGGCTGCAGTTGAAACGCCTGAAGACGTGGCCGAAGAACCTGTCGAGCAACCGCTTCAAGAAGACCATCAGACAGACACACAGAATGTCGTGTCGTCCCCAGAAACCCCTGCCGAAGACGATCCGGTTGTAACGCTGCGCCTTGGCACCGAGGACAGCGTGGGCGTGGTCGATGAGACGCCCGAAGAACCCACCGCAGAGGCTGAAGAACCGGCTCCAGCAGCGCCAATCGAAGACGCGGCGCAAGCAGAAGAGGTTGCAGAGTCTGCACCAACACCCGCCACTGCGCCTGCCGCGGATCGCCGGGCGCGTGTAAAAACAACCTTCCTGGGTTTCGAGCGCGCTGATACCCATGTTCAGGACATGATGGAGTCTGCCGAGCCCGTCACCAAGACGGAAACCGCGCAGGAAACCTTCCCGGTTGGCTGGTTGGTCGTCACTGCGGGGCCTGGCCGTGGGGCAAGCGTAGCCTTGACCGAAGGGCTGATGCAGATCGGCCGGAATGATGATCAGGCGATCCAGCTTGATTTCGGCGACACAGGTATTTCTCGCGAAAACCACGCGGTGATCGCCTACGATCCGGAAGATCGTAAATGCTATCTGGGTCATGGTGGCAAGGCGAACCTCGTTCGCCTGAACGGCAAACCCGTGCTCAGCACCATCGCCTTGACCAGCGGTGATCTGATCCGCATCAGCGAAACCTCGATCCGGTTCATGGCCTTCTGCGATGACGGCTTTGACTGGAGGGATTCGTAACTGATGTTGGCGACTCCGGCATATGACATTGCCCTGATCCTGAATCAGGGTCAGCGCGACTCGCAGGAAGATGCCGTCGCCGCGCGGACCTTCGATGCAGTCGATGCGGGCTATATTGCAGTCGCCGACGGCATGGGCGGTCACGAGGCGGGTGAGGTTGCCTCGGAGCTGGTGATCAATGCCTGGCGCGATGCGCTGGATGATGAGCTGGATGTCGAAACGCTGTCAGAACGCTCACTTGTTGATGCGCTGCCGCTGGCTGCGATGCAGGCCAATGCATCCATTGCCAGCCACAACGAAGAACGGGGCTTGGGCTTCAACATGGGCTCAACGCTACTGGGTGTGCTTTTGCTGGGCCATCGCGTCTACTGGATTTCGATCGGTGACAGCCCGTTCTATCTGTTCCGGGACGGCGCGCTATCACAGATGAACGAAGATCATTCGATGGCGCCTTCGATTGACGCGCAAGTTGCGCAAGGGACTCTGACTGAAGAACAGGCCCGTGCGCATCCGGATCGAAATCAGCTGACATCGGTCGTTATGGGCGGTGCAATCCCAAAGGTCGACTGCCCCGAAGAGCCGCTGAACCTATCTGCGGCTGACATCGTTGTCCTCGGCAGCGATGGGTTGCAGACCCTTTCAGACAGCGAAATCCAGGATGTGCTGGCTGAACACCAGAACGCGTTGGCGCAAGAGATCGCCGATGCCTTGCTGCAGGCCGTTTTGGCCAAGGCAAAACCCGATCAGGACAACCTGACAATCGCGGTCGCGAAACCAAACAAATCATAACAGGCAAAGCAACCAGATCATGAGAAAGCACCTTATAATATCAAGCCTTGCACTTGCCGCTGCCACCGGCGCGGCCTGGGCGCAAGAAGCGTGTTCAACCTATGAAATCCAGCGCGGCGACAGCCTGCGTGAGTTGTCTATTCAGGTCTATTCGACCGAGGATTTCCGCGTCATCTATGATGCCAACCGTGATGTAATCGGATCCAACCCCAACATCATCCGTGTTGGTGATGTGCTGACAATGCCCTGCCTTGAAGATATCGGCCGCACCTCAGTCCTTGTGGACACCGAAGAAGGGCGTCTGGCGACTGAAATGGCGGCTGAGCTTGTAAAAGCGGCGGAGGAACGTGCCGCAAAAGCGATTGCAGAAGCCGAGGCACGGGTGGCCGCCGCTGAAGCCGAAGCCCAAAAAGCCAGTGAAGATGCAGTGATTGCCGCAAAGGCTGCGGCCAAAGATGAGATCGAAGCGGCGCGCGCCGAAGGTGCGGCGTTGATCCGTCAGGCACAAACCGGTGAACGGCCCGAGATCCGCGACCGGCAGCTTCTGCTGATCACGGGCGGTGGTTTCATGCCCTTCACTGATGAATCGCTGCCGAACCGCGGGCTGTACACCCACCTGGTAGAAACCGCGATGCTGCGCGCCGCACCTGAACAGGGTTACAAAATCCAGTTCGTGAACGACTGGTCCTCTCATCTGGACCTTTTGATGCCGACGCTGGCGTTTGATGGCACGTTCCCATGGTCGCGCCCAAATTGCGAACAGGCAGAAGCCTTGTCTGAAAGCGATCGGAACCGGTGCGAAACCTACAACTTCTCGAACCCGTTTTATGAAGTTGTGGATTCATTCTTCGCGCGCGAAGGTTCGGGCTATGAACAAACACTGAGCTATGCCGATTTTGCTGGGACGACGATCTGCCGCCCCGAAGGCTGGTCGCTATCGCATATGGATGCCGTCAGCCTATACGAGCCGGTTATCACCCTGTTGCGCCCGGTCGACCCCGATGATTGCTTTCACGCCGTGATCGAAGGCCGCGCCGATATCGTTGCCATCGAGGCCCATCTCGCGGTCGAGGCGATCTCGCGTCTAGGCTACCAGCACCGCATTATCGAGAACCCCAACCTAGCGGCGGTAAAGTCGCTTAACGTCATGACCCATAAAGATAACCCTGATGGGGAAGCGATCCTTGAGACGCTAAATCAGGGACTGGCAATCATGCAGCAATCCGGAGAGTGGCGCGATATCGTGTCGACCGCTCTGCGACATCAAATGGAAAATGGATAAGGCCCAGCACGGCCTAAGAAACCTACAAGTCTGGAGGAAGTGGACATGTTTGAACTCAATATTAAGAAAGTGGTGATGTCGGCCACTGCCGTCACTGCACTAAGCGCTGGTGCAGCAGCCGCGCAGCAGGCCTGTACGAACTATACCGTTTCGGATGGCGACACGATGGCGACCATCGCGATCGCGGCATATGGCACGTCAAACTACCAGCCGATCTTCAACGCGAACCGCAACATCATCAGCAACCCAAACGATCTTGAGCCCGGTATTGTTCTGGCCCTGCCTTGTGAAGATGGTAGCCTGCCAAACGGCCAGTCCGCGCAGGACATCATCGCGGCAGAAGAACAGCGTGCTGCGAGCGTAAAACGCTCGAATGTCTATGCCCCACCGATCAAGATGGTCGCGGGTAACGGGTGGGAGCCGTTCACCACTGAAAACCTGAGCGGCGGCGGCATCATGACCCGTCTGGCCACCACCAGCCTGCAGCGTGCAGGGAACAGCCGTGAATATTCGGTCAGCTTCGTGGATGATTGGTCCTCGCACCTGGACACACTGTTGCCTCTTGGCGCGTTTGACATTTCTATTGCCTGGACCGTACCTGACTGTACCAACCGCACCTATGAATGGTCAGCAGCCACCGAGGCCCGCTGCACACAGTTTGTCGCATCGGTTCCGGTGTATGACATCGTTGGCGGTTTCTTCACCCTGCCTGATAGCGAATATGCAAGTGCGACGGATTTCAAAGATCTAGAGGGCGCAACGCTCTGCCGTATGGCGGGCTGGAGCATGGTTGTTCTGGAAGAAGTTGGTCTGAACAGCGACAACTTGACTTTGGTCCATCCCAATTCGGCGCGTGAGTGTCTGGATGCGGTCTTGACCGGTTCTGCTGATGTGGCCGCGTTTGAGGTCGACCTGTTCGCATCTACCATGAACGACATGGGCCTTGGCTCGAATGACATTGTCGAAAACCCGTTCGTTTCGACACTGTCGTCAATGGCCTTCCTGGCGCATCGCAGCAACCCGTTTGCCCGTGAATACATCGCAATGATGAACAAAGGTCTGAACGAAATGCGTCAGTCCGGCGAATGGTATGCGATTATTTCGGATTCTCTGCGTGAGCAGAACGAGAAGCTGAATTCAGCTTCGAACTAACCCTCGGTTCATCCGAACAAACTGGGCCGATCCTTTGATCGGCCCTTTTTTATTGGGGGATCAGTTGGTCCAATCGACCGGATAGCCCTTCGGGAGGCAACAGCCGGGCAATCTTGCGCAACAACCGCTTGCCACCCAACCGCAGCCACTGATTTTGCCGAAGTCCCCAATAGGCAGCAGTTTTCGCCCCCAAGGCGGCCAGTTCCTGTCGTGATACGCGAAACGCCTGATGGCCTGATATCTCATACGGATGCAGATAGATATGTGGGGCCAACCCGTTGGATTTAGCCTGTTCAATCAGATCCCTGGCCACATTATCTGGTGCGAGTTTCAGGTAAGTTCCGCCCAGACGTATCTGCGGCCCCCTTCCCCTGTATTGCGAGGAAAACAGCGGCAACACATGCAGCGTTGACAGTCGCATCTTATCCGCAAAGTCCCGACATTGATCCGGGGACCCAAAGAAAGACGAACTGTCATAGTCGAAATGCCGCTCGATCAACTGGTATTGCTCGGGCGTCTCGCGGTTCACATGGAACTTCGGTGCGCGAAACCCTTTAACAGGAGCATTCGCCGCCGTTTGCAGTTGATCTTTCGCACGCGCCAGCATGGCGTCGACGGTTTGCGCCGACTGCCGGTTCATGCTGTCGTGATAGTGATAATGGCAGGCAATTTCATGCCCCTGCCCCGCAATATGTGCAATCAGGTCCGGGGCGCGTTCGGCGACTACGCCTGTGCAGAAAAAAGTGGCCTTGCGTCCGTCGGGACCACCGTTTTCCTGTAAGAAGCCGTCAATCAGTTCATGGCTCTGCCACAGGGCCTCTGCGCGCAATGGACCGGTTTCCCAGATACCAAGATCGCGCTTCAGGTCGTGGGCGAAATCCTCGAAATCAATGCTCAGATACACGTGGTCACGCCACTGCTTTGCTAGGGCTTTCCTCTTTCAATGCCTCGCGCAGCACAACGAAATCCCCGATGACCAGCGCATCTACACCCGAGGCCGCGAAGGTCGCGCAAGCATTCAGCGGCGAATAGACGATCGGTTCCTGAATGTTGAACGAAGTGTTCAGCAGGACCGGCACTCCGGTCTTTTTACCGAACTTCGTCAGCAAGGCGTGGTAGATCGGGTTGGCTGTTGGCGAAACCGAATGCACGCGCGCTGTCTGATCCGTATGGGTGATGGCCGGGATGTCTTTTGCCCGGTCATCGCGCACGCGGGCAACGATGTTCATGTAAGGGCTGGTTTGGTCGATCTCAAAAAAGTCCGCCGCAGCCTCTTCCGCGACGCTGGGTGCAAAGGGTCGGAAATGCTCGCGCTTCTTGATCTTGGCGTTGATGTCATCGCGGATGCTGTCCTGCCGGGGATCGGCCAGGAACGATCTAGTGCCCAGTGCCCTCGGGCCAAACTCGGCCCGGCCCTGGAACCAGGCGATAATCTTGCCATCGGCCAGCAGGTCCGAAACCTTTTCGATCAGCTCATCCTGCGGCAGCGCAGTTTGTGGCTGCGCACAATAGTCATTCAACGCCATGGTGATCGACGCCTCGTCCCATTCAGCACCCAGATAGGGGTTGCGGACTGACGCCATGTCGACCTGATCATGCGGGATACAAGCCAGTGCCGCGCCAACGGCACAACCCGCATCATGCGGTGCGGGTGGGATGATGATCTCGTCAAACGTCCCTTTCGAAATCAATGTGCCATTTGCCGTCACGTTCAGCGCACAGCCGCCGGAGATAACCAGTTTGCGCAGGTCGGGATTGGCTTTGCGGACCGGCTCTAGCACGTGGTGCAGCGCGTCTTCAAATGCTGCCTGAACCGAAGCGGCCAGATCGATATGACGCTCATTTGGCACAGTTCCGGGCTCGCGCGCCTTGCCGAACAGTTCTTCCAAACGGGGGTGGAACACACCGCGCAGGGCCGAGTGATAGTCGCACAACGTGGTGTTCACCCGGTAGCCGCCATTGTCTTCTAACAGCAGGATCTCTTTCAAGATCGCATCGCGGTAAATGGGTTTGCCATAGGGGGCCAGCCCCATCATCTTGTATTCGCCTTCCAGCATCTTAAAGCCCAGAAAGCCGGTGAAAGCGGAATAGAAGTGACCCAGAGAATTTGGCCAGCGGTGATCGGCAATCTGCTCACGCTTGCCATTGCGCATCGTGGTGACAATGGTCGAGCTTTCTTCGCCGCCACCATCGTAAGACAGCGATACAAAACTGTCCCAATCGCGCATCGCTTCGGCGTACAACTGATGGGTCAAGTGGTGATTGATATAATGCAGTTTGAAATCACAAGGCCCGTGTTCCGAAGTCAGAATCTTGCGGATTTTGAACAGGTCCATCCAGCCGCTGTCCTGCGGCGTTTCTCCGCCACTGCCTGACGAGAACAACGCGCCGATTCGCGTTGTCACGCCTTTGGCCGCCGATGGGCTTTGCAAAATCTTGCGGACCGTGCCCATTCCGCGCCCGGCCATGCGCCAGGGCTGCCAATACACGGCGACCTCGTCGATATCTGCGAATTTCAGACCACCGATCCGAAGCACTTCCGAGATTGCATGATGGGGAAAAGCACCGTCGTTCTTGACCCGAGTCAGACGCTCTTCTTCAACCGCGGCAACCAGTTTTCCGTCTACAAACAACGCCGCTGCGCTGTTGTTCATCGTTGCCAAACCCAAAATTACTGACATAACCTAAAACACCCTTGGCCAAATAAACTGCCGTCAACGCGCACACCGTAACGGCCTTCGCATTCGCTGTGCAAGGATGTAGATCACACAAGCGCGACAGAAAATACGCAAGTCTGCGGAAACTGGCTGAACGGTCTGAAAATCAACGTATTTGTCTGAGGTATTGTGCGATCCGCTGCAGATGTCTCTTTGCGCTGACTGGCTTTGAACTGCGAACAATCCCCTGTTTTTGTCGAATCCGTTTACGATTTCCACCCTCACAGGATCAAACACCGCGCCCTCGGAAAAGAGTGTTTACAACACCCCTGTCCGGTCTGTTAGGTTGCAGCCGTTGAGTTTGGCATTTGGTTTGGTTTTCGATTTTCAGGTTTGCGTATGTTCCCATCTCGCCAGTGTTTCAGCCCGTTCGATTTTGCGGGATCATGGCAAGAGCGCAGCAAGAACAAAGTGTTATAGCGGGGCTCGACCCAAAAACCGCCCCGTGTAGCGTTGCATCCTGATGAACAAGACACCGACCCGATTGATGAGGTGCAAGGGATGAAGATTCTGTCGTTCAAATCTGGCCATGACGGCACCGTGGCGGGAATCGATTGTACGAACAAAAGCCTCTTGTTCTCGTATGAGGCCGAAAAGAACAGCTTTCCCCGATACACGCCGGTGACCCCGGATACGTTCATTGATGCGGGGCTGTGGTTCAAGGATCTGCCAGAGATTTTGGCTCTCAGTGGCTGGTCCAGCAGCGGAATGGATCATGTCACCACCTCTGGTGCGGGGTACTTCGGCATCGGCCAGGGCTCGGAAAGCGTGGGCAAACGTACCTTCTTTGGTAAAACGGTCGACTACTACTCGTCCACGCATGAACGGGCTCATATCTGGTGCAGCTATGCGCTCTCGCCCTTTGCTCAGGGTGAGCCCTGTTACGTGCTTTTGTGGGAAGGCGCCTTAGGCGATTTCTATGAAATCGACCGCAATCTGAACATTCATCATCGGGGCCAAGTGATGACCGCACCAGGCAGCCGGTTCGCGTTCCTCTATGCTCTCGCCGATCCCGAGTTTCCGATTTCGGGCGGTGAGATGCGCCCGTCGGACCCAGGTCGCCTGATGGCCGCTTGCGCCTTTGGCGCGGCTGGTCCGGTGGACGAAGATGAACAGGCGTTGATCGATCAGATCCTGTCAGTCGACCTAACCACGCACCCGTTGCGCAAAAGCTCATTCGTAAACTCGCCGTTTTTCAATATCGGTACTGACAGTCAGAGGCTCAAGAATCTGGCAACCAAACTTTCAGACGCCATATTCTCGCGTTTTCATCAGTTCGCGGAAGTAAACCTGCAAGAGGGTTTGCCGCTGTTGATCGCCGGCGGCTGCGGCCTGAATGGGAACTGGAATGCACAATGGGAGAACAGCGGCCTGTTCCGAGAAGTGTTTGTACCGCCCACCACAGGGGATTCGGGATGTGCAATTGGTACGGCTGTCGATGCAATGCGACACTATACGGGGCAAGCCAAACTGGATTGGTCTGTCTATTCTGGTCAGTCTTTCTCTGACGACAAGGTTGAGTTGGAGGGGCTGAAGGCCTCGGAACTGAACCTGAAGACCGTCGCGCAAGCGCTTTACGACGGAAAGATCATTGGATGGACGCGAGGCAATTGTGAAATCGGCCCACGCGCGTTAGGCAATCGGTCGATACTCGCGGCCCCGTTCAAAGCAGAGACGCGCGCCAGGTTGAACCGGATCAAGGGACGCGCAGAAAACAGCCCCGTTGCCCCGTCTTGCATGGAAGAAGACGCCGCGCTGCATTTCGCGATGAAAGGCCCTTCGCCCTATATGCTTAGCTTTCATCAGGTGACCGATCCGAAATTAGCAGCCATTACCCATGTGGACGGCTCGGCCCGCGTGCAGACCGTTCGGCGCGACCAGAATGCGTTTTTCTATGACTTGCTGGCCGAGTTCAAATCGATCTCGGGCACCGGAGTTCTGTGCAATACTTCACTGAACTTCCGAAACTCCGGGTTTATCAACACCTCCAGCGATCTGGCGCATTATGCGAGGCAGGTCGGGCTGGATGGTTTTGTAGCAGGAAACACGTTTTACGAGATTATCGACGGTTGAAGGTATCTAAGTTCGGGCATCCGGACAAACAGTTCAATTCCGAGTATTGTGATGAAGAGTAATGAGTCTGTGTTCAGCACGTATCAAGGGAGGCCGGCAATGAGAACGGCCGATACTATTCATGTAGAAAAACCCGATCTCATGTGGTGCGCAGTGATAGTGCTGCTTGCGGTGGTATTGTTCTTTGCCGCGACCCCGTGGGGTATCGGAGTCCGTCCGGATTCGGCCTCATACCTTGGCTTTCCATTCTATTTTCAGGGGCATTCGCCAGGATACATCTGGGCAATCGATATCGTCGAAAGCCTTGGAATGGGCCCACTGACAGCGGCCACCGTGGTCAACCTGTCTTTCCTATGCCTGAACGCCTTGATGACGTTTGCACTGGCGCGCGGGCTGGGAACATCCCGTCTGATCGCCGGTTTTGCGGCGCTTTTGATCGTAACGTCTCCTTTGGTGTTTGAACTACATGTGACCGTCCTGTCCGAAGGGATGTTCATCTTTCTGATGCTGCTGACACTGGCACTGCTGAGCGTCTATGTTGGCACGGGTGCTGTGCGGTTTCTAATACTGGCCGGGCTTGTGTCGGTTCTGGTGTTCCTGACCCGTTTCAATGGCGCGCCTATTTGGGTCGTGGGGGTTTTGACACCCCTTTTTCTGGGACCACAGGGTATAAAAACCCGCTTGCTGCATGCCGGAGCCTTTCTGGCCGCGGTGATCGCCCCGCTGATGCTGTGGTCATACATCGAAGCCGCAGCCGGTGGATCGGGACTTGGGCGAGAGTTTGCGTTTCTGGGCAACGCAACATGGGCCATTCTGATACAGGGCGCAAACTCGATCTGGGTGTCGTTCTTCCCGAATGTGGTGCCCGATATCCTGAAGATCGCTGTCAGCCTGGTTCTGATCGGTCTGCTGATCTGGATTGTCTGGCACGAAACCATGACCCGTGTGGTCAGGCGCGCGCCGGATGCGGATGACCGGTTTGCCACGTTCCCGCTGTTGGCGACTGTCTATATATTTGGTCATTTCGCGCTGCTGCTGTTGTCGATCCTGATCGAGCCAAATCTACCTTTGAAACCCTCGTATTTTGCGCCGGTCTATGTGCTGCTGATTATCATGGGATCCCACTACTGCGCACACTTTGTGGCGGGCGACGGCTTGCAGCGCTGGACCGGGCTGGCCCTGTTAGGGCTCGGCGCGTTGGTTCTGATCTCAAATATAGCCAGAACCGGAAATCTGATTACCGAGTTTCGGGAAGAGGGCATCTTTTTCGCAGGTCCAAAATGGTATCAATCGCCGCTGGCGGCTGAGATTAGCAAACTGGACCCCGAAACATTTGTGTATTCCAATGCCCCAGACGTGGTTCATCTGGTCACAGGGTACAAAACCACCTGGTTACCAATGAAATTCAACCGACGCACGGGGTTCGAAATCCCCGAGCGGCCCTATGCCAAAACGCTAGGTGAAATGCGGGAAGGTTTGGCAAATGGAACGGCCGTTGTTGCCTATTTCGATGATGTGACATGGCGGTTCTACCTGCCCACTCAGAACGAGTTGACGCAAGAACTGAACCTGACAGAGGTCATCCGTACAACAGATGGAACTCTTTTGAACACGTTGGGCAATTAACGACGTGCCGACCGGCCTGCCCTGCGGTTACACTTCCTCAACTTAACTAAGCTGAGGGGCGCGTCATGCTTATGACGAAAGCCGAACATGAAGTTGGCACCGACGAAGCGCTCTGGCTGCAAGGGCTTGAGATTGCGGTGATCCTGCCCTGCTATAACGAGGCAGTTGCCATTGGCGAAACCATCGCGCAGTTTCGGGCAGCGCTGCCCGGCGCGACCATCTATGTTTTTGACAATAACTCTACCGACAACACCTCGCAGGTCGCGGGCGAGGCGGGTGCCGTGGTTCGCACCGAAAATCTGCAAGGCAAAGGCAATGTCGTCCGCCGGATGTTCGCGGATGTCGAGGCTGATGTTTATGTGATGGCGGATGGGGATGCGACCTATGACAGCGCCGCCGCGCCCCAGCTTGTTCAGCTGCTTGTGTCGCAGAACCTGGATATGGTGAACGGCGCACGTGTGAACAAAGAGACCGAGGCCTATCGGCGGGGACACAAGTTCGGCAACGCGCTGTTTACTGGCTTGGTCAAGTTCTTCTTCAGCGACAAGATCAACGATTTGCTGTCGGGCTATCGCGTGTTCAGCCGTCGCTTTGTGAAAAGCTTCCCCGCCCTATCGAACGGATTTGAGATCGAAACGGAACTGACGGTCCATGCCATGCAGATGCGCATGCCCATCGGCGAAGTTCAAACGAGCTATTTCTCGCGCCTGCCGGAATCAACCTCGAAGCTTTCGACTTTCAAGGATGGCTGGCGCATTCTCAAGATGATCAGTCTGTTGATCAAAGAAGAAAAACCTATGGTCTTCTTCATGTCGCTGGCTCTGATCTTCTTTCTTCCATCGTTGTCAGTGTTCCTATCGGTCTTGAACGAGTTCCTGCAAACCGGGATCGTCAGCAGGTTCCCATCTCTGATTGTGGCGGTTGCAGGGTTTGTGGCTGCTATGTTGTCGGTTGTCTGCGCCTTGATCCTGGATTCCTTGGCGCGCGGACGGCGCGAGATTCGGCGCCTGTCCTATCTGCAGTTCCCGGGTGTCACTCAGACAAACGCACCCAAAGAGTGACTTTGGGTGCAGTGCAGGTTCAGCCCAGAAGCTGGTTATAGATCTTGCACACCCCGTCAATGTGAATGGCCATCCCGAAATTCTCTCTGGCATAGCGCTGACCGGCGTCGATGATCCGCTCCTTAAACGCTGTGTCACTGTGCATCTGTTTAACAGGTTCGACAAACGCCTCGGCGTCGAAGGGATCAACAAGAAACCCGTTCTCGCCCTCCACAATCGCCTCGACGTTGCCGCCGTGCCGCGTGGCCACCACAGGGGTGCCTAGATACATGGTTTCAATCAATGTGCGTCCAAAGGGTTCATCCAATGCGGTGACCAGATTGGCGTCCATCGCGGCCATGTAACCGTCGATCGGCTGGCGGAAGCCCATGAAGTGAATCTGGCTATCCATCCAAGCCTCGGATGCCAGGTCTTTACAGGTTTTCTCCAGTTCACCGCCCCGCTCGCCGACGCTGCCAAACAGCAGGCCGTGCACCGGCACATCGGGCATGGCCTTTTGAATTGCAGCGACCGCTTTGACAAAATGATCAGGGCGTTTGCGCGGAACGTAATTTCCGAAATACCCCAGCAATAGCGCCTCGGACGGGAGGTTCAGTTCGGCCAACACGTCCTGCCGTGCTTGCGCGGGATCGGGCGGGTTGGGATTAAAATCGAACGGGCTGCGGATCACGGTGAACTTCTTATCCACCGACCGTACCGGCTTGCTGGGTTTCGAAAAATGAGAAACGCTGATGATATGGTCCGACAGGACCGGGGCCAGCTTGTTGATCCCAAAAGCGGTCGGGTCCTGCCGGTGATGCCAGATATGCTTACGACCGGACAGTTTCGTCGGCAGCGCCCAGTTTGAATGCATCCGACCTTCGTTCGTATGGACGATATCCGGTTTGATCCGCTTCAGAACCGAGATGAACCCCGGGACGCTGGACATCAAATACTTCACGGGCCCGCAATCCCCGTCATATTTGATCTGCCCGGGTGACATTAGAGCAGGCTGTTTAAGTACCTCATAGTCCAGTCCCAGTGATTTGGCGTACTCCCCCGCCAGACCATCCTGATAGTGCACAATAATATAAGGTTCGTATTTTGATCGGTCCAAGCCTGCGGCCAGCTTCATGGCCGAGACATGGCTTCCACCGATGACGGTGTCCCCTTCAAAAGGAAACAGGATTCGTTTGGTCATTTGTCTTCTCGTTAATCTTAAATCACTGGTAAATGCGGGGTTTTCAAACGTGGTTTCTTAGTATGTTGGCGATCCCCTATTGCCGCGCCAGATGTGACCGGATGGCAAAGATGCATCCCGTCGTCCAGACGATGTTGAAAACCACATGGGACAGGGCAACACCCTCGATCCCCAAGACATAAAGCAACGGTATGAACGACAGCGCAAATATGCCGGTCGCCACCATTGTTGTCCGCACCAAAGCCCGATCTAGCCCCATGCTCAGCATGGTTGGATTTAACGACAACCCGCCCAGATAGATCACCGCCGCAAACATCAGAATTGTCATAACCGGAGCAGCGCCCGCAAATTCGGCCCCGAACAGCAAGACCGCGAGATCAGACATTTTCCATGCCAGCGGGATCGAAATCACCAGCGACACGCTCAACATCACCAGCGAGACATAGCGCACAAGTTTCCAGAACTTGGTGAACTCCTCCGCGGACCATAGCCGCGTCATCTCAGGGTACAGGACCTGTCGGATCGGGCCGCCGATACGCACGATATTCGTCATGATACGTTTGCCTACTTGATAGAAACCAACCGAGGTAACATCCAGCAGCGCCCCCACGACAAGCACGTCAAGCCGTTGGGTTGATTGCCGCAGCACCACGTTGAAGTTCGAATTCCACAAAAACCGCAGGAACCGGGGGTTCTGCTTTAGCGCAGTTCTGAGGCTCAACCGCATAAAGCTGTGTACCCCCCGCCGTTTCAGTTCGCGCAGCGCAAGGCAGAAGGCAACAAGGCCAGTCAAAACCTGATGCATCAGCATCAGAGCCAGAAACGCCCAAAGTCCCAGATCCAGCAGGAACACAATGATCGTGCCCACAAGGCGCAAACCGGCGACCACCATGTCTGACACAGCTAGCAGATCAAACCGGTCATGAACGCGCAACACTGCAATACCGGTGGGCCGCAGCGACAGGAACAATCCCAAGGCTACAAGAACGATATAGGTTGAACCGCCGTCTTCGGGCAGGCCGATCAGCGGGGCGAGAAACGGCGCTAGCAAGATGGCGATTGCGCCTGCCAGAAGGCCTCCCAGAATATCTATGACAACCGACAGTTTGATCAGATGCGCAAAGCGGTTTGTATCCTCCTCGGTCAGCGCGTCGCTGCCGTACTTGATCACGGCCTGCCACGGTTCCAGCCGACACAGCCGGTCAAGAACCTGCACATAAGCATCAACCAAAGCCAAAATCCCCACTGCAGCAGGGCCGACCGCACGCGCGGTGATGATCAGAGTCAGCAGCCCAAACACCGCGATGAGTATCTGGGACAAGAACAACCAGGACATGTTCTTTGCAAGCCGCCCGATCAGGGATTTGGCGTCAAAACGGATCATGGTCTTGATGGATGTTCCTTCCGGGTGTTGCCCCGGGCACCTGAACTTAACATGGTGCAAAACAACCTTGGCACTCGTCTCAGGTCAAATACCTTTCATCACTCATTAAATTTCAAATTTTGGCGATTCCAAACTGTTACTTGTTCTATCATTTTGTTTTTTGGACTTGTATCCTTTTACAAAAGCGAAGTTTGATAACGAAATCCAGTCCTGTTTTTGGAATCCTGTTTTCCACAAAGAGAGCTTACAATAGGGGCCGGTGAATGCAGAGGGGAAAAGTCGTGAAGACTTGCCTTTTTGGTGCGAACGCGTTTGGTTGCGATTTGAATTTGGGTATTGATTAACACCATATGGAACAAGCAAAAGTTCTCATACACATTGGGTACCACAAGACCGCGACATCTGCATTGCAAAAGCAGTTGTTTTCGGCAGCTGATGGGCCATTTACCACCCCGCCGGGTGAGCCAAAATATGTCTTGTCGAATAGATTCGTATTACCGCAACCTTTAACATTTGATCCTGACGCGGTTCGTGAACAATACGCTGATTTTCTGGATACTGCCCACGGATCAGGAAAAGTCGCCGTGTTCTCGCACGAACGATTTTCTGGCTATCCGGCGACCGGCGGATTCGACAGCCCGATGATCGCTGAACGCCTGAAGAAGACATTCCCGAATGCCCATGTGCTGATCGTCTTCCGCGAACAACTGTCCAGCATTCTGTCGATGTACAGCCAATACATCACTGATGGCGGGCATAAATCGTTCAAACGATACATCGCTCAGGTCGAACCAATGATGCGCCGCGTGCCCATGTTCAGCCCGGAATTCTATCACTACCACCGCCTGTTCAAATACTACCAAACGCTGTTCGGAGAAGACCGTGTGCATGGGCTGACATATGAACAATTCGTCCGGGATTCAGACGCGTTTGTTGCACAGCTTTGCGGCGGATTGGGTGTTGCAGCCTCGAAACAGCAGTTCGACCGTACTAACACCAAACGGTCGCAAAGCTTTCAGGTGCTTCAGCGGGTTGTCAATCGGACGCTCAGCCGAAACCAGCTCAGCGCCGGAGCATTCATTCCTTTGCCGAACGCATCCCGTAGATTTGGCAAGCTCAGCGGCCCACTCAGCAGGATTTTCCCAACCGCTCTGGATACTATGATCGAAAGGCGCACGGCCAAATATGCTGCTGAACAGTTTGATGGGGCCTTCGCCGAGTCCAACGCTGCTTTGCAAGAACTGACAGGGCTGGACCTTGGCCAATACGGGTATCAGATGCCCGATCGTTAGACGAACTAACCCTATTCAACCCCCTGATAAAGCAAATGACCAGCACCCCAAATGCTGGTCATTTTTTCGAGTGAGTGATAGTGCCCGAAGGCGCCACCGGTATTTATCTCAGGTTGAACCTAACTTACCAAAGCATGTGGGCCGCGGATATTAGGGGAATCCCGTAGGTTTGATGATTTTCCCCCAAAAAACCGATTATCATTCTGTAAATAATCAACTATTTACAGCACACCGCATGACTTTACGCGCAGGTCAGATGTTCACTCGGAAGATGAGTAAAGCTGTTGATCCGGTCTCAGAAGACCCATTTTGCGCAGCAGAATAGTGTTGATACGCCGGACATCAAATACAGCCTCAGCCCGGCTGCGGGAGGCCTGCCCCATCTGCGGAATCAACTCGGGGCTTCTCAAGAAACGGGCCATCGCTTGGCTCAGCGATTGCGGATCACGTATCGGAACCACAAAACCGGTCTCAGCTTCGATCACCGGGTCGGCGCATCCAGGTGCGTTTGTAGTTACAACCGCACGCCCTGTCGACATCGCTTCGAGGATCGTGCGTGGTATTCCTTCGCGATAGGCCGACGGCAGCACAAAGACCGAACAATTGCGCAGGTAAGGTCTGACGTCATCTGTTTCGCCCAGATATTCGATCACGCCTTCCCGTTCCCATTGATCGATTTCTTTCTGCCCAACAGAATCCGGATTGGCATCCATAGGGCCCAGCAACTGGAACCGCGCCTGCGGATAGTCGCGTTTCAAAAGCCGGGCAGCTTCGACGTAGTCAAAAACGCCCTTTTCCTTCAGCAGGCGCGAAATCATAAGAAAGACTGGCGGGCCATCTGGTGGATCAGATGCCGCGTATTTATCAAGATTGACGCCCGACCCTGGCACAACGCTCAGCCGTGTGCCCTGCCCGACCATGCGACGATCTTTGAACTCCTGCTCGTCAACGGCGTTATAGACCAACAGCTCATCCACACCCCGTAAGGACAGTCGGTACATATTGGCAGACAAGGCACGGACGGCACGACGTTTCAAGCTGGTGTTCTGCGCGTTGAACACATAGCCCAAGCCTGTGCACATCGCGTATTTCTGCGGAACCCCAGCCAGGCGCGCGGCCAGACAGCCATAGATGATCGGCTTCATGGTATAGGCAAAAACGGTATCTGGCGCGAAATCGGCAAAGATCTGGCGCAAGCTGCGCAGTGTTTTCAGATCAGCTATCGGGTTCATCCCGGTTCGTGCCAGCGGGAAATGTACGAATTTCACTCCGATCTCGTGCAACGCTTCTTCACTGGGCGCGTGACGTTCCGGGCCGCAGGCGATCACTTCGGCGCGCATCGACAACTCGCGCAGCAGATCATAGCGAAAATTGATCAGCGACGAGGTCAGATTGGCCACAACCGCGATCTTGCGCATCGGGGCGTTTTGTTCAGCTGTCATTGTATTCACAGTTTGCAACACGGCACACTCCGATCCGCCGATGTGACGATCAGGCTGGTCTTGGTTGATTTGGTGCTGAAATAACTCACCCGGAGAAACCTTCGCTGTGTCAGTGCGCAGAATTGGCCTTAGGCCACATCGTCAATTGTTTCGTCCCACTCTGCAAGGATGTTGTCGGGGGCCAACCAGACCCTGCTTTCCAAATCCGCATCGCGCATCTTCTGCAACAGCTCGGGCGATGAGGACAGGCGCAGAACGGCCTGCGCCAGACCATCCACATCCTCGGGCGGAACCAGCAATCCGTTTTCCTCGGGCCGTATCAACTCGCGCGGGCCATATGGGCAATCGAACGAAACTAGCGGCAAGCCCGTGACTGTGGCTTCGGCCAGCACATTGGGGAACCCTTCATAACGCGATGAGAAAACCAGAATGTCGGCATTGTCCATCCATTCACCCGGCGCAGCACTGGAGCCTGGCATTGAGACGACATCTCCAAGCTGCAGCCTATCCCGCTGCGCCTCCAGCGCTTTGCGCGCGGGGCCTTCGCCATAGATGGTCAGTCTTGCACCGGGATTGCCCGCCAGGATTTGCGCCATGGCATCAAGTAGCAGATCAAATCCTTTTTGGTGATCCAGACGCCCCACCGCGACAAGATTTGACGATCCTGTTCCCAGATGTTCGCGCGCGCCGGTGGGCAATGCGCAAGGGTTTGCGATAATCCGCGCCTTGCGCTGTATCGCGCGGGGCAAATCCTCGCTGGCGCGCTGTGTTTGCATCACAACCGCGCGGGCCCGCCGCGCCAGCAGGTTCTGAGCATGACGCCAGACCGGATTGGCGGTCTGCGCGCGCGGGTTGTTTCGTTCGGATATGATCACCGGGGTCGCACGATCCAGCGTCGCAATCAAGGTCAGCACGTTGATCTTGGTCAGGAAGCTAATGATGACATCTGGGGCAACCTGCTGGATCACTGATCGGATGTGGCGCAACCGATCCAATTGTCCACCACCCGCTTGTGCGACGTGAAGCGTAACCTCGTCGGGAAAAGGGAAATACGAACCACTAGGAGGCATAGTCAGCCCAGCCACGTGAACCTCATCCCCACGCTCAGCACGATGCGCGGCCAAAATCGATACGATCTTCTCCGCTCCGCCGGCGCCGAAACCACCCTGAATGATTAGGATCTTCACGCGGTGCTATCCTGACATCTTCTTGCGCGGTTCTTCGGTCTCGCGCAGAGGCTGTGTCAGAGGCTGATCGCTGGGTCCGGGTCTGTTGAGTTCATGTTCGACAATAGGGCGATTCAGGTCTTTGGATTGCAGGAAGATACGACCGATATATTCCCCCAAAATACCCAGGAACATCGCGTTCAGCGTCATCGACAGCAACAACAGAATTGTGGTGGTCGCAAAACCGGCAGGCCATTCGGCCCCAAAAACCAGCTTGGCGATCAGATAGCCCACCATTAGCAGGAACATCGATAACCCGACCGTCAGGCTGATCATCGATGCCAGTCGCAGGGGCAGCAGCGAGTGGTTGATCAACCCGTCAACGGCCAAAGACAGCATGGCGCGGAATGGAAACTTGGATTCCCCGGCGGTACGCGCCACGCGGTCATATTCAAATCCAACCTGATTGAACCCCATGCCGCTGATCAGACCCCGCACATAGGGTGAGCGGTCGTCGACCCGGCGCAGCTCATCCAGAATGCGGCGGTCGGTCAGCCGGAACTCCCCGGCATTGCGTGGCAAATCATCATCGCTGATCATGTCGATCAACGCGTAAAAGGCGCGCCGGGCCCAGGCCACCAATGGGCCATCCGGCAGGCTGCGGCGAATGCCGTAAACCACGTGATTGCCCTGACGCCACAGATCTAGCATCTGCGGGATCAACTCGGGCGGATCCTGCATGTCACAGTCCAGCTGCACCGCACAAGCTCCGTTGGCCGAGCGATAGGCGGTCAGGACCGAAGCCTGATACCCCATGTTTCGCGCAAATCGGATGACACGAACGCGCGGGTCCTCTTTGGCGATCTCGGACAGGATCTCGAATGTACGATCTTCCGAATGGTTGTCGGTAAAGATGATCTCGGGCTCATACCCGTCGAGGCCGTCAAACACCTGAATGACCCGGTCATAGGCCGTCCGCACGTTGTCTTCTTCGTTATAGGCCGGGATAAGTATAGAAACGAGTGTCATGAAACCGATCCTGTCAGTGTCGCCTGCGCGCGCATAGCCCATTCGACCGTCTGCTTCAGCCCATCCTGCACATTGGTTTCGGGTCCCCAGTCATAGCTGGATTGCATCAGACCGGGATGGTTGATCAAATCGATTGGCGCACCAGCGGGAGAACCAAACTGTAGCAAATCCTTAGGCGCGTTCGAGAGGCCCTGCACCATCTTGGCCACATCCCGTACCTTTGTCGCCACACCTGTACTGATATTGACGACCGGGCCGGCGGCCTTCGGGTCAGACCCCAGCATCAACAACCCACGCACGGCGTCATCGACATAGAGCAAATCGCGCGCATCGTCGGGGCGGCCGATCTGGGCTGGTTTGTTGGTTAGCAAGCTTTCAATCAGGTAAGGCACCAGCTGCTGCCCGGTTTGACCTGGGCCATAAGTCAGGGACAAGCGCGCCGTCACTGCCGGGAATGGCAGGCGGGGCTGCAACATCTCAAGATATTTTGTGCCGGTCAGCATCGAAGTGCCATAGCTGTCACGAGGCTTTTCACACTGTGTTTCGAGATAGGGAACCGGGTTGTCCCCATATTCTGCAATCGTGCCCAAACGTACAAATGCACCCGGGGGTGATTCACATTCCGCCGCAGCACTCAAAACTGACAGAATGCTGTCGACATTTTCCCTCAGGCTAGCGGACGCATCACTCAGATCCGGAGTATTCGGAATGCGGGTTTTTGCAGCCGCGTGAAACACCAGATCTGGCTGGGCCTCGTGAAACGCTCGCGCGACTGCAGCAGTGTCGGTCAACGCTACCCGAGCCAAATGGATATTCGCAGCCACATCAGCCAACCGATCAATGCCTGATCCCGGGCGGACCAATGCGGTCACCTCATCCCCACGAGCAACGCAGGCCCGCACCAGATGCGAACCGATAAAGCCGTTTGCGCCGGTGATGAGCACACGCATCATGACTACTGTGCGCCTCGGTAATGCGAGACCGCCTCTTTCGGTTGCAGGATCGCATCGGACTTACGCCCAAGGAAAAACACGCCACTGGCCCCGTCAACACGATAGGGTTCAGGGATCACGCGATCCAGATATTGCGCCCAGAAGACACAAAGCTTGGCAATCTTGCCCGCCGTACGTGACCGGAACAGGCCGCGGAACAGATAATCGACGGACCACATAAACTGCACACCGGGCCCCGCGCTGGCACCCGAGTCGATCCGATCGAATGCGCGGAACAGATAGCGGTGGCCGCTTTCGGTGAAGCGGGTAAAGTCATAGGCTCCTTCGTGGACCTGCTGCAGAAACGGGGTTTCCGCATAGATCAACCCACCTGGCTTGAGCACGCGATGAATCTCGGCCGCGACCTGGCGTGGGTCCAGCACATGTTCCAAAACAGCCTGAACGATCACGCCATCAAACACGTCATCCTGCATCGGGATGTCATGCGCATCGGCAACGAACTGGATATTCGGCGACTGATAGATGTCGAAAGCAAAGATCTGAACGTTGGGGTCTTCGTAGAGTTTCCCCATCCCCTGCCCGACACTGCCACCACCCACGATCAGAACGCGCGGGTTTGGGTTCAGTGACTTAATTTCGGACAAGAACCGATCCACATTGCGCAATGTCACCTGTTTGATAGGCGACGCCAGCCGTTTCAACAGCTTCACCGGCCCGCGATAGCTGCGCCGGTGAATCTGCGATTCCACTTCGATATCCGTGGGCTTGGGCGGCTCGATGACCGAGGTTTCATAGTTCACAAAGACCGGCACAGCGCCATTAACAGCGCAAGGGCCGGTGCCCTGTTTGAAATCATCCCGGATCAGATCCCGGATCGCCTCAGTCGGGGCCAGTGGCATCAGGACGCCTCCCGCGAGAGCCCGGCAACATGAGGCCGCAGGAATTCTGTCAGCTTTTCATGCATGTAGTCGATATGCGCTTGCGTCAAACCATGGTGACAGGCAAGCAGAACACCCCCGCGCATCACCTCATCCGAGACCGGGTAACCCGCAGGATCGGTACGGTATTCAACACCTTTCATGGCCGGTTGCCGCAGAATGTTTCCGGTAAAGACCGGACGGGTCTGAATATCGGCGGTTTCCAGGAAGATCTGCATCTCGCGCCGGGTAAAGGGCGCGCCATCGCGGATCGTAACCGGGAAGGACAGCCAGCCTGTACGCGACCCCGGCAGTTGATTGGGCAGGATGAACCATTCTTCATATTGCTTGAAGAATTCCAGATGTGCAGCAAACGCTTCTTCACGCAGACGGATATTGTTGTCCAATTTACCCAACTGCACCAAGCCAAATGCGGCGCTGATTTCCGATGGCTCAAGATTAAAGCCCAGAGCTTCGAACAGGAACTTGGCATCATAATCAATGCCGTCCAGCTGCACGTTGAACCGGTTCTCAATCGCCTCAGATTCAACAAACAGGGATGAGCTACGCCCCCAAGACCGCATCAGCAGCGCCTTGCGCGCCAGTTCGTCATCATTGACACACAGCATTCCGCCATTGCCGGCCCCGTTGATCACGTGGCTGCCATAGAAGCTGGTGGTCGAGACGTCGGAATACACGCCTGTGCTGGCGCCATCCATCTGCGCGTCCAACGTATCGGCACTGTCTTCGATCACTTTCAGTCCATGCGCATCCGCCAGTTCGCGGATTTTGCGCCAGTCCGGCAGGTTGCCGATCAGCGATGGGATCATCATGGCCGACGTGTTCGGCGTGATCATCCGTTCGATCTGATCCACATCGATGTTGTAGGTGCCCACTGCGGCATCCACGAATGCCGGGATCAGACCCTTGCGCACCAACGGCGCCACGGTCGTCGCAAATGTCAGGGCAGGCGTAATGACTTCACTGCCTTCCGGCAGGTCCAGAATCTCAACCGCCAGATAATTTGCGGACGAGCCCGAGTTTGTCATGATGCCGTGGTTCTTGGCAAAAAGCTTGGCAACCTTAGCCTGCATCTCGCGCACCTTGGGGCCCATTTGGGTCGATGTTTTCAGAACCTCGACAACGGCGTCGATCTCTTCCTGGCCATGGACGGTTTGCCCGTAGTTCACTCTCATAAAAGGCACTCCTTAAAAATACGCAGTTTACTGTGCGGCGACTGGGGTCGCGTCATGTGTTTCAGATGTTGTCAGGGTTTCGAAGTATTCGATCTGTGTCGCGGTGACCTGTGCCATGTTCTTCCCCGCAGCATGGGCTTTGTACCAATCTGCGGTCAGGTTGATGGCCCCTTGTAGCGTCAACTGAGGACGCCAGTTCAGGCGCGTTTGAGCCTTGGTGCTGTCCAGTCGCAGGATACCGGCCTCGTGCGGCGCATCGGTGATCTGATCGGGGAAGCTGAACATAGGTGCTCCATCACCCCAGGCGCGCTGGATCATGTCAGCCAACTGGCGCACATCTACGGTGCTTGAGACATCCGGGCCGAAATTCCACGCCCCGGCATAGGGCGCACCGTCTGTCAGCATCTTTTCGGCGACGCGCAGATAGCCTGAAACAGGCTCCAGAACATGCTGCCACGGGCGCACGCTGGCGGGGTTGCGGATGACAACCGGCTCGCCGTTGGCCCAGGCGCGAATGATATCGGGGACCAGGCGATCCTCGCCCCAATCACCGCCACCAAACACGTTCCCGGCTCGCACGGTCGCCAGTTGCGGGCCGTTCGGATCGGAAAAGAAGGAATGCGCATAAGACTGGGCCACAAGCTCGGTTGCCGCTTTGGAGGCGCTATAGGGGTCTTTACCGCCCAGCGGATCGTTTTCACGATAGCCCCAGACCCACTCGCGATTGTCATAGCATTTGTCACTGGTGATCACGATCACCGCCTTAAGCGACGGCATCTTGCGCGCAAGCTCCAGCACATTGGCCGTGCCCTGCACGTTGGTGGCAAAGGTCTCTGCCGGTTCCCGATAGGATTTGCGCACCAGCGGTTGTGCCGCCATGTGGAACAGGACCTCGGCATCGACCCCGTCCAGCGTGCTGGACAGAGCATCAGGCTCGCGAATATCGGCAAACCGGCTGTCGGTGGCCTGAGCCAGATCGCAGCTGTCATAGAAGCATGGGCCGGGCTCGGGTGGCAGCGACAATCCGGTCACCTGTGCGCCAAGTCGCTGCAGCCACAACGACATCCAGCCGCCCTTGAACCCGCTATGGCCGGTCACAAGGACACGGCGGCCATTGAACTGGCCGCCGAACATCTGATGCTGATGTGCAGTCATTTTGCCCTCAGATTGCAACCGGGTATTCGGCTGAAGATTGATCGCCGAACTGCATCCAGGGTGGCGTTTCCTCTTCGCTGAGCGCGTTCAGCGCGTTGCGGTCACGGATCGTGTCCATCGGATGCCAGAACCCATCATGACGATAGGCCATAAGTTCTCCATCCCGGGCCATTTGCGACAGAGGCGACTGTTCCAGTGGCTCGGTATCGTCAACCATGTAGTCCATCACACCCGGTTCGAACACAAAATACCCACCATTGATCCAGGTCTCGCGGCGGCGCACTTTTTCGGTGAATGCATCCACCCGGTCACCTTTAAGTTCGATGTTGCCGAACCGCGCAGGCGGCTGCACCGCTGTGACAGTTGCCAGCTTCCCGTGGGATTTGTGGAAGTCAATCAAGGCGTTGATATCGATATTGCCAAGACCGTCCGAATACGTGCACATGAATGTCTCACCTGGGTCCAGCCATTCTTTCAGGCGACGAATACGCCCGCTGGTCATGGTGTGTGCGCCGGTGTCAACAACCGACACATTCCAACCACCCGGCGCCGACGGCACCAGCTTCAGCTCACCTGTGTCCAGAGCAACCGAAATGTTGTTTGCGATCAGGTGGTAGTTGGCAAAAAACTGTTTCAACAGAAGGGCTTTGTACCCTGCGGCAACAACAAAATCACGGTGGCCGAAATGGCTGTAAATATCCATGACGCGCGCGATAATCGGGCGGCCTCCAACCTCAACCATTGGCTTAGGAATCGCGACCGTTTCTTCGGCCAAACGCGATCCCAATCCTCCTGCCAGAAGTACTGTTTTCATCTGTGCTACTCCCTCAAAATACCTTTAACTAAATTTCAATGTTACGTCGGGGTTAAGGCGGATTGCCCATTGTTGCTCGGGCGGGGTGGGTGGTGCATGCGTTCAATCTGCCACTCCCGCGCGCTTGGAGTATATCACACCTTTTCCGTAACGGTTATTTAACCCGTCTTTTGGCACCGCGGCGTAGCCATTTGTTTGCGCATATCGCAACAATGGTGCCTCAAGTGTGGAATCATATCCCAAAAGGAAAGCGGAGGGCGGATTGGAATCAAACAGGGCGATCAGATCATCTGCTCCAGCCATGACATAGTGCTGCGCCAGTTCGGGGTCTGTGTAGGGCGCGATACGATAAGCGAAGGGGCCAGTGGCCAGTTCAGCATAGACCGGCAGGTGGGCTTCCAGTGGATAAAGCGGCATCAGCGTCGCGACCGGACCGTCCGGGATCTCACTGTCTGCGACCACGTCCTGCAAGGCTTGAGCGCCTTTTGCGATGCGGCCGGCCGTAAAGCTGTCTGGCTTCGCAAGATTCAGCAGCCCCGGTGCCAATCTCGGTGCTCCCAGCAGTACCATCAATGCGAAACCCGCCGCACAGAGAGGTGCAATAGCCGTACGTTTTTCAGCGGGAACAATGCGATAGACTAAAGCCCCTAAAAGGGGAACAGCAATCAGCGGTTGGATATAGTATTGAGGAAAACCGGGAGTCGGTACAAAGCTGAACAGCGCCGTTATGCCCAGCAGGGCCAGAACCAGTATGATCTGACCTGTTCCATGCCCCAGACGCACAGCATTGGCGCCAGCCAATGCGGCAACGAAGAACACGGCCATCAATCCGACCAACGCCGCACCCCCGAACCAGGTTGCATAGGCCAACAGGACCTTGCCACCGATCCCCATGGCCAGCCCAGGCTCAGACGCGGCGTTGGCTTGCCAATACGCCACATGCGGGCCGGTGTGAAATTTCAGTATATGCGCCAGAAAATCCGAAGGGTCAGAGGCCAGATACCAGAACAAGGGAATGGCCCCGATCAAACCGCCGATCAGCACCGGCAGAACGACCCTGCGTAGACGAGCTGCTAACGGCAGATGCCAAGGCAGCAGGAACGCGGCGATTGCAACCGGTGGGATGAACATCGCAGCACTGACCTTCATACCCGCTGCAATCGACAGGCAGAGACCGGACAGCACCAGCCAAAGGAAGCCGGGGCGATCCCTGAGTGTCTGGACAATAAACAGGCCCAGCCCCCAAGCGGCAAAGGGCAAGGGCAACAAGTTGTTGCTTGCGGCCATCCCCGCCTGAGCCTGCAGCGTTTCGTTGACCACAAGCGTCACAACAAAGAATACCGCCAGAAGGCGTGAGCCGGAAATCCGCCAGGTCGCCCAGCCGATGCCCGAGGCCAGTAACAACCAGGCAAAAAACTGTCCGAAACGGGCCGAGGCCAGAAGGCCCTCGCCCCCGAACAGCAGGTAGAACCCCCTGTAATACCAAGCAGAATTGGGAACATGGTTATAGAAGAAATCGCTGTAAAGGCTCCAATAACCCAAAAGTTCAGCTGGGGGCACGAACATCAGTTCGTCCCGACGCAGGCCATACCCCATGATACGTCCGTAGAGCGCCGCAAACAGGACAACCAAAACGCCAATCGTTACAACCCGCATCAACAGGCTACCACCAGAGCGCACCGTTGTATGGATGTCCGAATCTACGCTCAGGCCAGGGTCAGCGGAATGGGTCATTGCTCATCTTTCTGCGGGTTAGCACGCAAAGCACGTGAGATCAGACCATATGACAAAACAACAGTCGGCCCCAGCGCAATGCCCTGCGCCAGATAAGCATCAAAGCCGAGCTGTAGCAAAGCCCACAGCAGCACGGCGTTAAACGCGTAGACGATGACATAGGACAGCGCGTAGTGCGGCAGCCGCCCATAGCCCTGTACGTAGAACACGAAACGACCATGGACCTGAAAGTTCCAAAGAACCCCGACGATGAACTGGATGGCAAGCGCCACCTGAGGGTGAGCGCCAAACCAGACCAGTATCGAAAATACGGCATATCCAAACAGCGTGTTGATCACACCGGCCCCGATAAACCGCAGGATCCGGTCCCACCCGTGCTGGGTGGGAGTGATCACGCCAGATTGACTCAGTTCTGACATCTTATGAAACGCTCGTAAGAGCCCTTATTTACTCGTAACACACACGGCTTGGGTCAAAGCCGACACAACAATAACTTCAAACAATAGCTTTAGCGGCCACCGACGGTTTCCAAAGCATCGGAGTTTGCAAAGGCACCGACCATCTTCTCGGTCGGGATCGCGGTGATCTTCGACTTGGTCCGGGGTTTGATCAGATCCTTGGTTTCGATCGGACGCAGACCGTTGACGCCATAACCTGGAACCAGCTCTTTCAGCAGCTTTTTGACGCCCAGATCGTCGCCGTCCAGTGCAGCCTGTTCCAGCTTAAGGATCATAGCACGCAGACGCGCAACCGAGACACCTTCGGGGATCGCTGAAGCCACACCCGGGATGCCGCTTTCGCGATGCTCTTCGGTCACATCAAACAGCTCCTCATACAGCTTTTCGCCTTTGCGGATACCGATGAACTTGATGTCGATGTCCTTGTAAGGAACCAGCCCCGCCAGACGGATCATACGCTCGGCCAGATCAACGATTTTCACCGGGCGCCCCATGTCCAGAACAAAGATTTCGCCGTGGCTGTTTTCCAGATTCAATCCTTTGGCCGCCGCAACCAGCGTCAACTGCACGGCCTCACGAATGGTCATGAAATAGCGTTCCATTTTCGGATCAGTGACCGTCAGCGGGCCGCCTTCCGAAATCTGGCGCTGGAACAGCGGGATCAGCGAACCCGACGAGCCCAGAACGTTACCAAACCGGACCGAGAAGAAGCGCGTGGCCTCATCAGTGCCGTTGGTTACACGATCCTGCGCCTGAGCGTAGAATTCCGCAACACGCTTGGTCGCGCCCATGACGCTGGTGCTGTTCACGGCCTTATCGGTCGAAACCTGCACCATCGCAATGGCACCTACGTTGCGCGCAGCATCGGCGACGTTACGCGTACCGATCACGTTGGTCAGAACACCTTCGCACGGATTCAGCTCGACCATCGGTACGTGCTTCAACGCAGCCGCGTTGAAGACCAACTCGGGACGGTGACGTTCGAAGATCTTGTTCACACGGTCAGCGCTGCGAATATCGGCAACATAGATGCGGCGCGAAACTTCGGGGAAGTTCTGGCTCAGGTCCATGTCGATCGAATAGGCATTGTATTCCGTGTTTTCGATCATAACGATTTCCGCCGGCTCGAACGACGCGATCTGACGAGTCAGTTCGCTGCCGATCGATCCGCCAGCACCTGTGATCAGGACACGGCGATCCTTAAACATCTCGCGCAGCATAGAACGCTCAACCGCCTTTTGTGGGCGATCCAAGATGTCTTCGGGGTTCACGGTCCGGATACCGTTGCTTTCGGTGCCCAACTCTTCCAAACCGGTCAAGCGCGACACAGGAATGCTGTTGGCTTCGGCCCAACGGGTCAGTTTGCGGATACCATCGCTTTCGAAATGGGTAACCGGCTCAGTCAACAGAATACGCTGAGGCAGGTTGTCATCAAACTTCAGCCGCTCGATGACGGCATCTGCATCCAGCAGCGAGCCGATGATCTTTACGTCGTGAAAGTACAGGCCTTGCGTGTTGCGGGCGTCATCAATGATGCCAACGGGTTCATATTTTGATTCCGTGTTGCGCAGCGAACGAACAAACAGGTCACTGCTGGCACCGGTGCCAACAAGGATCACCGGGATTTTGCCATTGTCACTTGCGGTGCAGCCCTGAACCTTGCGCTTGAACTCGGTGCTGCGGGCAATGATGCGCAGGCTGCCCAGTGCAGGCACGATCAGGAAGAATTGAATAACATAGACTGCAAGCGGAACTTGGGATGTGACTGCAGCCGCCATGCCGAACAGGGCCAGTGTTGCGACACAGAAGAACGACGCGCGCACGATCAGCGCCACATCACGCAGCGACGTGGACCGGGTGTGACGCTTATAAATGCCTGACATCGGCAGGATCGCCAGCGCAATCAGGCAGGACATCAGAACCAATGGGATCAGTGCCGCAGACGCAGCCGCAGGCAATGCGCCCCCGTTGGCCAGCACCACAGCCATAACAACGGAAATAGCCGAGGCGACAATATCACCAATCACCAAGCGACGGTTTGCGCTCAGCTCAATAAGTTTTTGCTTCAATGTGGATCCGATGTCGCCCAATTTCAGATCGGGTTCGATCGCAGTATCTTTATCAGATCCATTCTTGAGCTTAACCAACTCACGCTCATACATACTCAGTACTCCGGCGTATAAATTGCCCACTACTACCCGACCCAGCAGGACAGATCGAAAACAGCCGATCAGCCGTCAAAGCCGCACTCACACGCCAGCAGAAACCACTTGCCAGCAAGTTTGATTATTTTTGTAAGGTCCCCCTAGACCGGCTCAGGTTTGAAAATCATCAGACCCTTTGCCACAACCCTTTCTCACTCGTACGAACCAAACTACAATGTTCAGCGGCCAACATGGCCACTAAGGTTTCAATATGATTAAAATCTAACATAGCCAACACCGGAGCAAAACGCTTTTTTCACGTTTCCGGCATCGTTTGACCAAAGAAATGCCCTATTTCCCAATGTTCGCACAGCATTCGGTCTGTTTGAGAACTTTTTGTAAACATCTGATCGGACAAGACGCGCCCCACGAATTGGCGTCTTTGTTTCCAGACCGGAAACGTAGTGTGACTTATGACACATAACAAAGCTCAATTGATTCGAGCCATTTCAAGCGGTTTGGCTCTACCCCAGGCCTCGGTGACTCCGGGTTCAATCTCTGCGATCTTGGTCATGTCCTCGCTATAGAACTCGGCAAGGCGGCGCGACAGATCTTCTGACAGCGGCGGATACTGTACCTGACGGGCAACCGCATTGCGCAAAGACCGAACCGGCCAGGTGTGACGAACAGGATCAATGACAGAACGAACCGGTCCAAGGATCTTGCGCAACGGCAAAGGCACCATAGCAGCATTCTTGTCCTTTACCTTTTTCTTAACCGGCGCTTCCAGCTTGCCGGTCAAATTAAGATGCGCGCGTACCTTTTCCAGGTTCCCAATTGGATTGCGGCGAATATCCTCATAGGCCAGCAATAGGATTTGCTCGGCCGGGAACAGATCATAGAACCGTGCCAAATGATGCGCATAACGCCCATCGGACAGGAATCGTTGGTCCGCCGCATACGCGGGATTCAGATAGTCTTCGATACGGTCCGTAACCTCTCCACGACGGAACAGCATGCAATAATCCGAATATGCGCGCTGCACCGGATCACGCATTTGCAGGATCAGCCGCGCATTCGGAGCGAAATCCCGAATGCGCTGCGCGGCCTCGGGCACTGTCAGATAAGAGTTCGACTTCTCGCCGATCAGCGGCGCCTGTTCACATCCATCGAACTGATCCCGATACCAAGCCAATCCTTTGTCGTATTCTCTTGAAAAGAAATGCAGCTCGGGCCCTGGCATATAGATAGCCGGGGTTTGTGTCAGCGAATGCTGCAACCACGTGGTCGCACATTTCGCAGCACCTATGATCAGAAAATCGACCGGTCTGTCAGCGGGCAATGTCATGATGAAACTCGTTAACTAAATTCCCTGGGGCCGAGGCCCACTTAGTTTCTATACTCAATTCGACGTAATAACCGTTTTCCTGACAACCTCGATTGTATCCCCCGGTTGCACCGGATCGGTTCCCTTTACACGCTGCGTTTGCGTATTACCCCCACGGGTAACAATAAACTCAATGGTCGTCTCGCTGGCGATGTCATCCTCGCTCAGATACCCGGCGGCAGCCAGTTCACCATGCAGGGTCGACGCGGTTTGCAACCGGGTCTTCAGCGACGCGAGTTGGCTTTCAACCTCATTCAGTTTCACCAATGCATCTGAACGCGCCGTGTCATCCAGTTGTAACTCATCTCGCTGCGCACGGTTGAGGTCCTGGCGCGCGACCAGCAACGCAACCTCCTGATCCAGACGCTTCGACTCCAGGTCGTTCAGCGCATTGGTCATCGCGGTAACTCGGTTCGACGCAGTCAGCCCCTTTTCCCTAAGAGAGTTGAGATTCTCCAGCTCTTTCGAGACGTTAGCGATCTGCGTGTCGCGCAATTCAAGCTGCTGTGTCAGGCTTTCGATTTGTTCTTTAAGAAGGGCTTGCAGGTCCCTGATCCGTTCACCCTGCCCTTCACGTGCGGCCAATGTTGCCTCAAGGATTTCGCCTTCCAGCCCTTCGGGCGCGTTTGCCAGATCAGCGCCTTTGTCATCGCTTTCCAGAACGGTCAGATCCGCGATCAGCCGCTGGCGCTGTTGTTCCAGCTCATCAATCTGCGTGGCCAACAGGCGAATCTCGCCACCCATGCGCAGCACCTGAATGTCATTGCCGGTTGCCAGTTGAATCGGTGGGCGGATAGGCCCTCCGGCCAGCGCTAGAATCTGCTGTGCTGTCATACCCACGTGGAAATCGTAGGCGCCCGGGGAATTCACGTCGCCCAGCACATAAACCGGCAGATGGCCAATCACCTCAAGCGCAATGCGCGGCGGTTCGACCATGCCGATTTGGCGGCGGAATTTCAGCTCTAGCGCCGCTGCCAGCTCAGCCGGGGTGTGACCCTCTGCTTCGACCTGGCCGACAAGTGGAATCATCAGATCACCGTCACCGGTGATGGTGTATTCGCCGGTTACACCGGTCCAGCTTAGGTAAGTTGTTGAATCCGCATCCCAGCGCATCGCTTTCAAAGACAGCCGATCCTGCGGCAGCAGGCGATATCCCTCGGCCCAAACGGCGCTTGCCGCCAGAGTGAACATCACCAACATCACTTTGAAACAGGTTTTCAAACCTCTGTCTCCCAACTCACTAACTCTACGATCTGTACTACAAACCAAACTGGTGGTTCTGTGATCTTCGATACACAAGAAACGCAAGCTTTATTAGCTGTACGTCAAAAAATCTTCGGGCCCGGTTCAAACCTACACAAGCCCACGCAATCAAGCTAAGCACTCCTGTATTGCGTGACAAGAGAAACGGCCCATCGTTGCGGCAATCCTATTCCTCGCCCCAAATCCGAAACAATGCTCCACTAGCAGTCAAACCGTTGACGAAACCAGCTGCGATGTCGGCGTTATATTCCCAACATTCTCCACAACCGGCGCGATTCGATCAAAGCGCCGCAGACTTCTTGCAAAACACATCCAATTCGAACAGATTGAGGCGGTCTCTGCCCAGGCGATTTAGTCATTGCCTCTGGCGTGTGATTTGTTTGTTGATTTCAAGTGTTGCGGCGCGCCGCGTGTGTTCTGAGTTGGATTGAACTGTGAATAGAGTACCCGAAATTCTGCTCTGCATCCTGTTGGGTCTTATCTCTCTGCCCTTCTTTCTTGTCGCGTGTCTGATTGTTGCAACCTCTGTCGGGTTGCCATTGATGTTTTCACAGCGCCGCTGTGGTCTGGGTGGGCGCGAATTCAATCTGTTCAAACTCCGCTCGATGTCAGAAGCACGTGGCCCGGATGGCGCGTTGTTGCCAGATGATCAAAGACAGACCCGCGCGACGGCCCTGATCCGTCGCTTGCGTCTGGATGAAATCCCGCAATTGCTGCTGATCCTGCGCGGTCACATGGCTCTGGTAGGTCCGCGCCCCTTACTGCCCGAAACCATCGAGAGCTTTGGGCCCGAAGGGCAGTACCGCTGTTCGGTTCGGCCCGGGCTGACCGGTTGGGCTCAAGTGAGTGGAAACACAAATCTCAGCAATTCCGAAAAGCTCAGCCTTGATCTGTGGTATGTGGCACATCGGTCATTGGCGTTGGATTTGCAGATCATGTCAGAAACCGTCGGTGTTGCTCTGCGCGGCGAGAATCGTCGCACAGACCGGATTAAGACCGCCGCGGATTGGTTGCAGCAACATCCGCCACAAAAATCTTCGTTTCAGGGGTCGCCCGCATGAAAACAGTATTTGTCGGGGCTGTCGAAACCTCCCACGCCGCGTTGGTCTCAATTTGTGCCGCCGGGCATGCACCCGATTTGGTCATGACATTGCCGCCTCACCTGTCGCATCGGCATTCCGATTTTGTCGATCTCAGCGTCGTGGCCAATCGCTATGGCGTGCCCGTTGAGTATATCGAGAAAACCAACGCACCCGAGACCATCGCACAAATCGAGGCCCTGAAGCCCGACCTGATTATGGTCATCGGGTGGTCGCAAATCTGCGGTCCGGCCTTTCGCGCCATCCCCAAGCTGGGGTGCATCGGCTTTCACCCCTCGGCCTTGCCGAAGCTGCGCGGACGTGGAGTAATACCCTGGACTGTGTTGCTGCGAGAACGAAACGTCGGATCGTCCCTGTTCTGGCTCGGCGAAGGTGCGGATGATGGGCCCATTGCGGCTCAGGCGCGCTATGCCGTTGATCCGAACAGCGTCACCGCACGCGAGCTTTATGATCGCTCTTTGCGTGCCATCTCGGGACTTCTGCCTCCACTGCTTGAGCAGATCGCCGTCGGAGACATCCCGCGCGAACCTCAACCCACCACCGGGATCAGCATTTGTGCACGCCGTCGGCCAGAAGACGGCCTGATCGACTGGACGCGTTCGGCTGAAGAGATCGAGTGCCTGATTCGTGCTTCGGGCCCGCCCTATCCGGGGGCGTTCACGCAGGGCTCGGACGGTCGGCAGATTGTGATTACAAAGGCCAAATTCTCGGAACCTGACGGGTACTACATCGGCCTGCCCGGTCAGGTGCAGGACATTGATGGCCAAAACTTTACCGTCGCCTGCGGGGATGGGCGCAGCCTTGATATTCTGGAATGGTCCGGGGCGGATATTCCCCCGGCCATACATTCGAAACTAGGAAAAACGTCATGATAACCACCGATCTCATCAGCACCGGGGCCGGACCTGCCCTGGTCATCGCCCCTCACCCCGATGACGAGGTGCTGGGCGCAGGTGGTACTATCGCCCGGCTTGCCGATGCGGGCCGCGAAGTGCACGTGGTTGTGGTGACCCGTGCCAAGCCGCCGAAGTTCCGGGATGAAGATACCCAGATCACCCGCGCCGAGGCGCGCAAATCCCATGACTATCTGGGCGTGACGCAGACCCATTGGCTGGATTTCACCGCCGCCGAGCTATCAGAACAGCCACATTCGGATCTGAATGGCGCGTTGGGCAAGCTGGTGCGTGATCTTGGAGCCGATCTGATCCTTGCGCCGCATCCGGGCGATATTCACATGGATCACCAGCTGACATTTCTGTCAAGCCTTGTGGCGAGCCGTCCGCATCAGGACAAGTACCCGGCGACTATCGCAGCCTATGAGACATTGTCCGAGACCAATTGGAACGCGCCGTATCTGACGCCGCCTTTTGTGCCCAATATCTTTGTCGATATCTCGGACACGTTGGAACGCAAGCTGACGGCCTTTGCGATGTTCGAAAGCCAGGCAAAGCAAGCCCCGCACGAACGCTCGGTCGAGAGCTTGCGCGCGTTGGCGACCCTGCGCGGTGCAACCGTCCACCGGCACGCGGCCGAGGGGTTTGTTCTGGTCCGAACTGTGGTCTGACAGGAGAGTTCGAAATGGCATCTTGGCCCATATACGATCAGGAACAGATAGATGCGGTCAGCCGGGTTCTGGCGTCAGGCAAAGTCAACGCCTGGACCGGACCGGATGTACGCGCGTTCGAAGATGAATATCGCGCCTATACCGGTTCTGCGCATGCCATTGCCATGGCCAACGGCACGGTCACGCTGGACGCGGCCCTGCACGTGCTGGATCTTGAACCCGGGGACGAAGTGATTGTCACCCCGCGCAGTTTTATCGCCTCGGCCAGTTCCGTGATGCTGGAGGGTGGAGTACCGGTCTTCGCGGATGTCGATCCGGTGACCCAGAACATCACCGCCGAAACCATCGCGCCGATGATCACGTCGCGCACGCGCGGGATCATACCGGTACATCTGGGCGGCTGGCCTTGCGATATGGATGCGATCATGGATCTGGCGCGAGCGCATGAACTATGGGTGATCGAAGATTGCGCGCAGGCCCATGGTGCGATGATCAGCGACCGCCACGTGGGCACCATCGGCACGTTCGGATCGTTCTCGTTCTGCCAAGACAAGATCATGACCACGGGCGGTGAAGGTGGTTTGTTGACCACGAATGACCGCGAACTCTGGTCTCGGGTCTGGAGCTACAAGGATCATGGCAAGGGTTACGATACGGTGTTTAACACCGATCATCCCCCGGGGTTCCGCTGGTTGCACGATTCCGGGCCCGGCACAAACCTGCGTATGACTGGTCCATCGGCGGCTTTGGGCCGCGTTCAATTGCAACGTCTGAACGATTGGCGCGCCCATCGCACGGCCAATGCCCGGATACTGGGCGAAGCTTTGGCCACCTGCCCCGCGTTCATGGTGCCAAACCCACCGGACAACGTGACCCATGCCTACTACCGGTTCTACGCCTTCGTACGCCCGCAGGCCCTGGCCGCGGGCTGGTCGCGCGACCGCATCATTGCCGAGATCTCGCAGGCGGGGTTCCCCGCCTTCTCAGGCAGTTGTTCGGAAATCTACCTTGAAGATACGTTCCGCAAACAGGGGCTCGGCCCCGCTGAACGCCTGCCGGTTGCGCGCGAGCTGGGCGAGACTAGTCTGGCGTTTCTGGTTGATCCCGGCTGGTCGCAAGAAGACATCGCGCGTATTGCACAGGTCATCGTTGATGTAGGCAATCAGGCCCTGGCAGGGCAGAAAGCCGGATAGATGATCCTGCACGTGGTCACTGATTTCTCGACTCAGGGCGGAGCGCAAGCGATGCTCGCCCGGTTACTGTCAAATTCCGGCGAACGGGCAGTTGTGGTGGCTCTGACTGAAGTGTCAGATCGGTGCCGCGCGATGGCAGGTAATGAAAAGGTCGAGTATATCTCGCTGCGGGCCCGGTCGCCTTTGTCTTTTCCCCGCGCCATCTGGCAGATTGCGCGTTTAATCCGGACCAACAAACCCGATGTGGTGCTGTGCTGGATGTATCACGCCATGGTTGTTGGCCTGATCGCGCAGGCTTTGTCACTGCGCCATGTGCCGGTGATCTGGACCGTTCGGCAGGCTTTGGACGACCCGGCGGCCTTTACCCGCAGCACCCGGATCGCCGTGCGCCTTTCCCAAAAACTGTCACGGTATTGCGATGGGATCATCTACAACTCGACCCGCGCGTTGGAACAACACGGCAAGTACGGATTTGCACAAAGCAATGCCTCGGTCGTGCCGAACGGTTTTCTTTTGCCCGACGCGCCGACCCCCAGACCTGGCCCCGCACGCGTGGTTGGACTGGCGGCCCGGTTTCATCCACAAAAGGATTTTGAGACATTTTTCCGCGCTTTCGCCATCGCGCGTCAAACCATCCCAGACCTGACCGCGCGGTTGGCCGGGGATGGTGTGACCAGCGAGAACGAAGCGCTACGCGCGCTGATGGCCCAGGCGGGTATACCCGAAGACAGCGTAACGTTGTGCGGCGATCTGCACGACATGACCGCGTTTTATAACAGCATTGATCTTCTCGTCCTGTCCTCGCGCACCGAAGGTTTCCCGAATGTCATAGCCGAAGCAATGAGCTATGGCCGCCCGGTTGTGACCACTGACGTCGGAGACGCGGCAAAGATCACAGGTGATATAGGCTATGTCGTAGCCGCGCGTGATGCCGAAGGGCTTGGACAGGCCCTGACAGATGCCGCGAACTGGAGAGCCGACACTTACGCACAGCGCAGTGTGGCGGCCCGGGATCGCATCGCCTCTCAATACTCTCTCGCCGCGATCGCTGCGTCTTATGATGCGGTTTTGTTTGGCACCACACCAAAGGCCGGGACGTCGACCGCCCCGCATACCGGATAGGAAAACAGGGCCATGTGCGGCATTGCGGGATATCTTGCATTCAACCCAATCGGTCGTGACGCGGGCACAGCCGCGCTGAAGCAGATGTGTGACAGCATCGCGCATCGTGGCCCAGACGCGGATGGCATGTTCGTAGACCCTGAAACGGGCGTGGCCCTGGGGCATCGCCGTCTGGCCATTGTCGACCTGTCCGAGACCGGCGCGCAACCCATGAGTTCGCCCAGCGGGCGCTACTGCATTGTATACAATGGGGAAATCTATGGGTTCCTCGACCTGCGCCAGAAGCTGATTGATCTGGGCGTTACGTTCCGGGGCACCTCGGACACCGAAGTTTTGCTGGCCTCGATGGAGCAGTGGGGCATACGTAGAACTCTGGAACTGGCCCATGGTATGTTTGCCTTTGCGGTGTTCGACCGGCAACAAAACCGGGTTGTCTTTGCGCGGGATCGGCTGGGTAAGAAGCCGCTCTATCTGGGTGTGAAAGGCGGCCATCTGCTGTTCGCCTCAGAACTCAAAGCCCTGCGCGCCCATGCGGCTTTTGGAACACCCGAGGTCGACCGCCGCGCGCAGGAACAATATGCGCGTTATGCCTTTATCCCGGCACCCCTGACGATCTACCGCGACGTGATGAAATTGCCCGCAGGCACCATGGTCGAGGTTCAGCTGGATGCACCCCCATCCTCGGCCGAGGATCTGGTGACAGGGCTGCACAGGTTCTGGGACCTGCGGGAACGGGTCGAAACCTCTCAGGCCAATCGATACACGGATGAGGCGCAAGCATTGGAAGGCATCGAAGACGCTCTGATGTCGGCAGTAGGCGAGCGTATGGTGGCTGATGTGACCGTTGGCACGTTTTTGTCCGGCGGTATCGACTCCAGCCTGATCACTGCGATGATGCAGCAGCAATCCGAGCGCAAAATCACCAGCTTCACCGTTCGTTTCGACCATGACGCGACAAACGAGGCTGATCACGCAGCAGCTATCGCAAAACATCTGGGCACCGACCATCACGAGGTCACCGCGACGCCCGAGATGGCGTTTGATCTGCTGCAGACGCTGCCGCAAGTTTATGACGAACCCTTCGCCGACCCGTCTGCCTTCCCGACGCTACTGGTGTCGCAACTGGCTAGCAAAAAGCTGAAAGTGGTAATGTCAGGCGACGGCGGAGACGAGTCGTTCGGCGGTTATGAACGCTATGCCCGCATGATAGCGATGGAGCGGGTCAGTGCGAAACTACCCGGTCCGGCAGCCTCGGTTCTGGCGGCCTCACCTGCGGCTGTGACGCAGGCAGCCGCGACACTTCTGAAACCGTTGGCCCCGGCCTCGATGCGGGATCAGATCACGCCGGATCGCCTGTCCAAAGTCGCCGCGATTGCCCGCCATCGGGACTTCCGCAGCCGGTATGATGCACTGTTTACCCTGTGGACGCCTCCATCTACATCCGATCAGGGCCTGTTCCGATCATATGCGTTGCCGCATGGGCTCGGCCCGGTGGATACAATGATGCTGCTGGATTCCGAGCTCTACTTGCCCGAAAGCATTCTGGTCAAAGCCGACCGTGCCTCGATGTCGGTCGGGCTTGAGATCCGTGCACCCCTGTTGGACTACCGCGTAGTAGAGGCCGCGTGGCGCGCGCCGGATACGCTCCGATATGACGGTAAATCAGGCAAAGTCGCCCTGCGCCGTCTGTTGGACAAACGTGTGCCGAAAGCGTTGTATGACCGGCCAAAACAGGGCTTTGGCATCCCGCTTAACGATTGGCTGCGGGGGCCGTTGAAATCCGTTGCCAATGATGTCTTTGCGTCAAACAATGGTACTTTCGATGCGGTGGACCGGGCGCAGCTGAAAAAACGCTGGTCCGAGCATCTGTCAGGCAGCCGCAACTGGGGCCCGCATTTGTGGGTGGTGCTGATGTACCATTTTTGGCAGCAGGAATGGATGGCCTAAGGCACTTCCATTTTTTTTGAAGCATCACGTTATCACCAATGTCCCGAGACCGCGAAGCGCGGCAGGGTATTGGTGATTCAATATGAACTGGAAGGGCTTCAAGGCAGCGGGTCGCCTGCCAGAACGCTCAGATATTCCTCAAGATTTGACCAGCCATCACCATCGCGGTCTTTCCAGCCGTCACTGCGGTCATCCGGATCCAAACCTTCGCGAGCCTCTTCCCAGTCATCCGGCAACCCGTCCAGATCACGGTCATTAAGTGCGGATACCTCGGGCAGGTCTGGCCAGCCTCCGGCCTCATCCGGGTGATCGATCCTTTGCCCGTCACAGCCCCGGACGTTTTCAATGATCGACTGGTCCAGACTGTCCAATTCCCGATCCGGCCCCGAACGCGCGCCAACATTGCTCAACACATGTTCCAAAACACCCGAGACAGGTTCGGGAGTGACCGACAACGGGAACGCGGGGTTTGAGACAACATTGGGTCGGGCCGCGACATCCACCACACGACCCTGTTTTGACCTGTCACACAGGATGTCCAGTCGATTGTCCAGATAGAGGTTATCGTCGGCAAAAACCTCAAGCTTGTTGTTTGGCTCAACCGGAAACACTTCAATCGCAGCGGGGCGCGGGCGGTTTCGCGTGCTCGGTCCGGGCAGGATCACGTTGCCCACATAGTTGATCCACGTGTCGCCGTAGAGGTTCCGAAACTCGCCAAATTGCGAGGAGGCATCATAAAACACGTTGTTTACGATATCGACCGGACCCAGAGCGGTTGAAGATACATCTGGATTGCGGTCGCGGTTATGGGCAAACAGGTTCCCCGTAAGGGTGACCCGCCCACAGTCTGAGACGGCCCCATCCTTGGAACAAATCAAGGCGCCTTTCGAATGGCGCCGCTCTGTATGGCTCGATTTGTCCAGACCATAGGCCAGGATGGTGTTGGCGATGGTGATATCATGGCTGGCATAGCGTTCGCTGCCGATCCCGAGGTTCTCATCAACGCCAAACGCGACCGAGACATGGTCAACATAAACATCCGTGCTGCTTTCAATGCCCAGCCCGTCAACACTCGGAGAGGGTTTCTTGCTCGGGCCCGGACGGAATTTCATGAAACGCAGCAAGACATTATGTGAATCGTACACCATCAACGGTGATGACTGCACGTTCCCAACGCGCAGCTGTATCCCCCGTCCTGGCGCAGTTTGCCCGGCAATATAGGTATTCGGCGAAACACGGAGTTGTTTGTCGACAACGATGGTGCCAGAGACAGCAAACACACAGACACGCCCGACACCGGGATGCTGCACGCATTCCCTCAGGCTGCCGCGTCCGGAGTCGGCCAAAGTGGTCACGTAGTACACGCTGCCGCCGCGCCATCCGTTGGCGTATTTTCCGTATCCGATGGCACCGGGAAACGCGATCTGCCCCTTGTCGGCATCATCTGCTATCGCGCCGGGTGCAATCGGCAATATCACTACAAGCAAACTCAGAAACTTAAGGTGGAAACTGCGGAAAATATGCATGCTGGACCTAATCATGTCGAAACCGAAATATGAAACACAAAGGATTGTTCAACCCTCCGGAACAGACCCTAGCGTAGCTTGTCAGGTTTAACACCCCAAACCTATTACATCGGCACTTTCCAGCAAAGAATTGATCGGATTGAGAAACTCCCGCCCCCTCGCTTTGAACTCACTGCGTTTCCAAACCAACCAGGACGCAAGTTCGAGGATTCCGGGCTTTCCCTTTCACCTCGTATCGGTGCAGGATATGGACAAGAATTTTGGGCGGAGCCAGCACGTGATTTCGAATGAGACCTACCGGCATATGCTGACCTTCGCGATCGTAGGGTCACTGGCCTTCGTCGTAGACGCAGGGGTGTTTACGGCTTTGGATACGCTTGGCGCTGGCACGTTTTTGTCGCGCTGCATGTCCATCCTGACGTCTGTGACCTTCACCTGGTATTTGAACCGGACGTTCACGTTTAAAACCCAAACCCCACCCAGTTTCATCGAATTTCTCAGCTATCTGGGCGGCATGCAGTTGGGCCTGATCACCAACTTCACCACGTTCTTTGTCGTGCTCTATATCTCAGAATTTGCGAATACCTATCCAATCATCGCGCTGGCGATTGCGACACTTGCCGGGATGACGATCAACTTTCTGATTTCGAGAAAGATTTTGCAGAAATAGTCACACCACTATAAAACTCAGATATTGCCACGCGAGTACGCTTAATCCACTTGAATACGCCGTTTGTCAGTTGAACTAAATTAATCAGTTGGGGAAACCCGTTCGTGCTTAAAAACTTCTTCCTCATTTGCCTTAGTACGCTGATCAGTCTGGCGGTGCTTGAAGTGGCACTGCGCATTTTTGACCCCTTGGGTTTTCAACCGCATGTCAGCCGCGATCTGGCAAATGTTCCTCTGGTCAATGACGAGAATTATTTCTGCACAGGTGGGCCAAAGCGTCTGATCCCGCATCCGGTGGTGTACTCACGCGAAACGCCCAACCAGTCCTATTTTGAGTTCCGCAACGAAATCGCCACATTCGTCAAGATCAACGAACAGGGCTTTCGCGGTGTGTTCGACCCAGGTGATGGGCAAGAGCGTGTGATCGTGCTTGGGGATTCCTTCATTCGCGGCAGCTTATCTGACGAGACGGAAACCATCCCTGCCCTATTGTCCGAATGGTCTGCAGATACACATTTTGTCAATCTGGGCACCGGCGGCCACGGCACGCTGCAACACGCGCTGACCTATGATGAGTTCAAAAGCCAAATACAGCATGAAACGGTGCTATTGTTCATCTTCAATCGCAATGATCTGGTCGACAACATACGGTTCCAAAAGTGGCAGCAAAACCCAAAGCCGATCTCGCGTGAGCCGACGGCTACACAGAGACTGAAGCGGGCCTTTGCAAAGCTATACGTCGGCAAACTGGTACTGAGTTTCAAAAACGCGCTGTTTGATCAGAACCTGTACCCGTCGGTACCGAACGAGATGGAAGAGACGCTTTTGCTTCAATCCCTTGCGGACCTTTCGCAGTCCGTCGCAGATCAAGGCGCAGAGTTGATTGTATTTTCACTGCCCGATATCTCGGAATTCCTGGGCAAGGATACAATCACCTTCCGGGATGACCCGGTTGGCTATTCTGACGCGGTGCGTCACCTGATAGCGGAGGCGGCTGAACAGAACGGATTTGCCTATCTGAACCTGAAACCGGGCCTTATAGAGATATCCGAAGATCTGAACCTACCTACAGCAGAGCTGTACGGCACACCGGACCACCATCTGCGGGAAATTGGCAGTTTTGCAGTGGCAAATCTGGTAGCCCAATTCCTTCAGGACAGCAACGTTGCCGCGTTTACCCCGGATGCTGAATTTGTGGATCGCATGCATGTCGATCCAGCCAATGTCGCCTGCCCTTAGGCCTCATCAGCTTCACCCTGCAGCGCAAATTTGCGCCCATGCAAAACGATATGCAGCGGGTATTCCGGCAGATGCATAGAATGCAGGCGGCGCTCGAACTCCTCGGCGTCAATATCCACCGGCAATTGCTGCATGGCTGAAAGCTCTTTCATCCTGCGCGCCTCACCGCGCCAGGCTTCGTTGACCGAGGCTTTGATCTGATCCGCGAGGTAAGTTTCGCCACCGGCTGCGACCCCACCAATCACCTCTTGCAGCAGGTGGTAGAGATAGAGATGCGTACGCGCCAGAACAGATCGCAGCCCATCCTTTGGCAATAACGGAAACCGCAACGCTTTTATGATCGTACCGTTATCGACCTTGGTGTTGATCAGATGGGCCGTCACACCATACTGATCCGCCCCTTCATACAGCGCGAAGTTGATACAACCGCTGCCGGGGTATTCCGGCGGGCCCGGATGGAAGTTTATCGCAGCGACCGAGGCCGCCTCGATCATCGCCTGATCCAGAATAAAGTAGCTGCGAAAACAAAAGATATACTCACCCCGCCAGTCACGCACCCAGGTCGGCAGGCCCTGCCCCAGACCTTTGGATTCAACATAGCTGACGTCAAAGCCTGCAAAGTTCAGAAATTCCAGCGCCTTTTGGGTGCCTTCACAATTCTCGCGGCCAAAGAACAGGACTTTGGCGCCATTGGTATGGGTCTTTTGCTGAGTTTCGTTCGTCATCACGTCCACGCGTCCAAATCACGCCCCGCCTTTGTTGGGGTCTTGTTGGTCGGGACTATGACATACAAAAATCGCCTGCTCTAGGGCAGGTTTGGAAAGGCCCGCACCGGTTTGGCGCGGGCCTGTTTGTTTAGTCAATGATAGCGTTCAGCGTGGCGCTGGGGCGCATTACAGTTGCCGCCTTTGCCGGGTCGGTGTGATAATACCCACCCAGATCAGCCGCAGCACCTTGGGCCGCTGCCAGTTCGGCCAGAATCTGCTCTTCCTTGGCCGCCAGTTCTCTGGCAACCGGTGCAAATTCTGCGGCCAGATCGGCATCGTCACTTTGCGCTGCCAGCGCTTCGGCCCAATAGCGGGCGAACCAGTAATGGCTGTCGCGGTTGTCAGGCTGGCCAACTTTGCGGCTGGGCGACTTGTTGTTGTCCAGAATACCCTGGGTTGCAGCCTCGGTCGCTGCGCCCAACACGCCGGCCTTGGCGTTGCCTTTGCTATCAGCCAGGAAGTTTAGCGATTCACCCAAGGCGCAGAATTCACCCATGGAATCCCAGCGCAGGTGGTTTTCCTCAACCAACTGTTGCACGTGTTTCGGGGCCGAGCCGCCGGCGCCTGTTTCGAACAGACCGCCGCCATTCATCAGCTTGACAATGGACAGCATCTTGGCCGAGGTGCCCAGTTCCAGGATCGGAAACAGGTCAGTCAGGTAGTCGCGCAGCACGTTCCCGGTAATAGCAATCGAGTCTTTGCCCGCAGTAATCGTCTCCAGCGACTGACGGGTCGCTTCTCGCGGGGCCATGATCTGGAACTTGTCGGCAACGCCTGCCGCCTCAAGCGCGGGTTCGACGTATTTGATCAGCTCGGCGTCGTGGGCGCGGTTGGCGTCCAGCCAGAAAATGGCTTCGGACTCCGTCAGGCGCTGACGGTCCATGGCCAGCTGGATCCAGTTTTCAATGGGGGCCTTCTTGACTGTGCAAGACCGCCAGATATCGCCCTGCTCGACGTCGTGCGAATGCAGCATCTCGCCATTAGCCAGAACGATACGGATAGTGCCGTCGGCAGGGGCCTGGAACGTGGTCGGGTGCGAGCCATATTCCTCGGCTTTCTGAGCCATCAGGCCAACATTGGCCACGGCTCCGGCAGTTGCTGGGTTCAGCGCACCATTGGCTTTGAAGAACTTGATCGATTCATCATAAACCGGCGCATAGCAGCGGTCGGGGATCACGCAGTTGGTGTCGCCCTTGGCACCGGTCTCGTCCCAGCCCTTGCCGCCCGCGCGGATCACGGCGGGCATCGAGGCGTCGATGATCACGTCCGACGGGACGTGCAAGTTGGTGATGCCTTTGTCGCTGTCGACCATATACATGGACGGGCGGTCGCCCTTGATCGAGTCAATGGCGGCCATGATGTCGGCATTGCCCTGAACACGCTCCAGCAGATCACCAAGGCCTGAGTTCGGGTTCACGCCCAGTTCGTCCAGCTCGGCGCCGAACTTCTCGAACACCGGGGCCAGCCACGCCTTGACCGCATAGCCAAAGATGATCGGGTCACTGACCTTCATCATGGTGGCCTTCATATGCAGCGAGAACATGGTGCCGTCTTTTTTGGTGTCCTCGATCGCGTCCGCCAGGAACGCAGACAGCGCCTTGACCGACATGAAGGTCGCGTCGGCCACGGTGCCCTCAGCGAGCGGCCAGCCGTCTTTCAGAACGGTCACGCTGCCATCCCTGCCGACAAATTCGATCTTCGCATCGCCGGCCTGAGCCGCCGTGATGGTCGCCGATTTCTCGTTTGCGTAAAAGTCGTTGCCCGGCATGGACGACACTTTGGTTTTGCTGTCCGAGGACCAATCACCCATCGAATGCGGGTTCTTCTGGGCGTAATTCTTCACCGCCCGCGCCGCACGGCGGTCGCTGTTGCCTTCACGCAGAACCGGGTTCACCGCCGAGCCCTTGATGGCATCATAGCGCGCACGGATCGCCTTTTCTTCGTCGGTTGAGGGTTCTTCGGGGTAGTTCGGAATGTCATAGCCTTGCGATTGCAACTCTTCGATGGCCGCAACCAGCTGGGGCACCGAGGCCGAGATGTTCGGCAGTTTGATCACATTGGCATCCGGCGTCTTCACCAGCTCGCCCAAAGCGGCCAAATCATCGGTGATGCGCTGCGCGTCTGTCAGGTTCTCGGGGAAGGTCGCCAGAATACGACCTGCCAGCGAAATATCCTTGGTTCCCACACTGACACCCGCCGCCGAGGCGAACTTGCGAATGATGGGCAGAAACGACGCGCTGGCCAGTTCGGGCGCTTCGTCTACAATGGTATACAATATGTCGAAGTTCGATTTATCTGCCATATTCTTTTACCTTTTTTAAGCCTTTCGGGGCGTGCGATCCAAGAGTTGTGGCCACATCATCGCGGCGAGAGAGAGGCAGATCAATGCTATTGCCCCTGGGTGACTCTGATTTGACAGGGCCTCCCTTAAATCAGGTTGTCATGGGAATCAATCACTCAAGGACGCGCGATTTGCCACGGGTGGCAGGATCAGGTCGCGAAGGACGTCGGATGCAAGCAACGGGCCCGCTGCTTACCTAAACCGAAGCCCCGTCTCAGGATCAAACACCATAACCCGGTCGGGATCGACCGTGATGCCGATCCGCTCACCGTTGGAGCTGCGCTGATCGTCGCGTTCTTCGACGATCAGTTTGTCGCCATTTGGCGTCAGCAAATAGGAATAGGAGACCCCACCCAGCGCCTCGGTCAGATCAACCGTACAGGTTTCGGCGGAACGGTCGATCTGGATATGTTCAGGCCGCATACCCAATGTCACCTTGTTCAGGCCAGCGGGAACGTTGGCTGAAACCGGCAAAGGTCGGCTCAACGCGGGATGCGTCACATGACCATCGGAGTAGTCACATTCTAGAAAGTTCATCGCGGGCGATCCGATGAACCCGGCAACAAAGCGGTTGTCAGGATCGCGGTACAGGTCCATCGGGGCACCCACCTGTTCGACCCGTCCGTCTCGTAGCACGACAATCTTGTCGGCCATGGTCATCGCTTCGACCTGATCATGGGTCACATAGATCATCGTGGCCCCGATTTCCTGATGCAGACGGGCAATTTCCACGCGCATCTCAACCCGCAATTCGGCGTCTAGGTTTGAGAGTGGTTCGTCAAACAGAAACACCTCGGGGCCGCGCACGATCGCGCGTCCGATGGCCACGCGCTGACGCTGACCGCCGGACAGGGCCTTGGGTTTGCGTTTCAGGTATTGATCCAGCTTCAGGATGTTCGAGGCTTCCTGAACCTTCTTGTCGATCTCACCCTTGGCCACACCGTTCATGCGCAGGCCAAACCCCATATTCTCGGCCACGGTCATGTGCGGGTAAAGCGCATAGGTTTGAAACACCATTGCCACGCCGCGCTTGGCCGGATCCACATGGGTCACCTCACGCGCACCGATATGGATTTGACCTTCGGACGTTTCTTCAAGCCCCGCAATCATCCGCAACAAAGTGGACTTGCCACAGCCCGAGGGGCCGACAAACACACAGAACTCTCCATCTTCGATCTGCAGATCAATGCCGTGAATGACCTGAGTCTGGCCATATCGTTTGATCGCTTGGTTCAGAGTTACACCTGTCATGTCCCTTGCATCCTGTCGTCCAGAGTGTTCGGGCGGGTCTCGGGGAACCGCCACGCCTGTGCCTCGGCCCCGATCTGTTCGGCAACGCGCCGAACCCGGGGAACCCAGGCTTCCAATTGTTCGAAATTCATTCGGTCGGTTGAGCCTGTCACAGAAATCGCACCCAACATCCGCCCACCGGTCGTGAGAATCGGGCAAGCGATACAGATGATGCCAGGCTCATGCTCTTCGTCATCCACGGCAAAACCGCGCGCGCGAATACGGTCGAGATCAGCGCGCAGGGCCTGCTCTGACGTCAACGTCTTGTCGGTGAAACGGTGGTAGCTTTGCTGCGACACCGCCTTGTTCAGCGCTTCTTCTCCTAGAAAGGCCATCATCGCTTTGCCGACGCCGGTGCAATAGGCTGGTCCGACTTTGCCGGCCTGCGAATACATCTCGACCGGCTGCGCGGCGTTGCGTTTGTCGACATACAAAACCTGGCTGGAATCGAGCTGTGCCAGATGTACTGTCTCGCCTGTTTCCCGGCTCAGAGAATCCAGGAATGGCCGCGCGATTGGGGCCAAAGAGCTTTGCGTCCAGGCCACATGGGCCAGACGCACCAACCGCAAACCGGGCGTATAGGTCTGCCGATCCGGGTCGTAGGAAAGCATGCCCTGATTGGTCAGGCTTTGCAGAAACCTGTACAGCGTCGCCTTGGGGAAATCGCTGCGGTCCAGCAGTTCCGCAAACCGAACCGGGCGTTCGAACGACGCCACCTGATCCAGCACATCACATGCTTTGCCTATTGTTCCGTCACCTGCCACGGGTGCGAGATCTCCTCCGTTTGACCCTCTCCATCCTCACGAGGGTCTTGACAAGACTAGCCGAGTCGATGTGTAGTTTTCAATATATAAAACTAGGTTTCAATATATGAAACCAAAATGGAAGCTTAAGGGAGGAAACCATGCATTCCATGTTCAAGCGCACTGCGGCTGCTCTAGCGGCTAGTGTGGCACTTGCTGCGCCCGTAGCGGCCGAGCTGACCGGCGAGCTGCGGATTTTCCTCGATACATCGAACCCGGCGCCCCGTGCGACGATGGAGGCGATGATCGAGCGGTTTGCGGCCGAGCACCCGGGGCTTGAGATCGAGACCACCGTGATCGACCGCGAAGCCTACAAGACCCAGATCCGCAACTTCCTGACGGCGGACACGCCTGATGTGGCAACATGGTACGCGGCCAACCGCATGAAGCCTTATGTCGAAGCTGGTCTGTTCGAAGACGTCTCGGACCTTTGGGCCGAGCCTGAAATTGCTGATAACCTTGCCTCGACCAAAGGCGCGATGACCATCGATGGCAAGCAATGGGGCGTACCCTATACCTACTACCAGTGGGGTGTTTACTACCGCAAAGATATCTTTGATGAGCTGGGCCTGAGCGAGCCGACCACTTGGGAAGAAGAACTGGCGAACTGCCAGAAGATCGTCGACTCCGGCCGTGCCTGCTATACCATTGGCACCAAGTTCCTGTGGACCGCCGGTGGTTGGTTCGACTACCTGAACATGCGCACCAATGGCTATGACTTCCACAATCAGCTGGCCAATGGCGAAATCAGCTGGGAAGACGACCGGGTCAAGCAGACCTTCGCCAACTGGAAGCAGTTGATCGACATGGGTGCCTTCATCGACAATCACCAGACCTATAGCTGGCAAGAGGCCCTGCCCTTCATGGTCAACGGCGAAGCCACTGCTTACCTGATGGGCAACTTTGCCGTAGCACCGCTGCGCGAGGCTGGCCTGACCGATGATCAACTGGACTTCTATCAGTTCGTTGCCATCAACCCCGATGTCGAATTGGCAGAAGACGCACCGACCGACACCTTCCACATTCCGGCCAACGCCTCGAACAAGGAAGCCGCGCGCGAGTTCCTGCGCTTCGTTGTTTCGGCGGATGAGCAGACCGAAATCAACAATGGTGCAAACCTGGGTCAGCTGCCTGTGAATGCGCAATCCTCGGTGGATGACGACAAGTTCCTGCAGCAGGGCTTCACCATGCTGTCTTCGAACAGCCCAGGCGGCGTTGCTCAGTTCTGGGATCGTGACGCGCCTGCGGAAATGGCCAAAGTGTCGATGGAAGGTTTCCAGGAGTTCATGGTCAAGCCGGACGATGCTGACCGTGTTCTGGCTAAACTGGAACGAGCGCGCCAGCGCATCTACGACAACTAAACGGATCAGGCCGGGCTGAAGCCCGGCCTACCCAAAATGCTATCGCAAGGCGGGCGTCGGCCCGCCTTCACCTCACCAAGCCCGGAATGCCGACATGACCATCGCCGCAGACGCCCCAGAGCAGGAAAGCTGGTTCCACCGCAACCAACAGCGCATCGCGCCGTGGCTGTTTCTGGCCCCGGGTCTGTTGTTCTTTATGGTCTATGTGATCATCCCGGTCTTTCAGTCCTTCAACCTGTCGCTTTATGAATGGGACGGTTTGGGCGCGGCCGAATATGTCGGCTTTCGCAACTACGAGGACCTGTATTGGGAATGGGTTGATCGGGATGCGTTTTACATCTCACTGAAGAACAACCTGATCTGGCTAATCCTCTATCTGGCTGCGATCCCGGCGGGCCTGTTCATTGCGCTGTTTCTGAACCAGACAGTCTGGGGCATCCGACTGTACAAGTCATTGTTTTTCTTTCCTTTCGTTATCTCGCAGGTTGTCGTTGGCCTTGTTTTCACATGGTTCTACGACCCGACATTCGGCTTGTTGAACGAGTTTCTAGGCTTCTTTGGCATGGGCCCTCTCAACGTGCTGGGCGATGAGAGGTTCGTGACCTATGGCATCATCTTTGCAGGCCTTTGGCCCCAGACCGCATATTGTATGATCCTCTACCTGACCGGCCTGAATGCCGTCGACCCTGAACAGATCGAAGCCGGACGTCTAGACGGTGCCAAAGGCTGGCGCATGCTGTGGCACATCATTCTGCCGCAACTGCGCCCGGCGACATTTATTGCATTCGTCGTCACCATCATTGGAGCATTGCGGTCTTTCGACCTGATCTCGATCATGACCCAGGGCGGTCCGTTCGGGTCGTCCCGCGTGCTGGCCTATTATATGTTCGAGGTCGCCCTGTCGGAATACGGTTTCCGCATGGGGTATGGCGCTGCCATCGCGGTGATCCTGTTCTTGATCATGCTCTGCTTCATCGCCTACTTCCTGTGGTCGATGTACCGCGAAGAAAAGGGGCACTGAAATGTTTCCCAAACCCATCGAAAAACAACCCCGCGCGACGCAGATCACCTATCAGGCCATGTTGCCATTGGCGTTGCTACTGTGGCTAGGGCCGCTGCTGGCAGTTGCTCTGTTCTCGGTCAAACCCGCCGCGGATTTCACCAACGCAAACTACTGGGGTATGCCCTCCAGCTTTGAAGGCGCGTTCAACTACGGGCAGGTTTTCTTCAACTCGGATATGCCGCGCTATCTGATGAACTCATTCCTGATCACGGTGCCAACGGTGATCGGGTGCGTGGCGCTCAGTAGCATGACCGGCTTTGCGCTGGGGATCTACAAGTTCAAATCGAACCTCTGGATTTTCTTCATGTTTGTTGCGGGCAACTTCGTGCCCTTCCAGATTCTGATGGTACCTGTGCGCGACCTGACGCTGGAGCTGGGTCTCTACAACACAAAAACCGGGCTTGTGCTTTTCCACATCGCCTTCCAGACCGGGTTCTGTACCCTCTTTATGCGCAACTTCATCCGCGCCCTGCCCTTTGAACTGATCGAGGCCGCACGGGTCGAGGGCATCAGCGAATGGCGCATTTTCTGGTACGTTGTGCTGCCGCTGATGAAGCCTGCAATTGCCGCGCTTAGCGTGCTGATTTTCACCTTCATCTGGAACGATTACTTCTGGGCTGTCGTGCTGACCCAAGGGGCAGAAAGCCAACCTGTCACCGCAGGCATCACCAGTTTCAACGCGCAATTCCGCGCCGCCTATCAATTGATGAGTGCCGGTTCTATCGTAGCGGCCCTGCCGCCGGTGGCCATGTTCTTTCTAATGCAGAAACACTTCATCGCGGGTTTGACCCTCGGTGCCGTAAAATAACGTCAAACCAAAGGTTTGCCTCAATGACAAAGATCGCCTTCATTGGTGCGGGCTCCACGATCTTCATGCAGAATATCGTGGGCGACGCGCTGCTCACCCCTGCGCTGGCCGATAGCCATTTCGCGCTGATGGACATCAATCCAGAACGTCTGGCCGAAAGCGAATCCGTGGCCCGCGCTATGATCCGCTCGGTCGGCACGGGTGCGACCGTTTCCACACACACCGACCGCCGCGCGGCGCTGGACGGGGCGGATTTTGTGATCACCGCCTTCCAGATTGGCGGGTACACGCCTTGCACGGTCGCCGATTTCGAGATCCCAAAACAATACGGTTTGCGCCAGACTATCGCTGATACGCTGGGTATTGGTGGCATCATGCGCGGATTGCGCACGGTTCCGGTTCTGTGGGACGTCGCGCGCGACATGATGCAGCTCTGCCCCAACGCGACACTGCTGCAATATGTAAACCCGATGGCGATCAATACATGGGCGCTGGCTGAACGTTTCCCGACCCTGAAGCATGTTGGCCTCTGCCACTCGGTCCAGAATACCGTCGAAGAACTGGCCCATGACCTGGACCTGCCCAAGGATGAATTCCGCTACAAGGTCGCGGGCGTCAATCACGTCGCGTTCTTCCTGAAACTGGAACATCAGGGCCGCGACCTTTACCCGGCTCTGCGACAAGGATATGCCAGCGGGCGCTTGCCCAAAGCTCCACTGTTGATGCCCCGCTGCCCCAACAAGGTGCGGTACGAGGTAATGGATCATCTTGGCTACTTTTGCACCGAAAGCTCAGAACATCTTGCCGAATACGTTCCGTGGTTCATCAAGGACGGACGCGAAGATCTGATCGAGCAGTTCTCGATCCCGCTGGACGAATACCCCACCCGCTGCATCGAGCAGGTTGCAAGCTGGAAAGAACAAGCCAAGACATTGACCGATGGTCGGGATATCGAAGTCTGCCGCAGCCATGAGTTCGCCGCCGACCTGATGAACGCCATCGTCACCGACGCGCCCTATGTGGCCTATGGCAACTTGCCCAACACTGGCCAAATCCCACAATTGCCCTTGGGTGCCGCGGTCGAAACCCCCTGTCTGCTAGACAGCAACGGCGTGCAGCCTTCAGTGGTTACCGATATCCCGCCTCAATTGATTGCCCTGATGCGGACCCAGATCAATGTGCAGGAACTGACGGTGCGCGCACTGGTTGAGCAAAACCCAGAACACATCTATCACGCCGCAATGATGGACCCGCACACCGCCGCCGAACTGGACTTGCGGCAAATCCGCAGCCTTGTCACCGACCTGCTGACAGCTCATGCCGACTGGCTGCCGGATTGGTGCCGCCCGGCCCGCGCCGCTTGAAAGGCCCCGCATATGACGAAGAAACGCCGTTCACAGCATTGGTACGGAAAACTCGACAAGGATGGCTTCATCCACCGATCGTGGATGAAGAACCAAGGCTTTCCCGACCACGCCTTTGACGGGCGTCCAGTTATTGGCATCTGCAACACCTGGTCCGAGCTAACCCCCTGCAATTCGGGCCTGCGTGATCTGGCCGAGGGCGTCAAACGTGGCGTTTGGGAGGCCGGGGGCTTCCCGGTCGAATTCCCGGTCATGTCGCTAGGCGAAACCCAGATGAAGCCCACCGCCATGCTGTTTCGTAACCTGCTGGCGATGGATGTCGAGGAATCGATCCGCGCCTATGGCATCGACGGCGTCGTGCTGCTGGGCGGCTGTGACAAGACCACACCGGGGCAGTTGATGGGCGCGGCCTCGGTCGATCTGCCCTCGATTGTCGTCAGCTCTGGACCGATGCTGAACGGCAAATATCGCGGTCAGAATATCGGCTCGGGCACCGATGTCTGGAAGTTTTCCGAGGCCGTCCGGGCCGGAGAGATGACCCTGCAGGACTTCATGAACGCCGAATCCGGGATGTCCCGCAGTGCAGGTGTCTGCATGACCATGGGTACGGCCTCGACCATGGCCTCTTTGGTCGAGGCGATGGGCATGTCCCTGCCCACCAACGCCGCCCTGCCCGCCGTCGATGCGCGCCGTATGGCGCTGGCGCATCTGACCGGCAAACGGATTGTCGAGATGGTGGACGAAGACCTCAAACCGTCGGACATTTTGACGAAGGAAGCATTCGAGAACGCCATTCTGGCGAACGCTGCTGTGGGCGGTTCGACCAACGCTGTGGTCCACTTGTTGGCTTTGGCGGGTCGTGTCGGTGTGGATCTAACCCTGAAAGACTTTGAAATTGGGTCGGAAATCCCACTGCTGGTCAACTGCATGCCTTCGGGAAAATACCTGATGGAGGATTTCTGCTATGCAGGCGGTGTGCCAGTTGTTCTGAACGAGCTCAAATCCTTCCTGCGACCGGCTAAGACAGTTTTGAATAGGGACATCTCGGCCCATTACGATGGGGCTGAATGCTTCAACACCGACGTCATCCGCGCCTTCAACGATCCGGTAAAACCTGCAGCAGGCTTGCGTGTTCTACGCGGCAACCTTGCACCCAACGGGGCCATCGTGAAGCCTTCGGCAGCCACTGACGAACTGCTCGAAACAGAGGCCGAGGCCTATGTGTTTGAGAACATCGAAGACCTCAAAGCCAATATCGACCGCGACGATCTACCGGTGACACCCGAGACCATTCTGGTCCTAAAAGGCTGCGGCCCAAAGGGCTATCCCGGCATGCCTGAGGTCGGCAACATGCCGATCCCGGCAAAGCTGGTGAAAGAAGGCGTGCGCGACATGATCCGCATATCCGATGCGCGCATGTCGGGCACTGCCTATGGCACCGTCATCCTGCATGTCAGCCCCGAAGCGCAGGCGGGCGGCACCTTGGCGCTGGTCAAAACCGGTGACCGCATCCGTATCTCGGCCAGCAAGGGCGAGATGGAACTGCTGGTCGATGAAAAGGAACTGGACGCCCGCCGCGCCGCGTGGCAACCGGACGAACCTCACTATACCCGCGGTTATGCGAAACTTTATGTCGACCACGTTCTGCAAGCCGATCAGGGCGCTGATCTTGATTTCCTTGTCGGCAAAGACACCCGCCTTGTGACCAGAGAGAGCCACTGATGACCCAACCCGCTACATTCCACGATCTGAACGGGGCCTCGGTCTATATCACTGGCGGCGGCTCGGGCGTTGGTGCGGCGCTGACCGATGGGTTTCTTGCGCAAGGTGCAAACGTGGCCTTTATCGGCCGCTCGGATGCCAGCGCCTTTGTTGAGGAGATGCGCGAGAAACACGGGCGCGCGCCGCTGTTTATGCAGGGTGATATGACCGACACAGAACTGCTGCATGCCACGATGCAAAAGGCAGCCGAGGCGCATGGCCCCTTGGACGTTCTGATCAACAACGCCGCCAACGACAAACGTCATTCGCTAGACGAATCCACAACCGAGTTCTGGGACTGGATGATCGAGGTGAACCTCAAAGCCTATTACTTTGCCTGCCAGGAGGCAGCACGCCAGATGCAGGACAAAGGCGGTGCGATCGTCAATTTCAGCTCGATCAGCTATATCATGGGCAATGCGGGCTATCCGATCTACACAACCTCGAATGCGGGCATCACGGGCATGACACGGTCGCTGGCGCGCGAATTGGGCCCGCAAAACATCCGCGTAAACGCGCTGGCCCCCGGCTGGGTCCTGACGCAGAAACAACTTGATATGTGGGCCACGCCCGAGGACCTTGCCGCCCATCTGGACCGCCAGTGCCTGAAAGAACATCTGACACCTGAGGACATGATTGCACCAACGCTGTTTTTGGCCTCAAACGCAAGCCGCGCCATGACCGGTCAGTGTATGGCCGTTGATGGTGGCGTGGTCGTATCGGGGTGAGGAAATGAAGTCGGAGTGGATTGCTGTCGATTGGGGAACGTCTCACCTGCGGGCTTGGGCCATACAGGGCGACAGGGTTGTGGATCAGGCGCAGTCCGATCAGGGCATGTCGCGCTTGGCGAAAAATGGGTTTCAGGCTGCACTTCTGTCTCTAGTCGAGCCATGGTTGGGCGATGCTCCGGTCGACGTCATCGCCTGCGGCATGGTCGGCGCGCGGCAAGGTTGGGTCGAGGCCCCTTATGCCACCATACCATCAGAACCGGTGGCCAGTCTTCCAGTGCGGGTGCCGGACACTGACCCTCGCATTCGCGCCTTTGTTGTACCCGGCCTGAAACAGACGACACCGCCAGATGTCATGCGCGGCGAAGAGACACAAATCGCCGGCTTTCTGGCTGCACGACCCAATTGGGATGGGGTTTTGTGCTTGCCCGGCACGCACACCAAATGGGTACAACTCAGCGCGGGTGAGGTTGTCAGCTTTCGCACCTTCATGACAGGAGAGATGTTTGAACTGCTGCGCAGGCAATCCGTTCTGAGGCACTCGGTTGGTGAAGGGTGGGATGATGCCGCCTTCGCCGAAGCGCTGGCGGACACCCTGTCTAAGCCCGAAAACCTTGCGGGTCGCCTGTTTGGGTTGCGTGCTGCGGATCTGCTGCAAGGGCAAGACGGGGCAATCGCAAGAGCGCGGTTGTCAGGCTTGCTGATCGGCGCTGAACTGGCTGCCACACGAGCCTATTGGCTGGGGCAACAAATGGCCATTATCGGCGCCGATCATATCGCCAATATCTATGCGCAAGCCCTGCAACAACAGGGCGCGTTTGTGGAAACCGCCGATGCCACAGAGGTCACCCTGGCCGGGTTGGCGCAGGCCCGCAACCTGACGAGGCAAACCGCATGAGCCGCCCTATCATCGCCATTCTGCGCGGATTGAAACCGTCCGAGGCCGAAGCGGTTGGCCGCGTTATCATCGATGCGGGTATCGACCAGATCGAGGTACCGTTGAATTCGCCCGACCCGCTTGAAAGCATCGGCCAATTGGCATCAGCCTTCGGAGACACAGCACTGGTTGGCGCCGGGACAGTCCTGACTGTCGAACAGGCCGAAGACGTTGCCCATGTGGGCGGCAAACTGATCGTTTCACCAAACTACGATGCCGAAGTGATTGCGCGCAGCGTAGCATTGAACATGCAAAGCTGGCCGGGCGTCTTCACCCCTACCGAAGCTTTTGCGGCGCTGAAGGCAGGTGCGACCGGGCTGAAACTGTTCCCCGGCGTGATGGCCGGGACAACGGGCCTGGCCGCATTGCGCCCTGTTTTGCCAAAAAGCACGCTGGTTTACGCTGTCGGCGGTGCGGGTCCTGAGAACTTCGGCGACTGGATCGCGGCTGGTGCGGATGGGTTTGGCATCGGCTCGGCGCTCTATAAACCGGGGATGAGTATCTCAGAAATTGCAGAGCGCGCGCAGCAGATCGTCAGCGCCTATGACGCGACCATCGGATGAGTCAGGTATTTGACAACCGCCCCTGTGATTTGGGGGAAGGGCCTTTATGGCACCCGGAACGGCAGCAGCTTTTCTGGTTTGATATCAACAACAAACGTCTGATGACCCGCGAGGCGGACGAACAAAACAGCTGGGATTTCGCGGAACATGTCTCGGCAGCGGGTTGGGTAGACAAAGATACTCTGCTGATCGCATCCGAGACCGGGTTGTGGCGATTTTCGCTAACTAACGGTGAGAAGAAGCACGTCTGCCCATTGGAAGCGGATAATCCCATTACCCGTTCCAATGATGGGCGCGCTGATCCGTGGGGCGGGTTCTGGATTGGAACCATGGGCAAACAGGCCGAGCCACAAGCCGGGTCGATCTATCGGTTCTGGCAGGGTGAGCTGCGCCGTCTGGTTCCAAACGTCACGATCTCAAACGCGATCTGCTTCGCGCCCGACCGCTCTTGCGCGTACTATGCCGATACGACGACACAGCAGGTCATGCGTTGGGGGCTAGACCCTGAAACCGGCTGGCCAGAGGGTGAGGCTTCGGTTTTTCTGGATCTCCGTAGTGAAGCCCTGAACCCGGATGGCGCAGTTGTCGACGCAGCGGGCCATATCTGGATCGCACAATGGGGCGCGGCGCGGGTTGCGTGCTATGATCCTTCGGGGCGGTTTCAGCGCGCGGTGACATTTGACGCCGCACATACTTCGTGTCCCGCCTTTGGCGGAGACGATTTGAACACGCTTTTCTGCACAACGGCCCGCGAAGGGCTGAGTGCCGAGGCGCTTCGAGACCAACCCACGAACGGAATGACCTTCTTTGCCCCGAATGCGGGGCAAGGCCAGGCAGAACACAGAGTCCTTTTATGAAACCCGAACTTGGCGTTTGCTATTACCCCGAACACTGGCCCGAGGCTGTTTGGGCCGAAGATGCCGCACGCATGGTTGAGACTGGCCTGCGCTGGGTCCGGATCGGAGAATTCGCCTGGAGCCGGATGGAGCCGCAGCCCGGCAATCTGCAGTTCGACTGGCTGGACCGCGCAATCGAAACACTGGGTGCGGCAGGGTTGAAGGTAGTTCTTGGCACACCGACGGCCACGCCACCCCGCTGGATGTTGGACAAGCACCCCGACATGCTGGCGGTCGATGCGCAAGGCCAGCCGCGCAAGTTCGGGTCGCGCAGGCATTATTGTTTCAGCCATGCGGGCTATATCGACGAATGCGCCCGCATTGCCCAGATCATGGGTGAACGCTACGGTCAAAATCCGCATATCGCCGCCTGGCAGATCGACAATGAATATGGTTGCCATGACACGACGCTCAGCTACAGCGCGTCTGCTCTGGGTGCGTTTCAGCGATGGCTGGCAGATCAGTACGGCACAATCGAAGCGCTGAACGAGGCGTGGGGCAATGTGTTCTGGTCGATGGAGTATAACCACTTCAACCAGATCGACCTGCCCAACCTGACCGTGACCGACCCAAATCCGGCTCATGTGCTCGCCTTCCGCCGTTTCAGCTCGGATCAGGTTGTGGCCTTCAACAAGGCTCAGGTGGATGTGCTTAGGCCGCTAACGGATGCATCTTTGCTGCACAATTACATGGGCCGCGTGTTGGAGTTTGATCATTTTGATGTCGGGGCTGATTTGGATATCGCCACATGGGACAGCTACCCGATTGGGTTCCTTTCGGATCGGCTGGAGGATGATCTGGACCACAAGACCAGATATCTGCAACAGGGTGATCCCGATATGCAAGCGTTTCACCATGACCTGTATCGCACAGTCGGGCACGGACGCTGGTGGGTGATGGAACAACAGCCCGGCCCTGTGAATTGGGCCCCCTACAACCCCGCGCCCCTGCCCGGAATGGTCCGCCTATGGTCGCTGGAGGCTGTGGCGCACGGGGCCGAGGTGGTCAGCTATTTCCGCTGGCGGCAGGCCCCCTTTGCGCAGGAACAGATGCATGCGGGTCTGTTGACTTCAAACAATGCGGATGCGCCTGCGTTGGCCGAAGCGCGCCAGACCGCCGATGATCTGACCGCGTTGGGCGCGGTGGAACAACAGCAGGGGCAGGTTGCCATTCTGTTCGATTATACCTCGGACTGGGCCTGGACAGCACAGCCGCAAGGGGCTGGGTTTGACTATTTCTGGCTTGTGTTCTCGGCCTATCGTGCTCTGCGACGGGCTGGGCTGTCGGTGGATTTTGTCTCGACGGCAGAAGTTCCGCACGGCTACAAGCTGATCCTCGCACCGGGTCTCGCGACATTCGATGGGGATCTGGAACAGCGCCTGACAGATGCTTGCGATCTTGCCATCCTTGGCCCCCGCAGCGGAGCGATTACCCGCGACTTTCAAATCCCCACAACCGGACGGCCCGGCTTGGCAGGTTTGGATTGCGAAGTGGAACTGGTCGAGACAATTCCGCCCAACATACACCGGCCCGTGGCCGGAGGCGGCACCGCGCAGCATTGGATCGACCGACTGACGGGGAACGCCACGGATGTGCTGATTTTCGAGGATGGCAGCCCCGCGCTGAAAGGGAAAGGCGGATTGTGGTATCTGGGCGGGTTCCCGGATACCGAGCTTTGGGACCGTGTTGTAGCGATGGCCGCCGATCAAACCGGCCTGACCCTTATACCCATGCCAAAAGGGCTGCGCCGCCGCGACACGACGGAACACACGTTCCTGATCAACTACAATTCCGATGCGGTGGAATGGGACGGGCACGACATCGCGGGTTGCGATGTGGCGATCCTGAAACGCATACCGCCCGAACAGAGCTAAATCCATTCGGGCGGCAGCAGGTTTGCTTAGGCTCCGCGCCTAGTCGTTCTGCAGGCTGTTGGGGTCAAAGACCCCACCAAACCCATCGTTATTCGACGGCTCACTTTCGGAATCAGAGCTTTCTTCACCACCCAGCGTGTTGGGGGCAAAGACATTCCCAAAACCACTGTTGTTCGATGGTTTCGGTGCGGTTTGCGTGCCGCCTTGCTCGGCCTCGTCCGCCTCGCGCTGCTTGCGACGCTCCTCGCGTTCCTGACGCAGCTTTTGGATACGCTGTTCGGCCTCCAACTGCTTTTGCGCACGCACGTCGGCGATACACTGACCCGGATCATAGGCGGTTGCGGTACCAACCACAGTGATCGTCGCCACCGCAAACACCACAACCAGAACCGCAGCCATATTCCCCGAGAAGAAGCCCGGCAATTTGATCTTGCCTGCCAGTTCTTCCACAGTGGCCTTTTTGCGCGCTGCTGCCACCAGTTCCTGACGTTTCAGCTTGGCTTCGTTCAGCAGGGCGAAGAACACGGTCAGCGCCACGATGATAAAGGCCAAGGCCGAGATCGAAGGCGTAATACCGTACCGTACCTTCTGGGCCAGCTCGATAGTCAGCGTCGGATATTCACCAAAGGTGAATGTGGTGGTGTTGTAGTTCTCGAACGAAGCGAGGAACGCCAGCACCGCCGCTGATGCAATCGCCGGGCGCATGAACGGCAGTAAGATCTTACGAAACGCCTGTGCATGGCTGGCACCCAGGTCCAGTGCGGCCTCGGTCAGCGCGATGTCATAACGCTGCAGCCGCGCCACCAGCACCAGCATGCAATAGCTGGCGATAAAGGTGGATTGGCCAATCACCGTCAGGAAGATGCCATTGGACAGGAAGCTATCCGCCCCAAGCCCCAGCATCCGGTTGATCCGGTCCCAAAAGACCAGTGTCGAGATACCCAAGACAACGCCCGGTATCAGGATCGGTGCGATGATGACCGTGTAATAGGTCGCGCGCAGCTTGGGCCAAATCTGCGTCAACATCAACGCGCCCGCCAGACCCATCGCCACCGACAGAACAACTGTCCCGGCCCCAATGATCAGCGAGTTCTTGATGCCGTTCAGGATACGTTGATCCTGAAACAGCTCACTGAACCACTGGAAGGTCAGGCATTCCCACGGGGTCATCCTTGGAAAGCTGGGAGAGTTGAAGGCTGTGATCGACATGATCACCAGCGGCCCCAGCAGGTACAGGAAGAAGATTGCCAGATAGACCCAGATGCTTATGCGGAGGAAGGAATTGTTCATTTCCCGATATCCCCCATATTCACCTTGAACAGGCGCATCACCGCCAGCACGAACAGGATACAGGTCACCAGCAGCACGATGGCGTAGGCGGCCCCTTGCGGCCAGTCATTGTTGTCGTTGAACTGCTGATAGATCAGTTGCGTGAACCACAGACTGGACGGCCCGCCCAAGATTTGTGGTGCGGCCAGCGCCCCCGCAGACAGCATGAACACCATGGTACAGCCCGAACTGATCCCTGGCTTGGCATAAGGAATGACTACACGCCAATGTATCCGCCACCAGGGCGCGCCCAGATCCCGTGCAGCCTCGATCTGATTGCCGTCTAGGCTTTCGATCACGTTGTACATCGGGAAGATCATCAACAGGATGTAGGCGTAGCCCAGCCCGGCATAGAGCGCGATGTCGTTGCGGATGAAATCGAACGGCGTATCCCAGATGCCCAGACCCATGAACAATGTGTTCAGTACGCCGGTTTCACCGAAGATAATCCGCAGAGCAAAAGCCCGCAGAATCTCGTTAATCCAGTAGGGAATGATGAGCATGATCGCAAAGATGCGGATGTGATTGCCTTTGGATTGCCCCAGATAATAGGCAATCGGATAGCAGATGATCAGGTTAAAGATCGTCACGCAGACCGCGGCCAGCAAGGTGCGGAAAAACACCCTTAGGTCGACTGCGTTGTAATCCTGGCTACCACCTTCTGGCCCGTAGATCAGGTACTTGTAGTTCTCAAGCGTGTAAACGTCCTTGGGCCCACCGATCTCGGGCGGGGGCAGGTTTGGACGGAACGAAAAGTCCAACATCGACAGTTGGGGCAGGATGATCAGGCCGATGGTCCAGAACAGGACCAGACCCAGGATCATCAACCCCATGCCGGTGCCATTGCGGTTGAAGAATTCTTTCAGAAACTGGGGCATTTGTCTGACCCCTTACTCTGCTGCCAATTCACCCGCTGGAACCAGAACCGCGTTGCGGGTCTCGTATTCCAGCGTGATCATCTGGCCGGTGTGGTCTTCGAAGGACTGGCCCAGGTTGGGCAGCGAGACTTTGATCTCTTTACCGCCATCCCCTTCGGTGAAGATGTTGAAGACATTGCCTTCAAATTCTTCATGCTTCACTTGCGCGGTCACGAAATGATTGCCAGTGCTTCCTTCAGGCGCGATGGCAAACGCCTCGGGCCGGACGAACATCATTGCGTCGTCCCCCTCTTTCAGCTTACCCTGATTTGCGGTCGAGATGCGGGCCACCAGATCGCCGGACCGGTTGGTCGCGATCATCGCCTCATTGCCCATGACCTGCTTGATCTTACCACGGAACACATTGTTTTCGCCGACAAAAGAAGCCGCAAAAGCCGTGTTGGGATCATTGTAGATGGTCTTGCCATCCGCGATCTGGTCGATCACTCCGGCACGCATGACGGCGATATTGTCCGACATGGTCAGCGCTTCACCTTGGTCATGAGTGATATAGATAAAGGTAATGCCGACGCGCTGCTGAATTTCGCGCAACTCCGTCCGCATATGTTGGCGCAGCTTCAGGTCCAGCGCAGAAAGCGGTTCGTCCAACAGCAGAACATCAGGTTCCGCGCACAGCGCGCGCGCGATGGCAACCCGTTGGCGCTGACCACCGGAAAGCTCACTTGGCAGCTTGTCGCCCTGCCCCGGCAGAGCAATCATGTCCAGCAGCTCATCCGCGCGCTTGCGGCGTTCGGCGGCGCTGGCGCCATTGATCTCCATCGAAAAGGTGATGTTCTCCCAGACTTTCATCAAGGGAAACAGCGCGAGGTTCTGAAAGATCAGAGCGGTCGGGCGCTTGTTCGGCCCGATACCGCGCATGTCATTGCCACCGATCAGAACCTTGCCTTCGCTGGGGTCCAAAAACCCCGAAACCGCGCGCAGTATCGTGGTCTTGCCACAGCCCGAGGGGCCAAGGAACGAAAAGAAATCGCCCCCGTTGATATTCACATTGGCATCACGCACGGCGACAAAATCACCGAAACGGATCCACAGGTTTTCCAGATCTACTCCGACCCCTGCACTCATCTTAGATATCTCCGACTGGCGCGCGTCGTGCTGGCACGCGGATAGGGCCTGAGGCGACATAGCGACGCTCAGGGGTTAGTCCCTCGCCCAATGGCGAGGGACCAGATGTTACGCAATCAGGCGCTTTTGAACTTGTTGACGAACTCGGTCCGCGTTTCTGCGTACCAGGGTGCTTCGGCCGGCCACGGGTTAAGGTTAGCAAGCGAGTCACCCGGATAGGCTTCTGCAAAGTTCTTCTTATAGGTGTCACCCGAATACTGGTCGGCACCCAGAACAGGCGAATTGTAGCCGTGGCTATCAATCGCAACGCCTGCTGGTTTCGCCTGATAGGCAAAATCGATGAAGGCATAAACCTGTTCGACATTCTGTGCACCGGTCGGCATCGAGATACCATCGACCCAGGCCATCGCACCTTCGACCGGTGCCTGATAATGCACAGGCTCACCTGCGGATTTCAACGCCAGCGGCGGACCGTCCCAGGTCTGGCCAACGACCACACCTTCGTTCAGTAGGCCGTTCTTTTGGGTATCGGCGTCGTTCCAGATCAGTTTGATGCGATCCTTGCGGGCAACGCACCAGTCCGTGATCTGACCCCAGACCTTGCGCATGGTGTCTTCGTCACCATAAGCCGCCCAGACCGAACCAGGCTCCATCTCGCCCGCGCGCTCCATGTAAAGACCAGCGCCCAGCATCATCGAATGCGCGCGGCCCATGGTTTTGCCCGCATTCGCTTCGGACCAGACATCGCCATAAGATGGCGCATCACCTTCCGGCAGCCACAGGTCGGTGCGGTAAGCGATACCTTCCGTTCCCCAGATATGCGGCAGCCAATGCGCACCGCTGTCGCCGAAGTTCCACGCATCCGTACCAATTTGCGCCATCGCCGGGTTCACCAGATCAACCGGCACCTTATTCATGTCGAATGGCTGCAGCAGCTCCAGCGGCTCCCACTGAAGCGAGCGGTTGTTGGTGGGCGACACGATGTCAAAGCCCTGACCTTTGGTGGCCTTCATCTTGTTGATGATTTCTTCGTTCGATCCGATACCGGTATAGTTCACCTTGATTCCGGTGAGCGTTTCAAACTCTTGAATGAAGCTGGGCGGCAGGTAGTCCGACCACATCAGAATGTTTATTTCGCCCGACGATGCAAGCGCAGATTTGCTGTAAAGCGGGGCAGCCAAAGCAGCAGCGCCTGCGCCTTTCAGCACCGTACGTCTGGAAAGATTTTTCCGATCGACCATTTTGTATCTCCCATGGTTAGTCGTTAGATTTTTTTGTTTTGATTGCAGGCCAGAACTTCGCGGCAGAGCTGTCTACTCAAAAGTGACAGTTGGAAATTTTAATAAGTCCAGTTTGCAACCCCGTCCTGCTTCTTTCGCTTCCGAGTATGAAAATACACCGGACGGCCTCACCTTAGGCTGTGATTGTGAAAGCACCAACAAGATACTTATGTGTTGTAAAAAATGAGGGGTATTGCAGCCTTGATAAAGGTCTGGCACTCGCGCGGGCCATCCCACCATCAAGCTGCCCCGACATATAAATCATTGAAAATAAATGGGTAAATACTATAGTCTGATAGCGCTGCGGCCAGATGCCTCAATCTGCACCGATTTTTCGAATCGATTCACGCGAAAAGCGCTCAAGTGTGGTGGCTCACCATATATTGGTAGCTTTAGTGGGCACATGCTTGAAATCGACCGTGAAGTCTCGTGCCGACAACTCGCTCCCATGCGCTCGATCTGGCACTAAAAAAGCGTCGGCACCCCACAAATCAGCGCGCTATCGCGATGCGTTACAAGATCAGGCTGAATGCCGGCGCATCGACACGCCATTGTGGAACAGATGCACCTTGTCCGGCGCCGCCGTTACTGAAACGGACTGACCACGCAGATTACGCTGCACGCCGGGAAGCTTTGCAATGACAGACTCGACCCCCTCGGATTTCTCGAAATAAAGCAATGTCACCTCACCCAACGCTTCGGTGAAGTCTACGGTACCAGTCAGAATCGGAGACTCTTCGGTCAGCACAAAATCTTCGGGACGTACGCCGATATTCACTTCTCGTCCTTCGTCACTGGCCTCAGTCGGGATCGATGAAACTGCAGTGCCCCCTGACGCCAAAGCAATCGTGGTTGTTGCCCCGGTGCCGGTGATCCGCCCAGGAAGCAGGTTCATCGAGGGCGATCCAATGAATTGCGCGACGAATTCATTGTCCGGTGTCTCATACAGCTCCAGCGGCGTACCAACCTGTGCGATACCCTTGTTTGCCAGCACAACGATGCGACTGGCCAAGGTCATCGCCTCAACCTGATCATGGGTCACATAGATCATCGTGCTGTCTGGCATCGCCTCTTTCAGACGTGCGATCTCGATCCGGGTGGCCACACGCAGCGCGGCATCAAGGTTCGAAAGCGGCTCGTCAAACAGATAGACCTTTGGGTCGCGCACAATCGCACGGCCAATGGCAACACGTTGGCGCTGACCACCCGACAGGGCCTTGGGCAGACGATCCAGGAACGGTTCAAGCTGCAAGATCTGCGCGGCACGCTCGACCGAGGCATCAATTTCCGACGCGGGCATCTTGGCGATCTTCAGGGCAAAGGCCATGTTTTCGCGCACCGTCATATGCGGATAAAGCGCGTAGCTTTGAAACACCATGGCAATGCCGCGCTGCGCGGGCGGGACATCGTTCATGACCTGCCCTTCAATTTCCAGCGTGCCGCCAGTGATCTTTTCCAGCCCGGCGATCATCCGTAGCAACGTGGATTTCCCGCAACCCGAGGGACCGACAAAAACGATCAGCTCGCCTTGATCGATATCCAGATCGATATGTTTCAGGACATCAATGGGGCCATAGGATTTGGCAACATCCGTCAGTTTGAGTTCAGACATGGTTTACCCCTTTTCCTTGACCATCAGGCAGAATTGCGCTGCATCCAGTGTGATCTGACCTTCGCCCTCGACCGCGCCCAGATCCTGACCAATGGCGTGCCATTGGCCCTGAGGCAGCGAGATTTCCGCAGCCTCCGATCCCAGATTGAAGGCGCAAAACACCTGTTCAGTCTCATTTTCGCGCAGGAAGGTCAGAACCGTTCCGGTCTGCTCCATCTGTGTCTGTGCGCCGGTCGCCAGGGCCGGATGCGCGTGGCGCAAAGCAATGGCACGGCGATAATGGTTGAGCATCGAGTGCGGATCAGCTTCTAACCGGTCAACAGCCTGTTCGGCCTGTGCAGCGCTGACCGGCAACCAAGGCTCGCCTGCGCTGAACCCGGATTGCTCATCCTGTGACACCCAGACCATCGGTGTGCGGCAGCCGTCACGTCCTTTGTATTCAGGCCAAAATTCGATTCCATAAGGGTCTTGCAGCTTCTCGAATGGAACATCTGCTTCGTGCAGGCCCAGCTCCTCGCCCTGATACAGGCAGGCCGAACCGCGCAGGCACATCATCAGCACCGCATATTGCCGGGCCGCAGCCTCACTGAGGTCCCAGCGCGACGCATGGCGCGCAACATCGTGGTTCGAAAACGCCCAGCAGGGCCAGGCATCCCGCGCCTTTGCGGATAATTGGTCAAAAACCTGCTTGGCATAGCTTGCCGTCAGCACCCGTTTCTCAAGAAACTCGAACGCGTAGCACATGTGCATCCGCTTATCGCCGGTGGTGTATTCTCCCATAATCTCAAGCCCACGCTGCGCGTCGCCGATCTCACCCAGACAGGCACGGCCCTCGTATTCATTCGTCAAGGCGCGCAGGCGTTCCAGAAACGCGATGTTTTCCGGCTGGCTTTTGGAATACAGATGGTTTTGGTGATTATAGGGGTTTACGGCTGGCGCGATCGAGGCATTGCGTTGCTCGATCGAAAGGGCTGGGTTGTCCCGCAGCTCTTTGTCGTGAAAGTAAAAGTTGATCGTATCCAGACGGAAGCCATCAACCCCCAGTTCCAACCAGAACCGTGCCATATCCAGCAGGGCATCTTGCACCTCACGGCAATGAAAATTCAAATCGGGCTGTGAGGTCAGGAAGTTATGCAGGTAATACTGCAGACGGCGAGAATCCCATTGCCAGGCCGAACCGCCAAAGATCGACAGCCAATTGTTCGGCGGCGTCCCATCAGGCTTGGGATCGGCCCAGACGAACCAATCGGATTTCGGATTGTCCCGGCTGGCACGGCTTTCACTGAACCAAGGGTGTTGATCCGACGTATGCGACAGGACCAGATCGATCATGACCTTCAGTCCCTTGGCATGCGCCTTGTCCAAAAGCTCCTGAAAATCAGCCAAGGTGCCGAACATCGGGTCCACGTCCCGATAGTCACTGACATCATAGCCAAAATCCTTCATCGGAGATTTAAAGAACGGCGATATCCAGATCGCATCCACGCCAAGCGACGCGATATAATCGAGCCGTTGCGTGATGCCTTTCAGGTCGCCAATACCATCGCCATTGCTGTCCTGAAAGCTGCGCGGGTAGATCTGATAGATCACCCCACCGCGCCACCACTCGGACGACACTTTGGTAGCTTTGGAAAGTTCTGTGGTGTTCTGCACGTTCATCAGACGCCTCTATTTGACAGATCCGGCCAGCAGGCCCCGGACCAGGTATTTTTGCATTGCGAAGAAGACAGCCAGCGGAACGGCAATCGAAACAAAGGCCGCCGTGGCAAGAATTTCCCAATTACCGCCGCGTGTGCCCAGCAGCTCGACGATGCGGTTGGTCATCACCGTTGTCTGACCGGATGAGTCGATCAGGAATACCTTGGCAACCAGCAGATCGTTCCATGTCCACAGGAATTGGAAGATCGCAAAGGACGCCAGCGCCGGAAAGCTGAGCGGCAGGATGAGTTTGGTGAAAATCTGGAACTCAGTCGCCCCATCTACCCGCGCATTTTCGATCAGATCGCGTGGCAATCCGGCCATGTAGTTGCGCAACAGGTAGATCGCCAATGGCATCCCAAAACCGGTATGGGCCATCCAAACCCCCAGATATCCTTTGCCGATCCCGATATTGAGGTGCAGTTTCAGCAGCGGGATCAAAGCCAGCTGCAACGGCACCACCAACAGACCAACAACGGCAGCGATCAACAATGCCCGCCCCGGGAAATCCATCCAAGCCAGCGCGTAAGCCGCAAAGGCCGCAACTAGGATTGGGATGATCGTCGCCGGTATCGTCACCGTCAACGTATTGAAAAACGCCTTAGCCATGCTGTCGGCACTGTTCGCGTTGAACAGAACATGGGCATAATTCTCGGTCGTGAACTCGGGCGGCAAGGTGGTGGTCACAAACACTCGGGGACCGCGATTGCCAGAAAACTCCTCCGTGTTCTCCATCCGGTAGTCGCCGTTGGCCTGAACCGTTATTGTGCCACCGCGGCGCAGCTCGGCCGTTTCGCCGGGGGCAAAGGCATCGATGGCCCGAGAGTTGACCCCCCATCTGCTGATGTCCGAGGCCTTCTCACCGTCAAAAACGTTGCCTTCGATGACATACATCCCGTCGGTTGAGACCTGCGCACCTGGCCCGGCAGCGCGTAGGGTCAGGTTCTGTTCTGACGGAAACAAAGCCCGCCACCAGCCGCTGCTGGCAATCTGATCCCCCGTTCGGAAAGACGAGATCAACAAGCCCAGCGTCGGGAACACCCAAAGCACGACAAGAAACACCACCGAGGCATGAACAACCCAGCGAAGGGCTGGCCGGGTTCCTGCAATATCGCTCATATCCCCAACCTCCTACTGCATTTCTTTGCGCGCATTGCGCACGTTCCAGACAAGGATCGGAGTGACCAGCAACATGATCACCATCGCCGAGGCCGACCCCACGCCCCAGTCATTGGCACGGAACATCTTGTCGTACATGTAATTGGCCAGAACCTGCGTCTCCCACTGACCGTTGGTCATGGCAAAGACGATGTCAAAGACCTTGAGAACGACGATTGTGATGGTGGTCCAGACAACCATGATCGTGGTTTTGATCTGCGGCACTTTGATCTTGAAGAAGATCTGGAAAGGGTTGGCCCCGTCCAGAATGGCGGCCTCGATGGTCTCTTCCGGGATACCGCGCAGGGCGGCAGACAGGATCACCATGGCAAAGCCGGTTTGAATCCAGACCAGAACGACCATCAAGAAGAAATTGTTCCAGAACGGAAGCGTCAGCCAGGTGTGCGTCTCGGTGCCACCGAAGAAGATATAAATCGCGTTCAGGACGCCGATCTGATCCTGATCGATGGGCCGCGCATCGTAGACCAGTTTCCAGATCACCGAGGCACCGACGAATGAAATTGCCATCGGCATGAAGATCAGCGATTTGGCGACGTTGCCCCAGCGGATGCGGTCGGTCAGCTGTGCAACCAGCAAACCAAATGCTGTGGACATGGCCGGAACCACAATCAGCCATAGCATATTGTTGCGCATCGCCTCCCAGAACTTGGGTTCGGCAACCATTTGCACGTAATTGTCGAATCCGGCCCATACATAGCCGCCACCCGCAACGCGGTCTGTCAGCGACAGGCGTAGGGTTTCAACAACCGGATAGGCCAGGTACACACCCAGTGCGAGCAAGGCGGGCAACAGAAACAGCCAGGGCCGGATCATGTTGGCGCGGTTGATATTGCGCCCTGCATTTGGGCCACGCGCTGGAAACAGAAATTTATCCAGAACTTGGTTGGATAGGTAGAAGTAGCCCACACATCCCGACACACCAATGGCGATCGTCAGCAGGCCTTGTATTGCCGGATGCATGCTATCCTCCCTCGCGGCGACAGGCATGGGCACCCCGGCGTGCGGGATGCCCAAAGGGTTGTCAGATTATTTGATGGCGTCCCAGGAGGACTGGATCTCACCCGTGACCTCTTCGGCGGATTTGCCGCCTGTATAGTCAACCATGCCAGTCCAGAACGTGCCTGCACCGACCGCACCTGGCATCAGGTCCGACCCGTCAAAACGGAACGTGGTCGCGCCCAGCAGGATGTCCCCGAGACCGCGCAGCGTGTCATCCTTATAAGCTTCGGTGTTGACGCCCTTGTGCGGTGTCAGGAAGCCGGTCTGCGCCATCATGATCTCATGCGCGATAGGTTGTTTGAGGAACTCCATGAACGCGGTTGTCGCGTCGGAGGGGTTGCTCACAGCCATCAATGTCCCGCCACCCAGAACCGGGTTGCCCAAGTCCTTGTCAGCAAAGGCCGGCATATAGAAGAAATCTGCATCCAGACCAAACTCGACATCTTCCGGGAAGAAGGCCGGAACGAAGGACGCCTGACGATGCATGTAGCATTCAGGCGGTGAGGCAAACATGCCCTTGGGACTGTCGCGGAAATCGGTGGAGGCCACGGCACCTGCACCGCCGGACACTTTGGCATCATCGCGCGCAAACCAACCGAATTCGTCGATTGCAGCGATAACGCGTGGGTCGTTGAACGGAATCTCGTTGGTGACCCATTGGTCATAGACTTCCGGCGGCTGGGTGCGCAGCATCATATCCTCGACCCAGTCGGTCGCAGGCCAACCGGTTGCGGCACCCGACCCAAGGCCGATACACCACGGCGTTTCACCATCGGCGACGATCTGTTCAGTCAGAGCCTTGAGCTCTTCCATCGTCGTCGGCACTTCATATCCGGCATCCTCGAAGTTCTCGGGGTTGTACCAAACCAGAGACTTGACGTTCACATTGTAGAAGAAGCCGTACATCTGGTCGTTGCCGTCAGCGTCTTTGTAGGTGCCCAGATCAACCCAGGAATCACCTGCGGCGTAGTTGTCACCAACCCAGGCGGCCATGTCGTCGCCCAGTGGAGACAGCTGTCCTTTCGACGCCATGATCGAGGCCAGACCAGGCTGCGGGAACACCGCAACATTGGGGGCCGAGCCAGCCTCGGCATCGATAACGATCTGCTGCTCGAAACTGTCCGAGCCGGTGTAGATCACATCCGCGCCCGTGGCTGCTTCGAAATAGGCGGTCATGTTGTTGAAATAGCCATCTTCCGGCGTAAGCCAGGGACCCGAGACGGTAACGGTCTGGCCGCTCAAATCCGGCGCGCTTTCTGCCCAGGCATTGTAGCTGTCCCAATTGAACGGGCCTTCGCCCGGCGTGAATGCCAGATCAGCCTGCGCCAATCCCGTCCCCGCACTCAGCGCCAATGCCGCAGCACTGGCGTAAAACGACTTCTTCATGATGTCCTCCCACAGCTTATCAAGCTTTTAGTTGTTCGGGCCCGACCCGATCCGCGACGTAACTGCCACGCGTTCCGACACGAGAATCACGGCAATATAGCTTACTACCGCAATCCAAAGCGCTTTGGATAGATGTAAAGTTGCGCGTTTGCGCGTCAAAGTCAACGATTCCGAATACTCTTGGATTTATCACTCATTAATCTTTACTTTTATGGCTCTTTTTATGAGTATGGCGAAACGCAAAAGATGAGTTCAAAGAATTCAAAGCGCTTGCAGTATATGAGCACCTTATGACGCTAAAAGAACTTTCGGATATGCTTGGGTTGTCGCCGACCACCGTCAGTCGCGCGCTAAACGGCTATCCGGAAGTGAATGAGACCACGCGCGCGCGCGTTCAGGCAGCAGCTGCCAAACATGGCTATCGTCCAAACAGCCGCGCCAAAGGGTTGGCAACAGGCAAATCCATGGTCATCGGTCATGTGATCCCCAGCTCGTCTCAGCACGAGATGGTGAACCCCATCTTTGGAGATTTCGTTGCGGGTGCCGTGAAAACATATGCCGAGCATGGCTATGACATGATGTTCACCAACGCCGATGACACCTCGATCGAAGAAGCCTATCGCAGCCTGTTCCAGCGCGGTGCAGTTGATGGCGTGGTTCTGCAGGGCCCCAAAGTGAACGAGCATCGAATCTCGGTACTCAGCAAGATGTCAGTTCCGTTCATTGTGCATGGCCGTTCGACCGGTGTTGACCTGCCCTATGACTGGATTGATGTGAACAACAAAAGCTCGTTCCTGCGGGCGACCCAATTCCTGCTGGATCTGGGCCATCGGCGCATCGCATTGATCAACGGCCTTGAAGACATGGATTTCGCCCAGCGCCGCCGTGATGGCTATCTTGCTGCACTGGCGCAGGCAGGGATCGCACCTGAACCTAATCTGATGCGCAGCGCCGAGATGACCGAAGTCTATGGTCACCACGAAACACGCACGATGCTTGCCCTTGATGATCCACCAACCGCAATCCTGATTTCTTCGATGATTTCTGCTATCGGCGTTCGGCGCGCGATTGACGAAGCGGGCTTGCAAATAGGGCGCGATGTATCCGTCATCGCCCATGACGATGATCTGTCCTATCTTAAGAACGGGCAAGATGTTCCGATCTTCACCGCCACCCGCTCCTCTGTTCGCAAGGCCGGAGAGATAGCGGCCAATATGCTGATCGAACGCATCAAATCCCCGGATGCGCCGACCAAAACTAGATTGCTGGAAGCTGAACTGGTAGTAGGCAGATCAACAGGCCCGGCGCCCAACAGGTACTAGCAATGAAATATACTCGTTCTGACTTTCCCAAAGACTTCCTCTTTGGTGTGGCAACCTCTGCTTATCAGATAGAAGGCCACGCCCAGGGCGGGGCTGGTCAGACCCATTGGGATACCTTCGCCGCCTCGCCCGGTAATGTCGTGCGGCAGGAAAACGGTGATCGGGCCTGCGATCATCTGAACAGGTTTCCGGAAGATTTCGATCTCGTGCGCGAGGCTGGTTTCGATTGCTACCGCTTTTCCACCAGCTGGGCTCGGGTGCTGCCCGATGGGCGCGGCTCGGTGAACCAATCCGGGCTGGACTATTACGACCGCCTCACCGATGCCTTGCTAGAGCGCAATATCCGCCCCTGTGCCACGCTTTATCACTGGGAATTGCCCTCGGCCCTTGCTGATCTGGGTGGCTGGCGCAACCGTGATATCGCCGGGTGGTTTGCAGATTTCACCGAGATCATCATGGGCCGGATCGGGGATCGCATGTATAGCGTCGCCCCCATCAACGAGCCCTGGTGCGTCAGCTGGCTGAGCCATTTCGAAGGCCACCACGCCCCCGGCATGCGCGATATCCGAGCTGCTGCGCGCGCCATGCATCACGTGCTGCTGGCCCATGGCCGCGCCATTCAGGCGATGCGCGGGCTTGGAATGTCCAATCTTGGTGCGGTGTTCAATCTGGAATGGGCCGAACCCGCCGATGACAGCCCCGAGGCTCGCAAGGCCGCGGATCTGTATGATGGGATCTATAACCGGTTCTTTCTGGGCGGTGCGTTCAAGAAAGCTTATCCAGCGAATGTTCTGGAGGGGCTCGCGCCTCATTTGCCCACGGGCTGGCAGGACGACTTTGACACCATAGGCGCACCCGTCGATTGGTGTGGGCTGAACTATTACACCCGCAAGCTGATTGCCCCGTCTGATACCGCCTGGCCCAGCCTGAAAGAGGTTCCCGGAGCTTTGCCCAAAACCCAAATGGAATGGGAGATCGAACCAGCCGCCCTCACCCGCTTTTTGACCCGAACGGCGCAGGAATACACTGGCGACCTTCCCCTATTTGTGACCGAAAACGGCATGGCAAGTCCTAAACGGGATCAGGACGATGATCGGATCGACTACCTAAACCAGCATCTTGCGGCCGTTCAGGATGCATTGGATCAGGGCGCCCCAGTCAAAGGCTATTTTGCCTGGTCTCTGCTCGACAACTACGAATGGGCCTTTGGGTATGAAAAGCGGTTCGGTCTGGTCGACGTGGATTTCGAGACGCTGGAGCGTAAGCCTAAAGCCTCATATCTCGCCCTAAAAGCCGCGCTGGCCAAAGGGAACCCTGTTGCCCTGCCGCTCGCGCAGCCAGCAGGGGCAGTCCACGAGCATTGGAACCTGGTGGCCGATATCGGTGGCACCAATACCCGGCTTGGGGTTGTCGAGAACGGTGCGCTAACAGAATTGCGCAAACATCCAACCGGCTCCTTGTCCGACTTACTTAACGCATTTCACAGTTTGCGAGATGACGTCGGAACTGATCCTCAGGCAGTTGTTGCCGCAGGTGCAGGCCCGGTTCAGGCTGGCGTGATTCAACTCACAAACGCAAATCTGGACTTGTCCGAGGCTGAGCTGGCCGAAGCCACCGGTGCCCGGCACACTTATGTCATCAACGACTTCACCGCCGCTGCATGGTCGGTGGCCGAGGTTACGTCCGATGATGTTACCGTCTTGCAGGGGGCGCCCACGCCGCCACTCGGCACGCGGCTGGTGGTCGGACCCGGAACTGGGCTGGGCGTCGGGGCGTTGCTGTATTCCGAAGGGCATTATCACACCGTCTCGGGCGAAGGAGGCCATGTCGGCCTTGCGCCGCGCCACCGGGATGAGGTTGATATCTTTGACGCGGCCCGGCGTATTGCACCCGAATGCTTCTTTGGCGACAGCCTGAGTTTGGAAGCTGAGATGTTCCTCAGCGGCACCGGATTACCGATCTTGTACCGAGCAGTAGCAATCGCGGCGGGTCAAACCAATATCTCCGCGCGCCCGGCGCGGGATATCCTGCAGGATGCGCGATCCGGCACTGATCCGCACGCGGTTCAAACCGCATCTCTGTTCACAACGCATCTGGGCGCTTTGCTAGGGGATATGGCTGTCACATTGATGCCAATTGGCGGCGTCTTTCTGGTCGGTGGCGTGGCGGAAAAAAACCGCTGGCTGTTCGGAGACAGTTTTCTGGATGCCTTCAACAATGGTGGCCGGTTCAGCGAGCTGCGGCGTGGAATGGATCTCTATGTCTCAGAACAGGTCGAATTTGGCATTGTTGGCGCTAACAACTTCTGCAAAAATGCCCTCATGCGGTAGAACCGCCTGACAATTCTCAATGAAGGAACGCGGGATGATCCTGTGCTGCGGAGAAGCGCTGATCGATATGATCACCGAGCCTACAGTCTCGGGTGCCCAAGGGTATGTACCCCATTCTGGAGGTGCAATTTTCAACACGGCGATCGCGTTGGGGAGATTGGGCGCGCCTGTTGGCATGTTGACCGGCCTGTCGTCCGATATGTTTGGTGAACAATTGGCGGATACGCTGAAAGCGAGCCATGTGGATACCTCCCATGTGATCACCAGCGACCGCCCAACCACTTTGGCGTTTGTGAAACTGGTCGATGGTCATGCATCGTACAACTTCGTTGACGAGAACACTGCCGGGCGCATGCTTCAGCCCGAGGATATGCCCGACCAACTGCCCGCCATCTCGACCCTGTATCTAGGCGGTATCAGTCTTGCCTGCGAACCCTGCGCCGATGCTTATGCTGCCTTGCTAAGCCATCACGGGACGGATCGAGCGGTGATGTTGGACCCCAACATCCGACCGGGGTTTATCCAGGATCAGACCAGATACCGCACCCGTTTGAATGCCATGATTGCGCAGACCGATATCCTCAAAGTCTCGGATGAAGATCTGGACTGGATCATTCCGGGGCCCGAAACCCATGCCGAGAAAGTGCCTTTGTTGCTGCAAGCCGGTCCCGCGGTTGTGATTGTTACACGTGGGAGCCAGGGGGCTTCGGGTTATCTACGCGATGGCTCGGAAACCACGATACCGGTTAAAGCGGTTCAGGTTGTCGATACGGTGGGGGCGGGCGATACGTTCAACGCTGGCGTGCTGGCGGAACTTCACCGTTCCGGATATCTGACCAAAGCCGGGCTGCGCGATCTGACAAAAGAAAGCCTGCGTGCAGCTTTAGCGTTGGGTTCAGATGTTGCAGCAGTCACCGTATCGCGTGCCGGGGCCAACCCGCCCTGGGCGCACGAGCTCTAGTCCCAAAAAGGGAAGTCACATGAAACGTTCCGACATCAACCACATCAAGACCGATGCACAGGCCTTTATCCAGTCTTTCGGTTTCATCCTGCCCCCCTTTGCCGACTGGTCTCCGGATCAGATGCGCAGCGCCAAGGCCGACACGATCCGCGCCCGGGGACTGGGATGGGACATCACCGACTACGGGCAAGGCAAATTTGATGAGCTTGGCCTGTTCCTGTTCACCCTGCGCAATGGGGATGAGAACGATCTGAGCCAGGGTCGTGGGATGCTTTATGCAGAAAAACTGCTGATCTCGCGCGACAAGCAGCTGTCGCCGATGCATCGTCATATCGTCAAAGCCGAGGATATCATCAACCGGGGCGGCGGCGATCTGGTGATGGAGATCTATGCCTCGAACCCCGATGGCAGCGTAGACCGCGACACACCGGTTGTGGTGCCCAGCGACGGATGCGATATCACCATCACTCCGGGCGAATTGCTGCGCCTGAAACCCGGCGAAAGTGTAACCCTTATGCCCGGAATCTGGCACGCCTTCTGGGCCGAGCGCGGGGATTGCCTGATCGGCGAGGTCTCAACCGTAAACGACGACCGCACCGATAACGTGTTCGAACAACCCATCCCCCGCTTTGCCACGATCGAAGAAGATACCGAGGCCGAGTTCCTGCTGGTTGCGGATTACTGATCTACCCCGAGATTGACCCGAGCCTCTCAGCGATTGCTTGACAAGCGTGTCTTGTCCAGAATAGCTGACCTGTGATGGTTCCCGCAGCTTTGGGTGCGGGATGAAAATGGGAATACGGTGCGGCCCCCGGAATATCGGAACAGGCCAAGTCCGTAACTGCCCCCGCAACTGTAAGCGGAGAGCGACGCCAAATCACCACTGGCCCGAACAGGCCGGGAAGGTTGGCCAAGCAACGACCCGCAAGTCAGGAGACCTGCCATCACCTGTGAAACCAACCCGGGACGGGGCGTCCTGGAAGGAGGATTGATGGCACATATGCGTCCTATCGGGACTGGCACTTTCGACACGGGCATTCTGCGCGTTGAGGATGGCCATGCATCGCGCGGCTGATCATTTTGTGCTGATCTGCTCGACCTGTCAGGGTGAGATCGAGGCCAGCGCCGCCCAAAGTCTGCTGGACGCGTTGCTACCCGACGGGTTCGCTACGCGACTGATCCCATGCATGGCAGGATGCGAACGTCCCATGGCCATCGGTCTGCAAGCCGAAGGCAAGGCGCAATACCTGTTTGGCGATATTCAAAGTACCGCCGATCTGAATGCAATCGCCGCCTTCGCCCATCAGTACCGCGACAGCGAGAGCGGCTGGACCAGCGCAACGGATCGCCCCCCCGCCTTGCTATTCAAAACACTGGCGCGTCTGCCCCGTCTTCCAAAGGCGGGTAAGGCATGAGCTTTCTGGTCGCAGAGAATCTGGAATACTACGCCCTGAATGGCGATGTGTTGCTGCAAGACGTCTCGTTCTCTTTGGAAGAAGGTGCCATACTTGCCATCGCCGGTCCGAACGGTGCCGGTAAAACAACGCTGCTGAACCTGCTCTGTGGGGTCGAACGTCTGGCGCTGGGGGACGTACGGATCAACGGTCAAAGCCTGCGCAGCCTGTCTGCGCAGGAACGCGCCAGGACCATTGCGGTTGTTGGTCAGCAGGAACTGCCCGATGGCCGCCTAAAGCTGCGCGACTACGTTGCGCTGGGTCAGATTCCCATTCAAAGCGACCGCTCGACAGAAGACCACAAGATGGACCTTGCGCGCGTTCTGCGCACGACCGAGCTAACCCATCTGGCGGATAAGCCGATGCAGCGGCTCTCGGGCGGCGAACGCCAACGCGCTCATATCGCGCGTGCATTGGCGCAGAACCCCTCGCTTTTGTTTCTGGACGAGCCCACCAATCATCTGGACCCTGATGCCAAGGGGCACATGCTGTCGCTGGTGGCCGAGCTGGGCGTGACGGTGGTGATGATCGTGCATGACCTTGTCATGATCCCGGAATTCGCCAGCCATGTCGCGCTGATGAAATCCACACGCATGACGGGCTTTGGGCCAGTCGACCAGATACTAACGCCGGATCATGTGCGCGACACGTTTGGTGTTGACTACCTGTGCTTCCAGCACGAAGGGCGCGTGATCCCGGCGCTGGATATCCGAAAACGAACGCTTTCATCTTAACAGGAGACATTGATGAAACAGAAAATTTGGTCAGCTTTGATGATCACCGGCTTGGCCAGCGGCGCGGCGGCCCATGAAGTAACCGTGGACAATTGCGGCGAACCGCTGGTGTTCGACGCCAAGCCGGAACGGCTGGTTGTGCATGACATGAACATGACAGACATGGCCTTTGCGCTGGGCCTGCAAGAACACATCGTTGGCCTGACCGGTATCACAGGTTGGTATAAGACCAGCCCTGATTTCGATAAGCTGCGCGGTGACATCCCGGAACTGGCGCCGAAATACCCAACCGTCGAAAACCTGGTTGCGGCCGAGCCCGATCTGTTCTTCGCGGGCTGGTATTATGGCATGAAGCCCGGCGGCGACGTGACCCCGGACACTCTGGCCCCGTTCGGCATCAAGACAATGATCCTGACCGAAAGCTGCGTGCATCTAGACAAGGACCGCCCTGAGGCCAGCATGGACCTGCTGTTCAACGATGTGCTGCGTCTGGGTCAGGTCATGCATGTCGAGGAAAAGGCCGAGGAACTGGTAGCAGGCTGGAAAGAACAGCTGTCTGCCATCGAAGCCAAGACCGCCGATCTGGCCAAACCCCGTGTATTCTTACTGGACGGCCCGGCAGATGCGCCCTTTACCGCTGGCAAATTCGCCATCCCCGATGCGATGATCGCAGCGGCTGGCGGCGAAAACGTCACCCATGACATGGATACCAGCTGGGGCCGCACCTCGTGGGAAGCGGTTGCTGCATCGAACCCGGAATTTCTAGTGCTGCTTGACTATCAGACCGGCAACGGGGCAGAGGACACGTTCAAGTTTCTGCAAGAGCATCCAGTGATGTCCCAAACCGATGCGGTAAAGAACGAACGTTGGATCGGCCTGCACTACGAAGAGCTGACGCCCGGACCGGCGAACATCGATGCGATCCAGAAGATGGCGGATGCGATGCACCCGACGGCGACCAACTGATATGGTCCATACGGGCCGGATAGTTGTGCTGGGGGCGGTCGTTTTGACCGCCCTTTTGCTGCTGTCGACAGTCTACGGTACAACCCCGATCCCAGTGTCGGATGTCATTGCTGCCATCGGCCTGGGCACAGGTCTGTCAGAAGGCGAGATGTCACCGCTGCATCGGATCGTGTTTGATCTGCGCCTGCCGCGTGCGCTGTTCGCCGCTGTCATCGGTGCAGGGCTTGGTGTCGTTGGGGTGGTTCTGCAAACCACCACGCGCAACGACTTGGCAGATCCGTTTCTATTCGGTCTCTCGTCGGGCGCGGCTGCGGGCGCTGTTCTGGTCATCACGGTCACCGGCGATGTGCTGGGCATATGGACCCTACCGCTGGCTGCGTTTTGCGGCGGCCTGATCGCATCAGGCATCGTGCTGGCCTTGGTCCAGGGGTTGCGCACAAGTGCACCGGAAAAACTGATCCTGGCGGGGCTTGCCGTGTCTTTCCTGTTCTCCGCCATCACCAACTATCTGATCTTTTCCGGAGACAACCGCGCCGCCCATTCGGTGATCTTCTGGATGCTGGGCGGACTGGGCCTTGCCCGGTGGGAGACGTTTCCACTGGTCTTGATCGGGCTGGCCCTGATCCTGGGCTATGCACTCTATCGCAGCCGCTGGCTTGACGCCCTTCTGACCGGAGATTTCACCGCCGCCACGTTGGGTATCCCGGTGCAGGGCCTGCGCTTTCGTATGTTCTTTGTTGCAGCCCTCGCCACGGCAAGCTTCGTGTCAGTCGCGGGTGTCATCGGTTTTGTCGGTCTGATGGTCCCTCATATCGCGCGTGGAATAGCGGGAACGCTCCATCGCAACCTGTTGATCACCTCGGCCATTGTGGGGGCCATCCTGCTGACCGCCTCTGACATTGTGTCCCGACTGTTGCTGGCCCCTCAGGAGTTACCAGTCGGCATCGTGACCACATCGATCGGGTCGCTTTTCGTATTCCTGTACCTGTTCAAATCGGCGCGAAACGTTTGACCTAATGCGTTCCACGCGGGACGAAAAACGGATCGATCATAATGGTTTCGCTTTGCTTGCCCGGCTCTGCCAGCCTGCGTTCAAGCAACGCAATAACTTGATCAACCGCATCATCAATCGGGTTGTTGACGGTACTGAGATCGAAATTTGGCCATCTGGCCATTTCGATATCGTCAAACCCGATCAGTGAAAGATCACTCGGAACGTCCAAACCCAACTCTCGCGCGGCGGTCAGCGCGCCGATCGCACTGGCGTCGTTGGCACAAACCAACGCGTCCAGCTTATGCTCGGCCAACAGTTTCAACGCAATCTCGTGCCCTGTCTCAACAGTGAAATCGCCTGTGGCTTCGGCAATCAAGTTTAACCCCGCTTTGTCCAAAACACCGATTACACCCAATCTGCGCTCAGCCGATGACGAGAAACTCGGTGCGCCGCCTAGATACCCAAACCGTGTGCGCCCCTTGTCGACCAGCACCTGGGCCGCAAGCCCCGTACCGTCGGCATTGCGGCAACAGACATTGTCGACACCCGGTGCCTGGACGATTCGGCCTGTGGAAATCATCGGCACACCGAACTTGGTGCACCGCGTGACCAATGCGCGCGGCATGCTACCACCACGCAGGATCAAAGCGTCCAATGGATAGCGCAGAACCTGCTCAATCGCGTCTTCTGCACGCTGATCCCCGCCATCGATGAGAATCGGCCATTTGTTCAAAGCGTTCAGTTTCCCGACCAAAGCGCTCACGAATTCGGAATCATATGTGCTGCGCATATTACCGACAAAGACGGCCACCAGATGCGAGCGCCCGTCCTTCAGCCCGGCAGCCAATGCATTTGGTTGATAGCCCATGTGATGGGCTACTTTCTCGATGATTCTTCTTTTGCTTTCATCAAGATACGCACCTGGCGTAAAAGCGCGTGATACCGCTGAACGCGACACGCCAGCCGCATCTGCAACGGCTTGCGCGGTCACCCGGCGGCGCCTATCGGCAGGTTTGTCATGATCCTGAGCCACGCTCATCCTGTCCTTCGATTTGGTAGAATTTGTCAATATTGCTAGAAATCTTTCACTGAACTGTCATACGTTAACATTATGTGGGCACGTGTGCAGAATCCAGACGTGCCTATACAATGCAGGACGGAGGCTGCGCGCGACACACGCCGCAGGGGAGCCTGCACAATAAACTGGCACAAGGTGCCAACGGTCTCTTAGCTGCAAGGGGCCGACACCGAACCGGAGGAAAACATGACCAAACTGAAGTTTTGCGCAACGGCTGCTGCCCTCGCGTTTACCGCGACTACGGCTTTTGCAGAAACAGAAATTACCTGGTGGCACGCCCATGGCGGGCAATTGGGGGAAACCGTCAACAAGGTCGCCGAAAAGTTCAACGCGTCGCAAGACGAGTACACAATTACTCCGATCTACAAAGGCAGCTACGAAGAGACGCTTACTGCTGGTATCGCGGCCTTCCGCGCTGGTGAGCAACCGAACATAATGCAGGTCTTTGATGCCGGGGCCGCGACCGTGATCGCGGCAAAAGGCGCGACCGTTCCGGTTCAGGACCTTCTGGCTGACAATGGTGTTGAGTTCGACATCAACGACTACATCGCCGGTGTGCGTTACTTCTATGCTGACAGCGACGGCAAGATGATCGGGATGCCCTTCAACTCGTCGACGCCGATCCTGTATTACAACGTCGACGCGCTGGAAGCCGCTGGCGTTACGCCCCCGAAGACATGGGAAGAGTTCCAGTCCACCACCGCTCCGGCGTTGAAAGAAGCGGGCTATATCCCGCTCAGCCAGTCGCACCTGCCTTGGATATTCACCGAAAACTTCATGTCGCGTCACAACCTGCCGTTTGCGACCAACAACAACGGCTATGACGGCATGGACACCGAGATTCTGGTCAACAACGACGCCATTAAGGCTCATTTCCAGGCCGTGAGCGACTGGAAAGAAGACGGGTTGTTTGAATGGTACGGCACCGGCTGGGGCGACAACGCCAAGCCTTTCGAAGAAGGCAAAGTTGCCATGTGGCTGGGGTCTTCGGGCTCGTTTGGTGGACTTCTGCAGAAAGATTTGGGTTTTGAGTTCAGCGCAACCGAGCTGCCTTATTGGGAAGCCGTGACGCCTGAGCCGACACAAACCTTCATCGGCGGTGCTGCTCTGTTCGCGATGGCTGGAAAATCGGACGAAGAAAACAAAGCCACGGCCGAGTTCTTCCGCTTCCTGACCGCGCCCGATACCCAGTATTTCTGGCATCAGGAGACTGGCTACGTTCCGATCACCGAAGCTGCTTATGACGTTGCCAAGAAAGATGGCCACTATGACCGCTTCCCGGCAGCTGAAGTTGGCGTGAACCAGCTGCAGGCGAAAGCCGGTGACAACACCAAAGGCTACCGCATGGGCTTCTACGTCCAGATCCGCGACATCATGAACCGCGAATATGGCCGTATCCTGACCGGTGAAACCGACGTGGAAACCGCGTTCCAGAACATCGAAGCAGAAGCCAACGAATTGCTGGCCCGCTTTGCAAAGACTCAGGGTTAATCCCTGGGATCACCCCCAGGATGGTCGCGCCTTCGGGCGCGGCCATCCCCCATTTCTACAACTGGACGACCTATGAAACGCGCGGGTTTTGATAATATCTGGCTTCCTGTGGCTTTGCTGCTGCCACAGTTGATGATCATCGCCATCTTCTTTTACTGGCCTGCGGGATGGGCGCTGCAATCGTCCTTCTTTCTGCAAGACCCTTTCGGATTTGGGTCAACCTTTGTCGGGGCCGACAACTATACGTCGTTGATTGGCAATGATCAGTATAAACGCATTGCTTGGTTTACGATTGTCTTCTCGGTTCTGGTTACTTTCTTCTCACTGGCCATCGCGCTGCTGCTGGCGGTCAAGGCCGATAAGGTTCTGCGCGGCGCCAAGACCTATCGAACGTTGCTGATGTGGGTCTACGCCATCGCGCCTCCGGTTGCCGGATTTCTGGGCATCCTGTTCTTTGACCAAAGCACCGGTCCAATGACCAAGTTCTTCCAGATGTTTGGCTGGGATTTCAAACTGGGCGTAGACTACAACGCCACCGCAACCGCGATGATCATCGTATCGGTCTGGAAGCAAATCCCTGTCAATTTCATCTTCTTCCTGTCCGGCCTGCAATCGATCCCGCGCTCGGTGCGCGAGGCGGCAATGATCGACAACCGCTCGGCCACTGGGCGGTTCTGGCAGGTCACCTTCCCTTTGCTCGCCCCCACCGCGTTCTTCCTGCTGATCATCAATATCACCTATGCGCTGTTCGACACGTTCGGCGTGATTGACGCGCTGATGAAGGGTGAGCCGGGAAACAATCCGATGACTCTGGTTTACAAGGTCTATCTGGACGGGTTCCGAGGCAACGACCTGGGCGGCTCTTCTGCGCAATCCGTCATTCTTATGGGTCTGGTTCTAATCCTGACCGTCTTTCAGTTCCGGCTCGTTGAACGCCGGATCCACTATACCTGAGGGGGCGAACCATGGCTGATACCACCCTTGAAACGACCGAAACCGCCCGCCGCCCCCGCAAAATCCGCTGGGAAACCATCGGCGATCACTTTGTGCTGATCCTGGGATCATTGCTGATGATCCTGCCACCCTTGCTGGCGCTGACCACAGCCAGCCATGATGCCGTGACCATCCACCGACAGGGCATTCAGGTGGGCCTAGGCGACGATCTGGGCAAGAACTTCCACGCCGCCATGTTCGAGAAAGGCGGATTTACCCAAACCGTTGACGGCACATTGATGCTGATGAATTCGTTCATCCTGGGGATCGGCTTTGCCGTCGGCAAGATCATCATCTCGATGATGGCCGCCTATGCCATCGTCTATTTCCGCCTGCGCTTTGCAACGCTGGCCTTCTGGGTTATCTTCACCACCCTGTTGCTGCCGCTCGAAGTCCGCATTCTGCCTTCCTATGAGGCGATCCAGAAGCTGGGCCTGACCAACACCTACACCGGCCTGATCGTTCCCCTGATCGCGTCGGCCACCGGTACATTCTTCTTCCGACAGTTCTTTATGTCCGTCCCCGAGGAATTGGCCGAGGCTGCGCGGATCGATGGTGCAGGTCCGTGGAAGTTCTTTGTCGACATCCTCGTTCCGCTCAGCCGGACGATGATCGCGGCGATCTTCATTATCATGTTTGTCTTTGGCTGGAACCAGTATCTGTGGCCAACGCTGATCACCACAGATGAAAGCTTCTTCACACTGGTCCGTGGGATCAAACAGATCGTGCTGACCTATACCGACAGTCAGATCCCCGAGCATGGACAGGCGCTTGCCCTGGCTATCGTTGCGATGATCCCGCCGGTGGCGATCGTCATCTTCTTCCAGAATTGGTTCGTCAAGGGCCTCACAGAATCCGATAAATAAGGAATACGCGCATGGCTCAGGTCTCATTGGAGGGCATCCGCAAGGTCTATCCCAACGGCTTCAAAGCGGTTGAGACCACCAGTTTCACCATTCAGGATGGCGAGTTCGTCGTGCTGGTCGGCCCTTCGGGATGCGGCAAATCCACTTTGTTGCGCATGATCGCGGGGCTGGAGGATATCACCGAAGGGACGCTAAAAATCGGTGACCGGGTGGTCAACAACGTGGACCCGGCAGACCGGGACATCGCGATGGTGTTCCAGAACTACGCTTTGTATCCGCATATGACTGTCCGCAAGAATATTGGCTACGGGTTGAAAAACCGCGGCACACCCGCGTCCGAGATCGCAGCCAAGGTCGAAGACGCCGCCAAGATGCTGAACCTGACCGAATATCTGGACCGTAAACCGGCGCAATTGTCGGGCGGCCAGCGTCAGCGCGTCGCCATGGGCCGCGCGGTTGTGCGTGATCCGGCGTTGTTCCTGTTTGACGAACCGCTGTCCAACCTCGACGCCAAGCTGCGCAACCAGATGCGGATCGAAATCAAGGCCTTGCAACGCCGCCTTGGCACGACGGCCGTCTACGTAACCCACGATCAGGTCGAAGCCATGACCATGGCAGACCGCATCATCGTGCTGAACGCTGGCCAGATCGAACAGATCGGCACGCCTTCGGAGATCTATCACAACCCGGCCTCGACCTTTGTCGCCTCGTTCATGGGTGCGCCGCCGATGAATTTGATTGAGGCACAGGTCGATCAAGGCCAGGTGCGGATCAACGGCTATGACGGGATCATGACCGCTCCCGCTTCGGCCAACGGGCCGGTGACACTCGGCATCCGACCCGAAGATATCGAACTGGATGGTCAGGGTTTCGTGCCGTTTCAGGTGGATATCCTTGAAGAACTGGGCGCGCATCGGTTGCTGCACGGTCAGCTTGGTGGCCAGCCCTTCACCGTTCTGGTCAGCAAAGATCACGCGGCCCAAACAGGCGAGACCCAGATCACCCTGAAACCTGACGCGTTGCGTCTGTTTGATGTGGAAACAGGAAAAGTCATTTGATCACAGACGTTTTGGATGTGCTTCCCGCTGTGACACCGGATCAGCGGATAGGCATATTGTCCGCCCCGCGAACCGCCGCTGCACATCGAGAGTTGTTGCGCGATATTCCAGCGATGAATGCCCTGCAGCTTGGTGGGCGGGCGCAGGCCTCCACTTTGCCCGCGCAGTTCACCGTGGCCGCATGGAATGTGGAACGCTGCCTGTTCCCCGAGGCAACCGCCGCGCATCTTGGTCAGATCAGCCCCGATGTTGTTCTGCTGTCCGAGGTCGATCACGGCATGGCACGCACCTCGCAAAGACATACAACCGAGGTGATGGCAGATGCCCTTGAAATGGTCTACGCCTTTGGGGTCGAGTTTCACGAGCTCGATCTGGGTGGCCCGACCGAGCGCCATTTCTGCAAAGACGACTTCAACACGCTGGGATGGCACGGCAACGCGATCCTGTCTTCGGTGCCATTTGAACGCACCGCCCTGATCCGGCTGGACGATCATGGCCACTGGTTTTCCTGCGACGAAGGTGCCGCAGATCCCGACCAGCCGCGCGTTGGTGGCCGAATGGCCATTGCTGCTGTTTTGCCAACGGAAAGTGGCCCCGTTTGCGTCGTTTCCACCCATCTGGAAAGCAACGCCGACGCAGCGCATCGCCACACGCAGTTCGATGTCTTGCTAGGTGCTATCGACAGCTTCGCGCCGGGACTGCCGGTTCTGATCGGTGGGGATTTGAACACCGGTAACCACCTGCCGCCGGATTTTAACTGGCAGAACGAGAGTCTTTTTGGTTTGGCCGAAACACGCGGTTATAATTGGGGTTTCACAATCGACGGAACGACCACGCGCCCCAGCCTGATCACCCCACATCCTCAGCGTGTGATGAAGCTGGATTGGCTGGCAGGTCGCGATCTGCGATGTGAAGAGAAGGGGCTTTTGACCTCGATCTCGGATGAGGGAACACCGCTTTCCGACCACGATTGCGTCTGGTGCCGCGCGGCGCTGTCGTCGGTCTGATCACTTGAGCCGGGTCTGGCTCAGCCCGGCTCTCTTGCATGTGATCAATCCAGAATACCCGGCAAACGCAGCCCATGTTCGCGGGCGCACTCCTTGGCGATGTCATACCCCGCATCCGCATGGCGCCACACGCCGGATGCCGGGTCATTCCACAGCACCCGCTTAAGACGTTTTGCTGCTGCGTCGGTGCCGTCAGCACAGATCACTACGCCCGCATGCTGGCTAAAGCCCATACCGACCCCTCCGCCATGGTGCAGGCTGACCCAGGTCGCGCCCGAGGCCGTATTGACCAGTGCGTTCAGCAACGGCCAATCCGACACTGCGTCCGAGCCATCTTTCATCGCCTCAGTCTCGCGGTTGGGCGAGGCGACTGAGCCACTGTCCAAATGGTCCCGACCAATCACCACGGGTGCTTTTAACTCGCCGTTCCGAACCATTTCATTGAAGGCCAATCCGGCCTTGTGACGATCACCCAATCCGATCCAGCAGATACGCGCTGGCAGGCCCTGGAAGGCGATCCGCTCCTGCGCCATGTCGAGCCAATTGTGCAGATGGGTGTTCTCTGGGAACAGCTCTTTCATCTTGGCATCGGTTTTGTAGATATCTTCCGGGTCGCCCGACAGCGCGCACCAGCGGAACGGGCCGATGCCACGGCAAAATAGCGGGCGGATATAGGCGGGGACAAAGCCGGGGAAGGCAAAGGCGTTCTCCAGCCCCTCATCCTGCGCCACCTGCCGGATGTTGTTGCCATAATCCAAAGTCGGAACGCCTGCGTTCCAGAAATCGACCATCGCGGCCACATGCTGTTTCATCGATGCGCGCGAAGCTTTTTCCACCGCCTTGGGGTCGCTTTCGCGCTTTTCCTTCCACTGCGCCATGGTCCAGCCGATGGGCAGATAACCGTTGACCGGGTCATGCGCGCTGGTCTGATCGGTGACGATGTCGGGCCGCATGCCACCGGCCTGCATTCGCGCGTAAATTTCGGGAAAAATCTCGGCGGCATTGCCCAGCAGTCCGACCGACTTGGCTTCTCCCGCCTTGGTCCAGCGGTCGATCATCTCAAGCGCCTCGTCCAGCGTTTCGGCCTTTTCGTCCAGGTATTTGGTGCGCAGGCGGAAATCGATGCTGTCCGGGTTGCACTCGACCGCCAGACAGCAGGCACCGGCGAATACAGCGGCCAGCGGCTGCGCGCCCCCCATGCCGCCCAGACCCCCCGTTAGAATCCACTTGCCGGTCAGGTCGCCGTCATAATGCTGACGCCCGGCCTCGGCAAAGGTCTCATAGGTGCCCTGAACGATGCCCTGCGTGCCAATGTAAATCCACGAGCCAGCGGTCATCTGGCCGTACATCATCAAACCCTTCTTATCGAGCTCGTTGAAATGATCCCAGTTGGCCCAATGCGGCACGAGGTTTGAATTGGCGATCAGCACCCGAGGCGCATCCGTATGCGTCCGCACAATGGCCACCGGTTTGCCGGATTGCACCACCAGCGTCTCATCTTCCTCAAGATCCTTGAGACTGGCGACGATGGTGTCAAAATCCTTCCACGTCCGTGCCGCGCGGCCAATGCCACCGTAGACCACCAGCTCATGTGGGTTCTCGGCCACATCCGGGTGCAGGTTGTTCATCATCATCCGCAGGGGCGCCTCGGTCATCCAGCTTTTGGCGTTCAGCTCAGACCCGGTGGGCGGATAGATATCACGGGTGTTTTTGCGAGGGTCGGTCATCGGGCAAGCTCCAATGCAGTGTCGTGGATAGCGTCGAGTAGGTCTTTGAGCCAACGTCGCAGACGGTCGGCTTTTTGGGTGTCATAGCTCCATGGTGCCGTTTCGGCGCGCAGATAAGTGGACTGGGCCAGTTCCATCTGGATGGCGTGCAGCCCCTCGGCAGGGCGGCCATAATGCCGGGTGGTCCACCCGCCTTTGAAACGTTCGTTCAGGACGGTGCCATAGGGGGACGAGGCGGCAAATTCATGGGCAATGGCCTCAATCTGCGGCGCGCATGTGACGCCGCCATTTGTGCCGAGATTCATGTCTGGCAGAGTGCCGTGGAACAGGAACGGGATGTGGCTGCGGATCGAATGGCAGTCATACAATACCGCCACCCCGTGGATCGCCTTGACCCGCGCCAGCTCAGCCTCAAGGGCGGCGTGATACGGCGCGTGGAACATCGCCCTGCGTTCGGCGATTTCAGGCTCGGACGGCGGCTGATCCCAGATGCCGTGGCCGTCAAAATCCGTAAGCGGCACCAGCGTTGTGGTATTCTGACCGGGATAGAGCGACACGCCCGCCGGATCGCGATTGGCATCGATCACATAGCGATGGAATGTGGCACGCACGATCGTGGCATCGGGGATCAGCCCATAATAGAGCCGGTCAATATGCCAGTCGGTGTCTGCCAGCCCCCTGCCCTGGTTGTTCAGCTTGGCTTCGATCTGAGGCGGCACATAAGTGCCAGTATGAGGCAGGCCCAGCACGATGGGGCTGTCGCCTTGAGTGACCGCAACTGGATCAATCATGCGCCCAGTTCCGGCATATCGACGCCTGTGTTGTGTGCAATCTCACCACTGGCAATCAGTCTATAGGCTACCTCGATATCGGGCGCGGTATAGCGGTCCTCACCAAGCGGCGGCACTAAGGCGCGCAGCCGCGCCATCACGCCCTGCAAGGTCTGGCTGGTGGGCAAAGGCGCGCGGAACTCGACCCCTTGCGTGGCGCATAACAATTCGACACCCAGAATACGTTCCAGATTGGTCACCATCTGCCCCAGGCGCCGCGCGCCATGGGCCGCCATGCTGACATGGTCCTCCTGATTGGCCGAGGTCGGTGTGCTATCCGTCACACAGGGGTTGGCCAGATGTTTGTTTTCACTCATCAGGGCCGCCGTGGTGACCTCGGCGATCATCAGGCCCGAGTTCAGACCCGGATTGGGTGTCAGGAAGGGCGGCAGATCAAAGCTGAGTACCGGATCGACGATCAGCGCGATACGGCGTTGGGCAATCGCCCCGATCTCGGCCACGGCCAGCGCGATCATGTCAGCAGCAAAACCCACCGGTTCCGCATGGAAGTTACCACCTGAAACGATCAGACCAGCCTCGGACAGGACCAGAGGGTTATCGGTGGCTGCATTCGCCTCAATCTCAAGCGTCACAGAGGCCTGACGCAGCACATCCATCGCCGCGCCGACGACCTGTGGTTGACAGCGAATGCAATACGGGTCCTGAACGCGCGTATCGCCCTCGCGGTGGCTTTCGCGGATCACCGATCCAGCCAATAGTGCGCGCATGGTTGCCCCTGCTTCGATCTGGCCGCGATGGCCGCGCAGAGTATGAATCTCGGGCTGCAAAGGCGCCGTCGAGCCCATGATGCCATCGGTGGTGAGCGCCGACGTGACCAACGCGCTTTGCGCCGCCTGCCATGCTCCAAACAAACCCGCCAGTGCAAACGCGGTCGAAAACTGGGTGCCATTGATCAGCGCCAGACCTTCTTTCGGGCCCAGTTCCACCGGCGTCAGACCGGCAGCCACCAATGCCGGACCGCCCGCCATGACCTGACCGTCAAACTCTGCCTCACCCGCACCCATCATGACCGCCGCCATATGCGACAACGGGGCGAGATCGCCCGAAGCACCGACCGACCCCTGCGCGGGAATCACCGGGGTCACGCCTTTGTCCAGCATCGCCTCCAGCAGATCGATCAGCTCCAGCCGCACGCCAGATGCGCCGCGCCCAAGACTGAGCAGTTTCAGTGCCATCATCAACCGCGCATGCGCCCGCGGGATGGCAGGCCCAACGCCACAGCAATGCGACAGGATCAGGTTGCGCTGGAGGGTCGCCGTGTCCTCGGCCGCGATCTTGACGCTGGCCAGTTTGCCAAAGCCGGTATTGACCCCGTAAACCGCCGCCTCACCCGCCGCCGCATCGGCAATGCGGGCATGGGCGGCTTTGATATCAGGCCGGCACGCCGGGTCCAGCCTGACAGCGCATTCTTCGCGATAGACCTGTTCCAGCTGCGCCAGTGAAACAGCGCCGGGCGTGAGTGTCAGGGTGGTCAAACTGCACCTCCGATGATGCGGGCATGAAGCGGGTTAAATCCGATGCGATAGGCCAGCTCGGCCGGGTGGGCCACATCCCAAACGGCCAGATCTGCGCGCAAGCCGGGGGCAATCTGGCCGCAGTCCTTTAGCCCCAAGGCACGGGCGGCATGGGTGGTTACACCCCGCAATGCCTCTTCGGGTGTCATGCGGAACAGGGTGCAACCCATATTCATGGTCAACAGCAACGAGGTCATCGGAGCCGAGCCAGGATTGCAATCCGTTGCCAGGGCCATCAGCACATTGTGTTTGCGCAGCAAGTCGATGGGTGGGGCCTGCGTCTCGCGCAGGGTGTAGAAGGCGCCGGGCAGGATCACACCGACGGTGCCCGCCTGGGCCATGGCGAGCGCCCCGTCTTCGTCCAGATATTCAATGTGATCCGCCGACAGAGCACCATTTGAGGCTGCCAGCTTAGCCCCGCCTAGATTGGACAACTGCTCGGCATGGAGTTTGATCGGCAGGCCAAGCTCCTGCGCCGCATCGAATAAAGGCACCAGCTGGTAAGGTTGAAAGGCAATGCCCTCACAGAACGCATCCACCGCATCCACCAGCCCTTCGGCTTGGGCCGCACGCAGCGTCGGGATACAGACCTCGGCAATATAGGCGTCGGGGCGTCCGTTATACTCTGCTGGCACAGCATGTGCACCCAGAAAACTGGTCACAACCCTCACTGGACGATGCTGCGGCAATGCACGGGCGGCGCGCAGCATGTTCAGTTCGGTGTCTCGATCCAGCCCATAGCCTGATTTAACCTCGATTACCGCCACACCTTCGCCCATCATGGCGTCCACGCGCGGCAAGGCCTGCGCGATTAGATCGGCAACGCTGGCGGTACGGGTTGCAGTCACGGTCGAAATGATACCGCCACCCGCGCGCGCAACCTCTTCATAGCTGGCCCCGTTCAGGCGCATCTCAAACTCAACCGCGCGATGGCCGCCATGCACCACATGAGTGTGACAATCGATCAGCGCAGGGGTTACCAATCGACCTTCGAGCGCGCGCTGAGGCAGTGCCGCATAGGCATCTGGCACATCCGCTCGCGGACCAACCCAAGCGATTTTTCCCGCCTGAACGGCAATCGCGGCATCGTCAATCAACCCATAGGCATCCGCGCCTGACATCGTCGCGGCACGCAAATCAATCAAAAGATGATCCTGGGGCTGCATGGGACTCTCACATCACAATTTCTCTCTTTTCCAGTATATGCATTTATGTTTATTGTCTATCCATATTTAGGAGAGTCTCATGACTGCCGTTTTCGCACAGAACGCCTTGCTGGGTTCGGGCTGGGTCCGAAATCTGAGGGTGCAGATCAAGGATGGAAGGATCAGAACGCTAACGCAGGACACCACGCCGCAAGCTGGCGACTCGTGTGTCGACACTCTGCTGCCTGCGCTTTCCAACCTGCACAGCCATGCGTTTCAACGCGCCATGGCCGGGATGACCGAATACCGGCTCGCAGGGCGCGACAGCTTCTGGACGTGGCGCGATCTGATGTATCGCTTTACTGCACATTTGAACCCGGATCAGGTTCAGGCGATCGCAGCACTTGTCTATCTGGAGATGCAAGAGGCCGGTTATGCGGCAGTCGGCGAATTCCACTACTTGCATCATCAGCCGGATGGCCAACCCTATGATCACCTGGCTGAGCTAAGCGACCGCATCATGGCTGCCGCCGAAGAAACAGGCATCGGCCTGACTCATCTGCCCGTGCTCTATACCTATGCAGGCGTCGGAGGGCACCCTTTGGAGCAAGGCCAGAAACGGTTTGGCAATGATGTTAATCGGTTCTGCACACTGGTCGATCAGGCGCACGCGGCGGCCACGAACCTGCCCGGTGATTGCCGGGTTGGCATCGCCCCACACTCTTTGCGCGCCACCAGCCCGCGCGATCTGGCAGAAGTCCTGCAGGCGCAGGGCCAGGGCCCAATCCATATTCATATAGCAGAACAGCCCAAAGAAGTGGCCGAAGTACAGGCCGGGCTAGGCGCCCGCCCGGTCGAATGGTTGCTGGCCAATGCTCCGGTTGATGCCAACTGGTGCTTGATCCACGCCACCCATATGACCGATGCCGAAACACAGGCCATGGCCCGGTCCGGCGCTGTGGCCGGGCTGTGCCCGGTGACAGAGGCCAATTTGGGCGACGGGCCTTTCAATGGCCCACGCTTTCTGGCAGCGGATGGTGCATTTGGCGTTGGCTCGGATTCGAATGTGCTGATCTCATTGACCGAGGAATTAAGGACACTGGAGTACTCGCAACGCTTGCGCGATCTGTCACGCAATGTGTTGGTGACGGGCGAAGGATCGGTCGGGCAGTCGCTGTATTCCAAAGCCGCTTTAGGCGGGGCGCAAGCGCTTGCCCGTGATGCAGGGCAGATCGCACCGGGTAATCTGGCTGATCTGGTCGCCATTGACAGCCAGCATCCGTCGCTTTGCGCGCTGCGGCCTGATCAACTGTTGGATGGTTTGGTATTTGCCGCCAAAGATCATGTTGTCACTGACCTGTGGTCCGCAGGTCGACATCAGGTTCAAAGCGGGTGGCATGTTCAACGTGACAGGATCATCGCGAACTACCGCAACGCGATGCGCACCCTTTTGGCTGCGCTTTAGGCAATTGACGGCCAAATTCTCTGCCTATGCAAATACACAGACATAAATTACTTATGAATATCACTAAGGACCGAACAAGCTGTGAGCGCACAAAAGAACATGGGATTTCAGGATATTCGGGATGAGGTGCTGAACCGCATTCAAACACGCATCTGGCCACAGGGCAGTCTGTTACCAACCGAACTGGAACTCGCGGCCGAGTTTGGCTGTGCCCGCGCCACTGTCAACCGTGCCCTGCGCGAACTGGCCAATGAGGGCATCATCACGCGTCGGCGCAAAGGTGGTACCCGTGTTGTGACCACCCCAGTCAAACAGGCAAAACTGCCGATCACCGTGGTACGCCAGACCATCGAGGATATGAATGCGGAATACCGCTATGCTCTGGTCAGTCGCAATATGATCAACTGCCCACCCTGGCTGCAGGCCAAGCTGGGGCTGCAAGAGGGGGCACAGGTGTTGCATCTGAACTGCATGCATCACGCGGACAACCGCCCTTTTCAGTTCGAAGAACGCTGGATCAACACGGATACGGTGCCCCATGTGGTCGATCAGGATTTTCTGACTGTCGGCCCGAACGAATGGCTTTTATCCGAAATTCCGTTCTCAAATGCAGAAATCGCATTCTCTGCGGTACCTGCCACGGGCCAGCTACAGGAGTTTCTGTCAGTGCCGCCCGGAACGCCTCTGTTTCAGTTGGAACGCACCACTTGGTTTCAGAACAAACCCGTGACCTTTGTCAGGATGACATTTCATCAGGGCTATCAGATGCGGACAAAATATTGACGCCGGTTTAGCTTTCAGGCTCCGTAGCGCGCAAGGAACATATCGACCGCGTGCAATGCAACCTCATCAATCTCGTCCTGACTGAACTCTTTCTGGATCCCGAAAGCGGCACGCAGCCACAAGCGTACCTTACATAGTTCAGCAAACTGTTCTGCGGCAATCTGAATATCCTCGATCGCCAGCTCGCCCTTGGCCACGGCCTTATCCAGATACTCGGCCATCCTGCGTTGCCCGTTTTGTGGCCCGGCCTCATAAAACGCCCGGCCCAATTCAGGGAAACGATCACGTTCAGCAACGCAGACCCGGAAGACCTGTTGGTTGAAATCGGAAACAAAAAAGCTGACCAACTGAGTTGCCGCAATCGTCAGAACCTCACGTACGGGTTTGGTCTCATCGACCATGGCGATAACGCGCTCTGCCATCCGGCTGCACTCGGTCTGCGCCACTTCGACAAACAGCAGGCGCTTATCGGGAAAATAGCTGTACAGCGTTGCCTTTGATACGCCCGCCGCCCGAGCGATATCATCCACACTGGCCCCTTCAAACCCATCCGCCATAAAAACCTCTCGGGCCCCGCTCAGAACCTGTTCAAATTTTCGGCCTGTGCGCAGGATCGTAGCGGTCTGGGTCATGTCGTCTCCTAGTCTGAGGTGCTCCGAGTTTATAAACCGTTCGGTTTAGATACAAGGATTCTCGGCATGCTCAAGTGAATTGACCTCACAATTCTGTTGAAACACCACTTTGCACGACCCGCTTCACTAAGGGTGGTAAACCAAATGTCCGTACTTGCGACGGACCAAAACCATGTTAGGACAGGCCATGGTCGAGATCTTTCTGCGCACCCTGCCCTTCTTTGCGATCATCGGCCTGGGCTATTGGGCCGGACGCAGCCGGTTTTTCAGCGCCGAAGCCACGGCTTACCTGACCAAATTTGTGTTCTTCTTTGCCCTCTCGGCGATGCTGTTTCGCTTTGCCGCGACCCTGCCATTTGCTGAGATCTTCAATGGTCGCCTGATCATTGGCTATCTGATCGGAACGCTGGCCGTTTATCTGATTGCGACCTTGATCGCCTGGTTCCGAGGGCTGGACATCCCCACAGCAGCGGTCGAGGCACAATGCGCCGCAATCGGCAATGTCGGGTTTCTGGGCCTGCCGATGCTGGCGTTACTGCTGACCGAAGCTGCTATTGGACCGGTAATGTTGGTTCTGGCCGTTGATCTTGTGGTGTTTTCCTCGCTCATCGTGATCCTGATCAATGGGGGGCGAGATGGTAAACTGACCCCAGCCACTCTGCACCTGATTGGAGTAGGGCTGCTCAAGAATCCCATGATCGTATCGATTTCCGCCGGTCTGATTTGGTCCGCCTTTCAGGTACCAGTCCCCGGCCCACTGAACGATTTTCTCACCATTCTGGGCGGCGCGGCAACGCCCGGCGCGTTGTTTGCAATCGGGGCGTCTCTGGCTGGCAAATCCGCCGAGCGTATTCAGGTCGCTGCCTGGTTGAGCTTTTGTAAACTGGTAGTCCACCCGGCCTGCGTCGCGATTGCGGTACTCTGGCTGGTGCCCATCGACACGTTCCCGGCTGCCGTAGCAATTGCCGCCGCCGCCCTGCCAGTGGCGGGCAATGTCTACATGCTGGCCGCCCATTATGGCGTCGCACCCCATCGCGCCTCGGCAGCGATCCTGTTGTCGACCGTAGCCAGCATCCTGACCGTACCGCTTGTAATTGCTTGGGTCACTGCGCTCTGATTTTCATCCTTTAAAAAATACGTGCGCCGAACGCACCCGGGCTTTACGTGAAGCCCTTGGATCGTTAGCCCTTAGCCGACCCTAATGCGAGGATAAGACTAGATGGAAACCGTTTCGGAGAACGCCTGTTTCGGTGGCGTGCAAGGCGTCTATCGCCATGCGTCAACAGCTTGCCAATGTGATATGACCTTTGGCCTGTTCCTTCCAGCCGAGGCAAAGGACGGCCCGGTTCCGATCCTGTGGTACCTATCCGGCCTGACCTGCACCCATGAAAACGCGATGACCAAAGCCGGGGCACAGGCCTGGGCGGCCGAGCAAGGGATTGCCGTGGTCTTTCCTGACACCTCGCCCCGTGGCGAAGCCGTGGCCGATCACGAAGACTACGATCTGGGTCAGGGCGCCGGGTTCTATGTGAATGCAACGCAATCCCCATGGGCCCCGCATTTCAACATGTGGGACTACGTAGCCGAGGAACTGCCCGCCCTTCTGGCCGAGAATTTCGCCATCGACATGGATCGTCAGGCCATCACGGGCCATTCCATGGGGGGCCATGGCGCCCTGACGCTGGCGATGAACCTTCCGGGTCGGTTCCGCTCGGTTTCAGCCTTCGCTCCGATCTCGAACCCGACCGGTGCGGATTGGGGTCGCAAACAGCTGGCTGCTTATCTGGGTGAGGATGAAGGGCTTTGGAAAAAGCACGATGCGTCCCTGATGATGAGAGAGGTTGGGTTTGACGGCCCGGTCCTGATCGATACGGGCGCCAATGATCAGTTTATCGATCTGCTGCGCCCCGAAGCTCTGGCAAGTGCCATTGCTGAACGCCGCCAGCAGGCCAGCTATCGTCTGCAACCGGGCTATGATCATTCCTATTTCTTTGTCTCCACCTTCATGGAAGACCACATCACCTTCCACGCCGAAGCACTGTACGGAGAGTAACGCATGAGCAAATATGACTATGACCTGATCATCATCGGGTCGGGCCCTTCGGGGCGGTCTGCGGCAATCCAGGCTGGTAAGCTGAAGCGTCGTGTGCTGGTGATCGACCGCAAGGACCGGCTTGGTGGTGTTTCGGTCCACACGGGCACAATCCCTTCGAAAACCCTGCGCGAAACAGTTCTGAACCTTTCTGGCTGGCGTGAACGCAGTTTCTACGGTCGTTCCTACCGGGTCAAAGACCAGATCCGCGCCGAGGACCTCAAGGCGCGTTTGCACATGACACTGGATCATGAAGTTGACGTGTTGGAACATCAGTTCAACCGCAACCATGTGGAAACCCTGAACGGGCTGGCAACATTCACTGGCCCGCACGAGATCGAAGTCGCGACGGATGCGGGCGAAAAAACCCGCCTGACTGCAGCCAAATTCCTGATCGCCACCGGAACTAAGACCTATCGCCCCGATTATGTGCCTTTCAACGGCAAGACCGTTGTGGATGGCGATGATTTTCTGGAAATGGCAGAGATTCCACGCTCACTGATCGTGATCGGTGCCGGGGTGATCGGTGTGGAATACGCGACCATGTTCTCGGCCCTGGACGTGCGGGTCACGCTGATTGAACCCCGCGAGAGCTTTCTAGATTTCATTGACAGCCGCCTGATCCATGAATTCACCCATCAGATACGCGAAAACGGTGTCGATCTGCGCCTCGGCTCTGCTGTTGAGACAATCGAAGATGCGGGTGAACATGTCGAGGTCACGCTGGAGAACGGCCGCCATGTCCGGGCCGAGATGCTGCTGTTTGCCGCCGGTCGCATGGGCGCAACCTCGGCGTTGAACCTGGATGCAGTCGGGCTGGAAACCGATCATCGCAACCGGATCAACGTGGATCGCAAGACCTATCAGACCGACGTGCCGCATATCTATGCGACAGGTGACGTGATCGGGCATCCGTCACTCGCCTCAACGTCGCTGCAGCAGGGCCGTGTCGCTGCTTGCCACGCGCTGGAAACGCCGACACTGCCGGAAAGCCCCTGGTACCCTTATGGCATCTACTCGGTGCCCGAGATTTCCACCTGTGGCATGTCCGAAGAGGAATTACAGGAGCGCGGCATTCCCTACGAGGTTGGCGTGGCGCGATTCCGCGAAACCTCGCGTGGGCATATCATGGGGTTGGAACATGGCATGCTGAAGATGCTGTTCTCGCTGAAAACCCGCCGAGTTCTGGGGGTGCAGATTGTGGGTGAAGGGGCAACAGAGTTGATCCATATCGCTCAGGCTGTGCTGAACCTGAAAGGCACAGTTGACTACTTTGTCCAGAACACCTTCAATTACCCAACGCTGGCCGAAGCCTACAAGATCGCCGGTCTGGACGCGTTCAACCGGATGCCGATCCCGGAAGAATTCAAGGTAAAGAAAAAGCCAACAGCCAAAGAGGCCAAGAAAGCGTGACCACGCTCTATGTCGATGGCGACGCCTGCCCTGTGAAGGCCGAGGCCGAGCGGGTCGCAACCCGCCACAAAGTACCGATGGCGCTGGTCTCGAATGGCGGGCTGCGACCTTCGGCGAACCCGTTGGTGCAAGTGGTCATCGTCTCGGAAGGGGCCGATGAGGCCGACAAATGGATTGCCGAGCGTTGCGGGCAGGGCGATGTGGTGGTCACATCCGACATCCCGCTGGCCGCAAAATGTGTTGACGCCGGGGCCCGCGTGCTACGCCCCAATGGTGAGGCCTTCACAGCCGCCAATATCGGCCAGCAATTGGCCATGCGCGACCTGATGACCGATCTGCGCGCGGCCAACCCTTTGGGCGCAGGTGGTGGCGGTAAACCATTTGGCAAAGCCGACCGGTCCCGGTTTCTGGATACGTTGGAACGGGAACTCAGGGCTGCAAAACGGGCATAAGGCTCCCGCCCGGCGGCGACGCATCGCAGATGCGCCGTCTCCGGTTGGGCTGGGCAGCGCTGCGCGCTGCGGTTGGTGCTTGAACTTGAGCGCTTAGCTTGGTTCAGTCGGCGCGCAGAACGAACTCAGCACAGGATCACGACATGTCCATTCAAGCGGTCATCTTTGATATCGGCAATGTCCTGATCGAATGGCAACCCGAGCGCTATTATGATCGCGTGATCGGCGAAGATCGCCGTCGGGCCATGTTCGAAGAGGTTGATTTGCACGGCATGAACGATCTGGTGGATCAGGGCTATCATTTCACCGATACGATCTACGACTGGGCTGAGAAATACCCCAAATGGCGCGATGAGATCCGCATGTGGCACGACAAATGGATCGAGCTTGCTGCACCTGAAATCCCACATTCGGTCCGGTTGCAGCGGGCGTTGCGAGCCAAAGGCGTGCCGGTGTTCGCATTGACAAATTTCGGCGTGCAGAATTTCGACTATGCCACCACCGTCTACCCGTTCCTGAACGAGTTCGACCGGCAATATGTTTCGGGCCGGATGAAGATGGTGAAGCCTCATATTCCGATCTATGAGCAGGTCGAAGCGGATTGTGGCCTGCCGCCCGCGTCACTTTTGTTTGCAGATGATCGGATCGACAATATCGAAACGGCACGCGGGCGTGGATGGCAGACGCATCACTTCAAAGGCACGGACGGCTGGGCAGATCGACTGGTGGCAGAGGGTTTGTTGACCGTCGATGAAGCCCGCTAAGCCGGAGCGGGTGTCGCACTACGGTTCTCACGGATCGGCAGGTGGACAATGGCGCTGAAGGCTCCGACCGCGACGCCGATCCACCAGACCATGGTGTAGTCACCATAGACATCGTACATCCGTCCGCCCAACCAGACGCCAAGGAACCCTCCGATCTGGTGGCTGAGGAAGATGAAACCGTAAAGCGTGCCCATGTAGCGCAAGCCGTAGAGGTGTGCGACAAGACCCGAGGTTAGAGGCACCGTGGCGAGCCACAGTGACCCCATGACGATTGAGAAGATGATCACCGAAGTCGGCGTGATCGGCATGAGAATGAACGCCGCAGCCGCGACGGTTCTAGCTGTGTAGATTGCGGCCAGCAGGTATTTCTTGGGGAAATGATTGCCCGCCCAACCGGCCAGTAGCGTGCCGCCGATATTGGCTAAACCTACCAACGAAATCGCAACCGCACCCAAGGCGGACGTGGTGGTGATACCCAGGGAGTGCAGGACGCCTCCGGGTTGGATCGGGCCGCACATCTCGGTCACGAAGGCAGGAAAATGGGCGGTGATGAACGCCAGTTGATAACCGCAGCTGAAAAAGCCCAGAAAGATCAGCGCATAAGACGGATCTCGGAACGCTTTTCCAAGAATCTGTCTCATGCTTTCTTCCAACTCGGCTTTGCTGACCGGCTGCGGGGCACGCATGAAGGGCAGTGTCAGCACAAGGGCAAGGATTGCGATGGCGAAAACGATGAAGACCTGTTGCCAAGGCAAGAAGGTGAGAAGCCATTCGGCGGTTGGTGCGCCGATCACTTGGCCGAAGCTGCCAGCCGCAGTTACAATCGCCAAAGACATGGACCGGTTCTTGTCTGATGAGGCCCGACCAACCACCGCAAGGACCACGCCGAACCCGGTTCCCGCGATGCCAAACCCCACCAGCCAAGCATACATCTGATGCCCAAACGGGGTGATAGACCAGGCCGACAAAACCATGCCTGCCGCATAGGTCAGCGCCCCAAGAATGATTGCCTTACGATCCCCAATCTTTTCGGCGATCGCGGCGAAGATGGGTTGCCCGATGCCCCAGGCCAGATTTTGAATCGCAATCGCAAGCGAGAAATCCGTGCGCAGCCAGCCGAACTCATCCGCAATCGGGATCTGGAACACCCCGAACGAGGCACGCACAGCGAAACTGACCGTGATGATGATACATCCGACAATCAGGATTGGATTTATTAGGCGGGCAGAATGCGGCATTGGGAGGCCCCGGTCCATAAAACGTTCGCCGACGGTACAGGATTCACTCTGGCCGTCAATTCAACAGATTTGCGGTCGAGGATAAGGAATTTTGATGTATCGGCAGAACTGCTTGCTTTTCAAGTCGCCGTCTCATCGGTAAGGCTCTGACTTATGACGGATTTGATCTCGCTTTATGACACCCGCATCGACGCTGGAGAGCTGACCCGCGACGATGCGCAAGAGGCCGTGCTGCCGCATTTCGAACGGATCCGCGCAGCACTTGCAGCTCCGGTAAAGCGTGGTTTGTTTCGCAAAGCACCGCCTGCGCCCAAAGGGTTGTACCTGTGGGGCGGTGTTGGGCGTGGAAAATCCATGTTGATGGATATGTTCGTCGACAGTTTGCAGGACATTCCCGCGCGCCGCGTTCACTTTCATGCCTTCATGCAAGAAATCCACGCAGGTATGCACAAAGCGCGCAAGGACGGTGTTGAGGATGCGCTGGCACCGGTGGCGCAAGAAGTGGTCAAATCCGTCCGGTTGCTGGCTTTTGATGAGATGCAGATCACTGATATCACCGATGCGATGATCGTTGGGCGTTTGTTCGACATGTTGCATGCAGGCGGTGTGGTGGTCGTAACGACATCGAACCGGCATCCGGATGATCTGTATAAGGACGGGCTGAACCGGCAGCTGTTCCTGCCCTTTATCGCGCATATCAAAGAGCAGCTGCAGGTGTGGGAACTGGTCTCGCCCACCGATTATCGGCAGAACCGGTTGGAGGGCGCGCCGGTCTATTTCACCCCGATTGGCCCCGAAGCCCACCAGAGTATTCGCGCGGTCTGGACCGATTTGGCCGGTGGTTCGGCTGATCCGCTGGTGCTGCAGGTCAATGGGCGCGCGGTTGAGCTGCCTCAGTTCCGCAACGGTATTGCCAGGGCGACCTTTTATGATCTGTGCGGCCGGATGCTGGGACCTGCGGACTATCTGGCGATTGCCGAAACGGTGAAGGTTTTGGTGCTGGAAGACATCCCGCGCCTGTCGCGGAACAATTTCAACGAAGCCAAGCGCTTTGTCACTTTGATCGATGCGCTCTATGAGGCACGGGTGCGGTTGATCTGTTCTGCCGCGGCAGAGCCCGAGATGCTTTATGTCGAGGGGGAAGGCACGTTTGAATTCGAGCGCACCGCCTCGCGCCTGAGGGAGATGCAGGCTGAGGATTGGGGCGTTTAGGGGGCTCTGCCCCACCGCCTTTGGCGGTTCCCCCGGGATGTTTTTGGCCAGATGAAGCCCTGCGGGCGGATGCCCTTAGCCGTTTTCGCGCAGGATATGGCCAGCAAGATAAAGTGAGCCGCAGATCAGCACGCGGGCCTGTGGGTCCTGAGTAACGATTGAGCGAAGCGCATCACCAACGCTGGCGGCGGTTGTGGCTCGCAGATTGACCTTCGCCGCGGCAGCGGCGGTGTCTTCGGCGCTGAGTGTCGCGGTTTCGCCGGGGATCGACACGGCGGTCAGGCTGTCGGCCTGCGTGGCCAGTGGTGCGAGATAGCCGGTGACATCCTTGGTGTTCAACATGCCGCAGATCATATGGGTCGGGCGTTTCGGCAGTTTGGCCAGCACATCAGCCAGTGCGATACCAGCAGCGGCGTTGTGGCCGCCATCCAGCCACAGCTCGGCTTGCGGCGCGGCCTGAACCAGAGGGCCCGTTTTCAGCCGCTGCATGCGCGCGGGCCATTCGGCGCGGGTGACAGCGGCCTCGTAGGCGGCATCGCCCAGGTTGAGGTGCCGCAGAACGGCCAGCGCCGCGCCAGCGTTCTGAATCTGATGCGCACCCAGAAGGTTGGGCAGCGGCAGGTCACGCAGGCCGGTTTCGTCCTGATAGATCAGGCGTCCGTTTTCTTCGGCCACATGCCAGTGCTGGCCATAGGCGATCAGCGGTGCGCCGAGGCGGGCAGCGGTCTGTTCAATGATCTCCATCGCTTCTTCCGGTTGCCGACCAACGACACAAGGCACACCGCGTTTGATGATTCCGGCCTTTTCAGCCGCGATCTTAGCCAGCGTGTTGCCCAGGAATTGTTCATGGTCGATGGAGACCGGTGTGATCACCGTCATCGCAGGAGCATCGATCACGTTGGTCGCGTCAAGACGTCCGCCCAGTCCGACCTCAAGCAGCGTGTAGTCGGCCTGCGCGCGGGCAAAAGCCAAAAGGGCCGCGCAGGTGGTGATTTCGAAATAGGTAATATTCTCACCGCCATTGGCGGCGTAGCATTCATCCAGCACGGCCGTCAGATTGGGTTCCGAGATAAGCTCGCCCGCCAAACGGATGCGTTCGTGAAACCGCGCGAGATGCGGGGAGGTATACGCATGAACCAGAAGCCCAACCCCTTCGAGCCCTGCGCGGATCATGGCTTGGGTCGAGCCCTTGCCATTGGTGCCGGCAATATGGATCACCGGCGGCAATCTGGTCTGCGGATTGTCCAGCGCATCCAGCAAACGCCAGACACGATCCAAGGTCAGGTCGATGATCTTGGGGTGCAGCGCCATCATCCGGTCGAGGATGGCGTCAGATGTTTGGGGGGTCATTTCTGATCCGTATCGTCAGCTGGGGCGTCTGCCTTGGCCTCTTCCGGTTCTGGCGCGGGCAGATCACCCCGGATCGCCGGGGGTTGGTTCATCAGCATCCGGGTGATGGTGATTAGCTCGTCTCGCATTTCGGTCCGTTTGGTCACGCGATCCAGCATGCCATGATCCAAAAGATATTCAGCGCGCTGGAATCCTTCGGGCAATTTTTCGCGGATGGTCTGTTCGATCACGCGCGGCCCGGCGAAACAGATCAGCGCGTTGGGTTCCGAGATATGCACATCACCCAGCATCGCATAAGACGCGGTTACGCCGCCCGTAGTCGGGTGTGTCAGCACAACGATATAGGGCAGGTTCGCCTCTTTCAGCATTTCGACCGCTACAGTGGTACGCGGCATCTGCATCAGGCTCAGGATACCCTCTTGCATCCGCGCGCCACCCGCGGCGGAAAACAGGATCAGCGGGCGTTTTAATTTCACCGCCTCTTGCGCGGCAGCGATGATGGCATTGCCAACATACATGCCCATCGATCCGCCCATGAATGAGAAATCCTGCGCAGCCGCCACAATCGGCGTGCGCCCAATTTCACCAGCGGCGACCAACATCGCCTCTTTCTCGCCCGTCTTTTTCTGCGCCGCTTTCATGCGATCAGGATATCTTTTCTGATCCCGGAAATGCAGCGGATCGTCCTTGGGCGCGGGCACGTCGACTTCGGTGAAAATGCCACCATCAAACAGATGCTTAAACCGGTCGCGCGGGGTGATCGCCATGTGATGGCCGCACTGAGTACAGACATTCTGGTTTTCTGCCAGCTCGCGGTGGAACAGCATGGTTCCGCATTCCGAACACTTGTGCCACAGGTTTTCGGGCACCTCGCGACGCGAGAAGATCGAGTTGATCCGGGGGCGGACGTAGTTTGTGATCCAGTTCATATCGGAACCTTAATAGAGCGGCTTTGACGTCAAATAAGACGCAACGGAAGGAAATGCAATCAACGCCTGAGTGCAATCCGCGCGGTCAGCCAGCAGACCAGCATTGTAGCGAAATCCACAAACAGCCATTGGCGGAGCATATCGGTCTCTGACATCTCAAAAGGCAGCAGGTAGAGCGCCAAACCGCTCAGCGAATCCGGCAACGAGATAAATACAAGTGCGATAAGATTGTTGAAAAAATGCAAAGCGATGGCCGGACCCAATGTGCCAGATCGCGCTGTCAGGTCCGAGGCCAGAAGGCCAAACACACATGACCAGACGGCCACGATGAGTGCGTTGTCCCCGGCCAATTCGGGGGCATAGTGGCCTGCTGCAAACAGGGCCGAGGGCACGCCCATCCAGATCAGGGGCGATTGGAATCTGGCCGCCAGCGATTGCTGAATGTAGCCTCGAAACAGGATCTCTTCGGCGCTGGTTTGAATCAAAACTGCACACGCAGCGAGGGGCAGCAGGATCAGCCAGACTGGCAGTGCCAGGTTTTGGATCAGCGGCTCGCCCATCCCATAGGGTGGCAAAGCAAACATCACCAACCCCAATATCAATAGGGCCAGAAACACACGCCCAAACTGCTGTAGGGCCAAATTGCGTGGTCCGAGGATGTGACCTAGAGATCGGTGCTGCATCACCCGCGCCGCCGCCGCGACACCCACGATCAGAAACCCGAAGCTGACCAGCAGTAACAATGTGCCTGCCGCAGTCGATCCGCGAAAGAACCCTTCGGCCTGCGCAGGCGGGATCAGGCCCGCGATGAGTGCAAAGATCACCGAATTCAGTGCCATGTAGAGCGCAGCGACGATGACCAGACCGGCCAAAAACCGCCATAGCTCAGGCCGGGCACGTGCCTCAGCGACCAGTGCCTCATGGGCTGCATACGCGCCGGGCTCAGGCGTCATTGGCAACGCTTTCGTCCGAAATTGCCTGAGGCACCTCCGGGAAGATTTCCGAAGGGGTCTGGGCTGTGTTGATCCGCGTCGCCAACGTGGTCAGATAGCCCGCAACCGTTTGCAACAATTGAACTGCAACGGTTGCATCGTTTTCAATGACTGCGCGCAGTTCCTCGGCGCCGATACGCAGGAACGTACAGTCTGACACCGCAGTCAGGTCCAGCTGACGGGGTTCGCCGGTGATAATGGATAAGTCCCCGATCAGGCGCCCGGATTCAACGACCGAAATGGTACGACTGCCGCCCTCGTCATCGACCCAGTTCAGATTGGCCGTGCCTTTGATGCACAGATAGGCCGCATCAGCAGCCTGCCCGCGCGAGAATATCTGCTGCCCCGCCGCCACATCAAACCATTGCGCGGAAAACGCCAACAGGCGCTGGTTACGCGCATCGATGCCAGAAAACAGCTCGGTCGAAGAAATGATCTCGAGCTTGCGGCTTAGATCCGCCGAGGTGCTTTCTTCATGCTTTGTTTGTGTGCGTGAGACGCCATCGATCCGGCCATCTTTGATCTCGATGAACAGGTCATAGGCTTCGGGATGCGCGAAGTGATCTTCCATGAAGATCATTATCGAGTCGGGCAGCAACTCGCGCAGTTTCAACCGTGTCCGCAGGCGGCTTTCTGAATCGTGGCTAGCCAGCGCCTTGTCGAGGATCAGAACATCCGGCCGCTTGATGCCAGCCCGGGAAAAAGCCGCGCGCTCCTGAAAGACCGTGGCCAGATTGTTGCCGCCCAGACCGGCTGGCAGATCATATATAATCGCAGCAGCACGGCGTCTGAGACCAGCCTCGTTCATGGCTTCTGCGACTACATCCTCAATCTCATCCAGATGCGCGCCCGCCGTTACCGAAACCCGGCCGTATAGCGCATTTACCAACACGGGCAGTATCGGGAAATATGTGTCAGGGGACAGCGGGACAAACATTCCGTTCATCGCCCCACGTAGCTGTTCGGCCTGACCCTGCCGAATTGCAAGAATCTTGTCCTTGTACTCATCCGGGAAATCCGAGCCAATTTGTTCGGCGGTCAACAGGAAGGGAACGGTCAGCAGCAGGGCCTGTTCTTCATCGCTGAGCCCCGCGTCGCCCTTAGCCTTGCGCCGCTCATCTATGTCCAACCAGCGGTGATACATTTCCTTGCTCATACCCAACCGCAGGAACAACGGGTGATCCGTGCCATCCCGACCGAAGGTCCGGCTGAGCGTATCCAGCACGGCGTTCGAGATATTCAGCGCGTCCTCTGCCAGATCATGCGCCCGAAGCATCGACAGAAAATGCCCGTCATTGGCCAGGCTTTCGGGTGAAATCTGGCGGGTCGGCGCGGCATAAAGCAGGTTTCCACCCAGCGGAACGGTTGGGTTGAACTGTTCCGGATCAAACCGGTGGACATACTTGTCCAAGCCTTTTTCGCGCAGACGCGTCGCAATCGTATCCCGCAGATTTACAATGTCCTGCGCCAAGTTCGGATGCAGTTTCGGGTCAAACGACGACCCTAGCGTTCGGCGGAACATGAACTCGTCAATACCCATCGCCTCAACCAGTTGGAACCACCAGTCGCGGATATCGTCGATATCGTCCAGCCCTGCTAAACCGGGATCAATCCACTCATCGCTCAGCAGATCTGTCGGATTGCCCGAACGCGCAGATTCGATCTGTCGGCGGGTCGGGGCCTTTACACCAGCCTCATCAATCTGCGGATGCGTTCGCAGCGGCATCATCAGGTTGTCGCCCAACGTGCCGTCAAACAGATAGGGTCGCGAATAGGCATAGCCGATGCGCGCGGCAATCACCGCCTGATGCAGATTGCGCAGATCATGCCCGGCCATGATCACCTCACCCTGAACTGGCAGCACCTCTCGCGTCATCAATTGGCCAAGCGCTGTACGCTCCGCCGAATTGGTCGACTGAATCGCCACTCGCGCACCTTTCGGGATCTTCAGGTCAAGGTCTTCAAGAATGGTTTTGCCGTCCCCATCCCGCACAGTCACATTGCGCAACTCAATATCGCCATCCAAATGCGGGACCGTCTCGGGTTCACCCTCGAATAGCTCCTCTGGGATCATGTTATCCGGGGCAAATCGCTCAGTCACGATTTCCCAGCGCAGCGACATATCCTGCACCTGGTTGTAATAGGTCAACAGATCCTTCCACGGGCCGCTCAGGTCTTTGTAAGCCCCAAGCGCCGCGACCAGGGCACCTACCGTGATCTCGCCTTTGATCGCCAGATAGCCGCCGGCGGAATAAAACAGAAACGGCGTCATCTGAGTGATCAGATTGTTGAGAAACTTCATAAAGAATTTCTTGTTGTAGATCTTGAACCGGATCTCGAACAAGGTGCCCAACCGATGGCTGAATTGCGCCAGACGATAGCGCCAGCCGCCATTGGTCCGCAGATCACTGATCCCCGCGGCACTTTCGCCGATCTCAGAACTCAGGCTGCGCACCTCCTGAATGCGGTCCTTGTTCAGCAGGTTGATCTGGCGTTGCAGCTTGGGGATCAGCCACGCCTGCAACGGGATCAGCGCAATGCTGGCCAGCCCGAACCAGACGCTTTGCATGAACAGGAATGTCACGATGGTCATCATCTGGCCGAACTGGAACACGGGCTGCGCGATAGCGTCCCCCATCAGGCCGCCCATCGGTTCAGCCTCGGATGTGATCATCGACACCAGCTCGCCCTGGCTGGTGGTGGCAAAATAGGACTTGGGAAAGCGCATCGAGCGGTTGATCAGGGTGAATCGCAGGCGTCGTAGCATCCGTTCGGCCAGAACACCCTTCATCGTGTTGATCCGCATTTTCATCACACCGCTGGCGATGACTGTGGCCAGAAAGGCGAAACACAGGATCAGCAGATACTGCACCTGGGTGAATGTGATCCCCCAGACGGCAACCGTATCGCCAGGCGCACCGATAGCATCGTTAATAATCTGCTTGGGCAGCTCAAGCGAAGCGTAGAGAAACGGAAAGGACAGAACCGTCAAACCCAACAGCACAAGCTGCTGCTTTTTCGAATATTTCCATATGAATGAAAACAGAGTGGGTTCCATGAACTGGCCTTATCTGTGCTTAATCTGTTGCGCGGAGGTTCCGAGGAAAACCCACCCTCAGCCCGGTGCCAGACGGTAAGCATTGACCCGGCTGATTACAAGAATGCAACGGGTCTTTGTCACGCCGAATTCAGATCCGCACCAACGGGTCTTCAGGATTTTGTGACTATTCACCCCCATACTGCCATTCCGGGTTTGTCCCCTACACCGTCTTTGACTAAAGAGGTGCAACTTGGGACGATAGGACAATGGGCAGGATTCTGGATCGCTACATACACCGCAAGACGTTGCAGCGATGGCGCAAAGTGGCGGAACAGGCGCAAGATGCCCCGCAATCGGCGTTGCGCCTGCAACGCGATCAGGCGCGCGGCTTACGGGCCAGTCTGAACAAGTTGATCCATATTGCAGATAGCCGCCTGACCCGACCTCAGATCGGATCGGCCCAGTTTCCAAAACCCGTTGGCACGGATTGGGCCTGGCGGCCCGATTTGTGGCGTGGACCACTGGCGCAACCCGGGCTTGCCTCAGCTCCGCGCAAGGCGGGTATCGATGGGCAGGTGACCCTGTTTCACGATTGTCCGCGCGCCCAGATCGCCGTGCGCCAAATCCGCAACCGCGACGAAGCCGATCTTGCGCCGTTCAGCCTGTCGGTTGAGGCATTCAGTTTTGCAGGGACCTTCCTGTCCCTGTCGATCGAATTGCCAGCCGACGCCGCGCGCGATCTGACCCTACAGCACCTGCTGCGGCTGGATGCGCTGGTAAACAGCGAGCAGGACACCGGAATTTTCGCGCGACTCAATATCCAGCACGGACCCAACACCGAACAGGTGTTGCGGCAGATCGATCTGTCGAAAACGCCCAGCGCTGTTGATTTTGATCTGGCGCATCTGCCCCTGAATGAACAGCGGATCGAAAAGATCTGGCTGGATGTGATATTTGAAAACCCGCGCATGAACCGCATTCTTCTGCGCGATCTGACCCTGTGCCGCCGCCATCGCGCCGATTTGTGAGACGCCAGACCATGACGCACCCCAGATTGATCCCCCTTCGGTTCGAAAACGGCCTGTGGCAAGGCCATCTTGAGGCCGAAACAAAACCAAATGTTGAGGTGCGCTATCTGGGCAAGCCCCTGCCCCAGGTCACATTGACAGAAGCCCAGGATGGGTGGGCCTTGGCCGTTCCTGTGCCTGCTGCGGCGCTATCCGAAGGCGTACACTGTTTTGTCATCGTTGATACGACGACTACACAAAAACTGGGGAATTTCACCGTGATCGCAGGCGAACCAGCCGCGGATGATCTGCGGACCGAGGTCGAGCTGCTGCGCGCTGAGCTGGAGATGCTCAAACGCGCTTTTCGCCAGATTTGCCGGGGCGACGACTGACCGCCAATAGTCCGTCAACCTATCTTTTTGGCTTCATTCATGCATCATTGACCCATTTGGATCACGAAGGATGCGGATATGGATCGCAGCAGCATTGTAAAAGTTGCCGCATTGATGGTGACGGGATTTGGCATCGGTATCGATTTCACCGGCGCCCTAATGCTGGTGCCCGCAATCGAAAACAGTTTCGACGCTGACATTACCAGCACCCAATGGGTGCTAAACATCTACGCGCTGTTTTTTGCCATGACCATGGTCGCCGGGGGCCGCCTGGGTGATATGTATGGTCATCGAAAGATCATGATCATCGGCCTCACGATCTTTCTGTTTGCATCCGTGGTGTGCTTTGTTGCCCCCAGCCTGGACTTTCTGATTGGCGCGCGGGCCCTGCAGGGGATCGGCGCGGGCTGTGTCTGGCCTTGCACACTGGCGTTTGGGGCCACCAAAGTCTCACGCCCGGAACACCGTGCCCTTGTGATGGGCCTGATCCTGGCCGGCGTAACCACGGGCAATGTCTTTGGCCCCATGATCAGCGGGCTGGCGGTTAGCTTCGGAGAATGGCGGTATTTCTTTCTGGCGAACATCGTCTTTTCCTGCATCTCCATGGCAACCGCGCTGCTGCTGATGCAACGCGAGACCCAGCACAAACAGGGTGAACATATCGACTACGCAGGCATGGCTATCTTGTCTTTTGCCGTGCTGCTGTTGCTATACGGGTTGGATGTTGGTGCCGATTGGGGCTGGACCTCAGTCCCCCTGCTGCTTTTGTTCTTCGTCAGCGCGGTTTTGTTCTTTCTCTTCCCCAAGGTCGAAAAACGCGTGGTCGAACCGCTGCTGCTGCCTCAGATGATGCAGAACAAACAGTTTCGGATCACGCTGGGGCTGAACATGTTCAATGTGTCTGCCGCCTTTGTCGGCCTGCTGTATTTCCCGCAATACATGCAAAAGGTTTTGGGGTGGTCGACCTTTGAATCTGCGCTGGGGCTGGCACCGCTTACCCTGTTGCTGGCTGTTGGGTCAGTGGTCTCGGGCACGCTCTACAATGATTTCGGCCCCAAACGGCTGCTGTTCTGGGGCTATTTGATCGCCACGATTGGCGCGGCCAGTATCGTGGTTCTTCCCGCCAGTTTCGGATATTTTCAAATCCTGCCCGGCATGGCGATGATCGGGCTGGGTGCAACGCTAACGGTTGGCCCATCGGGCACCGCTGCGGTCTGTGCCGTTAAACCCGAACGCGCCGGACTTGTGGGCGGGCTAAGCTTTATGACCCATCTCGTGTATGGCGCCATCTCGGTCGCCTGCGCTACAGCGATCATGTATGTGGTGTCTTTGTCCAGCCTGCGCGACAAGCTGGCGGCGGCCAACATCCCCCTGACTGACGCCGATCAGCGGGCCATCAACGGCGGAACGCTCAACACCGAATCCGCCCATGCCGTATTGGCCAAACTGAATACCGATCAAGTCGAAACCCTGAAATCCGCGATTGCCAGCGCGTTTGACAGCGGAATGAACATGGCCTTTATCTTTTCCACTATCTCGGTATCCGTGGGCATCCTGCTGGCGCTGATGCTGGACGAAAGCAAGCTGCATAAGATTGAAGACTGAAAAGGGTCCCGTCCTGTGCCAGACCTCTTGCGAAAAAGTTGCGAAGTCAAACACAACGCATAGTGTAACAGGAAACTAAAGAGCTTTTACCCACACAAATTTCTACGAAGGTGCTGCAATCCGGAACGGCGGTTTTGCGGACAGAGTTGTCGTTCGAGGCGCTGAGCTTATTGCGATGAGCAACACAGGTCTGTTCGAATAACCACTCGGTCGCCCCAGAAAGTTATTTTGGGGGTTGGACAGATGTGCAACTCAAACCAGCAGTCCTCCAAGCCTATATCAGGCGCTGCCCATGCGAATCCAGAGAGCTTAAACTCGGACCCGTTCTGTTCTTTCACCTCTACAGGCCAAGACTCTGTTTTTTCACCATAAACCACATCAACGGAGTTTTGACTTAATTGCTTCACTATTAGTGTGTAGTTGCCATTGGGGAAATCAAACTTCCAAGTATGATTTCCAATCTCAGCGATGTCATCATCGTCAAAACGGTGCCATTTCTTCATGCCGTGATAATGTTGAAGTGCGGTGCAATCAGCAACCCCAATCAAGTACAAACTGGTTGAGTAAATTGGGCTCAAATCGGACGTCTAAGGCTTAAATTCTGAAATCAGCTCCAGTTCCTCGAGAGGCAAGTCTTCGAGGGCGACCGTACGTCCATTCCCATCAATGAATTCCACGATGAATATCTTTCCGTCGACATGCTCGTGCACAATTGTGCCTTGCGAACCAGCAGCGACGCCCGCCCTACCTCTCCTCAAAGAGATAACATCAAATTCCTTCACTTTCCCCCCACGACTTCGAGACTTCGCGTTGAGTTTACTTGCCAACTCTCACGTGTCTGCACAGGCCTCACAACCGTTGTTCAGAGGCCACTGATCGCGCATCAAATCACACGCGATCAGCAACTGGTAAAAGGTTTCGCCTGAACCACCTACCCGATCCTTCGGCCTGCCGCTTACTGAGACGGCCCGTTCGGATTGAAGGCGGACAGGCCCTTGAGGATATCGATGGCATAGGCCAGCTGATAGTCCTCTTCCCGCAGCTCGGCTGTCTCTTCGGCCTTGGCGCGATCTTCTTCAATCTGGCGGATTTCATCCTCGCTCAGGCTGTCATTGTCCAGACTGCCGCGCAGCTGGGCCTCGGACCGGGTGAAGGGGTTCTCCTCGTCCTCCTCGGCTTCGGGCTGCGGGCGCGGTTGTTCCACGATGATGTCCGGGCTGACGCCCAGCGCCTGGATCGAACGACCCGAAGGCGTGTAATAGCGCGATGTGGTCAGGCGCATCGCCCCGTCGCCACGCAACGGCATCACGGTCTGGACCGAGCCTTTGCCAAAGCTCTTGGTGCCCACAACGATCGCTCGACGATGATCCTGCAAGGCACCCGCAACGATTTCCGAGGCCGAGGCCGAACCACCATTGATCAGCACCACGATTGGCTTGCCTTCGGCCAGATCGCCGGGGGTGGCGTTGAACCGCTCACCATCTTGTGGATCACGGCCGCGGGTCGAGACGATCTCGCCTTCGTTCAGGAACGCATCCGACACTCGGATCGCTTGCGTCAGCAAACCGCCAGGGTTGTTCCGCAGATCCAGCACAACGCCGTTGACCTTATCGATCCCGCCCGCTTCGGCGATCTGTTCCTCAAGACCCGCTTGCAGGTTCGGGAAGGTCTGATCATTGAACGTGGTTACACGCAACACAACGCTGGTGCCTTCGGTACGTGCGCGCACAGCGGTCAGTTTAATCGTGTCACGGATTATGGTGACATCAAAAGGCTCAGGCTCGCCTTCGCGAACAACCGTGATGATGATCTCGGAGCCCACAGGCCCGCGCATCAAGTCAACCGCCTTGTCCAGCGTCAGGCCCAGAATGCTTTCACCATCCACATGGGTGATGAAATCCCCGGCTTCGATCCCGGCTGCCGCGGCAGGCGTATCATCGATGGGCGAGACGACTTTGACAAAGCCTTCCTCTTGCGTCACCTCGATGCCGAGGCCGCCAAACTCACCCCGTGTCTGCACGCGCATCTGCTCAGCGTCATCGGGCGACAGATAGCTGGAATGCGGATCAAGCGATGTGAGCATGCCGTCAATCGCAGCCTCGATCAGCTCCTCGGGCTCAACCTCTTCGACATATTGCGCGCGAATGCGTTCGAAAATGTCACCGAACAGGTCCAGTTGCTGATACACATCGGCCTTCTTTTCGGCCTCCTGCGCCAGAAGCGGACCAGCGATCTGGGTGGTTGCGATAATCCCTGCCACGGTTCCGGCCAGACCGGCCATCACAAATCTCTTCATACTCGTCTATCCATCCTTGTTGGTCCGAAACCACGATTCCGGGTCCACGGGGCTATTGTCTTCTCTTACCTCTATATAGAGCGTTTCTGACCGGTCAGTTCCAGTGCCATCACCACTTGTTGACAAAATAGCGCCGATTTCGGGCGCCGCACCGGGCATTAGCCCAACTGGTGTGCCTTCGGGGATCACCTGTCCGATGTCTCCGTATACCTCCTGCAATCCAGAAAAAACGAATAGAAGTCCGGGCTGGGGTTCCAGAATGATCAGGTTCCCAAGGTCCAGCAATGGTCCGCGATAGCGGATCGTTGCTGCGGTGGGCGCGGTGACCAAGGCGCGGGGCCGTGTGCCCAAAACCAGTCCGGGGCGGGTCACCCCCGCCGCATCGGTTTCCCCCGCACGGTGCAGCAAGATACCCTGTACCGGAAGCTGTACATCCCCCTTGCGGCTGGCCACGCTTGCGTCGGTCGCGGCAATTTCACCTTCCGAGATTTCGGACAACCCGCTGGCGAACCCATCCAGTGTTTCGGTAGATGAGATCAGGATTGCCGTCTTGATCGGGTCTTCGACGAAACGCATTGGTAGGTCAGTTCGATCAGCAATCGCCTCGCTTAGGCGGGTTCGGGCGGATTGGACGCCGCTCAGGCCCTCGGTCAGGGTCTCAGCAGCATCCTGTTGCAACAGGCGCAGGGTTCGAACCTCTTGCAGATCACGCGCCAGATCTTCTGCCTTGGCGTTCAGGCCCGGCGTGACTTCGGACAGCATCATGCCCGTCCGCGCCGCGCCCAGCGGGCCTGAAGGATGCAGCATCAGAACCGGCGGTGCCGTGGTTTCGATGGTTTGCAAAACCCCCAAGAGCTGCGCCACATCCTTTTCCCGTGTTCGTAATTCTGCCGATAGCTGAGCCTCACGGGTTGCGGCCATGCGCAGGCCATCGCGCATCGCAGACAGGCCCGCCTCATAGGCCTGAATGGTCTGGGTCAAAGCCCGTACCCGATCCCGCGCGCTGTCCGCTTCGGTCAGCGAGATCGAGGCATGCTCCAGCATCTCCGCTGCGTCAAGCGCCGCCCGCGACGGGTTCTGTGCTATAGCCTGACCTGCCAAAGACAGTGCTATGGCAGCTGCCATTACCCTCATGAGATCAAGCTTTCGCCCGTCATTTCAGGCGGCTTTGGCAGGTTCATGAGATCCAGCAGGGTTGGTGCCAGATCGGACAAGCGCCCGCTACGCAGCACGGCCCCTTCGGGACCCCCAACCAAGGCCACCGGAACCGGGTTCAGAGTATGCGCGGTATGCGGCCCGCCGGTTTCCGGATCGACCATCACCTCGCAATTGCCGTGATCGGCTGTGACGATCATCGCGCCACCGACGGTGTTCAACGCCTCGACAACTTGCGCCAAGCCCTGATCCACCGCCTCACAGGCTTTGATCGCGGCCTGCAGGTCGCCGGTGTGACCCACCATATCCGGATTGGCATAGTTGGTGACGATCAGATCATACCCGGCTTCGATGGCCTCAACGAATTTTGCCGTCACTTCGGGCGAGGACATTTCGGGCTGCAAATCATAGGTCGCGACTTTGGGCGATTTGGGCATGTAACGGTCCTCACCTTCCTCGGGGGCCTCTTTGCCGCCATTAAGGAAGAAGGTCACATGTGGGTATTTCTCAGTCTCGGCAAGCCGGAACTGACGCAAGCCCTGTTTGGCCACCCATTCGCCCAGAGTGTTGACGATTGCGCGTTTCGGGAACACGGTGGTCATATAGGCGGTATGGCTATCCGAGTACTCGACCATCCCCAACAACGCCGACAAAACCGGGCGCGGACCTGTATCGAAATCAGCAAAGCCCGGCTCGCCAATGGCGCGCAGGATTTCCCGCGCGCGGTCGGCACGGAAGTTCAGGCAAAAGAACCCGCCGCCCTCTTTGACACCCTCATACCCACCCAGAACCGTCGGCGTTATGAATTCATCCGTTTCCGACTGGTTATAGGCGTGATCAACGGCCCCATACGCCGTGCTGGCCGCACGGCCCTGACCCTTGATCATGGCATCATACGCCTGCGATACCCGCTCCCACCGGTTATCGCGATCCATGGCAAAATAACGCCCGCATATGGTGACAATACGGGCCCCTTCGGGCAGGCGATCCTCAAGCTCGGCAACATAGGTCAGGGCTGACTTCGGGGCTACGTCTCGCCCGTCGGTCATAGCGTGCAGCGCGACCGGTACACCGGCATCGGTGATCGCCTTGGCCGCCGCAACGATATGGTTCACATGCCCATGCACGCCGCCATCTGACACCAGACCCATCAAATGTGCCGTGCCGCCCGCGGCTTTCACCTTGGCAATAAACGCCTGCAGCTCGTCATTGTCAAAAAATGATCCATCCTCGATCGCCAAATCGATCTGCCCCAGATCCATAGCCACAACACGACCAGCACCAATGTTAGTGTGTCCGACCTCGGAATTGCCCATTTGCCCGCTGGGCAGACCCACATCCGGGCCGTGGGTGATCAGCGTGGCATGGGGACCTCTCATAATCGCGTCAAACGTGGGCGTGTCGGCCAAATAAGGGGCATTCGCCTGTGTGTCTTCGGACAACCCCCAACCATCCAGGATGCACAAGACTACGGGTTTGGGCGTGGCCATTTCGGTCTCCGGTAACTGCTCTTGCCCCATCTTCTAGCCTCTGGTCGCCGGGGGGTGAACCGCCTTTGCAGGAATTGGTGCAGATTTAATCAAACCGTCGGCGCATAAGAACCTTACGTCAGGTCCTCTTGTGTGATCAGGGCCGGGCCGCCTAGTCTCGGGACCTGAGGAAGAGGACAATCATGCAAACAGGACTTTCGGGTTTTGCCCTGATCTATGTGTTGGCGCCAGCTGCACTGATGTTATTGGCGCGGCACTGGGCGTTGGCTGGGCGTATCGGGCCGATTGTTTTGTGTTACATGGCCGGGCTAGCTTTGGGGGTTTCCGGCCTGCAACCCGAAGCCGCACAGCAACTTAGGGAAACCGTGATTGAAGCGAGCCTGGGGCTTGCTCTGCCCTTACTGCTGTTTGGCGTCAACCTGCGGGCCTGGGGCCGCGTGGCCGGGTCCGCTTTGCTGTCCATGGCACTGGCCGTTCTTGCGGTTGGGCTTGTCGCGACAGGGCTGTTCTTTGCCTTCAGCGCCACCGGGACCGAACAGGCCGAGCAGCTTTCGGGCATGGCAGTCGGTATGTATACTGGCGGTCTGGCGAATATGGGCGCGATCAAACTGGCGCTGGATATCCCCGAAGGCCGCTATCTGCTGTTTGCAACCGTCGACACGGTCGTCGGCTCGGCCTATCTGTTGTTTGTGCTGACCCTTGCGCCTGCGGTCTTTGGTCTGTTCCTGAAACCCTTCATGGGCGACCGTGACGCAGACCTCCCGCAAGAGGGCGAGGCTGCAAAGCCAAACCTGTATCTGCACGGCATCATCGCCTTCCTTGCAGCGTCGCTTTGTGTTGCGACCGCGTTGATCTTTGCGCCAACCTTCAGCTTTGCCGCTCAACCCGTAGTGATCGTAATCTTGCTGACAACACTGGGTCTTTTGGGATCACTTACGCCATCGCTGCACCAAAACAGAGCTGCGCCTGAAATGGGTATGTTCCTGCTTTATGTATTCTCATTCAGTGTCGCCGCTTCGATGGATCTGGCCAAGTTGCAGGACATGGATCTGGCTGTTCTGGGATTTGTCCTGATCGCCACATTCGGCAGTTTCGCCCTGCACGCGCTGTTCGCCCGGATCGCGGGAATTGACCGGGACACATTCCTGATCACATCGGTCGCCGCCGTCATGTCGCCCGCCTTTGTACCGATGATCTCGCGCAGTTTGCGCAACCCCGCAATCTTGATGTCGGGCATGGCAACCGGCATTCTGGGATTTGCCATTGGGAACTATCTGGGCATTTCACTGGCGCTGCTTCTGGCCAGAGGGGGATAGGATATGGATCATCAAAAGCTGCCCACAGCGGGTCGCCCCGAGGATGAGATACTGGATCAGCTCAAATCCTTTGCAGAGGATGACCCGAACTATCGTGAGGGCCGCACGTGGAGCCTTGTTTATCATCTGGATGACGCGCACGACGCCTTCATCGCCAAGGCCTACAGTGCGTTTTCTTCGGCCAACGGCCTGAACCCTGCCGCGTTTCAAAGCTTGAAACGGATGGAGACCCAGATCATCTCGACCATGGCAGGTCTGCTGCACGGCGGGCCGGACACGTGCGGTGTGGTCACGGCAGGCGGGACGGAAAGCTGCCTGATGGCGGTTAAAACCTACCGCGATATGGCGCGCAAACAGCGCAAGGTGACACGGCCCAACATGATCCTGCCAAAGACCGCTCATGTGGCATGGTTCAAGGCTGCTGAGTATTTCGGGGTCAAACCGCGCCTACTGCCAATGACACCGGATCATGCGACTGACATTTCCCGGCTGAAACGCATGATTAACGCCGGCACCGTGATGATCCTTGGGTCGGCCCCCGAGTACCCGCACGGCACCATCGACCCCATTGCCCAGATGGGGGCGATTGCACAATCCAAAGGTATTCCCCTGCATATCGACGCTTGCGTCGGCGGGCTGATCCTGCCGTTTATGGAACGCAACGGCGTTGACCTGCCCGACTGGGATTTCCGCGTTCCGGGGGTCACTTCGATCTCAGCCGATCTGCACAAATACGGCTATGCGGCCAAAGGGGCCTCGACCATCCTCTACCGCAATCTCGACCTGCTTAAGTATCAGATGTTCATCTGTCAGGACTGGCCCGGAGGCGTCTTTGCCTCACCCGCCCTGCTAGGCACCCGGCCAGGTGGGGCCTATGCCGCTGCCTGGGCGGTCATGCAGAAACTGGGGGTCGAGGGTTATTGCCAACTTGCCAAAGACACAACTGAAGCCGTTGAAAAGCTGAAATCCGGCATCGCGGCAATTGATGGCCTGCGCATCCTAGGCAACCCGCAGGGGCCCTTGCTGGCCTATGGTTCGACCGACCCGAAACTCAACATCTATGCGGTGGCGGATCAGCTAGAACACGCGGGCTGGAGCATCAATCGTGTCCAGAATCCCGATGGCATTCACTGTATGGTCACCGCTAAACATCTGCATGTGGCTGATGAATATCTGGCTGATCTGGCACAGACGGTTGCCACCGTGCGGGCAAATCCCGATCTGGCCAAGACCGGCGGCGCCGCGACATATGGCATGATGGCGCATGTCCCGCTACGCGGGATGGTCAAATCTAAAGTGCTGGATGTATTCGCCGAAATGTATCGCGCAGGGGGCGGGGGTTTGCATCTGGATAGTGGCAAAGCGCCAAACCTGCTGGAACGCGGCATGGCCCGGTATGTGCAGTGGAAAGCGCGGCGTAGTTAGAGCCTGACAATCAGGATTGCCGCTCCATCTGCGCCAGCATCTTCTTTGCGCGTTTGCACTGCAGTTGATCGCGCAGCGGGCTGTTCGGGTCGACATCTTTCTGGCAAACCACGCATTTATCCGCACCCGAGATTGCGTTCAGACCACCGCAGCTGCCTTTGATGGTCTTGCCCATCAGCATCACACCCAGTGACATGCCAATCATGACAAGTGCCAGAAGAACAAAAGCCAGAATGAAAGTGCTCATCTCAGTTCCTACCGTCAGTCGGTTCCCAACGCGTCTTTGAAGGCGCTGCTGTGAACCGTAATATAGGCATCATCGCCGCCTGTCACATCCCGCGAGATGAAATACACGGCAAGTTTATGCTCTTCAGCCAGCGCCAACCCTTTTTCCTGCCCCAGGGCCAGCATCGCGGTCGCCCAGGCATCGGCCATCATCGCGTTTTCCGCCAGAACGGTGACCGAGGTTGTCCGATGTGTGATCGGACGGCCCGTGACCGGGTCGATGATATGCGAATAGCGCACGCCATCTTGCTCGAAGAAGTTTTTGTAGTCGCCCGAGCTGGCCATGCCACGATCGTTCAGCGGCACGATCAGTTGCACGGTTTGCGATCCGGCTTCGGGCTTTTCGATACCGATCTGCCAGGCCTCGCCTTTGTCATTTTGCCCCTTGGCGACCAGATCACCACCAATCTCGACCAGATAGTCCTCAATCCCTGCTTCACGCAGGGTCCCAGCCACCGCGTCGATGCCATAACCTTTTGCGATTGCGGACAGGTTGATCCCCACGGCTGGATCGGATTTCGCCAAAGTACCGGCAGCGCCGTCCAATGTCAGCAACCGGGCCTGACCAACACCGCTTAGCGCTGTCTCAATATCTTCATCCGATGGCACCGGATCTTCGGGTTTCCGTGGGCCAAAGCCCCAAAGCTCAATCAGCGGGCCGAGCGTGACATCAAACGTCCCGCCTGTTTTCGCGTGCACATCGTTGGCCGCGGCCAGTACCAATGCGAACTCTTCCGACACCGCCATAGGGTCCGTGCTGGTCGAGGCCGAGAAAGTTGAAACCTCGGAATTGGGATCCCAGTTCGACATCTTGGCATTGACCTGAGCTAGAGTCTCTTCGACCGCTGTGGCCAGCGCCGCCTCGTCCAAATCCTCACCAATCGCAGTGATGTTGAAGGTTGTGCCCATTGTCTCGCCAGACAGGCGAACAACTTCGGGTTCCTTGTCGAACAGGCAACCGGTCAGAGCGGTCAAAAGGGCCAATGCAGGCAGCAGACGCATGGGGTAGTCTCCGGGAAAATCAGTGCCCGGCATATGCCAGCCACCATTGGCGGAGTCAAACCAGCATCACAGCTTTAGCGGCAAAAAGCCCAGCATCAAAAGGCCAACACCCGCAGGTACGCCAAACAACCAAGCCCGCTTTTGCCATCCTTCGGCCTGTTGTTTCCAAGCCAGGCGAAAATTATGCCCGCAAACGACCACAGCAAAGAAAATCAACGCAGCAACTGGCGGTGTCAGGTAAAGATCGCTCACGTCTTTGGGCTCCTGTTCGGGGTCCGGTTTTTGCCGATCGGGACAATTGGACCCTATACAGGTCGTTTAGCTGCGCTAAGGTGAAAGGGAAAGACACACAATACCCCGGAAGGAGAATGCCTATGGCTCCAACCTCGTATCAGTCCCCCTCGCGCGGCGATAAGGCTGACAAGTCGACCTACAGCCAGTCTGCGGAATCGAACCTGTCGCATGCACAGACAACAGTGGCAAAACTGTTGACAGGTAAAGGAGATGATGTGTTTTCCGTGCGCCCGAACGAGACCATTCATTCCGTAGTCAACACGCTCAAGGAAAAGCGGATCGGGGCAGTTCTGGTGACGGATCAGAACGGGGCGCTACAGGGTATTCTATCGGAACGCGACATTGTGCGCCGCATGGCAGATACGCCTGGCCAGACCCTGCCACAATCGGTCGAAGACTTGATGACACGCGATGTCAAAACTTGCTCACCTGACGATTATCTGAATGACGTTCTGAAAACGATGACCGAAGGCAAATTTCGCCATATGCCCGTCTTGCGCGACGGTAATCTGTGCGGTGTGATCACTATTGGCGATGTGGTGCATTTCCGGTTACAGGAACTGGAATACGAAGCGCTGCGCATGAAGCAGATGATCGTAGGCTGATCGCGTTCAGGTCGAGGTGAAGCGCACACCGCCATGAAACACCTCGGCCGCCGTGAGGCGATTGGTGACAAACGCGCCGGTGTCTATTGAGATAACTCCGTTCTCTGCCCGCGCCTGATCAACAATGGTATGGCCGTGCAGGACCCATTGACCATCCTCTCTGGGCTCGCGCGTTAGCATCGGATGCCCCCACAGGCAGATATCGCGTGGTTGCGCATTAACAGGATGGCGTGGGTCCAGTGCCGCGTGCACAACAGTGATATTGCCGCTGGTCCAGGTCAGGGGACGATCCCTGAGCCAGCTCAATAGGTCTTCCCCCATAACCCGCTGCAATTTTTCAGCAATCTCGACCGCCGGTTCGCCTAAAATGGCCTCGGCCACACCGGTGATGCCAAACGAGGCGAGCGTTTGAACGCCACCGTTTTGCAGCCACAGGCGGCTGACCCGTTTTGGATCGTCAACGAAGCGCAAAAGCATCTCTTCGTGATTGCCCAGCAGGCAGGTGACCCGTCCGCCCGAAGATTCGCTGAGATGCCGCAACTGATGCAAGACCTGAGCGCTGTAGGCACCGCGATCTACATAGTCGCCAACAAAAACCCAAGGGCAACTGTCGTCCAACCGGGGCAGCAAATCCTGCAACAGATCCAGCCGCCCATGAATGTCGCCAATGGCGATGAACGGTTGATCGGGCGCGATCTCGGGCATTATGGGCGACGGCGCTTGCGCGTCGTGTTTACCGAACAGCCCTTTGATCCAATCCCTAACCATCACGTGCCCTCCCTACCCCGGCTCAGCCTTGGCGACAATCGGCAATTCCCAGTGGCGTTTTCGGCGTGTGCCTAATCGACCAGCTTGGCCGAATAGCCGCAAAACGGGAAAATCTGCTTGACCTCGAAGCGGGGAAAGTATCCCTGATGCGCAGAGTTTTATTGTGTTCGAGGGTTTTATGAAACGTGTTTTGATCACCGGGACCGCAGGGTTCATCGGCTTCCATCTGGCAAAGCTCCTGCTGTCAGAAGGGTTCCGGGTGCATGGCTATGACGGGATGACAGACTATTACGATGTCACCCTGAAACAGCGCCGCCATCAGATGCTGATGCAGACCCCAGGTTTCACCGCGACCGAGGCGATGCTGGAAGATCACGAACAGCTGATGAAAGTCGCTGATGAGTTTCAGCCCGAGATTATCGTTCACCTCGCAGCACAAGCCGGGGTCCGATACAGCCTGGAAGAGCCGCGCAGCTACATAAACTCCAATGTTGTCGGTACGTTCAACGTGATGGAGGCCGCGCGCATCCACAAGGTCGAACACCTGCTGATGGCTTCGACCTCATCGGTCTACGGTGCCAATGAAGAGATGCCCTTTACAGAGGTCGAAAAGGCCGACACCCAGCTGACCATCTATTCGGCCACCAAAAAGGCCAATGAGGCGATGGGCCACTCCTACGCGCATCTTTGGGACTTGCCGACAACGATGTTCCGGTTTTTCACCGTCTATGGCACCTGGGGACGGCCTGATCTGGCGCTGTACAAATTCGTGGATGCGATTCTGGATGACCGGCCCATCGACATCTACAATCACGGTGACATGTATCGCGATTTCACAAACGTGGACGATCTGGTCCGTGGCATCCGATTGTTGATCGATGTGCCGCCCGTGCGCCCCGAAAGCGCTGACCAGATTGAAGAGGGTGACAGCCTGTCCCCCGTTGCGCCCTATCGCGTGGTCAATATCGGCAATGGCGACAAGGTGCGCCTGATGGATTTTGTCGAAGCCATCGAAGAAGCGATAGGCAAAGAGGCCATCCGAAACTATATGCCCATGCAGATGGGCGACGTCCCCGCCACATGGGCCAATACTGATCTGCTGCAACGGCTAACTGGTTACCGCCCGCAAACCGATTTCAAAGATGGGATCGCCCGGTTTGTCGCGTGGTTCCGGGACTATCACGGCAAATAAAGACTGAGACCTGAATGCTGCAAACGAACCCCGATGCCCGCAAGATCGCTGTCATTGGATTGGGCTATGTGGGCCTGCCTTTGGCGGTGGCCTTTGGCAAGATCAGCCCGGTCATCGGGTTCGACATCAACCCGGCCCGCATCGACGCCCTGCGCGCCGGCCAAGATGCCACGCACGAGGTTGAACCGGAAGATCTAGCCGCCGCAACGGGTCTGACCTTCACCACCGATGTCGCAGATCTTGCGGCCTGTGACACCTATATCGTCACCGTGCCCACCCCGATCACGGCTGGCAAACAGCCTGACCTTTCGCCTCTGCTTGCGGCATCGGAAACAGTCGGCGGTGTTCTGAAACCCGGCGATCTGGTGATTTACGAATCCACCGTCTATCCCGGCGCGACCGAGGAAGATTGCGTTCCGGTGCTGGAACGCGCTTCGGACCTGAAATTCAACACGGATTTCTTTGCAGGCTACAGCCCGGAACGCATTAATCCTGGCGACAAGACCCATCGGATTGCGGATATTTGCAAGGTGACCTCTGGCTCGACCTCCGAAGTGGCCGATCTGGTCGATGCGCTATATGCCCGGATCATCACCGCCGGAACCCACAAGGCCGAAAGCATCCGCGTGGCCGAAGCGGCAAAGGTCATCGAAAACACCCAACGCGATCTGAACATCGCGCTGGTCAATGAACTGGCGATGATCTTCGGACGCATGGGCATCGATACCGAGGCCGTCCTGCGCGCCGCAGGCACCAAATGGAATTTCCTGCCCTTCCGCCCCGGCCTGGTCGGTGGTCACTGTATTGGCGTTGATCCGTACTACCTGACCCACAAGGCCGAGGCCGTGGGCCATCATCCCCAGATCATCCTGGCCGGGCGGCGGCTGAACGATCGGATGGGCAGCTATGTGGTATCTCAACTGGTCAAACGCATGACCCGCAACGGCATCAATGTTGGTACGGCACAGGTTCTGGTTCTGGGCCTGACCTTCAAGGAAAACTGCCCCGACCTGCGCAACACCCGCGTCGTTGATATCATTGAGGAATTGCAGAGTTATGGCATCAGCGTTGATGTCCACGATCCCCATGCCGACCCCGCCGCAGCCGAGGCTGAATACGGTCTCTCGCTTTTAGAGGTCCCTCAGGACGAGACTTATGACGCGGTCGTTTTGGCTGTCGCGCATCAGGAATACAAAGACCTCGACCCTGCCACATTCCGCGCCTACGGCAAAGCCAACAGCGTGGTGTACGACATCAAGTCCTGCCTGCCAAGGGACGCAAGCGACTTGAGGCTTTGACTCAGTTCCGCAAATGAAAACCGGCGCGTGTTGCGCCGGTTTTTTTGGTCTCTTACCCGCCGAAATCGTCGAGCATGATGTCTTCGCGGTCCACACCCAGATCCAGCAGCATGTTGATGACCGACTGGTTCATGATTGGAGGACCACACATGTAGAACTCACAATCCTCGGGCGCAGGGTGATTCTTGAGGTATTCTTCGAACAGAACGTTGTGAATGAAGCCGGTATAGCCCGTCCAATCGTCCTCGGGCTGTGCGTCCGACAAGGCCACGTGCCAATCGAAATTGTCGAACTCTTCGGCCAGCTGGTCAAAATCCTCGACAAAGAACATCTCTTTCTTAGACCGCGCACCATACCAAAAACTGATCTTGCGATCGCGGTTTTCCAGACGCTTAAGTTGGTCAAAGATGTGGCTGCGCATCGGCGCCATACCCGCGCCACCACCGATGAAGACCATCTCTTTTTGGGTATCGCGGGCGAAGAACTCACCAAACGGACCCGAGATCGTCACCTTGTCACCCGGTTTCAGGTTGAAGATGTAAGACGACATCTGACCCGCCGGAATACCCTCGGACCCCGGAGGCGGTGAGGCAACCCGGACGTTCAGCATGATCATGCCTTTTTCATCCGGATAGTTGGCCATCGAATAGGCGCGTTCAATCGGCTCGTTTACGACGGATTCGTACTGCCACAGATTGAAGCGATCCCAGTCCTCGCGATATTCCTCTTCCACGTCGAAATCGGTGTATTTCAGTGCATGCGCAGGGGCTTCGATCTGGATGTAACCACCGGCGCGGAAGTTCACGTCCTCGCCTTCAGGCAAGTCCAGAGTCAGTGCTTTGATGAAGGTCGCCACGTTTTCGTTCGAACGAACGGTGCATTCCCACTTCTTAACGCCAAAGACCTCTTCGGGGACTTCGATCTCCATGTCCTGCTTGACTGCAACCTGGCAGGACAGACGGTCACCACACGACGCCTCACGTTTTGTGATATGGCTTTCTTCGGTCGGCAGGATCGAGCCGCCACCAGAATGCACGCGCACACGGCATTGCGCGCAGGTGCCACCGCCGCCACAGGCCGACGGGACGAACAGCTTTTCAGCCGCCAGGGTTTGTAGCAGTTTGCCACCCGCCGGGACCGAAACGGTTTTCTCACCGTTGATGGTGATGTTGACATTGCCGGTCGACACAAGGCGCGACCGCGCTGCCATGATGACGGCCACCAGACCCAGAACGATAACGGTGAAAAGGGCTACACCTAAGCCAAAGGTTTCCATTGCGCCCTCCTTACAGTTTCACGCCCGAGAAGGACATGAAGGCCATCGCCATCAGTCCTGCGGTGATGAAAGTGATGCCCAGACCCTGCAAGCCGTCGGGGATGTCCGAGTATTTCAGCTTTTCCCGAACACCCGCCATCGCGGTGATCGCCAGCGCCCAACCAAAGCCTGAAGACAGGCCATAGGTGGTCGCCTCGGCAAAGTTATAGTCGCGTTCCACCATGAACAGCGAGCCACCCAGAATAGCGCAGTTCACTGTGATCAGCGGCAGGAAGATCCCCAGCGCGTTGTAAAGCGGCGGGAAATATTTATCCAAAACCATCTCAAGGATCTGAACCATCGCCGCGATCACACCGATATACGAGATCAGACCAAGGAACGTCAGGTCCACATCCGGGAACCCGGCCCAGGCCAGCGCGCCCGGCTTGAGCAGGTAGTTCAGCAGCAGGTTGTTGGCGGGCACGGTGATGGCTTGCACAACCATGACCGAAATACCCAGACCCAGCGCGGTCGAAATCTTCTTGGAAACGGCGATGAAGGTACACATCCCCAGAAAGAAGCTGAGCGCAAGGTTTTCGACAAAGATGGCCTTTACGGCCAGTGAGATCAGACCTTCCATCAGTGGGCCTCTACCTGCTGAATTTTGTATTCACGCTCTTCCACCTGGTTCGGCTTCCATGTGCGGAAGGCCCAGATGATCAGACCGATGATGAAGAACGCCGACGGTGGCAGCAGCAACATACCGTTGGGCACGTACCAGCCACCGTTGTTGACGGTCTCCAGTATGGTAACGCCGAACAGCGACCCGGCACCGAACAGCTCACGAATGAAGCCGACCAGCAGCAGGATCAGGCCATAGCCCATGCCGTTGCCCATGCCGTCAATGAAGGACGCGACGGGCGGGTTTTTCATCGCAAACGCCTCGGCGCGGCCCATCACGATACAGTTGGTGATGATCAGGCCGACGAAAACCGACAGGGTTTTCGAGATCTCGAACGCATAAGCCTTGAGGATCTGGTCCACCAGGATCACCAGCGAAGCGATGATCACCATCTGCACGATGATCCGGATCGAGCCGGGAATCTGGTTGCGCAGGCAGGAGATGAAGAAGGACGAGAACGAGGTCACGAAGATCACCGCCAGCGCCATCACCATCGACACCTGCAGCGACGAGGTCACCGCCAGTGCGGAACAGATGCCCAGCACCTGCAAGGTGATCGGGTTGTTGTCGACAAGCGGGTCGACCAGCATCTCTTTCTTGGTCTGGGACATCAGAGCTCTCCTGCTTGCAGCTTGGCCAGAAACGGTGCGTAACCCGCATCGCCCATCCAGAATTTCACCAGGTTATCGACACCGACCGAGGTCAAAGTGGCACCCGCCAACGCGTCGATATAGAAGTCGGGTCCGGCTGCCGGCTGGGACTTCGACACGGTGATTTGCAGATCACCATTGTCGTCACGCAGCTTCTTACCGTTCCACAGAGCCTTCCAGCGTGGGTTGTCCACCTCGGCCCCAAGACCGGGGGTCTCACCGTGCTGATAGAATTGAAGGCCGTAAATGTCGTTGCCGTTATTCTCCAACGCGATAAACCCGTAAAGCGTGGACCACAGGCCATAGCCGTGCAGCGGCAGGATCACCTTGTCCAACGCACCGGCGTCGTCGCGCAGCAGATAGATTACGCGATACTTCGACTTGCGGCCAATGCCAGCCGGGTCATCGTCCAGCGCAACGCTCAGCTCAGGATCGCTGGCTGCAGCGATGTCATCGAACGTGGCCGGGTCGAACTGATCATCTACGAAATCGCCGGTGGACAGTTCCAGCACATGAGGTTCGAACGCGGCGAAGGCTTCGGTTACGTCGATGCCGGGCTCGAACACCCCTGCGACTTGCAGAACGTTGACCTGCTTGTCCTTCAGACGGTTGGTTTCCTGCACCGGGCGCAGGCTGACGGCAGCGGCGGATACGACCATCGACGCGACCAGACAAACCGCGACTGCGACAAAGATCGTCTTGCCAACTGAGTCTGGCGAAGCAGCCAGGAACCGGGCAATCGCGCCTTTTGGTTCTTGAGGTTGCGGATCAGACATGGCGACGCGCCCTCCGTTTGATGTTGGCTTGCACGACGAAATAGTCGATCAGCGGAGCAAAGACATTGCCGAACAGGATGGCCAGCATCATGCCTTCGGGGAAGGCCGGGTTGATGACACGGATCATCACAACCATGACACCGATCAGAGCACCGTAAATGTAGCGACCCATGTTGGTGTGGCTGGCGGAAACAGGCTCGGTCACCATGAAGGCCAAGCCGAAGGCATACCCACCAATGACCACATGCCAGTACCAAGGCATCGCAAACATCGGGTTGGTGTCCGACCCGATCAGGTTCAACAGCAGGGTAAAGCCGATGGTCCCCGCCAGACAGCCGACGATAAGCCGGTAGTTGGCGATCCGCGTAGCCAACAGGAAGGCCAGACCGATCATACAAGCAAGCGTCGAGGTCTCGCCAAAGCTGCCCTGGATCGAGCCGAAGAACGCGTTCCACCAGGTGATGCCATCAGCTGCCAGCGCCTGAAAGCCCTGCGACGCGGAGACGGACAGCGCGGTTGCGCCCGAGAAGCCATCAACCGGTGTCCAGACCGTGTCACCGGACATGCTCGCCGGATAGGCGAAATACAGGAACGCACGACCAACCAAAGCCGGGTTCAGGAAGTTCTTGCCGGTGCCACCAAATACTTCTTTCCCGATCACGACGCCGAAGATGATGCCCAAGGCCACCTGCCACAACGGCGCAGTTGCCGGCATAATCAGCGTGTAAAGCATAGAGGTCACAAGGAAACCCTCGTTTACTTCATGGCCTCGCACGGTGGCAAAGATGACCTCGAAGATACCGCCTGCCACAAGGGTGACGATATAGATCGGCAGGAAATAGGTCAGCCCGTGCATCACATTGGCAAAAACGCTGGAGGGGTCCAGCGAGATACCAAACATCTGCAGCAGGGCAATCCGCCAGCCGGTGGCCGAGTCAGGCCCTAGCAGGGCAATGGCCGAGTTCGCCTGATAGCCGGTATTGTACATCCCCCACAGGATACAGGGGATCGTCGCGATCACGACATAGGTCATGATCCGCTTCATATCGATGTAGGACCGTGCATGCGGTGCGACGGTGGTTACAGTTTTCGGAGTGTAGATGAAGCTTTCCACCATCTCGTAGATGGGGAAGTACTTCTCGTACTTGCCGCCCTTGGTAAAGTTCGGCTCGATCCGGTCAAAGAAGCTGCGCAAACCCATGTGGCTCAGCCCTCCTTTTCAATCTTTGCAAGGCAGTCGCGCAGCGCCAGCCCGTATTCATATTTCGCCGGGCAGGCAAAGCCCACAAGGCCAAGATCCTCTTCGTCCAGCTCCAGTGCGCCCAATGCCTGAGCGGTGTCGGTGTCCATCACCAGCAAGGCCCGCAACAACTGCGTTGGCAGGTAGTCCTGCGGCATCAGCCGTTCGAACACGCCGGTCGGCACCATCGCGCGACGGCCCCCATTCAGGTTCGACGTCAACGGAAACAGTTTCTTAGACAAAGCGGACCCGAGCACGGGCTGGACCGAATACTTCGATGGCATCGGACGAATCCATCCCAACGGGATCTGGTCGTGATCCTCGCGAATGATCGAAAGCTGCCGCGCGAACCGACCCAGATAGGCAGTCGGCCCATCGGCCTGCATACCCGACAGGATCGAGCCTGAGATAATTCGGGGCGTGCCGTCGACATTGACCTCATCCCGGGTCAGATCGTCGGTCGAGGCACCCATGACGGTACGGATAAGACGCGGCTGACGCGCGCCGGGGCCGCTGATCGCGATCACGATGTTCGGGTCCAGATGTCCAGTCTGCACCAGACGACCGATGGCGATCACGTCCAGATAGCCGATCGTCCAGACCTGTTTGTCGCCTGCCAGAGGTTCCAGGAAGTGGATATGCGTACCGGCCAGACCTGCCGGGTGCGGGCCTGCAAAAGCGGCCGCTTCGACACCGGCTACATCCGCACCGGGAACGCTGTCACCTTCCTTGTGGCACAGATACGTCTTGCCCTCAGTCAGCTTTGCGATGGCTGCAAGACCCGCAGCAAACGCATCCCCTGCATCTGCAATGATCAAAGCGGCATCCCCGGCCAACGGCTCGGACTCCATCGCGGTGACAAAGATGGCTGCCGGCTTTGTACCCGGTGCAGGCATCTTGGAATAGGGCCGCGTGCGGAACGCGGTCCACAGACCGGCGGCACACAGCTTCTCGGTCACGCCTTCTGCGCTGTCGGCATCGCCAATGCCCGAGAAATCGACACCCGTATCATTGGCGTCCGACACCTCGATCACGACGCTTTGCAGCACGCGGCGCGCACCACGGTTGATCGCCACGATCTTGCCGGTCAACGGCGCCACCATCATCGCCTCGGGCGCATCCTTGTGGCAGAACAAGGGCGTGCCGCGTTGAACCGCATCGCCTTCCTGTACCAGCATCTTTGGCTTGAGGCCCAGATAGTCTGCGCCCAGCGCGGCCACGGTTTTGAACTCCGGCCCTGGATGGATTTTCTGCTCAGGTGCACCCTGAACCGGCAATTCCATCCCTTTTTTCAGTTTGAAAGTTTGCATGTCGCTACGGTCTTCCAAGCCTCTTTTCCTGCGCCGACTATCCTGCCCGCTCGTTCGGAGCCAAGATAACACGAACCACGTCACCTGAGGGAGAACGATTGCGCCAAATCCCCAATGCAATCCGCCAGCGTGCTTTCGATCAGGGACCCTTTACGCGCGCCGCGCACGAAACGCAAACCTGTTACCGCCGAAAAACCCGACAACCGCTTCACTTTCTGCTTAGTCCACCAATTCAAGGGCAATCTAGCACAAAAAAACCGTGTCGCGCCCGATTTGTATCCGGTGTAAGCAACCCCCATGAAAACACCCGGTATGTTCGAAATTTTCCTAGTGGCCACCCCAGGCTTGGAGGCACCGCTTTGCGAAGAAGCGGTCGAGAATGGATTCGAGAATGCACATCGCGTTGCGGGTGGTATCAGTTGCAGGGGAGACTGGGCCGAGGTCTGGCGTGCCAATCTTTCCTTACGCGGGGCCAACAAGGTTCTGGTGCGCATCGGCAGTTTCCCAGCGGTTCATCTTGCACAGCTAGACAAACGGGCACGCAAATTCCACTGGGCCGAGTTCCTGCGTCCCGACATCCCCGTGAAGGTCGAGGCCACCAGCCGCAAGTCTCGTATCTATCACGCCGGGGCCGCGCGCCAGCGGATCGAACGCGCAATCACCGAGACATTGGGCGCACCCGTCTCTTCAGACGCTGATCTGCGCGTCATGCTGCGGATCGAGAAAGATGTTTGCACCCTGTCGCTGGACACCTCCGGAGAGCCTTTGCACAAACGCGGGCACAAACCCGCAATCGCCAAGGCTCCGATGCGCGAAACCATGGCCGCAATGTTTCTGCGGTCCTGCGGTTTTGTTGGGTCCGAGCCAGTGCTGGACCCGATGTGCGGTTCGGGCACGTTTGTGATCGAAGCGGCAGAAATCGCCCTTGGGCTGCAGTCCGGTCGATCTCGGCGGTTCGCATTCGAGTATCTGGCAGGCTTTGATGCCGCTGCATTTGAAGCGCTGCGTCAAGGCGGCCCAACCACCGAGACATCTCTGATCTTTCGCGGCTCGGACCGCAATGCCGGCGCGGTTGAGGCTGCCAGTGCCAACGCGGCTCAGGCAGGGGTCTCAGATGTCACTCAGTTCGCCCACCGCTCTGTCAGTGACATCAAGCCCGTCGGCGATCAGCCCGGCCTTGTGATCGCGAACCCACCCTACGGTGCCCGCATCGGCGACGAGAAACGCCTTCGCGCGCTTTACGGCAGCCTGGGCAAAACCCTGATGTCCCGCTTTCAGGGCTGGCGCGTCGGGATCGTCACCAGCAACCCCTCCCTTGCCCGCGCCACACGCCTGCCCGGCCTGTCAGCCGGCCCCGTGGTCGATCATGGCGGGACCAAAGTGAAGCTCTACCAAACCGGTCCCCTGCCCTGAGCGCATGTCCTGCGCATGGCTCACAATGCCCCTTGCACATCCACCTCACCGCGTATAGACCCCGCGCCACGGTCGGAGTGTAGCTCAGCCTGGTAGAGCACTGTCTTCGGGAGGCAGGGGTCGGAGGTTCGAATCCTCTCACTCCGACCAATGGAACTGGATCGTTACTGTGGAGTTGCAGGGACTTTGTCCCATAAATCACCAATGTGTCCTCAATCGGCACACACTTTGTCCAACTAACTGAAAACAAAAGATCACTTTTTGAGCCTTTTTCAGCGGCTTTTGATCCAGCGTCAGGGGCGGAAAGCGGAAGTCTGCTGCAGTTGCATCGTCTGGTAGATGGCATCGAAGAGCAGACATTCAAAATCACCTGGTTTCGGATGCCGAGACTTCCACAATTGACCGATACGGATGAAGATGAGCACTGACTTTTTCTTTCTTTTTCGTATGATGAGAAGGCTTAAAGCCAGTCGCAGCAATTAGAGTTTTGCTATTGGTGAAACAGGAATGAGCTGCCGTGACGAATGATACGATCAATAGAAATGATATCGCGTTGGCGTTATCAGGAGGTGGATCGCGCGCGATAGCGTTTCATCTTGGTTGTCTTCGAGCACTCAGAGAACGGGGTTTACTTGATCGTGTGAGAACGATCTCAACCGTTTCAGGTGGCAGCGTTATAGGAGCCGCCTATTGTTTGGCGGTTGATGACTTCGATACCTTTGAAAAGCAAATCACTCACTTTCTGAGAAACGGGTTGTTCAAGCCGACCCTGAAGACTGCTTTTTCGCTAATCGGCCTCGCCTGGGTGATCTCAGAGCTCCTTATCTTGTCTCTCTACATTTTTTGGAAGTTCCTTGGTCTAGGCCTTAAGGCGCTCAGGTCGATACTTCGCCTATGCGGGATCTATGTCTGGGTTGGGCGGCGGTTTCGTTTTTTGTTGCGACGACCATTGACGCGAACTTCTTTGATCGAACGGACGCTGGACCGGCTGCTGTACCAGGGAGCGACACTCAGCAAACTGCCGAAAGGCAGTCCAAACCTCATCGTGAATGCAACCGAGCTTACAACTGGCTCAGCGTTTCGTTTTTCTCCCACAGCATCAGGCGGATGGAGGTTTGGCCAAATAGAAAATTGTGACGTCCCGTTGTCGCATGCGGTAGCTGCATCGGCAGCCTACCCTCTTTTCCTCAGTCACGTTCGGGATCGATACGAATTCAAGCGCAAGGACGGAACCAAGCATACGAGTGTTGTCTCGCTGACCGACGGAGGAGTTTACGATAATCTCGGTCTTGGACCGCTCTGGCCTGATCGGTCATCGAAGGTCAGTCTCAATGTAGATCCCAGCCCACATCTCATTTGTTGCTCTGCTGGCTATGGCCTGCGCGCTGACGACCATCCTGCCTACTGGATCAGTCGCATGATGCAATCATTCTACACGACATTTGACCGGGCCCAGAATGCTGCCATTAACCAAATGCATGCACTCAAGGCCAACGGCAAAGTCGACGTCTTAATCTTTCCCTATCTTGGAATGCGAGATCAAAACTTACCCGAAAAACCTGCTGATCTTGTCACACGCGAACAGGTTCATGCATATCCTACTGATTTCTTTGGTATGTCTGACGAAAACATACGGCTCATTGGCCGGCGTGGAGAACAGCTGACACACCACTTGTTGGACCTCTACGGGCAAGAACTTGGCCCGCGGGAGACGTAGGCTCTTGTTTCCGCTTTGTTCCCTCCCCACGTTGGGTGAAAGAAAGGGAGAAGTCCGTGACCCAACTGACGTTTTATAACCTTGGCAATGCTGATTGTTGCCGAATTGATTTCCGCGATGACGGTCGCATGCTCATCGATTACGCCGACACGAAAGACCGTTCTGACAAGAACGATAACCGTTCGGATCTTCCGAAGCTGTTGTGGGAAGATCTTGATGATTTGGAGACGGACACGTACCGCGTTGTCGCGTTTTCGCACCTGGACTCCGACCACATTCAGGGAGCATCCGACTTCTTCTATTTTGATCACGCCGCCAAGTACCAAAAGGGCAAGCGGGCCAAAATAGAAACTATGTGGGTTCCGGCAGCGGCGATCACCGAAGAGGGAGTGGAAGGCGATGCCTACGCCATCCGCGCTGAAGCGCGACACCGCCTAAAGAAAGGTAAAGGGATCATCGTATTCTCGCGTCCAGAACGTTTGAAGGACTGGTTGGAGGATAACGGTTTGACGATCAAGGATCGAGAGAACTGTATCGTCGACGCAGGCAAGTTGGTGCCAGGTTTCACCTTAAAGGGCGACCACGTCGAGTTTTTCGCGCACTCACCGCACGCCTACCGCAGCGATGAAAACACAGTTGAGGATCGCAATGGCGACTCTCTGGTGTTTCAGGCACGATTTGAAGAAGGTGGCGAGCATACCGACGTTTTGTTTACTGCAGATGTCGACTCAGATGATCTCGGGGAAATCGTTGATATAACGCGTCACTATAAGAACGATGACCGGCTACACTGGAATGTTTACGCTCTTCCGCACCACTGTTCTTTCAAGGCCATAAATGTCGAGAACAAGGGAACAGACAAGACCAAACCGACAGATCAGATTAAGTGGTTGTGTGAAGAACAGGGTGAGGAACGCGGATACATCGTTTCGACAAGCAAGCCGATTCCGGCAAAGGGTTCGAAGGAAGACAAGGATAAGCAGCCACCTCACCGACAGGCAGCGAATTACTACAAAGAAGACGTTGTTGAGAAAGATCGTTTTCTGGTGACAATGGAGCGACCGAATGCACTGAATCCCAAACCGATAGTCATCACGATCGGGTCAACTGGGGCGGTCTTCAAATCGTCGGGTGCAGCGGCTGTCGCTGCGACAGCGGCCACCACAGCGCCGCGCGCGGGGCGCGCTTAGTGGCATCGAAGTTTTTCGATCACATAAACAAGCCGATCTCGCCGGACACGCTTCAAAGCGCGTCGGCAAGACGAATGTATGCGCTTATTGCTTCCGGTCGATTGGACGATGTGCGGCTTGTCGATTGCCTGTCGAATGAGGCAGGAGATCATGAAGCGATCGTCGTCGAGATAGTCGTCCCGTTAGGGCAGAAAAAAACCGTTGCCAACATACATACGGTTGAACCCGTTGCGATAACCTTTCGACCACAAATGAGTGTGCCAACGGCGTATCCGCTGCGAGAAGACTTTCCGACCAACGTTCCACATGTGAACGTGGCTCCGGCCGGATTTCCCAGATCCCTGTGCCTGTCCGAGCAACCACATGAAGACCAACTTCGAAGCTACACCGCCGCAGGATTTCTTTCTCAAGTCCGATGGTGGCTTGAGAAGACCGCCTACGGCAAGTTGCACGGTGAAGAGCAACCGCTTGATCCGATGTTCCATCTGTCGCCGGTCGATGTCATCGCATCCGATCGTTTAAACGATGCGGATTACGTCATGGGTGTTCGGCTCAGTTCTCATGAAGATGCGCCACTGCTTCTGGCTCCGCTATCGGAAAGGGAATACGCCCAAGCCATAGGTCAAGATGGCTTGATGACCCCGCTGCTAGTCATCACAGATTCAGTTGCCCACGGACAGCTCAATTGGTTGCCGTTGAGCCTCGCCGAGTTGGTTAAAGTCTACGATGAAGTAGGCGCAGACATTCTGCCTACACTCAAAAGCGCCGTGAAAGCCTTGGTGTCAAAGCCACAGAAGGCTGCGCTGTTGGCACAGCCTACGGTCTTAATTGTTGAAACCGAGATCAAGTCATCGGACGGGCGCAGCCGAACTCAAAAGAAGGCATTTGTCACTAGTACGTCGGCTAGTGAGATCGGGGAAGCATTGGGTGTTCTGGCTAAAGAGGGTGGCGTTTGGGCAACGCTCATTCAGTCGCAGGACGTGGCGACTGACGCCTTAAAGGACATCGGGATTGCCTCGGCAGATCTCCATCCACATTTTTCGCGCAGTCTTGCCTCTGCAGCATCAGGGTATGGCGATGCAGATGAGAATACCATTGTATTGGCTGGTGCAGGCGCTGTCGGATCTCATTTTGCGATGAACTTGGCACGCGGTGGCATTGGAACTTGGCACATTGTCGACGATGATTTCCTGCTTCCTCACAATCAGGCGCGATATGCATTGGAACCAGACAACATCGGCAGCGCTAAATGCGATGCCTTGTGTCTGGTGATCAGACGCCTTTTTGAAAGATCTGATGCAGCGCACGCCCATCTCTCTCGCATTGATGCTGACAATCGACCGGAAGCGCTAAAATCTGCACTCCACGCGGCGAGCGCGTTGATCGACGCAACGGCATCAGTGCCTGCGGCAAGACATTTAGCTTTCGACAGCGACATCGCTGGCTCCGTTAGCTCAATCTTCCTAAATCCAGCGGGCACCGACGGAGTTGTACTGAACGAAAGTTCAGATCGCTCTGTTAAAATCGACTGTGTGGAGATGCATTACTACTGGCTGATCAGCTCTGACGACAGGTTTGCCAATCACCTGGCGAATGCAGGGCAACCTCTGCCTGTTGGGGGTTGCCGGTCACCAAGTGTCCTAGTCCCCGAAACTCAAGTATCCCTGCTGTCGGGGCTCATGGCTGGACGATGGCTGAAGGATCGTGGCAGTGAAATGGCGTCGGTGTCGTTCTGGCAAGGTGCTGAAACGTTTGAAGGTGTAAGCTACACCAAAGCCGAGGTGCCCGGCTTCACGGATGTGTCTGTTGGCGACTGGACAGTGAAGATCTCTGGTGAGCTAGTCCAACAGGCAAATGCTCTGAAAAGTAAGGCTGCACCAAAGGAAACAGGGGGCATCATTGCCGGCACTTGGGATCGACTGCGGAATGTCATCTATCTGGTCGGAATCTACGATGCCCCTCCTGACAGCGTTCACTCGGAAACTGGCTTCGAACGAGGTTCTGTTGGAGTCTTCAAGACTATTTCGGAGCTTGAGCAATCCACGCTGGGCAATCTTACATATGTGGGAGAGTGGCACAGTCACCCTCCGGGCTCGAAAAGCGCACCAAGTTCCGACGACAAGACACTTCTTCGGTGGATTGGCGATATCCTCTCTGACGTGGAAGCGCCCGCGACCATGTTGATTTTTGGAGAAGACGGTTGTCGCATCGTCTTGAAAGAGGGCGACGAAGAGAAGCAAGCTCTGATACATTGAGCATCGGTAAGGTGCATAATTCGGCAAAATTTCAGCCATGGTTCAAGACGGTCGTTTACTAGCTGGGTCCCCTAGGTCGATTTCGTCCGCAAAGCAAAGACTTGCAAATCCGCTGAGTAGTCCAGCATTGCAAGCACTAAGAGTGGACGTCTCAAAACAGATCCTGGGACAAAGGCAGAAAAGCCCGTTCCCTAGACAATTACGTGTCTTTCAATCTCGCGCTTGCGGCGAAATTCCGGGTTAGCGGGCCGCATTGAAGCATTTCCAGCCAAGGACTAACAGCAGGTTTGGGCCGCGATCGGCATGACCTAGGTCTAATTGAGGTAAAATGCTGCGCTGCTTCCAAGGTTCGGAACGAGCCCAACTTTGCTGAGGCTGCAACTCGCGCGAATAGCTAGCCTACCGACCATTGAGCATACGCCGCGGTTGCCCCAATGGCGGCTTGTAGTGTTTTGCTCGCTCCGATGAAGTGAGCGCCCCCACAAACCAACGCTCTGTACTTCACACTGAGAGACTGACACCACTTGCTTCACAAGCCACTCGGCGGCCCCCACAAACCAACCAAATGATCAACGACTGTCGGAGCAGACGCTCTCACCCACTCAGTGCCACCGGCGCCGTAAGGCTGAAACAGGGATCTCGCCATATCCTCTTGTTTCATCGCTTCTTTGACAGAACCAAACTCCCACGCTGCCGCACGTTTCAACGGCTCAGTCATGTCGGTATTGCGGCTCAGACGCTTCTCTAAGTCCCGCGCGTGCCCGATCTTGCATACATCTGGCTGGCTTTCACGGTAATGTACATAAACGAAGCAGATCGGGTCTGGTTCGACAAAGTGCCCAGCCGCAGTTTCTTCAAACAGTTCGAGCAGACTTCTGACCGTTCCTTTCTGCCTTTTTTCTACGCGCTCGGTTTCAAGAGCAATACGACATGCTTGAACAAGGGCAGCACTACGACCTTTGGTCAGTTTGAGATGTGGTACGCCGTCAATAATAGCGACCGACTCTTTCACGCGGGCCATTTACCCTTTCTCCTTTGTTCAGGTACGTATCGGCAAAAGGGTAGTATTTTTTGCTACCTGCGCAAAGTCGAACAATCTTGAGCTTCTTGCATTCCTGTTGATCACTTGGGAGGCCGCCAGATACCATGAGCGGGCATCGCCGAATTCCGCCAGAAGGCAGCAACGCGCAGGAAGCAGACCCCGTGGTGGATTCGTCGACCGGCAGCTCGGTCCGCGTAGCCGTCGTGTGCCAAGGTCATGATCAAGCAAGCGCAGCGAATGGCAGAAATGTAGACTGCGGCTGCAGCATCTAGACTATGTGCCGAAGGTCCGGTTTGGGCCGTTCGTGCTGCCTGGGCACTCCTCGATCACGGTGATGCTGCGAAACCTCCGGGGTCAGCTCCGAACCCATTTCCACAAATGCTGCGGACTGCACCGATGTCGGCTTAAACGATCAGTCATCCTTTGGATGCAATGCGGATGCACAGATCGCTTCGAGGAAACCTAGGTACTCACGGAATGCCGTAGTCCCACTTTCAGATAGGCAATAGACAGTATGTGGTCGCCCTTCTACGACCATTCGGCTGTGCAGATATCCGACCACGCTAAGCTTCTTCAGATGGGCATCCAGATTGCCGTCTGTTATCGAAAGAGAAGCCTTCAACTGTGAGAAACTTGGCTCTCCAAGATAGAGAAGCAAACAAAGACGGGTCCTGACGGGTTGATGAAAAATGGGATCCAGTACGGAAGGAAATGCTTTCATCACATTGCACGACGCCGGAGCTGTGCGGTGTCCCTATCCCATGTCCATGTCGTATAGGCATCTGCAACTTTAACACCGCCCAGCCAAATATCGCGCGGCATGAGGCCAAAAGCGCTTTGCGTACCACTGAGGACCCTCGACCCCACCTCAGTGAGGTTTAAACTTTGCCTGTTGAACTCAGCGAGCTTTTCACGCGAGAAAGACGGATAGCGGAATGGGTATGGCACGCATGCGGCAAGCCCAGCGGCGCACAAATCATCCAGTATGTGATAGGTTGTCCAATCTCCGATATACAGCGCCGTTTCCAGATCCATATTTTGTAAAAACAACTGTTGCGGTCTATGAATTCCGTCGGCAATCAGGCTAAGCAATTGATTTTCTGTTCTGGTCAGCCCCGTTGAGGCATCTGGGAATTCCTCAAGATGACGGCGCAGCGCTGCTGACAAAAATGGGAGTTCATCAAGGTCGCCGTCAACAAAAGTCAACAAGTCCCGGGGATCGCCAGACCGAAATGCAGCCCAACCGGACGCCGCCAGCGTCAGCATACTAGTTGTCACCGGTTGCCTCAGACCTGTCAGCGACGCCATTTCTTCGGGGGATAGTTGGCCGATCCCTCTGAAACCCGGCCTTCCCGGAAATCTATCGACACAAATTATTTCGAGGATCGTGTCGTTAGCGCGCGCGCCCGAGAACCAATCGAGAATTTGCAGAATCTGAAGTTGATCTAGGAGGTCATGTTCAAACCACAGAGTGATACTGTCGTAACCTTCTGATGCTCTCAGATGTCGATCCCTCAACTCAAAATCTCTCTCAATTTCTGCCGGATCTCCATCTGGACCGGCAAGATGGGCCGCACGAACCTTGCTCAGTTCTGAAAGTGACGCTTGGGGCGGAAAGGGGCCATGGAACATCGGATCACGCCACGGAAGAACGTCTCCGGCAACAGCACTTTGCTTGATGATGTTCGCTGCACCATCGCCATTCGTGATGTTAAGAGCTTTCATTTTGATCGACCCTAAGGTTCATCAGCAACTCTGTATCACAGAGCAACTCTGAAATACAGAGTAAAAATCGAGCTCTTCTGGAAGGCTGTCGGGTCGCGTGCTTTATGTGGAAATACAGACCTTGGGGCTAGTGCAGCGAATTTACGCTTGGTCCGCGGTCTGTGAGTTCGAGCATCGATCAATTTTGCACATCCAGCGAGTGTCGGGATTGACCGGCAGCGCCGCAGCATCAGAGGTGGCTGGCGAGTGACCGCAATGGGCCGTCCTAGATCGAGCAGACAATTTTTAGACTCACATGTTGCGATCAATCTGACGGCAGCGGCGAGCCCTTAGCTGCCGTTCATCCGCCTCCAGCATTCTGCGGTGCGACCCGCCGAAGCCGCCGCAAGCAGCATTCGCGAAACCTGAAAGGGCCGAGAGGTCTGCACTGCGAGACAAAATGAGCTTTCACTGCTTCCGCGCCAATGTCAGCTTCACCCATCCGCGAGCCAATACCTCAACTCGGATGAAACAATCGCGCTTCTCCCGCATAGACCTGTTTCCATCTGATGATCGAATACGATTTGCAATCTAGTTTCTCCATCTGATTTGCCAGGAACTGCAACGGTGACATTGGGATTCTCAAACCTTGACTTACGCTTGCTATTGATCGAGCTCTCTTGAGAGTTGAGCTTCAGGAAATGGGACATTTTGTGTCTGAGTAGTCTCGAAGAAAGGGCGTTGGCGATCGTAACCGTTAGACCGCCAACGCCTTTTAACGCCTCAGCTGGACCTTCAAACCTCGTAAGATTGAGAGCTGGAAACCTCCATCGATTTCAATCGGCACAGCGCAACTGGGCCCGTTGCTTCGCGGCATTCCAGAAAGGCAGAATTGATCACCGTTCAGCGCCCAAGAAATTCTTCGAGACATTGATCTAACCTGAATGTGTCCTGTTCCGTCTGGATTGAATGTCATCATCATCGAATTACCGTCAGGCATGGTCGCGGTCCAAGGCTGACCATTCGTGAGGGTGTCAATGGGATCGTTGGCTATTGCGGGCGTTGCAAGAACGAGACCAACCAAAATCGCCACGATGGGTGCACTTGTCATTGTTTCTTACCTCGAGAGGTTTCAGGGTTTAGGCTTCAGATCTGAGGATTATGGAATCATCAGCATTGCAGCGTAGAGGCCAGAGGCTAAAGCGACCAAAAGCAAGACCGCGATGACAACAGCCGTGCCCGAGCTCAGTGTATCAGGCTTCTCTGTTTCATATCGTTTTGTCATCTTCGATTACGTGGCAATTGTAAGGACACTACCAATCCGCTTGGTTTGTTACCAAACAGTTGGAGATATCCGCCCTGCCGCTCCATGCATTCCCTCGCGATTGCTAACCCAAGTCCAAAACCGCCTACGTGACCGTCTGAGCCAGCATCTATGAGCGCAAGGCGATTAAACGGCTGTTGAACGATTCCTCTTAGTTCAAGGGCTATTCCCGGCCCTTCGTCCACAACATTGATTTCCACAAAGTTCTCCTTGTTGCCGTCACCCAGATTGATGATCGCACCACCAGCATATTTGACGGCGTTACCAACGATATTATTCATCGCCCTCAGCGTGAGGGGAATATCGCAAATTGCATCGATTTGTGTCTGACAGCGGAGTTCAACCTTCGCGCCTTGATCGCAAAAATCATCAACAATAGTTTGGCAGAGGCTGTTCAGGTTCGTCGGATAAAGTTCGACATACTTACTTTCACTTCGCAGAAAATTAAGGGCATCATCGATAAGTGTTTCAAGTGCAGAAATATCTCGTTGAACCCCCAAAAGTTGATCACCTAATTCTACGTTTTCTAACCGAAGTTTGAGCCTTGTTAACGGCGTTCGCATGTCATGACCAATAGACGCAAGGGTCTGACCGCGCTCTTCGATCAACCGATTAAGCTTCGATTGCATCTTATTGAATGCGACAATTGTGGAGCGCACTTCTCTTGGTCCATCTAGCACAAGCGGAGAAGAATGAGCGTCAAGTCCAAAACTGTCAGCACCGCGCCCTAACCGTTCTATTGGTTTGACAATCGCGGTACCGGCCCAGATCGCAAGAAAAGCAAGCGGAACGCCAAGAAGAACTACCATTAGCGTTGAAGCGACCAGTGGCAGCGCGCGAGCAAGTGCGTCCGGGCTTGGATAATACCAGAGCCTGGTCCCGTCCGCCAACTCAGCATTTAACGCGAAAGGATGAACGTTTGGTACCGGCCATTTCACCGTTTCTGGCAAAAGACGAGCTTCCACGCGCCCTCGCCACGGGGTGGGCAACACGTCTTCAATCAAGTCGCTCAAGGCGGTCGAGACTATTAACTCAAACTCACCTATCGGCGCATTTCCCAGTTCGAAGCGCCGATCGTTGGTAGTCAATTGAGCGATCGCCTCAGAAGTCGAAACTGTTTTCGGATCTAATACGGCCAGAACGCTCAAGAATGCGTCAGATAGATCTATCTGTAGCTGATTTTTATTCTCACCACCGGAAATTATACCTGAAGATACGATCAATACCGTAATCGCATGGGCAACCAACTGCGAAAAAATCAGTAAGAAAAAGACTTGTAGGCGTATGCTGGTTCGCATCATGAACCATCGGAAATAACCTTTGAAACCGGAAATCACAGTTCTTGAACCTCCACTTCGGCTGTGAAGACATAACCTTCACCTCGTACGGTTTTGATAATTTCAGTATTTCTTTGGTTGCGCTGAAGTTTTCTTCGAATACGGCTAACGAGAGTATCTATGCTGCGATCGTATGGCTCTACGACCCTGTTTTGAGCGAGACGAACTATCGTGTCGCGCCCCATGGTTTTCCCAGCACTCCGGCACAGTACACTCAAGACATCGAACTCGCCACTTGTGAAGAAAACCGCAATCCCGGATGGATCTGCCACAGTTCGCGTTCTTGAATTGAGCGTCCAAGCATCGAATTTGTACAGTCGATGGACGATTTCGGTCTCATTAGAACGAGATCTTCGTAGAACAGCCTCCACACGAGCGACAAGCTCACCTGTGTGAAAAGGCTTCGTAACGTAGTCATCAGCTCCCCGAGTAAGCCCCTGAACGCGTTGGTCAGGTTCGGCCAAGGCCGTCAGCATAATTACAGGAACGTTGTGACGTTGCCGAATTCGTTCTAGGATCTTGAAACCGCTTTCGCCCGGCAGCATGACATCCAGAATGACGACGTCGGGAATGCTGACGGAGAACTCTGCTAGCACCGTCTTGCGGTCGCGAGCAACACCAGTAGAGAAGCCATGCTTAATAAAAGCCTTTTCCACAAATGTTGCAATTTCGCCGTCGTCTTCGACGATTAAGATGTGCAGTTTGCGCTTCGAGTCATTTTCCATAGATACCCAGGGACGTTGCCATTCTCATGTCGTCAAAACTATAGACGTTCGACTCGACCTCATTTGTTACGTTTTTTGTCTGTTCATGTAGACCTGCTAGCTAGGGAAAAATCAGGTCTGAGTTTCTTCAGATGCTGTTCTCAAAAGCGTGGCTGCGGCAAAGCAAATGGTCGTTGGTCCCCTCGTATTTACCCTCTAGCACTACGACTTCAAAGGCCTCATCCCGATGGAACGTAGGCCAATCATGCATTTACACTCAAACTGGACCACTTGGATGGGGCTGATCACTGGCTTTCACAATCAGACTGAACCCAGGTTAAGTTCAATCTGAGCGTTTTTACATATGGTTGAATGCAAAACGGCAGCAAATCCGCGCGCCTTTCTAAAACCTCTTGCGCATCGGGCCCGTCACAAACTTCGAAATCTAGGAGCCAAACATGTCACAACTAGACTATCTCAAATGTCTGGTAGAAGAATTTGGATGCAAGGTAACAGACGAGGAATGGAGTCGCGTCGGCGAACATGGTGTGGAGCGGCAAGTCAAGGCGCGCGCACCGATCTACGACGATGTGACCGTTACCGATCGCGTTTTTCTCATTTCATCGGGTATTGCTGCCTCTTTCTTCAACCATGAAAATGGTCGCGTTACTTTGACGCGATTCTTTGAGCCCGGTCACATCGCGACAAATGTCGACAGCATTTTAACAGGTAACTACGGCAGTGAGGAAGTTATTGCAGTGACAGATGTTGCGGGACTCGATTTTCCATTTGAGTTCTTTTTTCACGAGTATTCATTCGGACAAGAGTTTGGTAGGTTTATCCGATTGCATTTCGTCCAAACTCTACAATTTGATAAAGATCTCTTGGTTTGCCAAAACTTGAACTTCCCGGAGGCGCGTCTAAAATTTCTCCAGACACACCATTCCTCCGTGATGGAGCATGCACTTAAGAGAGACATCGCTGCTTTCCTCGGCATCACGCCTCAAGCCTACAGCCGGATACAGAGAAGACAGAGGCCAGCTAACCAAGCTTTTGCCAACGATGCTGCGGCTACTATGGGCGCAGAGCAAGCCGACAAGAAGCCAGCCGGATAGTGGTCACGCGACACTTGCGCTTTCATGCGGTTGGGAACCTATTGCTGGATTCACATAAATAGTTCGGTTTTTTCAACACCACACTGACTAATGAACTGAGATCTGATTCCTATTCGATATCGTACTCTCATTTGCGAATCTTTTGCTTTAGGACCAGAGAGCAACGTCCAAGTAGGAAACGGTAATGACCCAACTAGAGTATCTTGAAAGCCAGATGATAGAACTTGGTTGCAAGCCAACCCGGTCAGAGTGGCATCGAATCTGTGAAAATGCATCCGAACGAAGGTTTAGAGCGCGCGGCCCAATTTACGATGATGTGAGCAGTGCAGAACGAATTCTTCTCGTTTCGAGTGGGATAGCCGCCTCAAGCTTTATCCACGAGGACGGTCAGGTAAGCCTGACGCGATTCTTTGAAACAGGACATGTTGCGACAAGTGTCGACTGTGCGTTTACCCACAAGTATGGGAGAGACAGGGTTTTTGCCGTTAGCGAGGTTGAGGGGGTGGAGTTTCCATCACAGTTCGCTCTCAAGGAATATTCTACTTCTGGTGACGCGTTTGGCAGGTACATTCGTTTGAAGATCATCGAAACTCTGGAGTTCGAAAAAGATCTTTTGAATTGCAGAAGTCTAAACAGCTCGAAGACGGGCATTAAGTTCCTCGAAACACGCTATAAGTCTGCAATGAAACATGCACTGAAGAAAGATGTTGCGTCGTTCCTCGGAATCACACCACAAGCCTACAGCAGACTTCGAAAAAGGTATTTGGCCATCTGAGCACGCGTTGTTCCGGCACACGATTTCCCAACTTTTAAATCTAGATGGGAAAAAAAGCGTGGCGGACGGTATAGCGGTTGGTTGCGAGAAACCTCGCGAAAGTTGTCAACCGGTGTGGTCAAATGCATCCTGTGAGTTTCAACGAAGATCTGTGCGCACACGCCAGCCCCGGCCCAAAGCGACTTGCAGGCTGGACCATTCAGTAGCCGCGGCTCGAACTTCAGAGGCCAGCGAAAGTCGCTGAGAGGTGGTGGTGCGTTCCGCGTCGAGAAGTTCAAACAACGACGACTGCCCAGCCTCAAAATTCGCCCGATTGAGGTCCAAACTCAGGTCGCTGGCGGTGACTGCCCGGCGCAAGAACTCAATTTGAAGTTGGGACCTGACGAGCGCAGCTGCGTTTTTCTCTACATCTTCTACCGCTGATCGAACAGCCGTGCGCCAAGCGAGCTCGGCTTCTTCCACCGCGGCGATCTGTGCGTCGCGTTGTGCTATCAAGGCGCCCTGCCCAAAAACTGGCAGCGAAAGCGTTGGTCCGAAAGACCATGTGTCCGTATCCGATACAGTCAAGTTTCCCGACAGAGTTAGCGAGGGCAGCAGGTTGGCTTCTTGCACGCCAAGGTCCGCGACTTCGGCAGCATAGCCCCGTTCCGCAGAGCGTATGGAAGGTAGGCTGCGAAGCAAATCCGCAGGCACACCCAGGCTGGAAACCCTGGGCGCAAGAGGTTGAGCAGCGCCTTGCTGCAATCTGCTCAAAAGCGGCGCGGGCTCGGCATCAAGAAGTGTTGCAATGGCGAACACCGATGTTTCAAAGTCAGAGATATATCCTTCGAGATCAGCTTGAGCCGAGAACAAATCGGCTTCTGATTGTGCAACATCGAGTTCCGAGGAGGATCCTGCCGTACGTTTGCTGCGTACGAGGTCCAACGTGCTCTGGCGACTCGCGACAGTTTTTCGCGTGAGCTCCGCGGCTTCCTGCGCGAAACGCGCGTCGATATAGCCCCCTACGATCGACAGCGTGAATGCCAAACGGGCATCGCCGAGGTCGAAGCCGGCCTGTTCAAGATTGGCCACAGCTTGTTCCCGTTCACGCCGGATACCTCCAAAGAGGTCGATCACAAAAGATCCCGAAAGATCGGTGCTGCTGTTTGTGGTGGTCGGGACTCCGTCACCCCCTGTGCGAAGATTGTCATTGGACAGGTTTCCCGAGAGCTGTGCGTTTACCCCGGTTCCACGCAGACCAGCCTCTGCCTGTGCGATACGCGCGAGGCTGGTGCGAATGTCGAGGTTGCTTGAAAGTCCCGTTGCTATGAGGTCGTTCAATATGGGATCGTTGAATTCGCGCCACCACATTTGGGTTTCCGGGGATGTCAAACTCTCGGTCTGACCGGCAACAAAAGAAGAGGAAAGTTCAACCTGTGGGGGTGTGAAGTCCGGACCAACTGCTGTGCAGGCCGACACAAAGACCGTGGCACAGATCGTTACAAGCGTCAGGGATTTCATGAAATGGCCTTGTCAAATGGCACCCCGGCGTTTTGCCCCAACCACCTGTCCAGATTGGCGAAGTCAAAGTAGATCGACATGACCGCAGGAAAAACCAGGATCACGAGAAACACGGATGACAAAACTCCGAACGCCACAGAAACAACCACAGGAACGATCGTGGCGATGGATGGTGACGTCTCAAAGACGACAGGCAGCAGGCCGATGAAGGTGGTAAACGAAGACAGCACGACCGGCCGGAACCTTGCGCGTACCGCCTCAACCGCGGCTTTCGCATAGTGCGTTTCGACCGCGTGTTTTTCAAAGAACGTAACGAAGAGGATTGCGTTGTTGACCACCACGCCGGATAGCGAGGCAAACCCGATCAGCGATGGCATTGATATATCCATGCCCAACGCGAAGTGTCCGAGGACCACACCGATCAGCGCGAACGGTATCGAGATGAGTATAAAGAGTGGCAGAACATAGCTTCTGAACTGGAAGGCAAGGACGATGTAGACCAGCACCAGCCCGATCGCGAATGCTGACAGGATCGACGCTTGCGTTTCGGCTTGTTCATCCGCTGCCCCGCCGATAGTGACGACCACATCGGGATAGAGCGCTGCGATCTCAGGCGCATATTCGTCTGTAATGATTGTACTGATACCGTTGGCGGTTTGAACGGCGCGATCAAGTTCACCAACAATACGGGCCCTTGCGCGATTGTTTTCTCGGGTGATCTGCGCGAAAGACGCGCTCTCTACAATGGTGGCAACACGCAGAAGCGGCACCTGCGCGCCATCGCTTAGCGTAATTGGAAAGGCCTCGAGATCACCCAATGTCGAGGCCACATCCGTTTGTTCGACTTTGATACCATAAACCGTTTCTCCTTCGCTGAAGCTATCGGTCTCGGTGCCCGAAAAGGACGTTCTAAGCTGCCCGGCCAAAGCGTCAGATGTAAGACCCAACGAGCGCCCGAAAGCGTTCAACTTTAGTTCGATTTCGGTTTGCCCGAATGTGAAGTCAGAATAGACAGACCTTACGTCATCTCGTGCCGCAAGTCTGTCCAAGAGAATTGCAGACGCCGCATGCAACTGATCCAAATCTTGAGAAAAGAGTGAGGTTTCAATGTCGCTGCCGCCCGGCGAAGCACTTGAGGTGGTGAAGTTGAGCTGCGAAACGTCAGGTATTGCACCGGCTTCCTCGCGCCAGGCTGCGAGCAGCACCGCCGAAGACACGTTGCGTTCATCGCTGCTGAGCAAATCCACCGTCACGGTCGCGGTGTGCGGTCCGTTGTTGCTGACATCGGCGTTCCGGCCATATTCAACCAGTATGCGCTCAACCAAAGGCGCACCGGCTTCGGTGTCAGGCGCAAGTTCCGCATCGAGGCGCTCAACTGCGGCGACAATTTTCGATGTTGCCGCTTGCGTATGCGTAACCTGCAAGCCCGGTGTCAGTGCCACGCGAGCAACGATTGTATCAGCCTCTGTCTCGGGAAATCCCACCACGCGCACCGTGCCCGAAGTGATCAGTCCGACAGTCAGGACGAGCACCGCAAAGACACAGCCCAGTGACAAGTAACGCCACCGGGTCAAAATCGTGGTCAGTGGCACAACGCCATGTTCGTTGAAGTATTCCAGCATACGCGAAACAAGTCGCTTTTTCTGCTCTCTCGGATTGGCGCCGGAATGCGAAAGGTGATTTGGCAGGATAAGGAATGCCTCTATCAGAGACGCGGTCAAAGTGATCAGCAGTACGATCGGCACAACCTGGAGGACGGCACCAATTTCGCCGCTCAGAAACATCAGCGGCCCGAATACTCCAGCCGTCGTAAGAAACGACGATATGACGCCGGACATCACCTCCTGCGTGCCCTTTATCGCGGCGTCTTGCGGTGGAAGTTCTGCCCGCCACTTGTCGATGTTCTCCGCAATGACGATGCTGTCGTCCATGATAATGCCGATGGACATGAGCAGCGCCAGCAGTGACATCATGTTGATCGTGACACCCACGGCGTTCATCGCAAAGAGCCCCAACAGAAAGGAAAACGGCAGGGCGAGCGAAATCCAAAACGCTTCTCGAAACGAAAAGAACAGGCACATCGTGACGAAGACGAGCACGAGCGACTGCACTGCATTTTCAACCACTAGCGTGATTTGATCCGAGATTGTCTGTGTCGAGTTGTTGATGATCGAAAGGCGAAGGTTTCCGCCATGGCGAGCGTTCACATCGCCGACAAATTCGTTCACCGCGGTAAAGGCATCCAGCGCATCGTCGGCTTTGGCTTTACTCAAAGCGATGATAGCCACCGCGTCGCCGTTAAGCTCTGATCGGTCATCGGGATCGGCAAGGGACAAGGAAACCGCTGCAATATCCGACAACCGGACGAGGCCGCCGTCGCTGGTTTCCACAATTGCAAGCGTGTTCAATTCGGGAACGCTGCGCCGCACGTCGTCCAGCCTCAGACTAAAATTCATCCCGGCGGTTTCGACCGTTCCAAGGGGGCTCGCAATCGACCTTGCGGAAATCGCGTCCGCAACGTCTTTCGGCGAAAGTCCATAGCGTCTGAGCGCGGTTTCGTCGATGCGTATCAGGTATTCCAAAGTTGAGATGCCACGGACGGTAGCACTTGCCACGCCGGGCAACGACGCAAGCTCTGCCGAAAGAGTGTCGGCATAAAGTACGAGCGCTTCATCCGAAGCAAGGCCGCCCACGGCTACCAAGGCAATCTGTTCGGTGCGTGCTGCGATGGCCACAGCGGGCTCTTCTGCGTCGGCCGGGAAATCCTGAACCGCGGACACTTCAGAAAAAATATCGTTGAAAAACTGTGCTATGTCTCCGCTTTCAATCATCGACAAAGTCGCAACGGCAGACCCGGATACCGATTGACATGACAGCTCATCAAGGTCGGTGATGGCTTGCAGGGTGTCATCGAGAACCAGACAGATCTCTTCGTCAACATCCTCAGCGGTTGAACCGGGATAGGCGACAGTGACCGAAACCTGCGAAGACGAGAACTCCGGGAACGACTCCCGTTCCATGCCGCTGAAGGTCATAAGGCCCAAAAACAACCCGGCCAGCAAGATAAGATTTGCAGCGACCGGATGCCGCGCAAAAAACGCAATCATTGGTCTGCCCCGTCCTCAAATGGATCCAAAAGCAAGCCAATTGTTGCAGGCACGGGATTTGATAGGACAAGCCTTGTCCCAGCAGCCATGCCGGCACGAACGTGCACCATGTCACCAAAGGTTTGGCCTAACTCGACATTCAGGCGCACAAGCCTGTCATCCAACCCTACGCCATAGACATAAGCCTGCTGGCCCTCGAACCTTACCGCCCTTTCCGGAGCTAACAGCACATTCTGGAGCAGTGGGCCCGTTAAAGTGACTTCAACGAAGCCGCCGTTCAACAAAGGGGGACGTCCTGACGCCGGATCTGGGAAAGCGGCCCCTTCTATGCGGACGGCAATTCCGATGGCGCCTGTAACTTCATCGATCTGGTCGGTTATGCGTGCGAGTTTTGCGGGCCAGGTAATCGCCATCCCATCCGCGAAGCTTGCCACGACTTCTGCTGTCAGTACGTCTCCAAAAACCGATTGAAAGTTTACGTTTACAGGTTCTAGCCCGGGCAAACCAACAATCTCCGCGACATTGACCGAGCCAACCAGTCGCGCAAGATCAGTGGGCTGGAAGGCGGCTTCGACCTCGGATGCGCTCACGTCTTCAATTGTGACAAGCACATCGCCTACGCGCGCATATTCGAGTGCGCTTGCCCCCCGTTCAATGACACGACCGGTAAAGGGCGCCTTGACCTCGGTCCGCTCCAGGTCGCGCTGGGCGCTTTCGAGATCTGCCTCAGCCTTCGCCAGTGAAGCCTCCGCCGAAAGCGTATCCGGATCAACAAGCGCAAGTGTTGCTTCGAGAGACGTCACCGTTGATTGTTGCGAAAGGTAAGACTGGTTGGCGCTGTCAAGCTCGGTTGTGGCAATAGCGCCTTGGTCGACCAGCCCTTGTAAGCGATCCCTTTCCGCTTTCGAGATTTCAAGAATTTCTCTCTCAATTTCAAGGGACGCCTCTGTGTTCTCACCGTTTACACGAACATCTTCCAAATCCGCCTCAGCGCGCAGAATGTCGGCTTCGGCCAGAGCGACTGCAATCTGATAATCTCTTGGGTCAATCTCAAAAAGAACGTCACCTTCCCGAACCAAGGCACCAACGCGCAGGTCGTCGTCATAGCGCGTCAAGCGCCCTTCCACTTCAGCTATGCCTGACCAAGAACGTGTCGCCTCCACGCGGCCAAAGCCCGTTATTCTGGCCGAAACGGACGTAGGTTGTATTGCTCTAACGCGAACAGGGACTGGTATCTCGGCATTGGAGGAAGCGGCACCGTCCGTCTGATCGGTCATCAACGAAACAACGAATATTGCAAAGACAACAGGAACCAGAAAAATCGACTTGATCAAGACTGAGCGCAAGGCTTTGACCCAACCCTATTTGGAGTATTCTCATTGTGAGACCGGCAGACAACTTCGCCCCACACTGCCGCCCAGTTTAAAATAAATTCTAAGGATGAAAGTTAACCAAGGTTCAGTGGCGTGGCGTTTTCTTCGATTAAGGTCGACATGGGAAAACCAAATTGAAACATTGGTATGGCACGGATCACAAAACCTCTGGTATTCACACTACTTATCGCTGTCGCAGCACTCTCGATCCTTGCCATCTACCGGCTAACGGCCACGCAGCCGCATTTTCAAGATATTGCGTATGCCAAGGAAAGCAGCAGAAATACGCTTGACGTCTATCTCTCCGAAACAACTGCCGAGCCGCAGCCAGTTGTTATCTTGGTTCATGGTGGCGGCTTCCGGTCAGGTGATAAGGCAAGACCAGGCCACTTAAACGATTTTCTCGCAACCGGCTTCGCAGTCGCGGCAATCAACTATCGGCTTTCTGGCGAAGCAAAGTGGCCTGCGCAATTGGCAGATGTAACTCGCGCTGTGCGGTTTCTACATGACAACGCAACAGACTTCGGGATCGACCCGGATCGGATCGCGCTTTTTGGACAATCCGCCGGCGGTCACCTGACCGCGACGTCTACGTTTGAGCTTGCGGCTCAAAGAGCAGGCATCGTGCGCGCGGCCGTGGTTTGGTTCGGCCCAGTCGACTTCAACACGATGGATGACGACATGGCCGCTTCCGGGCAAGGATCAAGCAACACGGATGGTCCGGGCTCTCCGGAGTCGGGACTCATTGGCGCTCCAGTGGGCGAAAATCCGGAGTTGGCGCGGTCCGCCAGTCCACTTACCTTTCTTGAGGCTTTGCCGGATGACGCCCGATTGCCACCCATCCTGATCATGCATGGAGCGAAAGACCCCCTTATCTCAGCACTACAGTCCGTTCGGCTGCATGATGCCATCGCAACGCATCCGTCAAATGGTGGTGTCAGGCTTGAGATCCTCGCTGAAGGGACGCATGGTGGCGGTGAGTTCAATGACCCTGCAACAATCCAGGCGGTCATAGAGTTTCTCGCGGGTGAGTTGGACTCGGATACGTGATGGCCGCATCTGACCAAACATGTCCGTTCGACACGCCAACGAACGCTACCAACAGGCTAACGACGTCTGGTCCATTTGATCGCCGGAAGTTCCTGCTTGGTGCCGCAACTTTGTCCGTAACGGGATGTGCGAGAGACGCCGACTTCGAAATCTCGGGGGTAGGTCCAAGCATGCCTACGCGAAAGGTACTTGTTGCCTCAAATCGCGTCGAGCCGACGTCCGAACAATACCGCATCGGTCGTGGTGACGACGTGCGGTTCTCGATGCTGGAGCTGAGCACACCGAAGAACCGACCTTTTGGAGAATTGCCAGCATCCGAAGGAAACAATTTCGAGCTTGTTTCAGAAATACGGATTCCCGAAAGACAGCTTAGAGCGACTTTGCGAGAGATTGTTCCTGACGCTGCCGAACGGGACGACCCGCTCATGCTCTGGGTTCATGGCTTTAACAATACACCAGCCGAGGCAATCACAAGACAAGTGCAGGTTGTCCAAGACGTCGGGCACGTAGGTCCTGCCGTATCTTTTGTTTGGCCGTCAGCGGGTCGAGGCACTGCATACATCCATGACCGGGATAGCGCCATCCATGCAAGGACCACACTAGCGGACGTATTGAAGGCGCTTCGTCAGGCATGGAACAAGGATATCATCCTCGTCGCGCATTCCTTAGGAGTATTTTTGGCGTTAGAGGCGCTGATCAAATTGAGAGGTGAGATTGGCGACGCTCTTGTGATTGATGGCTTATTGATGGTTCAACCGGATGTTGCTCCTGACGTCTTCGAAAGCCAGATCATGGATGCGCAGCCTTTGCCTTCCAACTCTGTGCTCATCATATCCCAAGGTGATCGGGTGCTAAGGCTATCGGCCTTCTTATCGTCACAGCGTGAGAGGGTTGGCTCTTCGCGCGATGCTGATCGATATCGAGCGCTTGGCCTGACGGTTTTGGACTTTACGTCGATCGAAGACGCTGGGAACTCCCATATTGTTCCGTTCTCGTCCCCGACTGTCTTGGGGCTTCTTGGGGATGCCCTATCGACTGGGTTAAGGAATCCTTCGGCGCCACCTCTCCCACCCCCATCGTGAATGCTGAAGGTGCAACCAAATTGGAAAGTATAGAGCATCAGTTGATCCCATTGCTTCAGGACAGTTTGGCCGAGGCTCAGATGACCGTGCGAGCATATGATACAAAAGCGCAGATTGTGGGTGTCGGTTACATATTCGCTCTCGGAATTGTTGCAGAAATCAATGAGGTGCTTCCAACGGTACCGGGAGATCCAATCGTGTTCGTTCTGCTTTCATGGGGGGTTATTCTGTTTCCGATTTTTCACTTTGGCCACGTCCTCTACCCAACGCGCAAAACGGCACCGAAGTTGAGCCAAAACCTTGAAGTCAGCATAGAGCGAATTCTTTATGTTGAGCCGGAGAGCGTCACTTCGGTAGAAGATCTGCGCGCATCGATCACGAAATGCGACCCGGTAAGCGAATATTGCTACGAGTTGCTGAAAACCTCGAAACTGCGCGAGATCAAGCGGATGCGTTTCTTGCGTGGATTGATCTGGGCTGCATGTGCATTTGGCATCTTGTTCCTTAGCCACACTGGCGCGGTGATGGGCTTGCCCGGAGCTGTCTGAGCCCATGGCGCAAAGAAATTCGCCGGTATTCGCCACTATGCGCAGCGTCCATGAAAGTGCCGAGCTCTGCAGTTCAGAGTACCGGTTCTGTTTTCGCGAACACCCGCCGGGAGACCTAACGTCCAAGCTTAACCGAGGTTCATCTGAGTGATCGTACTTCCGGCTAATGTCAGCGGGGTTTTTCGATTCGGCCGACTGTGCCGTAGCGGTGTTACTGACGATGCTTTTCCAATAGGCGTGGAGCTTGACGATGGAACAATTGGCGACACAGAAATCATTCGCATTTCGATTTAGTCTCATTCTCCTTTTACTGGTGGTCTTAGGTTTTGGCAGCAGGGCTGTGTTTCTGCCCGAGTATTGGCCGCCTATCCGCTCAACACTTATCGTCCATATTATTGTTATGGCCGTTTGGTTCTTCTTAGTCGTTTCACAATCGTTACTGATCAACAGGCGCGAAGTCACCACTCACATACATATCGGTCAGTTTGGCCAGCTCGCTGCGCTTTTGGTCGTGGTGACGGGAGTCTTAATGATCATCGAACTGAATGTGAGAGAGTTCAATTGGATCCAGGTTGTTTCGAACACCAGCAACATAGTCACCTTCGCGATTTTCTTTAGTGCTGCGATGGTCTGGCGCCAAGATCGTGTTGCGCATATGCGGATGATCCTTTTTGCAAGCCTCGCTCTCATGACGCCAGCGCTCGCCAGATTGTTTCAACCTTTCGGAGCCGAAGCCTTGGCAATGCCTGCTTGGCTTGCGCTGATGGCGAGTATTGCTGTCCTCGACTTCAAACTATTCGGTAGGGTGACCAAAGCCACCTTGTTCGGTCTTGCGGTGAGTGTTCTTTCTGCCGTTGCTCTCTTCGTGACCTTGCTCGTTCTCGGTCCAGAACCACCCGGAGCCGAAAGCGCAAGTGCCAGTACCCCGCATAGCCGGCTCGCCAAAATACGAAAACGCGGCCTACCGTGCACCGTTCCAAACGAAGCCAATCATCAGCGAGCCAATGGAGGTTCCATTTGTGCTTGAAATGTGGAGGACAATTCGGGCGGCCTGGCCGATGCTGTCCCGGGCGATCCGCAGCGGTCAGATCTTTCGCCCGCAGTGCAATTTGATCGAGCCGGACCCCGATATCCTATGCCAATATGATGTGCACGTACCCATCGCAAATGGCGCCGTGATGACCTGCAACATTTTCCGGTCAAAGTCGCGTACCAGAGATCGCTTGGCAGACCCTGTCGTGATGTGCGCTCATCCCTACGACAATCATCTGTTACCGGTTTTGGGTCGTACTCCGCTAAAGGGGCCGCCTCAACAGTATCGCCTCATACCACAATCAGGTGAGATCCCGACTTTTTCGACGCTCACAAGCTGGGAGTCGCCCGATCCCAATTTCTGGGTTCCAAATGGCTATACGTTGGTGAACCTCAACCTACCCGGCTACGCCAACAGCATCGGTCAAGCGGAACTCATGTCGAAAAAACAGGGCGAGGACTTCTACGAAGCAATCAAGTGGGTTGCCGCACAGAAGTGGTGCGATGGCGCGATTGGCCTAAGCGGTGTCAGCTATCTCGCCATTAGCCAGTACCATGCGGCCGTTGCCGCCGCGAAAGACGGCGATGCATCGCCTCTCAAATGCATCTCGCCATGGGAAGGCGTTTCCGACCTTTACCGGGATTTAATCTGCCGCGGTGGCGTTGCAGACACGACGTTCCTGAAATTTTGGTGGCATACGGAAGTCAAAGAAACGCTCAACAATTCCCACGAAGCACTGGCAGCGCGCGAAGGTGCCAAACCAACAGAGCTTCTGAACGCTCACCCCTTGTTCAATGAATATTGGGCCGACAAGGCCGTGGATTTCAGCGCGATAAAGACACCTATGCTCGTTTGTACATCGTTCTCGGATCACGAACTGCACACGCCGGGCTCAGATCGCGCCTTTCGCGAGGCTTCAAGCCCACGTAAGTGGATGTACACCCACAGGACTGGCAAATGGGCTTCTTACTACTCGGAGGACGTCAAAACACTTCTTTTGGACTTCATGGATCACCATCTGAAGGGCCAAAGCAACCGTTTCAATAATCTCCCCAAGTTGCGTTTGGAAATACGGTCCTCAAAAGACCAAATCCACGATGTGCGTTGGGAGCAGGATTGGCCCCTGCCAGACACAGAGTACAAACCTCTCTTTCTCTCTGGCGACGGCCTTGTCGAAACCTGCCCTGAAATCGCGTCCGAGGTGCACTATGATATGCAGGGCGCTGCGGAATTCGCTTTAACCTTTTCAGAAGACACTGAACTGAGCGGCCACGTCAAACTGCGCGTCTGGGTAGAGGCAAGGGGCGATAACACATCCAAGACGCCCACTGACATGGTCCTGTGTTGTTTTTTGGATAAGCGCGATGCCCACGGTCATTCGGTCCGCTTTAATGGCACAATCGGATCAGAGGACGATCTTCTATCCCGCGGATACTTACGCGTTTCCCGGCGATCGCTTGACGCTGCACGTTCAACCGATTGGCTTCCCGTTCTGGACGGTAGCACGGTTCAAGAACTGACGGATGGACAGATTGTCCCGGTCGACATCCCTTTGTGCCCCATTGCTACGTTTTTCTCAGCAGGTGAAAGCCTGCATGTGACCATTTCGCCGCGAGAGTTAGTCCATGCACCAGTCTTTGGAAAGGACACGAGTCTGAACAAGGGATTACACGTGCTGCATTTCGGAGGTGAGTACGATGCACAACTGCTGGTACCAGTTGTCCCGCGCGATCGAGTACCAACTGCTACCAATGACTGAGAGCTTCGAAGCCTAACGACCACGTTTAGTGTCGCAAAGAACAGGGCTTCGGCAGTTCCATCACCTCCGACCGCTTGTCGAGCGATCAGAGCACAGCTGGTCGCGCCAGATAAAGGAACTCCTTTGTGTTACTCACTGCTCAATTTCGAGAGGTTCTAAAAGCTTACACATTCGGGTAGAGGAGCACAGGTGCCACACGGGACCGGGACCAGTCGGGCAATCATTTGTCGTCTGCATACGTCCGTCATGATACAATTAGGTTCGAGACCGAAATGTAACACGTATAGTTTAGCCAAAAATGGACTCCTTCGCGGACAGAAGCCGGACTAGCTGCCGAAATAACGCACTATTGGACTCCGATAGTGTTCTGCGGATTGTTGCAGACCAATATGATGTTGGTGAGCCAGAAGACTGCGAACTAATCCGAGCGGGCTCTAATCAAAACTACCTGGTCAGAACCGAACGGGGTTGTTTTGTGCTGCGCATTTATCTGAATGGAAAATACTATATCCGGGGATTCAACGACTTTCGGTTCGAACTTGAGATTCTAGACTTCCTGGGATCCCAAGGATTGCCAGTCGTTCGACCTGTAATGAACAAAAGTAACTCGTGGCTTTCAACATTTAACTTTCAAAACTCGCACCGCTCCTTCGCGCTGTTTCGCTTTCTGTCTGGTGTAAATGCAGAACGAGCTGTTGACGAAGGATTGTTGCAACGTAGGCACGTCGCCGGAGTTGGTCGTACTTTTGCCCTGATCCACAACACTAGTGATGGGTTCACTTCTCCCTACCACCGATACCATCTCAACCTTGAAACCCACCTACTTAAAGAACCGATAGAGTTTTTTGCAGGATTGTTCTCAGAACGGGGTATGATCGATCAATCGTTTTTTTATGAGTTTACAAAAGAGATCAGAACCAGATTCGCCGCGATGCAGACTAAAGCACCAGTGTATGGCATTATTCATGCTGATTTGAACGTCGGCAACATTCTTTTCGATGAAGAGGGTAACTATACGTTTATAGATTTTGATCACTGCGCTTATGGTTGGCGCGCTTATGACTTCGCAGTTTCAGCATTTCAAAATCCCGACATGCGACACGAATTCATGGAAGGGTATGAAACGATCCGACCTTTCAGCACACTCGAAAAGGAACTCATACCCTCGTTTGCCATGCTCGGCCAAATTTGGAACCACTATGATATGGCTCAATTCAGCTTGCTAAGAGGGGAAGAACTTTCAACTTCGCGTCTTCAAGAGGTCAAATCGAAGCTTGAGCGCATAGTATAAGGGCAAGAGGCGAAGCGCTCATGTTCCAAGCAAAAACCTCTGCAGAAACCCTTTAGGTGTGTCATGGAGCAACCGAATAACTCTTATTTAATCGGCGTCAGTCGGCATCACATAAACGAGCGGAGGTTTGGTTCCGAACGAACTCTTGTATCTGCAAGTACTCCAGATCGCAGGTCTGCGATCAAAGGCCCAGCAGTGTCGGCAACGCCGTCGACAGGCGTGGAAGCAAAACGATAACGAATAGGGACAACAGAAATGCGGCCAGGAAAGGCAGCGCGCCTTTGACGATTGGTGTCATTTTCAAACCAGTTGCGTCCATGGCGATATAGAGGCCAGGTCCAACCGGTGGAGACACCAGCCCGGTCAATGTTGCCACACTTATGACAACGCCAAAATGGATTGGATCAATTCCAAAGGCCGCAGAAACTGGTAGCAGAACTGGAACGATTACAATCATCACGCCAATCCCATCGAGAAACATACCAAGTACGAAGACGACGAGACAGACCAGAAAGAGAAAGCTAACAGGCCCAACCGAAAGGCCGGCAATTCCTGACGCCAAGAGATCAGGGATCCCTTGATATGCGAGAACCCAACCCAGCAACGTTGCAAATGCGATAAGCGAGATGATCGATGCTGAGGACATTACAACAGACTTCATTACCGGAACAAAGTCAGCGGCCTCCAGCGAACGAAAAACCACTGTCGAGATTACGAGCGCCACCATCGCGGCAAGCGCTCCAGCTTCTGTGGGTGTCATGACGCCGGAGACGATACCAAGGATAATCGTCAACGGAATCAGACCAGGGAGAGCATCCATTAGAACATCCGACAGAACATAGGACAGAACTTGGTGTTCCGAACGAACCGGCAGACGTTTTCTCGACAGGAAAATCGTGACGAAGAAAGCCGTCATCACCAAAATACCTGGCAGAAGCCCTGCAACAAAAAGCGCGGCAACAGACTGATATGCTAACACGCCGTAGATGATCATAAGCATCGAAGGTGGAATAATGGGTCCAAGAAGTCCCGTTGTCACGGTAAGACCCGTCGCAAAGGATCTGTCGTAGCCGTGTTTCGCCATTTCGGGCACCATGGCGCGGGACATGATCGCAATCTGAGCTGTGGCTGACCCCAGAATCGCGGCGCAAAATGCATTGGTCAGGACGTTCACGTAGGCAAGACCACCATGAAGACCGCCGACAAGACGCATCGCGGAGCGTATCAACCTTTCGGTAATGCCACTCCGGTTCATGATTTCGCCGACAAGGATGTAGAGGGGGATCGCCAGGAAGCCTGTCGCCTCAACCCCCTTAACGGATTGAACAAGAAAACTGTCGAACAGCGCGATAGCACCCACTTCCACTACAAATACGATGGACGACAGCAAAAGAAGAAAGATAATTGGCAGTCCTAAGCAAAGCAGCAGTGCAAACACGACAAGAGTGATCATTGCAACTGCTCCGATTGGTCGTCCGAAAGAAGGATGATTAACTGGTGAAACGTTGCCACGCAGAATTCGATGGCCACAATCGTGTAAAGGCTGGCTCTTGGGAGTGGCACTGTGGCAAAGCGTTCAAACCAGACCCAGGGCGTTACAACGTAGCCGACGGCAAGAAAAGCTAGGCAACCGCACACTGCCGCTAAAAGAAGCTGAAGCCCCTTGACCAATCGACGACGCGCTCCGGGTGACAAGTGCGGTCCTACGAGATCGATACCTATCAGGCGCTTCTCCGCGACAAGAAGGGAAAGCCCGGAGAAAGTTGCAATTATCAGAAGGATGAGAGCAACTTCCTCAGCAAAAAAGATTGGATCGCGCAAAACATAACGGAAGAAGACTTGCGCCGTGAGTATCCCGACCACACCAAGCATCGAGACGATTGCAAGTGTCATTTCCGCAGCGCGCAGCGCTTTGTCGATAGAACTAAGAAATCGCATTCTCTGTCATGACCTGAGAGTCGGTGGCACGGCGCAAGTCTTGATCGCGCCACCGAAACTCACCTTACCGGTTGGCGTCATAGAACGCTTGGACCAGAGGATCGCGTTCCAAAAAGGTTTGTGTAACCGCCGCGCCAGCCCCGCGCAGTTCTTCGCTATCAAGCGATGTCACGTTTGCACCATTATCGGCAAGCACACCGGGTAACGCAGCTTCCGTTGCGATCTGAGCATCCAACGCCCATGCGGTGGAATTAGCAACGATGGCTTCAATGCTGGCCTGCTCTTCCGTGCTTAATCCATCCCACCATTGCTTTGAGGCCAAGATGGCCCCCGGAAAAGACATGTGATTGGTCATGACTACATTGGGCGCCTGCTCGTACATCTTGAGCCCCACAACAATGTCGAGATCCACATCCACTGCGTCGATAACACCGGTTACCAGTGAAGGCATGATTTCCGGCAACGGCAACGCTGTCGGAGCGGCGCCTACTTCACGCCACCACGCGCTGAAGATATCATTTGGAAAGGCGCGCACCTTCAAGCCCGAGAGGTCTGCAGCACTTGCGATTTCGGTCTTCGACAAAACGTGTCGTTGACCCGGAAATACGTAGCCAAGTCCTATAAGTCCCTGTCGCTTGAGACGATCAAGCATCTCTCGTGCCGGAGCGCTTTGAGCTGCGGCACCTGCTTCACTAAGATTCTCGAATTGGTAGGGTAAGAACCAAGCCAGAAAGGCAGGGTCGCGGTTTGCGAGATCACCAACCGGCACGACCGCCATCTCGAGTGCACCGCTTTGCAGCAGTGACAAGACAGTCGGCACGTTGCCCAGCTTGTTCACAGGAAAGACGGCGAGTGTGTCGTCCTGCGACGAGGACGCAAGCGCTTCAGCCATATGGTTTGCTGTCTTTGTGAAGATATGCGGGGGCGGCGTAGGCGTTGAGATACGAAACTCATCTGCATTTACCACTGACGCTACGCCAAATGCCGCCACGACACCCGTGATCAATCCTTTGATGTTCTTCATTCTTTCCTCCCTGGTTGTCGATTTGTATTGAGCCTTAGGCGCTCAGTCTTGATGGTTTCTCCGTTGCTCGACGCAGCGGTGGCGCATGAATCTGTCGGGCGGGATCCAGCAATGCCGTTGCGTCTGCCGTCTTGCAGGCTGCGAAGACATAGCGGTCCCGCCGCAGCAACAGAATGTGTCCGAGGTAGTCTGCAAACGGACGGATCCCGAAACCGTTGCTACGGTCACGCACGACGGTGAAATCTGTCTTTGCGGGGTTCATCCATTCTGGCGTTAGACCTACGATTGCCACGCCAGCATCTGTGAATTGGGCCAGCAGTTCGCCGTTAATCACACGTTCGGGATGTTCCGCGAAACACAACGCCACAGGCGCGTCAGGCAAAATGTCGTCCAGAAGGACTTCGCGACGATCAATTGTCACGACAACCGGTTGCGGGATCATGGTACCGACGGCGGTTGAACCAAGAGGTTTTCGGTCTTGCTCCAAGATACCATCAGCAAATCGCGGACGTGGCTTATACTTCATGTGGGCCACGTAGTCCCGCGCCGGCGGGTAAAGAGCCAAAAGCCGAAAGCTAGCACGCGTCAAAACGCTCGCGATTGACGAAGACGGCATCATGACACGCCCCATTTTCAGGGCGAGGTCGATCATCGCTTGGGCATGAGGTTTTCGCTCGGCCTGATAGCTATCCAGTATTCGCTCCGGATCGGCCATCTTCAGCGCTTCGCAGAGCTTCCATGCCAGATTATGCGCGTCACGAAGACCACTGTTCATCCCTTGGCCCGCAAAAGGCGGCGTTAGATGTGCAGCGTCTCCCGCCAGAAAAACCCTGCCTTCGCGCCACCGCTCCGCCGCGCGGGCATGGAACGTGTAGACCCGACACCTCCGGATTGGAGCAGCTTCATCGGGCCCAATCTTCGCCATGAGACTGCGTGCGAAGCTTTCTTTTTCGGCGGCCTCTGTGGTCTCCCCTGGATTAAGTTTAAACTCGTAACGCCGAATACCGCCCGGCCCCGGTAGGCTGATCGCCGACCTTGAAGGGTCGCAGAAGACCTCCGTATGGAACCCAGGGTTACTTGTCTTCTCCAGATCGACGATCAGCCAAGGTTCTTCAAATGTCGCACCTTCCATTGCGATGCCAAGCCGCTTTCGTGTTGGCGAACGACCACCGTCACACGCAACGACATATGCAGCACTTTGGGTCACAGCTTCGCCGGCAGACGCAAGCTCCACTTCGACGGTCTGATCGTTCTGATGAATACCGGTGACTTCTGAGCCAAAGAGAGCTGTTACCGACGGGTGGCGTTGCAAACCCTGACGCAGGACGTCCTCGAACGCCGGCTGTTCGAAGGCATTGCGCTTATCAAAGCCGAATTCCTTTGCGACTGGCTTAACCTCAGCAAAGACCTTGCCGCTTGGACCCTTATATACCGATCCATAGCCCTTTGCGGTGATACGAGACACTTCGTGGTGCAGCCCGGCTGCTTGAAGCGCGCGCATCGACTCGTCGTCGATGGAAACCGCCCGCGGTTCCTGAACTGTTGTCTCATTGCGCTCTACAAGGGTGGTTTTTACGCCCATGCAGCCGAGAAGGTTGGCCAATAGCAGACCTGTCGGCCCCGCCCCGACAACAAGAACGTCGGTATCCGTTTGGCGTTGCAAATCAGAGCGCATTTTCGTCCAAGATCGGATTGACTAGAGTTCCCAGACCTTTGATCTCGACCTCCACAACGTCGCCATCAACCATGTAAACGGGCGGTTCGCGTCTGTCCCCAACTCCACCCGGCGTCCCAGACAAAATCACATCCCCTGGCGCAAGGGGCGTGAAAGTCGAACAGTAGGAGATGAGACGCTCGACCGGGAAGATAAGATCCGAAAGCGTGGCGTCCTGCATGACCTCGCCATTCAGTCGCGTCTGAATGGGAAGGCTGCCGTAGTCACCCACCTCATCGGGGGTCACCATGTAGGGGCCGAAGGCACCAGTGCTCGGAAAGGTCTTGCCTGGCGTAAACTGAAATGTGTGGCGCTGCCAATCACGCACAGAGCCGTCATTGTAGCAGGCGTAGCCCGCGACATGGGCCAGAGCGTCTTCCTCAGCGATTCCACGTCCGCCCTTACCGATGATCACCGCCATCTCGCCCTCGAAGTCAAATCTCTCTGATACGGCAGGTTTAATCATGGCCTGTCGATGGCCGACCTGGCTGTCAGCGTAGCGTGTAAACACTGTAGGATACTCCACGTCTGGGCGGCCGGTTTCTTCTTTATGCTTTTGATAGTTCAGCCCGACGCAGAGAATCTTGGACGGATTGGGGATGACCGGTAAATACGAAATGTCTGAGAGGCTAAAGCCCGGCTTCGCTGCATTTATGTGTTTTTGAACCTTGTCGAGTGCGTCCACCTGAAGCAACTCTTTGAGCGTCGAAGCTCCCGAAAAGCCCGTCAAGTCTAACACTCCGTCAGACAGAACTGCACCGAACCGTGCACGCCCTTCTCTAATAAAGCTTGCGAGTTTCATGAAAAGTCTCCTCAGGACCGCAGGATCGCGTCGCCCCATTTGTTCAGCGTGCGGGGGTGCTGCGGCCAGTCAATCACATCGCGGTCGTAGATCGTCTCAAGTTCACCAGATATCTCGATCCAGTTGCCGTCTGGATCGGTGTAGAACACGAAAAGGTTGTTGCCCGGTCCGTGCCGCCCGGGCCCCCATGTTAACAGCACATCATTGGCGGCAAACCGATCGCACAACAGCTTGATGTTCTCCATCGTTCCTGCTTCGTAGGAATGATGGTCGACGCCAGTACGGTCCGATTTGAAGCACGCAATCGTGTGATGCTCATGGTTGGTCGTGGTAAAGACCGTCGCAAGATCACCGTTTTCGTGAATGACACGGTCGGACAGAAAGAAACCCATCTTTTCAACATAGAAATCGACAAATCCCGCGATGTTCTCAGTTGCGAAAGTCAGGTGCTGTGTCGGGGCATGAATACCACCTATGTCGGGCTGGTAGGCGACAGTCGGGGCATCTGCCACGCCGAAGCAAATCATATGCCCGTCATTGTCGCGAACTGCAAATGCACCCTTTCCAAAATAGGGACTGGGCGAGTCCAGTATCTCAATCTGCGCCGCCTCTGCTCGAGACTTGTAAACTTCAAGATCGCTCTGCGACCTGCACGCCAGTCCACCAAACGACAGCTTTCCGTCCTGGCCTGCAACGAACGCAATGCGACGAAGCGGGCCGATACACCGAAACTCCCGATCAGATACACGCTCGACGACCATATCCATGTTTGCCGCATAAAAGTTGGCTGCGCGCTCCGGATCGCTGCTCTCGAAAACGATGTGATGAAGAAACGCGGTCGCGTGACCGGTGTACTGCTCCATAGCGCACCCTCCTGTACTGTCAAAATTGTCATTAATCGATAATTTAGACAGAGTCTAGAATCTAATTTGCAATAATCGATAAAAAAACCGTAAACATCGCGAAATTATCCACATTCTGGTAAGATCGGTGTATCGTCTGCTAGGTTGGTGCTAGCAAGAAAAAGTGAAACCTGAGGTGGCCATAGAATCATGACGCAAGGAATTCGTCGCTACGAAAGGATCCTCAATCTCTTCGACGAGGACGACCCGGAGTGGACTGTGCAACGCATGTCCGAGGCTCTTGCTACGTCAAGCAGCACACTTTATCGGCTTGTACGCGAACTCGTCGAAGTCGGCATGCTGGAAAGCACGGTGGAGTCTCGGTTCAGGTTGGGCCCGTTCTTCATCGAATACTACAGGCGCATTCGCCTGAATGACCCGCTGGTTCGCTCTGGAAGCATCTTTCTCAAGCCCCTAGTCAAACAAATTACGGTACCAGCGGCCGTCGTTCTCGCGCGGCTCTACAACGGACAGGTTATGTGTGTCGCCGATGAGCGCTCCCCCAACGCCAGGTTTGAGACGAGTTATGAACTTGGCCGACCAATGCCAATTTTGAGGGGCGCGACATCCAAGGCGGTTTTGTCAACGATGCCCCCCAAAGTGGCCGAGAGGTTCCTCGCAAAAAAGATCAACGCAAAGCCTGCCGAAATTGCACGCGTTGCAGTCGAACTGACAAACATTCGAAAGACTGGCATCAGCGAAACAAGAGGCGAAGTTGATCGTGGCCTCGTTGGCATAGCTGCGCCCGTTCGAAACAACCGGCTCGGCATCAACGCATCGGTGAGTGTCGTTATCGAAGAAGCGACCTCGAACGAAGAGGTCCGAGCCATGATCCTGAGCACTCTAGTTGGTGCAGCGAAAATGATTGAGAACTTCATGAATGAGATAAATGCGGTTGATTTAGCTAGAAACCTTTAGTGCCGGAGTTCAATGCGGACAAAGAAGACAACAGGAACCGGGTGATTTCTTACCCGCAACATCCATTGGCTATGCTCCACAATGCCAAATTATTGTCGCAGTCTTATGGCAGCAAATTTCTATGAGTAGCTAGAGCGGACGTCGTGATGTTGGACTGCAAGGCGCTAAGGGATTACCGATGAGAGTTGTAGAGCACTCGCACGACCGTCTAACTATCAAACGCTCAGCATTTTTCGACCGCCTTATCTTTTCTGGTGCGGTGCTCATTGGGGTAGCTGCGCTCACTCTGATACCCGCCGACGAGGCACCCATTTGGTTTCGGCTAACAATAACGGGACTTTTTGTAGTGGTCGGAACCATATTTCGGCTACTATGCGCCGATGTAGTCGTAACGCTCGACCGAGCGTCCAAGATAGCACGCGTCGACTGGATCAGGCCGATACGGGGCACAAAAAGTCGGACAGTGCATCTAAGCCAGATTACCGGACTAGGGACAGAAGGGGATGACGAAGCGGAGCGATTGGTCTTTCGCCTTATAGGCGAAGAGCCACTTCCACTGGTGCCATACCTTTACACTGGAGGAGATCACCCAGAGATCAAGAGGACCATTGATGCCTGGTTTGTTAGGAACCTGCCAAACTAGACGACTATGCATATCCTGGCGACGAGAACCTGCTTCGATACTCTAAGCCATCGTATTCCTGCGCACGCGTTGTGACATTTCGCGCTCTACCCTCAGGCAGGCTTAACCTCGGCACTTCAAGCAGTCGCGTGAGCATCATGCCAACTCTTCTTCTAAAGCACTGATCAAATCAGTCATTTTGATACCGAGACCATCGCATAACCCTTTAATAGTGCTCAAACTCGGTTGGTGTTTGCAGTTCTCCAACAGCGATATGTAACGCAAGCTTGTGCCAGCTAGATGCGCGAGTTCTTCCTGTGAAAACCCAGCTTTCCTACGCTCTAGCCTGAGGACCTTAGCGAAAGCTTCTAACAACAGCTTGTCATTCGTGGGTTCCATACCCTGACAAACGGCCAATATACGGATTGCATCTATGAAGTATACTGTGAATAATGAAGTATACTGTGAAATCTCTTCAGGGGAACCGAATGCAGATCGTCACTTTCTTCTCACCATGTAGGGCAGTTGGAAAGACTACCGCTGTAGCGGCACTTGGCGCGGCGTTTGTGGAGAGTGGTGAGCGCATCGGGGTCATCGAGTTCGGAGAACGTTCTGAGCAAAGCTACGCCTCCAACCGGACGCAGCTCAGTGACTGGGAGATCGCAATGCATTGCGTTGTTAGCGAGGGCCATGTGCGTGTCGATTACGTCACCGACTTTGAAATGCTGATTAGATCGCTGTGCTTCTGCGAGTTTTCAGACGTGGACTTTATTCTGATCGATGCACCGCAAGAAGACTGCCAGCTTACGCACGAGGTGCTGGATAGAGCTGATCTGGTCGTCATACCGTTTTGCAATGCCGTCGCCGCAAAGCGCAACAGCCAGTGGATTGAACAAAACACATCGATCGCGGCAAAAACTGTTGGGTTGATCACCTGTACAACAAGGAAAGAGGCTGTCTCCATTTCAGCGGATATCCAGTTTGACCGGGCTCCAATCCTTTCGAACGAGCTTCCATTCAGTGCCGTTTTGGAGCGCCAGTTCAAAGAAGGCAGCCCATTCCACTTAGATCTGCATGGATCACGTCATGATACGGAGATTGTGCAGAACGTGTTGGTCGCCGTAGAGGCTGCGGACGCCTGCTTGGCAGCAACGGCGATCGCTGACGAGATCCGCACTTTCATTAGGACCTCTAAATTCGACGCCGCGGGCACTCGTCATGGCTCACTATTCCGATCTGAAGCAATCTCCAGCCCATCAGTCGTTGAAAGCGTACCTGAGACATGAGCCCAGAACTGAACATTTTGCGGGGACATGTTGTTGCCATTGGCAGCCGTACGACTGGCGGGCGGATCGCACGTGGAGCACATCAGGCTGAGTTGCATGCAACACCGGAGATCTGGCTCAAAGACGAAGATGGAAAAGAGCACCATCTACGCGGATGGGAATTCGACAGCGCTCGAAACGGGCACGCATTGATTGTTGTATTGATGAAGGGTGGTGGCGAACTTGTTCAAATCCGAAATCTATCTGCAAAGACGGTCACGGATGGGCCAGCGCTAAACAAAACAAGAATTGGAAGCCAAACCTCTTTCGGTTCATTTGTCAGTTTAGCGCTCCTGCTCTTCATCCCTGCGTTCTTCGGTTGGTTTTTAATTGCCGCCTTCGTTTCGGCGGTATTTGGTATGGATTCCAACGGTTTGAACATTGGTCTGCATATTCCGATTTTCGTGCCGGTTTGGATCGCTTGCTGCCTATTTGTAAACTCGAGGTGGGTCGCGTCAGAACACGCTAAAGGACGGAACATAGAAACCGCTTTGCGGGAAGCTTTGTCCGGCCAAGGTCTAGACTAGCTATAAAGTCACATCGTTCACTGAGTGGCACGCTGCGACACCGATCGACACACTGCTTGAGCAGCGCATGGCCATGATAAAAGAAGTTTGATGAAAAAAATGAACAACTGGTACATCGCCGACACGCACTTCGGGCACGAAAACATCATCAAACACTGCAATCGTCCATTCAGGTCTATCAACCATATGGACTCGGCTCTTGTCGACAACATCTGCGCGAAGGTTGGCCCAAGCGATCGGCTGTGGGTGATCGGAGATCTGGCTTTCGGCCCGAATGCCAAGGACGTGGGTTGGCTACACAGGATCTTTGCACGGCTCCCCGGTGAAAAGCATCTGGTTGTCGGGAACCATGACGGTGACCAGACTCGCTCGTTGCCCTGGGCCTCCGTAAGTGATGTCGTCGAAGTCCAGGATGGTGACGGCCCGAAAACTGTGTTGAGCCACTACCCCATGTTGACGTGGCATAGAGCGCGGAAAGGAGCACTGCACCTGTTTGGTCATGTTCACAATCAATGGCTGGGCAGTCGAAACGCCGTCAACGCAGGGGTCGACGTATGGAATTTCGCGCCAATCTCATTACGAGACGCAAAGCAAAGAGCCCGCACACTTCCGCGGAACAAGCATTGGGATGACGTCGAAAGAGTATCATTCTAGTAAGCCTCCATCGATCAAGCAGTGCTTGCCTTGCAATTTTTCTAGGCCGCTTAACCCGCAGGCGGTTTTCCGCCTATCAGCTGAAGTGGTCATTTTCGCTTCGTATTCGCCGACTGCGACGCGATCCGGCAAATGAAGCGCAAAGCCAAATTCGGCTATGCCACTAATAACACACGAAATCATGGTCTAATCTAGGTGATTGATTTTACAGCGGAATACATCTGCACAGCAACTTGAAAGGCAAGCTTTTCCGCAAGCCAAATAGCTTGCGAAAAGAGCCTGCGTACAAATCCATTGATCTCACCGAATCGCCATGATCAGTCTTGTAAAAGCAGATGAATTGGACACGAAATCGGCCTCAAACCATGAAGAAAACGCTTACGTTTGACATGTCCGATCCAATTGAGCGGGCAGACCTCATCAAAATAAAACTCCGCAATGCTGGTGTCACGACATCAGTCCTTGCAGAGACTCTCGAGCTTTCCCAAGCGTTTGTGGGCGATGTCATCAATTCTCGAAGGGCAAGTACGCGAGTACAAACCTTCATAGCTGAGCAAATCGGCGAACAGGTTGACGAAATCTGGCCGACGAGGAGAGGGAGGGCGATCAGGATGTAGAAAACGAAACGGCCCTCTACCGATGCAACAGTAGAAGGCCGGATGTTCTTATCAGTTGGTACCTGATAACCAGAACATCCTTTGAACAGTCGCAAAAGTCAAGCCGACGCTCGCTTCGCGGGCGTCGAACAGAAACTGCTGTCTAAGGACAACCGACATGAAGTCACTCAAATCAACGGCCCGCCGGAGCGGGTTGCCCAACCGTGTGCGCGCGCATGAAGATGTTCACCTCCTCCCATTTGCGATGCGAAGGGCTCTGGCTCAGCCTTACGGCGTCGGACCGATAGCCACGATACCGACTCCACCGGAGCAAACAATGCCAGAGGAGAGGCCCGCAGGCCGGACCGTCAGCCTGCGTGGGAACAAAGGCAGCGCGAAAAGCGCAATTTCATTGTCCTTGCCAGAGGCCAATGTTTTCATTCGCGAGCGGGCGGAGTCACTCCTAGAAAAGTCCTGTATTCAAGGTCTAGCCTCTCGGCCAGATTTTTTGGATTTGCAAACTCAGGTTGGCCCGGTCACCTACCGTAGCGCAAGTGGCTCGCTCGCTGAGCACTTCATCGATATAGTTTTTACAGATCTGGCCGGCTGTAGAACTGCGTTTCTGGTCAAGCCATGGCATAGAGCATCAAGTCAGAGATTTAGGGGGATCGCAAATGCGGTTGCTCGTGCGGCGGTCCCAAACTATGCGGATGAGGTTCGCATACTCACGGAAGCGGACTTTGCACGTTCAGATGCAACAAACGCATCTATGTTCTTGCAGTTTTCGCGGTTTCCCGACCCAGAAGCCGATCAGGCGCTATCCGAAGCAGCATGCTCTTTCGAAGGCGTCTTCACAATCGACAGGCTGATCCGTGGAACCGGTTTCGGCGGAAGGGCATTTCGATCGGCAGTGAAGGCAATTTTTCGCGGTGAACTGACCCTCAAGAGCTTTGGCACGATAGATCGCTGGACACTCGTGGCGCGGGAGGCAGTGGCATGACGCGTCTTCGAATTAGTGCAGGGACCACCATCACTTTAGGGGGTCATGACCACCGTTACCTCGGCCAAAATAAAGATGGTTTACTGCTCGGCAGAACCGATGACGAGCACCACCGTGAGCTCATTCCCGTCCCTAGGCTCCTGTCACTCATCAAGTTGGAAACGGCCGAGCTTCACCAGCCTTCCTGTCCACCTCAAAACGATCTTAGAGGTTCAGCGGACCCGGCTTCGATTATGACCCTTCTCCCGACTGAGGAGTTCCGCAAGACGTCACATCGGTGGGCTCTCGTGTGCGCCGTGTTCAGCTTAGCCGCCGAAAAGAAGGTCTCCTTCACGGATCGGAGCTTAGCAGAGAACCAGCAGGAGATCCTCGATCGCGGAGAACAGCTTCTTCGCAGAAAGGCGATCTATCGGGCGTGCGATCAAAAATTGAGCCTTGTCTTTCCAAGCACCCGGCAATTGCGGCGTTGGTGCAAACGGTGGCGCAGCAGCAGTGGCTCAGTTTTCTCACTCGTCAATCGCCGGAGTGTTACCAGAACCGTCTCGAAAAGGTGGACCCCTGATCAACGTCGGTTCCTTGATCGGGCGTGCGAGATTTATCTAGAGCCGAAATGCCAGCACATCGGCATAGCAATCCGCCAAGTGCAGCGCGAACTGCAGCAGGAAAACGAGAAACGCAGCACGCACGGTGAACCAGAAATCGGCCATATCTCTCAGCGCGCATTTTCAAATGAAATCAGAAAATTGGATGCGTATTTGGTCGATCTGGAAAGGCATGGCCGCGATTTTGCCTTGAGTAAGCATTCCGTGTCAGTTCCGACAGAAAACCCACCTTTCGTGGGTGCACGGATCGAGATTGACGCAGTACGTATGGATATCATGACCCTGCTCACCGAAATGGGTGTGGCGGGGCGCATGACAGCCGAACAACTGGATGCCGTGCCTCGTATCCGAGTTACAGTGATGATGGCTATCGATGTCGCCTCTCGATGTGTTCTCGGACTGTACATCTCTGAAAATGAAGACACGGCGGCGGCTATCCGTGCGCTTCACCTTGTGACAGTCGACAAATCGAGTTGGAGCCAAGCCGCCGGGTGTAAACGCTCTTGGAACCAATCTGTGGCGTTACACGATGTGTTTTCTGACGCTGGGTCAGCTTTCGCCAATGAAGTCCTCATGCGCGCCATCGCGGCGGTTGGTGGCAACTTAAACATCCTCATTGCTGGCGCGGCACGGTTGCGCGGCTCATGCGAACGGGTATTCCGAACCATCAACCAAGGTTTCCTGCCGCTCCTCAGTGGGCGCACTTTTGGGGATGTTATAGAGCGCGGTGCCTATGATAGCGAGGCAAACGCAGTCCATACGATCGATGATCTAACCAACCTGCTAATTCGTTTTGTCGTCGATGTTTATCATGAAACTCCAACCTCTTCACTTGGTGGTCTCTCGCCAAGAGAAATGTGGGATCATCTCGTCGACGAAGCGGGTCTTTCACCCTGCCCATCTCCCAAGAAACAGCGCCTTGCCTTTGGGTTTTGCGAACAAAGGGTAGTCGACACTGACGGTGTAAAAGTCGCTGCTATTCCCTTTAACTCTCGCGAACTGCAAACTACTGTGCCGCGGAAAGGCAAGACAAAATTCAACGTCTATGTGAACCCACTGGACCTTGGGGCCGTGACGGTCGAGGTGAAGGGAGAATTCATCGACGCCTTCGCTCCTGACCCAAAATTTCGAGGGGTCACACTCGATGAATGGGTCGATGGACACACGTGCATTTGGCCGACTGGAAGATCGTCGAAGGATCAGCCGGTGCAGGTCGCCTTGGAGGCCATCGATAGCATTCGTCAGAGCGACAACGCTGCGCGAACCCGGCGCGGACTAACGTTCAACAGTGTATCGGCAGCTGGCTTCAAGGAGGTTGAACGTAGGCGCTATTTCGGACTTTCGCTTGTTGAGGCAATGCGTGAAGAGGAACAACGCTCCTCTCTACTAGACAAGGAGCTACCTGGACGACCGGCGACACGGCCGGGCGCGGGTTCCAACTCGAAAACAAGGATTAATAGCAAAGACTGCGACACGTCGTGGTGGGATGGTGACGATGAGAGTTGATCGCACCGTCGCTAGCCTTCGCCGTATATTCATTCCCCATGCGGCATCCGATGCGGTCTCTGACGAGTTAGATAGGCTTTTGAGACAGCAGTTTGCCTCAGAAGTGCTCGGGCACTTTGATGAGGCTGGAGGACTTGTTGTCATGGGGCCGTCGGGCTCGGGCAAAACAACGGCAATCAAACACGCGATTGAGCAGCATAAGCTGCTCACCGAGGCCCAAGAAGACGGTATTCGGCCTGCGGTCTTTGTCCGGGTTCCCGCACCTGCGAGTATCAAAGACTTGGGTGCCGCGACACTCAATGCGCTTGGCTGGACAGTTCAAGTTCCATCGCGGTGGTCCGCGATGGAACGATGGCGACGCGCGCAGAACCTGTTGCACGATTTTCGTGTGCGGGTCCTGCACTTTGACGAGGCTCAGCACCTCGCCATGGGCAAACAGAAGGAGCTGCAAGCCACCAACGACGCACTGAAGAGCCGTCTTCAAGATCCTACTTGGCCGGTTGTCGTAGCAATATCGGCGACGCTCGAATTCCAATCAGTGCTGTCTCAAGACACCCAACTGTTAAGGCGTGTGGTCCCCTTAACGATTGAACGGATGTCGCTGGCATCGGATCGAGATGAAATCAGAGACGCCTTGCAGGTATACGTCCAAGCCGCAAAAGTTTCACCGTCCGACAGCATAAAGTCCCACGACTTTTGCCGTCGACTCATGATCGCTGGCGATCGGCTATTTGCGCTGACCTGCAGAATGATCGTCGATGGCATCGAGGAAGCTCTCCGCGAAGGAGCGGACGAGTTGCAAATCGAGCATTTCGCTAACGCGTTTCGCAGGCGGACTGGTGCAATGGACGCCCATAACGCTTTCGTTGCGGACGACTACCAAAAGTTGGATATCTTTTCGATCCTCGACCAACGAAGTGAGGATACCCGGAAATGAAGATGCAGTTGCCGAAAGGCGTCGAAACGTTTCCCAACGAGCCCTGCTTTTCGTTTCTCCTGCGCCTGGCTGAACGCAACGACATCTCTGCGTTTGAGCTGGCTTCGGTATCAGGAGCACGCTGGCCGAACGTAAAGATTGGCTCCCATCAAGCGGTACGCACGAGCGCTGCGCTTGCCGGAATTGGTCCCTACGCGCTCAGACGAGCAACACCTCGCCTGATAGATAGACGTCTATACGGTTTCGTGGGCGCGACATTGCCGGACCGGCTCATGCGATCTGCTGATCTGAGGTTCTGTCCGAGCTGCGCGCAGGAAGATGTTTATGCTGGGCATCCACCCTACATCAGATCGGAATGGTTGCTGCGGGCTTTTAGAGTTTGCCCGATCCATCAAACACCTTTGATCGATTTGTGCAGCATCGACCATCTCAAATACAACTACCTCAGCCAAACGATCGCAAGACGCTTGGAGGACCACAGGCCTGGGCAAAACACGCTCCCTGATCGTCCAGCTTTCGAGCAATACCTGACCAGTCGTATAAACAGGGTCTACACAACGCAAAAACGATGGGTGGACACGCTGTCACTCGAGTCACTTATCGAGTCAGCTGAACTGTTCGGCGCGCTTTTTAGGTTTGGAAAATACAATAAACCGGAATTGAGCTTCGATGACTGGGTGGCTGCCGCGGAACTTGGTTTCTCTATCCTTGAAAACGGGAAAGATGAATTGTTTCAAAGGTTGGCACACCACACAACACGAGCCGAGAAACGGTCACTGATCGGCTATGCCCAATGCTTCGGCCAAGTCTATGCTTGGCTGAACAAGAACCGAGAAGATCCAAGACATAAGGAGATTGTGTCTACGGTTCATGAGTTCGCTGAAAGGAGCTTGCGAACCGAGCATTTGACCACGTTCCTCGGGAGACCACTTACCCGTATCGAGGGTTGTTCGGTAACGCGCCTTGCGGAAGTCTTCGACATTCAACCCAAGCGGGTTCGCGTTTTTCTCGCCAGGTCGGGGGTTGAACCGATAGGTTCAATCGACACCATTATGGGTCAAGTTGTGCTGTATCCAGATGACCCTGCTCGACAGGCCGTACGAAAGTGGTTGGACTTAATTGATGGGCAAGAGGCGCGACAGCTGCTTGATGTCACGCGGTACACATTCAACAGCTTGGTCGAGCACAAAATCGTTCGCCAACACCGCTTCGAGAATCTTCGAGGTCCAAGGTACTCGACAAGAACACTGATTTCATTGCGCCGAAGACTCGAGAGGCTACCGAGCGACAAAAACGAGCAAGACTACGATGTTATCCGCGACCGCTTGGAAAACCTCAGTTCAGCGGCTCGACGAATACCCTGCGAAATCGGGGAGCTTTTTCGGCTACTCTTGCAAAATGAGTTATCTCGCTTGTCGGTAACGCCGAAAGATCAGGGCATCCCAGACATTCAGATCTGCATCAATGAAGCTAAAGAACGGCTTCAGCTGCCAGAACCGCCGGGACTAACGGAGCAGGCCGCTGCCGCGAAGCTTCAGCTGTCGGTCCAAGCCGTTCAATCTCTACGAAAGGCTGGGCACCTCGCGACAATCCAAGGACGTAACCCGGAAACGCGAAAGTTGCTCAAACGGATCGATGAGACTGGCGCGAGCGAGTTTGCTAAGACCTTCGTTAGTCTGTTCGCCTTAGCAGATCTAAACGGCTTGTCCCGGACGGCCGCGGCTAAGTTGCTAGAAAGCCTGCATTGCCCAGTTGCTATCTCCGTGGCCAAGTCGCCCAAGTTCTTCCGGAGATCCGATGTAGCCAAGACCGAACTGACACATGAGTTTGCCGCGCCAAATCAGTCCGGCAAGCCCTCGATTGTAACATCATGGCCCCATTGAAGCTTCGTTCGACAGGGCTCTTTGTTTGCAACGCCTTGGACAAAGTGGGTGAAAAAGAAGGACACTTTGATTTCGCCGACGCGATTTGGCATGATGTATTTCAATGACTTACAGTGGTATTATGGACAAAGTGACCGCGTCTCTTCAGTTACCCTGCTATCTAGGTGATGCTGTCCTCACTTTGCCCGCAGTTTTGGTTCGCAGTAGGAGGCAAAACGATAGCCCGGTATTCAAGTTGTTCTTCGACCTTGATCAGCTACAGGTACGCGGAAACGCCTAAGTGCGACACAAGGTGAAACGCAGCCTGCCCAGCAAACCCTTTAAATGGCTCCGAACCTGAAAAGGTTCGGAGCTTTGCGATTGCCCCAAGCGCTTCTGAATACTGCGTTTCTATGAACTTCACATCATTCAACCAGCCCGAAAATTAGACGCTCCTATTAAGCGTTCCAATCAAACGCGTGCGAAGAGCTTGAACATTCTGGCTAGATCGTGAAACTTCTCTCATGAGTGAATATTTTGATGAGATGTTCAACGGCGACGGATCGCTCAGAGGTCCGTATGAAGAAATCGGCCGTTGGTTCAACGCTGAAGACGCATCAAGATTGCGGGCGAAACAGCGCGAAGCCGAAGAAGTTTTCAGGCTGACAGGGATTACTTTTAACGTCTACGGCAAAGCCGAAGCCGAGGAACGGTTGATCCCGTTTGATATTGTGCCACGGGTCATTTCTGCGCGGGAATGGCAGCGGCTGGAGCGCGGCATCGAACAGCGGGTGCGGGCGATCAACGCATTTCTCCACGACATTTACCACCGTCAGGAAATTGTCCGGGCCGGGCGCGTACCGGCTGAGATGATTGCCGGAAACGAAGCGTTCCTCCCGCAGATGCTTGGTGTCTCACCACCCGGTCAGGTCTATACGCATATTGTTGGTGTCGATTTGGTGCGAACCGGTCCGGATGAGTTCTTCGTGCTGGAAGATAACGCGCGCACACCGTCCGGGGTGAGCTACATGCTCGAGAACCGGGAAACGATGCTGAAGATGTTTCCCGAGCTCTTTAGCGCCACAAACGTTCGGAACGTTTCCGACTATCCACGCAGTCTCAGGCGGTCTTTGGCGGCCTGCGCTCCAACTTGCGCAGAGGGTGAACCCACTGTCGCTGTCCTGACACCCGGCATATATAACTCGGCCTATTACGAGCACGCGTTTCTTGCGGATCAGATGGCTGTCGAGTTGGTCGAAGGGCATGACCTACGCGTTGTCGACGGACGCGTCTGCATGCGCACTACGAAAGGCTACAAGCCTATCGACGTTCTCTATCGTAGGGTCGATGACGATTTCCTGGATCCACTGAACTTTAACCCCGATAGCGCCTTAGGCGTGCCGGGCATTCTGGACGTTTATCGCGCAGGCGGTATCACAATCGCCAACGCGCCCGGAACGGGTATTGCCGATGATAAGGCGATCTATTCCTACATGCCCGAGATCGTAGAGTTCTACACAGGCGAAAAGCCTCTGCTTCAAAATGTTCCCACCTGGCGCTGCAGCGAGCCCCAGTCTCTGTCCTACGTGCTGGACAATCTGTCTGATTTGGTCGTGAAAGAAGTGCACGGGTCTGGCGGCTACGGAATGTTGATCGGTCCAACGGCCAGCAAAAAAGAGATTTCGGCTTTCCGCGACAAGCTCAAATCGCGGCCCACAAACTATATCGCCCAACCTACATTGTCGCTTTCAACGGTTCCGATTTTTGCACGTTCGGGGCTGGCGCCCAGACATGTCGATCTGCGGCCGTTCGTCTTAGTGTCTCCCGAGGGGATCAAGATAACGCCTGGCGGTTTGACCCGCGTGGCGCTCAAGAAAGGGTCGTTGGTCGTGAACTCAAGCCAGGGCGGCGGGACCAAAGACACCTGGGTTCTGGAGGACTGACCATGCTGGGAAAAACTGCCGGTGGGCTGTTCTGGATGGCTCGGTATCTGGAGCGTGCGGAAAATACGGCCAGACTGCTTGAAACAGGACAAAGGATGGCTTTGACCCGCACCAAGAACTCAGCCGAGGAATGGGGCTCGGTTCTGAAAACAGCCGGTGTTCTGGATGGGTACCATGCGAAATACGAAGACATCTCAAAAGACAATGCTGTGGATTGGATGCTACGCGATGCGGATAACCCATCTTCGATCAAGTCGGTCATCAAACAGGCGCGGAATAATGCACGCCTTGTTCGAACTGCCCTAACACATGATGTCTGGAGTGCGGTAAACTCGACCTGGATGCAATTGGATGAGGCTATGAAGCGGCGCGTGAATGAAAGGGATTTGCCTGCGACGCTGGAACTTATTCGGCATCAGGCGGCCTTGGTCCGCGGGGCAATACTGGGGACTATGTTGCGCAACGACATGTTCGACTTCGTTCGCCTCGGAACGTTTGTCGAGCGGGCCGATAACACAGGGCGCATTCTGGATGTGAAGTATTACGTGCTTCTGCCCACCGCCTTCTCGGTCGGTTCATCACTGGACAACATCCAATGGGAAAGCATCTTGCGCTCGGTAGGTGCGGGCGGTGGGTACCGAATGACCCATGGCGACAAAACACGGCCGTCTGATATTGCCCAGTTTCTGATCCTGGACCAACGTATGCCACGCAGCCTTCATTTTTGTTGCAGGAAACTGCAAGAGAACCTGTCTTACCTCAAGAAGGACTACGGCTTTGCCGGACCTTCGTGTGAGGCATCAAATGCTCTCTACGAAAAATACCTAGATCAGAAAATCTCCGATATCTTTGAGCTTGGCCTCCATGAGTACATTCAAGATTTTCTTAACGATCTCGTTGGCTTAAGCCGTCAGATCGAGATTGATTATCGGTTTTACGAGTAGCCAATGAAACTGCACATTCGACACGAGACACGATACGATTTTGACGCGCCAGTTCCCTTTGGTCTGCAACAGCTGAGGAAGACACCAAAGTCATTCCGAAATCAGAACATTGAAAACTGGAACACCGAAATCACAGGCGGGCGCAAAGAACTGACCTTTGAAGATTGCCACCGCAACACTGTGGAATTGATCAGTTTCGAAGCCAATACCCAAAGCATCTCGTTGATTTCCGAAGGCGTTGTCGAGGTGGAAGACACCCATGGCGTGCTGGGGCGTCACGAAGGATCCACTCCATTGTGGCTTTTCGAAAGAAGCACTCCGCAGACGACGCCAGGCAAAGGCGTTGCCGACTTGATCAGAGCGTTGCCCGAAGGCGAACCGCTGGAACAGATGCATGCCCTGTCTGAAGGAATTCGAACTCGGGTCGCGTACGAGATTGGCAGCTCGCATCCGGGCTGGAGCGCTGAGGATGCCCTCGATGCCGGACGCGGTGTGTGTCAGGATCACACGCATATTTTCATTACCTGCGCGCGACAGATCGGTCTGCCAGCACGGTATGTATCAGGCTACCTGATGATGAACGAGACGGAACTGCAGGACGCGACCCACGCCTGGGCCGAAGTGTATCTGAACGGGCTGGGTTGGGTCGGGTTTGACGTTTCAAACGGAATATCCCCTGATGATCGTTACGTACGTGTCGCAACCGGTCTGGACTATGCACAAGCCGCACCGGTAATAGGGAACAGAATAGGGACAGCAGGCGAGCAATTGACAGTGCAATTGCAAGTCGCACAGCAGTAACGGAGAAATTGATGACCTATGCTGTGGGCATGCGGCTGAATCGCGGGCTGGTGTTCATGTCCGACACACGCACGAATGCAGGCGTCGACAATGTTTCCACCTTTAACAAGATGTTCAACTGGACAGTCGAAGGGGACCGGTCGATCACAATTCTGACGGCCGGAAACCTGGCGACCACTCAGGCGACCATAAGCCTGCTGGAAGAACGCACAAAAGCACCGGCAGATCGTTCACCGTCGATCCTGGAAGCACCGACAATGTTCCAAGTCGCACAATTGGTGGCCGCCACGCTGAACGACGTTATCGAAGAGCACGCCCGATCCGGTCAGGAAGCCGACAGCGCCTTTCACGCGACACTCATCCTTGGAGGACAGATCAACGGCGGCCCGTCTCGCCTGTTTCTGATTTACCCTGAAGGTAACTTTATCGAGGCCGGAGAAGACACCCCATTCTTCCAGATCGGAGAGACAAAGTATGGTCGCCCAATTCTGGTACGCGCCTATGATCCAGAAATGAACTTTCCAGAAGCTGTTAAACTCTTGCTTGTGAGTTTCGACTCTACAATCAAGGCAAACCTATCAGTCGGGGCTCCGCTTGACCTGCTTCTCTACGATGAAGACAGTCTTGCAGGTGGTACACGATCCAGGTTCGAACCTGACGATCACTACTTTCGCACAATTTCCGAGGGATGGGGTGACGCGCTGAAATCAGCCTTATCTAAATTGCCTGAGTATGACTCGTAAGAAATCTGAACGATTGAATGCCTGATCCGCACAGTGAGCCACGCGGTTCAGTTTGATGATATACGCGACTAAGTTGCATGTTGTTCTAGTCCCAACAATCGAACTGGCACAATTAGATGAGGCGGCCCGCTAAGGCTGCCTAACAATTGCTATTTTAGCTTACGCCCAATTGATGCCGGGATGAGGTCCGAACAAGGTTCTAAATCCAGATGTTGAAAGCCGCATGACCAATTCGAGGCGACCCAATTGTGGGCCCTGATGTTGTGCAACAGAGCAAGAAACACTTGGTTCAGGATTACCTTTTTCTCGCATTCTCAGCGCGCCAAAGAAGCAGCGCCACCAAAGTTTCCGTGGTTATCGCCAGCCACACCCCAGGACCAATCTCTCCTCGTGCAAACTCGATAGCACCAAGAATAGCCAGACCAATCAGCAGGAATACAATCGCCAACACGATGCTTCGTCGTGTCGGGCTTGGTGGATGTGTTGCGATTGCCAGCATCAGGAAGGCTAAACCTCCAAACATGATGCCAGCGCGCCGAGCGATCACCGCTGACCCTTGTGAAGCGCCAAGTTCAAACAGTTCAAGGACAACACCTGGTGCAAAGATGAGTGCCAAACTCAGCGCTGTGAATAAGCCCCCGCAAATCTTGCATTGATGCGTGAACGAAAGCGCCTGGATCATTTAGGTCAAACCTTGATAGGCCGCGTAGAATAGCCATCCTATCGTCAGGAAGAACACCCACGACAGATGGCGCCCCCGCCCGGCGATAAGGGCGATCAAACCAATCAGCACAAATAGCCCAACGCCACCCAGCAGGAAGGCGGGAATAAACAGCTCGGGCCTCGTCTCGAGTATAACCAACAAAACGGCAAGTGCGAGCCAAAACAGCGACAAGGCATGCCACCCAAACTGCAATGTTAGAACGGTGTTTCGGCGGCTGCCCAAGATGATTGGCAGATCACTGCGGCGGCAGATTGGGTTGATCAAGCTGATCCCACCCAGCACCGAGTGCATCAGCGAAACACCAACAAGAAGTACGGCTGCGATAACAAGCATCTAAAGCCTCACGTCATAGAAACAGGATCAACGCGCACATTGCCCCCAAAGTCAGGATCAGAGGGCTATAGTAGCGGCGGTTGTTGGTGCGAAATGGCTCATAGATGCCGGCGGGTGCGAGATCTGTATACCCAAGAGCTCCGCGAAGTAGAAACACGATGGTTTGCAAGACCAGAAGCCAGAAAGTGATCGGGGCAGGAAAGGGTGAAGGCAACACTTCGGTTTTCACTAAGGGCAAGAGCCCAGCCGCCGCGATAGCACCGGCTGCCATTATGGTGATGACAAATTTTGCACCCTGACTGATCTTAGGATCCAATGCTGGGCCGCCTACCGCGCGCGCGAGCTGATCCTCGGTTGCGAAGGGCCATGGCTTACCGAAAGCCCAAACCAAGTGTAAACATGCGATCGGAAAAAGGATTCCCGCAACGGCAAGAGCCAATACTGTCATAGCATCATGCTCCCGCAGCTACATTCATTCTGCGTTTTGCCCACAATCTTGATTTGTCGCTGGATTTCAGGTGCCACACGCCAAGGGTAGCGCACAGGTACGCCACAGCCGCGACCAAAGGGAATGACATGTGGCATCCGATCAGAACTCAAGCCTTGTGTATACATTCGCTGCGGGCTTTGGCTCGGACGCTCGCCAGAAACGTGCGCTTGCCTCTTTTGAAACCCATTGCTGAAAGACAGAGACTCCTCCATCGGTTTGCTGAAGAACGTCCACCTTCATACAACCCGGTGTCTGACGAAGTTTGCCGACAAGATCTGCGGCTTGTAGCGCAGTACGAACCTGTACGATTTGCAAAACTGGCACAGCCAAGACGCTTGTGGCGGGGCCCGGCCATGCGGCAAGCTGATTTGCCAGACACAAAGCCGGAACCGCGGCAATCACAGAACGCCGTGTCACAGAAACAGTTTCCGCCATTACATCACCATGCGGTCATAGTAAGTGACCTTAGGCGAGCCTTCCATGAACCCCAGCAAGGCAGCCATCACACCGCGTTCTTCGATGAATGCGATATATGCCTGATGATGATCCCGGCTCATCCACTCTTCGTGAATTAAGAAAGCGCGCGAGGCGGGATCGTAATAAAGTGTAACGCTTAGCGCGCCATCAAAGCCGCGCACGTTCGGCAAGTTTTCCGCAAGGAATGAAGACAGTAAGTCAAACTCACCTTCTTTCACTGTCATTTCTAGCGTGACCCAGGTTGTCATAGTTGATCTCCTTCAATGATGCGGAGATGCTGACACCAAACCCCTTAGCCGCGATAGAAAACGCGCCAAGGAAATCGGGATTACAGGTCAATTTCGACGACTGGATCACGCGATATGCAGTCGATGCTGTTTGGGTGTTTCGTGAAACAGGCCTTTGTACGCTTTGATAAAATGCGAGGTGTCCGAAAACCCCGCCTGCAGAGCGATATCTGCTATCGTATCCCGGCTGTTGACAACTTTGTCACGGGCATGCTCAAGCCGTGCACGTCTAAGCCAGACACTTGGAGTTTCACCAAACTCACGCTTGAAATCCCGCTGAAAGGTCGAAACCGAACGTCCCGACAAAGTCGCGTAGTCTGCAATCGACAAATCGGTCAACGCATGCGCGCGCATGATCTGCTTGATATTGCGGCGGGCACGATTGGCATTCTCATGTACCAGAAAGCTATAAAGCTGCCCATCATCATGCAAATGCAGCAGCAAAAGTAGCTCCAGAAGCTTTGCCTTTATAAGCGCGGGTGGGACAGTCAGATCATCATATACTTTTGGTAACGCATCCACATATCCCTGCAGCGAAGGCGAACCTGCAAATAGTGCTGTCTTGCTTTTGGGCGCGGGTGTCAGACCTTTGGACGTTGCCGCGAGATAGTCGGCAATCACCGCGTCGCTAAAGAAAAATAGATAAGCTTCCAACGGGCCATGCGCATCTGAGAAGTCTGAAATCATATGATGATGCCTGGGAACCAATAACGTGTCTCCAGGTTTGACCGTCGTCTCCTCGCCATCCGGGTCAAAGAACGTCTCTTGCCCCTTTAGCACATAGGCAAGGCAGGGTGCGTTCGAAAAAAATTCTGTACCGAAGGCATTTTGGTGCAGAAGCTTGTGAAAGATTCCAGCCCGACCGCTTGCCATAACGGTCTGCGCGCCTGCGAATTGATACAAGCCTTCGGGGATAAGAAGGACATCACTGTTTGATGTCGCGATCGAATTCAGTTGAGCCATTAAGAAGTGCCTCTGCGCGCGGGTGAGCGTAACCTTCGCTGTGTTTTGAGGCAACGGAACACGCGGCGACAGATGGGCGCAGGTGAAAAAGTGAGGAAGCGGCCGGAGGCGCTCAACCGACCACAGCTTTCTTGCCGGATTACATCACGCGTCTCGACCTTGCCTGAGAAACACCGAAAGTCAGAGGCATGCGCACCCTTCCTGCGTATGAAAGCAGCAAACCATCCATCAGTTGAACCAAATGCTGTGCACGGGGCGTTGAAAAACCCCGTGCACTGTTTTCAACCACCAGCGATCTTATGCTGGCCGATGGTAGGGGTATTGTTTCAAAGCGCCTTTCTGAAGATCACTTTGTCGTCCCCTTCAGCCCAGAAATCGCGTATCCGCGCCTCCTTCTCGTAGCCATTTTTTGCGTAGAACCTGCGCGTGGCTGCGAAGTCATCGGTTCCCGAGGTTTCGACGATCAGCATACGTTGTTCCATTTTGATCAAATGCTGCTCCGCGGCTTTGACCAGATGGGTGCCCAACTGATGACCCTGATGCTGCGGATGCACCGCTAAGGCAAGCATGTTCCATGTACCGTCCGCAAGTTCTTCGGGGACGGTATAGCATAGACCAACAGCCTTGCCATTCAGGTGACAGGTCAACCAGAAAGCGCTGGTTTGTTGTGCTAGAAAAGGGGCCAGCATGTCGGGCAGCAGTTCAGCTGGGAACAGCTCTGTCGCGTCCAACACCTGTTGAAGCGCCGGGATCTCTTCGTCTTGTGTTTCTTTGATGACTACATTTTCCATTGTGTGTTTGTCCTATCGATTATCATGGTCAGAACACAGGCCACTGGCAGCGTCTCGATGTGCTGCGGTGTCTGTTTCCGGATGTGTTGAGTGATTGTCTCTCGCCTAGACCTGCAGGGCGAATTGCCGTTCGGTATATCCCCAGACTGGATCGCTCCACCTAAGGTCCGAACAGGCAAAACACGCTGCGGGTGTTTTGAGGTTCTCAACAAAGTCTCTCTTGAGTTTATGTCAACACAAAAGGCTTCCAGCATCGCGCCTGGAAGTTCTTTGGTTCAAATTGGTCCAATCCAGTGGACCTTAGCGGCGGACCGCAATCGTAGACATAAAATCTCCATCACCCGTCGATGCTTGCGGGTGTAGCTCTCACCTAGCGTCGTAAACCCAGTCAGGCAAGTAGATATGCGTAAATGGTCAAAAACTGCTCACGCCTACCAGTCAATGTTCTTTCGAACCCGAAAGAACCCACCTGTCGGGCCACCTTCAGGTAGTGTGGCAAGCCAAATTGCCGTGTCTGCGACGTCCTCGGGGGATCGGTTTGCACCGGCTCCACCCATTCGCGTCCGCACCCGGCCAGGACACATAACATCGTTTAAGCGCGCACTTTATCTCGGGCGTCCAAGAGGTCACCAACGAGATGTGAGACCAGCTTGAGCAAAGATCAGTTCTGATTGCTTGCAACGCGTTCCGCCGCAAGTGCAGGCAGGTTCTCATTTCCCAGTTGTGCACGCAGATTCGCGCGCATGAACGTGATCGAAGAAAGGCAGCAGCTCTGCCCAGGCCTCTGTCAGCGCTTCTGGTGCTACGTCCGATGCCGGTCCTCCGCCATAAGTCGAATAGTCGACATGAAATGGATCGGTCATCAGCTCTTGCACTGCGGCCCAATCACAACGGTCGACCGCAGCAAAGAACCGCGAAACGGTATTGGCAATATCCGTCATCATTGCTCTGCCCTTCATGCTTTGAAGAAATCTGCCACGGCATCTGCCGAAGCGTTGACCACATCAGCGCGGTCGTAGAAGTCGAACTGGGTGACGTCCTCGGCCAACCAAAGCTTCTCTAACGGTGCCTTCGTGCGTGCCTCATAGGCTGCGGCACCGGCAGGCAGTGCGATTGAAGGCGAGCCAACCATGAGGATCGGCTTGGTCAACCGATCTGCCGAGGTCTGAGCATCATAAGTCAGCCAAGGTTTCCAGCTGAGGGCAGAAAACTTGTTGTCGTAAGCGGGGATCAGGCCACGATCTTCTTCGGTATAATATGGCGCCTGATACATCACTGCGGTCTCATCGGTCGAGCTGGCACCCAACAAAATGGTGTCGGCTGCATCCGCCGCCTCACTGGCAGAAATCAGCGCCGTGGTCGCATCTGCGCCACCATAGATACCCTCGGCCATTTCGGGATCGTGCAGCCAAGGCGCGACCAGAGCGAGTTTCGAAAGCCGAGTATCGTCGGCGACCGCCTCGGCCATGTAGCCAGACGACGCACAAATTCCTAAGCCCGAAACGCTGCCGATGTCATCCCGACTGGCCATGAACGTGACCGCGGCTTTGATATCGGCTGTCTTTACCACCGGATCTTCGACATAGCGCGGCGCGCCTTCGCTTTCGCCCCAACCGGTAAAGTCGAACGCCAGCGCCGCGACGCCGCGTGCTGCCAATTCACGGGCATAGGTGCCCGGCATCTGTTCCTTCACCGTGGTCCAGGCCCCCGTAACGATCGCCCCGGGTAGCGCGCCCGCCTTTTCAGCGGGTTGGTACAAAGTGCCTCTAAGCGTCGCACCATTGCTGTCAAAGCTGACTGCTTGGGATGTCACGCCTTTTCGATCAGGTTGGTTTTGCAGGTTGATCGTCGCCATCGGGTCTCTCCATCAAGGCCGTTGTTGATAAGAGATGTAACTGTTCACATGAACTGTGATAATATAGCTATCAACCACCACTATAGTGTATGAAATCGAATAATGAGATTGCCTCTTGGGACCTTGGAAATCTTTGATGCCATCGCCCGCGAAGGCTCGTTCAAGGGTGCCGCCAACCGGCTTGGGCTGCAACCTTCGACGGTCAGCCATCAGCTCAAAACGCTCGAGGCGCAACTGGGTACAGCGCTGATAATCCGCACCACGCGGTCGCTAAGCCTGACAGAAGCTGGCCGGGCCTTGCTGCGCGGCGCTGGCCCGGCGTTTGATCAATTGGCGGACGCGGTCGAGACGGCCCGCTCTGTCGGTCATGCCCCGCGCGGTGCGTTGCGCCTGGCGATGACCGATTTCGTCTACGAGCTCTATGTCAGCCATGCGCTGGAAAGCTTTCGAAGCACCTATCCTGACATCGAAATCGAGATGGCGTTTACCGACGCTCTGACCGATCTGTTGTCAGAAGAACTGCATGCGGGTTTCCGTTTAGGAGACCGTATCGCCCCCGACATGGTCGCGGTCCGGCTCAGCCAGTCTGAACCGCTCGCCGTTTTGGCCAGTCCGACATATCTAGAGCGATGCGGAATTCCAAATACACCAGCCGAACTGCTCAAACATGATTGTATTCGCTATCGTTTTCCCACCTCGCGTCAAATCGCACCCTGGACATTCATTGACCAATCTCAGGACTACACAGTCGAGGTCACAGGACGCTTGATCGTCAATACACTACCAGCAGTCGTTGATCTGGCGCTGAAGGGTCATGGGCTGATATTCACCTTCAGGGATTATTGTGCAGATCAGATCGCACTAGGGACGTTGGTGCCCGTCTTGCAGGATCACTTGGGCAATACGCCCGGCACCTACATTTATTTCCCCCGAGAATACCGCAACATGGTTCCACTGCGATTGTTCATCGATCACCTGAAATCTTCGGTTCTGGACCGGCCATAGATCAGCCCGATAGCGCCTGCGGTAACACGAAAGGAATATCTGTTGGCGGCAGAGTGTTGATGGGTAAATCGATGCCATAGACCTGCTTCATCGTTTCGGTATTCAGAACCTCAGACACTGTGCCCGACATCCACATGCGACCTTCGGACAAGACATAGACCAGATCGGCAAACAGTGCCGTCAGGTTAAGATCATGCATTACAACGACAACGCCGCCGCCTTTGGCCGCGAAGTCGCGCGCGATACCCAGGACGGTGAACTGATGCGCGATGTCCAGGCTGGCGACAGGTTCGTCTAACAGCAACCAACGGGGTTGGTCCTGATCCGTTGCCTCCCAGACCTGGGTCAACACGCGGGCCAGTTGGACACGCTGCTGCTCGCCGCCCGACAGGTTCTGATAAGATCGGTTTTCAAACCCGGCAAGATCGACATGCGCCAAGGCCTGCGATGGCAAATCCCCTTCCGTAGCGGCCAAGCCATTGGACAGTCCTAGCCGTACAATTTCGTGTACGGTAAAAGGGAAGGCCACCGTCGTTTGCTGCGGCAACACACCCCGCATCGCCGCCAATTCCCAAGGGCGTAGCTCTGCAATGTCGTGGCCATTCAGTAAAACGGTCCCCGTGCCCACCAGCTCGCCGCTCAGTGTCTTCAGCAGGGTTGATTTGCCCGACCCATTCGGACCGATGATTGCGATGACCTGCCCGGGTTGGGCTGTAAATTCCACGCCGTGCAGAACCTCTTTGCGTCCCAGACAGACACGAATGTTCTTCGCCTTCATCATTGTTTACATCCCCATCTGCCCGTGGCGTCGCAACAAAATCCAGAAAAAGACCGGCGCGCCCAGTATCGCCGTGACGATTCCGATGGGCAGCTCTGCCGGGGCGACGATAACCCGACTGATCATGTCGGCACATAGCAGCAGCGTTGCCCCCAACAGAGCCGAGTTCATCAATAGCCGGTGGTGATCAGGCCCGGTGCTGAGCCGCAACAGATGCGGCACAACAATACCGATAAACCCAATACCGCCTGACACAGCAACCGCAGCCCCAGTGGCCCCCGCAACCGTAAGAACAGCGATGTTTTTGCAGCGCTGCACCGGGATGCCCATGTGATGGGCAATCGCCTCACCCATCGCCAGACCATTCAACGCCCGCGCCAAGAACTGTGTGCAAATGATGGATGCCAGAATGATCGGGGCTGCCGTTGCAACCTTGGCCCAGGTCACCCCGGCAAGCGACCCCATACCCCAGAAGGTCAGATCCCTTAGTTGCTGATCATCAGCCAGATAAACCATGACGCCTGTCACTGCTCCGAACAATGCAGCCAGCGCGATCCCTGCCAGCAACATTGTTGCGACCGAAGTCTGCCCCTGCCGGGTTGAGACACGATAAAGGATCAGGACAGATGCCCAACCGCCCAGGAACGCGGCAAGTGCGATCAGCCCGTCCCCGACCCAGGCCAGCAATGTCACAGGAAGCAAGCCGCCAAAGACAATGGCCGTGATCGCACCCAGCCCAGCCCCCGAGCTGACACCTACTATACCAGGGTCCGCCAGCGGGTTGCGGAACAATCCCTGCATCACCACCCCGGAGACAGCCAGCGCCGCTCCGACCAAGACGCCCATTGCGAGGCGTGGCAGGCGCACATCCCACAGTACGACCCTGTTGAGATCGGATAGGGGACGCCCCTGGATCAAATCCGCCACGGCCGTGATCAGAGAGGCTTGGGATGCGCCGACAGAAACGCTAATCGCACTGGTTACGATCAGCACTGCTATCAAGCCCAGGGTGATACGTCTGGCGCGAACACGGCGATCCTGAAACTCGATGCGCGACGGTGCGCCGTCCAGCGCCAAGGTCATGATCCGTTCACATCCTGCAACGCCGCCGAAAGGTCAGCGATTGCCTCCGCCGTGCGTGGACCAAAGCCCAGCAGATACGCTCCCGGCATCCGGATCAAAGAGGTGGATCGACCTGCCGGTGTCAACTGGATCGCAGGCAGGGAAAACAGGTCTTCGTCCGAAACCGCATGATTTCCCTGACGCTCCATCATCAGGATCACATCCGGGGCGGTGACGGCAAGCGCCTCGGGCGTAATGGGTTTGAACCCCTCAACCGCGGCGGCGGCATTGATACCACCGGCCATCTTTATGATGCTGTCCGCCTGCGTGCCTGCACCGCCGACAGTTATGTCTCCGTCGCGTGCGTTCAATATGAACAGGACACGTTGCCGATCCTGCCCGGCCAGGTTCTGCGCATTGTTTTCCGCCAATGCCATCTGCTTAGACGCTTGGGCGGCCAGCGCCTCGGCCTTGACCTCAACCCCCAATGCGGCGCCAATGGTCAGGATTTTCTCGACAACCCCATCACGCGAAAAGGTGTCGGCTACGGTGACATAGTCCACCCCTGCCTCTTGCAAGACTTTGATCGCATCCGGCGGGCCGGACCCCTCCAGCGCCAAGATCAGATCGGGCTCAACCGACAGCACGCCTTCGGGCGACAAAGCCCGGCGATAGCCCACGTCCGGCAATTCAAGCGCGGCTTTCGGATAGGTTGAGGTTCGATCACGGCCGACAAGCCTGTCTTGCTGGCCCAGCGCATAGATGATTTCCGTCACCGAGCTGCCAATGGCGATAATGCGTTGGTCCTCGGCCAGTGTGGTACCGGCAGACAGGATCAGCGCCGCGATAAAGGCGATCAGGGTTCTCATTTCGTGACCTCTTGTTCCGACAAAGTAGGCAACCCATCAACCAAAGCGTTCCAGGCCGGGCGGTGATCGGTTTCACCCGAGCGACGCCCGAAGATCTGAAAGATCAGCGCGCCTTCGGCATCGAACACCTCGACCGATACGGCCGGGCCACGCTGCGTGGGCTTGTTCACGGCCCAAACCTCGGCAATGTGATCGGTGCGCAGGTGTAGATTGAAATGCGGATCAAGCACGTTGAACCACGGACCCATCTGTTTCAGCGTTTCGACCGGACCGCCGTGAATTTCGATACATCCCCGGTTGCCGACAAAAACCATCACTTCAAGGTCTTGGTCGCGCACTTGTTCGAACATTCCGGCGACAATATCGGTTTGCAGTGGCCGCGTCAGCGGTGCGCCTGCGATCCGATAAGCCCCCAGCCGGTTCATCTTGAGCTTTGAGGTCAGGCGCATGAACTGATGCGTATCGGTCATCTTAGCCCATTCGCTGCGCAGGATATCAGCTTTCTCGGGGTTGGCCTTAGGTGTCTCGGTCGCATTGCGCGGCTCAACCGATAGGGTCTGCGATTGATCCTCTGACGCCAGCGCCCGCGTCAGATGGGCCCAGTGATCCAAATCCGATCCTTCACGCAGAAAAATCTTATGCACGGCATCGCCGGCCGCATCAAACACCTGGATCGAGCGGCGCGTTCCCGCCTCGGTCTCACGCTCAACCGCAAAGGCATGTTTCCAGTGGCTGGGGAACATCCGCAAATCAATTGCTTCGGTCAGCACCATCGCAGCATGAGAACCCGAATGATAGTTGTCGTATTGACCAACTTTTTCGATGACACAGGACGGGTTGCGCGTTAGCGCCATGACCTCGCCCAAACCGTTCAACTGACCAAACAAATCATCCAGATTGGCCGATATCCGGGTCGCCCCCTGCCCCACAAACGCTGCAACCAGCTGTCCTTCGGTCAAGCCGAGCGATTCCGCCAAGTCCCGATCCCGCTTACCCGCCTTGTTGACATAGGCCTCGCGGATATCCTGAGGGGCCATAAGCACCTGTTCCATAGTCGGTTTCCCATCTTTTGGTGGTTTTGAAGATGCTGGCCCGGTCACTGACGCCGTCAGTGACCCGCTGGCAAAGACTGCATAAACAGTCACGAAATTTGTTGACTGTTTTAGTAAGCTTTATTAACGAGCACAAGTCATCGTCAAATGACGATTCTGAAAGACACTAAAAAAGACTGACTAAGCCAGCGGCTTGCAAGCATTTCCAGTCCTTACACATGCATAGGGGGACAGATATGCGTGCACGAATCTATAAGGCAGGCCTGCTAGGTACTGCCTCTTGCCTAAGTTTGATGACAGCCGCCGCCTGGGCTCAGGAACAGGATGACGGTTTCCTGGGTACGCTGGAGCTGGGCGAAAGCAAGCGGGAAATCCAGACCGACACGGCAGTGCCAATCACCAATATCGATCAGGAAGAGATCAATGACCGTCAGGCGAACACAGTCGCCGAACTGATTGATACCGTACCTGGCGTGACACTGGTGAACGGCTCGACCCCGCAAGGGTCTGGTATCAATATCCGAGGCTTTGGGGCCAACGGGACTTTCGGCACCGATCAGAAAGTTCTTATCCTGGTCGACGGCGCCACCACCGGCGCGGAAGAGCTGTATCGGATCGGCAACCAGTTGTTCACCGATCCACAGCTTTACAAAAGCGTATCCGTGATCCGCGGCACTGTTGGTTCCTTCGAGTTCGGTTCAGGCGTTGTCGGCGGTGTGGTGCAGCTGGAAACCAAGGATGCATCCGACTTCACAGGCGGCATTCCCGGCGTCAAACTGCGCCAACTGCTCGAAGCGTCTACGAACGGAAATGGTTTTGTCTCGTCCTCGATCCTGGCCTGGCAACCAAATGAACAAACCGAGTTCCTGTTGAGCTACACCTATCGGGATCAGGACGATCAGGAAGATGGAAACGGCGATACCATCGGCAATAGTGAATTCACGCTGCCGTCCTATCTGATCAAAGGTAAGTACAGTTTTGGCGACAATCTGGAACACTCGATCACGGCGTCCTGGAACAACTCGACTTCGGACGAGAAAGATGTGCCTTACGACTCGTTCAGCGTCACGGCTGACGCCTTTGGCAATGTGGATCGACGGATTGAAAACCGGGTTGCCATACTGCGGTATCAATACCAACCGGCTGGAAATGATCTGGTCGATCTGGATGTGAACCTCAGCTATTCCGACCAGAGGATCGACAACACCTACATCGCGGGTTCATCCCCTCTGGAAGGGTCTCCGTTTTTCCCATCGCTTCTGGACCTTGCCGAGGCCGAACAGCGGTACGAGACAACAAAGCTGACAATCAAGAACACGGCCTATTTCCAAACCGGTATCGCGTCACATGATCTGCGCGCCGGGATCGAGTTCATTGATCGCGATCGCTTGGATGGCGGTGATGCTGCCCCCGGCGGGACAGATCGTCGTTTCGCACTGTTTGCGGTTGATGACATCAATATCGGCGACAGCCTGACCCTCACGCCGGCGATCCGTTACGAGAAGCAGGATATCTCGGGCGATTCAGATGCGACACCACCGCTGAGCGCAAGCTATGACAACGATGCACTGATGGGTGGCCTGTCTGCGCGGTATGAGTTCAGCAATGGCTTTGCGATCTTTGGCGGCGGAGCCTACACAGAAAACCTTCCGATCATCGATGACCTTGGCACGCCGTTGCTGATGAAGCAGCCCGAAAAGTCGCGGACATGGGAAGCGGGCTTTTCTTATAATGCGGGTGATGTCTTTGCCGCGGGCGATGTCATGCGCGCCAAGGTAAATGCCTATGAGACGACCTTGTGGGACATCACATCCTACCGCGACGTGGACAATGTCAAAGCTCGCGGCGTGGAAGTTGAGGCCTCATACGCAAATGCCGGTGGTTTCTACATGGATTTCAATACCAACATCGTCCACGCGACCGAGTCGGATGCCGGTGTCGAAACCCGGTGGAGGAACGAACCTGCCGACACGGCTCGTCTGACTGTCGGCCAGCGCTTTGGTGAAACGCTGGATGTCAGCTGGGAAATCCTTGGATCCCGTGCCGGGTTCGATTCGTCAGGCGATCCTTTGGGTGGGTTCGGCGTGAACACGCTCCGCGCCAGCTACTTCCCGCAAGAAGGGGCTTTCAAAGGCTTTGAATTCTATGCCGGGATCGAAAACATCCTGGACAAAGACTACCAGGGCAGCCTCTCGTCGCGCCGCGCACCCGGCCGGAACTTCAAGTTCACCGTCGCCAAAACCTTCTGATCTGACACACGAAAGGACCATCATGAAAATCGCATCATATAGAAATGCTCGGCTGGTCCTGCTGACCCTGCTCCCAATTCTGGGGGCAGGGTTTGCCAGTGCTGAAGAGCCGGAAAAGCCCAAGGGCATTTCGATCGAGCTCAGCTCGGCCGAAGACAAGGACCAAAGCTGCATGGTCAGCTTTCTGGTCGAAAACTCCTACGACATAGATATCGACGGCGCGATCTACGAGACTGTGCTGTTCGGTGCTGACGGCAAAGTTGCCTTGCTGACCCTGTTGGATTTCCAAGACCTGCCCGCCGGTCGCCCGCGCGTGCGTCAGTTTCAGTTTGCCGAAATGGCCTGCAACCAGATCAGCCGCATTCTGATCAACGGGGCGCAGGACTGCACCCATCAGGGAGATATGCCAGACGCCTGTATGTCGGGCCTGATGCTAAAAAGCCGCCTCGAAACCGAGATGATTGGATAGGCAAATGGATGCGATCTTGCAGAACCTGAAAGGTATTCTGGCACTCGGCGGACCCGTTGTTGCGATCTTGATCGTCACATCAATCGCGACGCTGTCGTTGATCCTCTACAAGCTATGGCAATATCGGGCCGCCGGAGTGGGCCGTCACATAGAATTGTCCCGCGCCATCCAAGCCTGGGATCGTCAGGATCGTGCCAACGCGATGGCGCATCTGGACAAAAGCCGCAGCTATCTGGCCCCGGTGATTGCCATGTCTCTCGGCGGCGATGGAACCGCCTTGTCGGATCGCGTCGATGCCGAGTCTGAGGCCCGGTTTGCCCAGCTTGAACGGGGTTTGAACGTGCTGGACATGGTCGCGCAACTTGCGCCACTTCTGGGCCTATTCGGCACTGTCCTGGGCATGATCGAAGCGTTCCAAACATTGCAAGGCGCAGGCAATGCGGTTGACCCCGCGCTTTTGGCAGGCGGAATCTGGGTGGCCTTGCTGACCACCGCCGCAGGGCTTGCGGTTGCTATGCCAACCTCACTTGTGCTCACCTGGTTCGAAGCGCGGATGACACGTGAACGCATCTTTGCCAATCAGGCCTTGCGCACGGTCTTTGCCCCTGGCCATGCAGCCGACGACTCCAGCACCCTGCCCGAGGTCACCGCCGCGCATGTCGCTTGAGACCCGCCGAAAACGGCGCAGACGCCTGTCGATGACATCCCTGATTGATGTCATTTTCCTGCTGTTGCTGTTCTTCATGCTCACCTCAACCTTCTCAAAATTCGGAGAGATTGAGTTCGCAACCGCCTCGGCTGGCGGACCGGTTGCGGACATGCCGATGCGATTTGTGAAACTGGTAGGGGATCGTGTTCTAGTCGATGGAACCGAGGTTCCGTTGGACACGGTTGCTGCACTTTTAGACGGCGATGCCGAGCAGCTTGCCCTGATCAGCCTTGGTCAGGACGCAACAGCGCAGCAATTGATCGATCTTCTGACAGCGCTGCGCCCCGTTGCGCAGCTACGCACGCAGGTCATCGGATGATGCGACTGAAACCCAAAGCCCGGCGAACTCGCGAACCAACGATTGCCCTGATCAACGTCGTCTTTCTGATGCTGGTTTTCTTCATGATCGCGGGAACGCTCGCCCCACCGCTGAGCGGTTCGGTTCAGCTGGTTGAAACAGAGGATCTTGAGGGGCGAGAGCCGCCGGATGCTCTGGTCATTCGCGCAGATGGGGTGCTTGAATATCGCGGGGCCGAGCTGACAGATGCTGAGGCCTATGTTGAACGCGCCTCAATCGACTTTCCGCTCGATGACGTCCGCCTTGTGCCCGACAGATCGGTCCCTGCAATCCGGTTGAAAGAGGTCAGCGATGCCCTGCGCGCCTTGGGAGCCACGAAAATCTATGTCGTGACCGAGCGGGGTTTGCCATGATTCCCAGATCGCGCGCAATTGCGGCGCTCGCAATCCTGTTGGCCGCCGCCACGCATAGCCTCGCGCTGCATGAGTTTCGCACGGATGAGCCCGTGTTGGTAGAAGGCGGTGGATCTGTTGAAACAGCCGCGCTTGGATCCTCCTTCAAGGATTTCGTCGCCGGAACTGTCCCCTCGACATCGGCTGAGACGCAGCAACAACCGGTCGAGCCAAACCAGCAAGCTCAAAAAGCAGTGCCGGAGACGAAATCTTTAAATAGAACAGCACCATCCGTCACAGGGGCAGTTCCGGCTAAGCCGAACCTAGCAATTGCACAAACCCCACGCTCTCTCGAGAAACCTTTGGTCCAGAAGCCCATCGCCGAACCAGTGACAGCCCCGAAAACGCCACCCGTCCAAAAGCCTGAACCTGAGAAAACAAAAACCGCCGAAACTCCAGCGAAGGCTGGATACGCCGAGCAAGACCGGAAGAAGGGAGCGGCAACGGGCAAGACAGCAAAGGGTGCAGCTACGGCGCAAAGCGTAACACGAACCACCTCGACCCAGGGCAATGCAGAGGCCAGCAACTACGCCGGTCAGGTCAAGCGCAGAATTCTCCGGGCGCGACGCAAAAGCGTGAACATCAAAGGATCTGTTCTGATCACCTTCCGCATTGCAGACAACGGCGCGCTGCAATTGGCCCAGATCAAGCGCAGTTCGGGGTCAAAAAGGCTCGATCAAGTCGCATTGGCCCAGATCCGTGCAGCGGCCCCGTTCCCAGTCCCGCCACCTTCGGCACGACGCCAATACACCTTGGAGATCAAGGGAAAATAGCGCGGCAAGGTGTCCGAAAGCCCCATCACTTTTCCAACGGCTTGATATTGAAGCTTGGCATGCGCCCACCAAAAAGTGTTCAATCGGGGCAGCAAGGGGATCGGCATGCACAAACCGGAGCGTTTCGAAAAGTTTTATTTCGCCAAGGTGGGCATGGGTGAGGCCTGTGGCTGCGCCGAGCGTGTTATCGACGTCTATGAGTTCAATCGCAAAGGTGGAACCCAGTCGAAGCAAGCCCTGAAGAAAGACAAGCGCAAACGTCGGTCATTTCGATCATGGGCAATGAAATACGGGTTGCTCAGCCGGAAGCCTCGGGCTTAAACCTACACCAGAAAAGTCAGGCGCAAACCCAACCGGAGCCCCGTCGATTGGGACCGGATCACCCCGCGCATCAGACCAAAAGGACATGCCCGTGACAGACCCGTCCATGCAAACCCTCTCACTCGCCGATGTGCGGTCGCTTGCAAAATCGACGCTACAAGGGGTGGGGGTGGATGAGGTTGGAAGCGATATTCTGGCCGATATCATCATGCGGTCGGAACGGGATGGGCCGCGCAGCCACGGTTTACGCAATCTGCCAATTTATGCGCAAAGTTTCACCTCCGGCTACGCCAACCCGACGGCCAACCCGGTCATTCGCCGCATTGCCCCCGGCGTTCTGCGCGGGGATGCGGATAATGGTTATTACCAGATCGCGGCCCATGCGGCGCGCGACGAACTGATCGACATGACCCGTGAAAACGGCATCGCCGCCTTCACCTGTGCCAATTGTCACCATTTAGGTGCGTTGCGTTTTGACACCGAACCATTGGCCGAGGCCGGGCTGGTCGCCATCGCCGTTATCAACTCACTGTCACTTGTGGTGCCACAAGGCGGTGTGCGCCCAGTCTTTGGCACCAACCCGATGTCCTTTGCCTGCCCTCGCGACGGGGCCGCGCCGGTGGTGTGGGATCAGGCCTCGTCCGCCGTGGCGTTTATGGACATCAAGATGGCCGCTGCAGAAGGGCATGATTTGCGGCAACCCGCCGGGCTGGATCGCGATGGGACCCCCACAGCAGATCCGGACGCCATTCTGGAAACCCGCAGCCTATTGCCGTTTGGAGGTCACAAAGGTGCGGGAATTGCCCTTTTGGTCGAGGTTCTGGGCGCAGCTTTGGCTGGCGGCACCCTATCCGTCGACAATGCTGAACGTGAAGCACATGGCGCGCTGAACATCAAAGGCGGGGCGACGCTGATTGCCCTGGATCCTGCCCGCTTTGGCAATGACGCCTTCGCCGGTTACATCACCCGCATCTGCGCTGAGATTAAGGATAATGGTGATGCCCGCGTGCCTGGCGACGGTCGGCTTAAAAATCGCGCCGAAGCCGAGGCCAATGGCATCACCGCCAGCCAAGAGGTTTTGGATCAGATCGCAGCCCTGACCTGAGCGCATAGTCGAAGGCTGAACCCCAGCCAAAGACCCACAATACGGTCACTACGATAGACACGCTCAGGACACGTATGGCTGAAAACTGCCTCGTGTCTGCCTTGTTATTCGCGGTTTCTTGCTGGAAAAGAGAAGCATTCTTGGCAATGCAGGCCCGGCTTTCTAAGTCAGAGGCCCGCACCGCCGGACCTGATTGATGTGGAATGCAGCTTGAGACCCGAACACAGAATGTCGCCCGCCCCACGCCATGAATTGCGCATCGTGCGCAATCAGGGGATAACTTTTCTGGCTTTGGCCTTCCTGTTCAGCATCTTCGTCAATCTTCTGATGCTGACCGGACCGTTGTTCATGTTGCAGGTCTATGACCGGGTGCTGAGTTCGCGCGCGGTTGAGACGCTGACAGCCCTGTTTATCCTTGTTGCGCTGCTTTATGCGCTGATGGCGATGCTGGATTTTGCCCGCGGTCGCATCGTTGCGCGTTTTGGCGCGCGGTTTCAATCCAAGCTGGATGAACGGGTGTTCGATGCCACGTTGCGGCGGTCACTTAACCCGCAGGCCCGCTCGGCCCCAGCGACTGCTTTGCGCGATCTTGAGTCGATCCAGAACCTGTGCTCGTCGCCTGTGCTGCTTGCAGTGATGGACATCCCGTGGACCCCGGTGTTCCTGGCTGCGATTTTCATATTCCACCCGCTTCTGGGGTGGCTGGCCGTTGCAGGTGGCGGGCTTTTGATCGTCATTGCCTTGCTGAACCAGGGCTTGACCCGCCGCAAGGTGGCCGAGGCGCAGGCCGCATCGGCGCGGGCCAACTCCTTCTCGGAACATGCCCGACAAGCGGCCGAGGTTGTCCGGTCCCAGGGGATGCAACAGGATGTCACCCTGCGCTGGATGAACCAGCGCACTGATGCGCTGCGTCAGACGATCGCGGCCAGTGACTGGACAGGCAGCTTCACCTCACTGACCAAATCGCTGCGGCTGTTTTTGCAATCGGCCATGTTGGCGCTTGGCGCTTGGCTGGTGTTGCAGAACGAATTGTCGCCCGGTGCGATGATCGCGGGTTCTATTCTGCTGGGTCGGGCGCTGGCTCCTGTCGAACAGGCCGTTGGGCAATGGTCCATGATCGAAAAGGCGCGCACCGCCTGGACCTCGCTCAACCAGTTTCTGGACCAGACCCCGCCCGAACCCAACCGCACCAAGCTGCCGACACCTGGGGCACGCCTGGCCGCCAAGGCGCTGACCGTGGTCCCACCGGGCGCGGCGGCACCGACCTTGCGCAATGTGACATTGAATCTGGACCCCGGAACGGCGCTTGGGGTGATCGGCAAAAGCGGATCAGGCAAGACCACGCTGGCCAAGGCGTTGCTGGGCCTTTGGCTCCCTTCCGCCGGGGAAATTCGGCTGGGCGGCGCGACACTGGATCAATATGACCCCACCGATCTGGGTCAGCATATTGGTTATCTGCCACAGCAGGTGACGCTGTTTAACGGCTCGGTCGCGGAAAACATCGCCCGCATGTCGCAAAACCCCGATCCGCAGGCTGTGGTCGAGGCGGCCAAAAAGGCCAACGCGCATGAGCTGATCCTGTCTTTGGAGAAGGGCTATGACACGTTTCTGGAAGGCAATGACAGCCAGCTGTCGGGCGGTCAGAAACAGCGCATCGCATTGGCGCGGGCCTTGTATGGCGACCCGGTGCTGCTGATCCTGGACGAGCCGAACTCTGCCCTTGATGCGGATGGAACCGAAGCGCTGAACGCTGCAGTGCGCGGGCTGAAAGAGGCGGGAAAAGCAGCCATCATCATGACCCATCGACCTCAAGCGATCTCGGAATGTGATACTTTGGCGGTTGTCGAACAGGGACAGCTGGTCAAGTTCGGCACCCGTGACGAGGTGTTGAACGCGATGGTCCAAAACGCAGGTGCCATCAAACGCAATCTCAATCAAGTGAACACCGGATGACCGAGCAGACGAAAACCAGTGGGCGCACTCCTTGGCGGATCACAGTGCCAGCATTTGTGGGTTTCTTGGCCCTTGCCATTCTGGTCGGCGGTCTTGGTATCTGGTCGGTATACACCCAACTGGCGGGTGCAATTGTGTCCTCAGGCTCGATCGAGGTGCAAAGCAACCGTCAGGTGGTGCAGCACCCGGATGGCGGCGTCGTAGGCGAGATTTTTGTGCGCGACGGTGCGGTCGTGTCCAGCGGCGATCTGCTTTTGCGGCTGGACGATACCTTCCTGTCTTCGGAAAAAACCATCGTCGAGGCGCAGCTGTTCGAACTTCTCGCCCGCCGTGCCCGGCTGGAAGCAGAACGGGACAGCGCCACCCCCGAAGACCTGGCCATTCAATTGGACGGCGTTCAGCAAGACCATGGCATCCAGCGCGACCTGATCGAAGGTCAACAACGCCTGTTCGAGGCGCGGTTGAATACAATGACTCAGCAAACCGATCAGCTGAAAAAACAGCTGGTTCAAACCGAAAGTGAGATTGACGGCACCGAGGCGCAGCTGGTCTCGCTCCGCCTGCAGGTCGAGCTGATCCGCGAGGAGCTTGAAGATCAACAAAGCCTGCTGAGCCGCGGCCTGACACAGGCCAGCCGGGTCCTGGCCCTGCAACGGGAAGAGGCCAGTCTGAGCGGTGAGATCGGGCGTCTTGAGGCGTCAATCGCCCGGCTCAAAGGACAGATCGCCGCGACCGAAATTCGGATCGTTGAGCTGGACGCCACCCGACGGGAAGAGGCGATTACCACCCTTCGCGACGTGCAATCGCAGGTCGCGGAACTGTCAGAACGGCGGTTGTCTCTGACGGAACGCCTGTCCCGTCTAGACATTCGCGCCCCGGTTTCGGGCACGGTCTATGGCAGTCAGGTTTTTGCCCTGCAATCGGTAATCCAGCCGGCTGAGCCGATGATGTATGTGGTGCCGCAGGACACGCCATTGCTGGTCGCCGCACGGGTGGATGCGATCCATGTGGACCAACTGCATGTGGGCCAACCTGTTGCCCTGCGCTTTCCCGCCTTCAACCAGCGCGAAACGCCTGAACTTGACGGCCACGTGATCAACGTCTCGGCCGATACATTCACCGACGAGCAAACCGGCTTCACCTTCTACCGGGCCGAGCTGGTCCCTGATGAAGGACAGGTCGAACGGCTGAACGGTCAGGTTCTTCTGCCCGGCATGCCGGTCGAGGCGATGATCAAGACCGATGAACGCACGCCGCTGTCCTATCTGGTCAAACCGATGGCCGACTATTTCAACCGCGCTTTCCGCGAATGATCAGTTTTTGACATCACCCGAAAACCGGGCGGCGTTTTCCTTCGCGAAAGCGCTGGCATCTGCATCGGCATCCCAAAACTGTGGATTCGCCTTTGGAATGGTCAGCGCCTTCTGAACCGCAGGGCGCGCATCGATCCGATCAAACCAGGCGTTCAGATGCGGCAGATCATCCACCTTAACCCGTGCCCAGACATAGGCTCGCGCCCAAGGATATAACATCATGTCCGCAATCGTGTATTCTCCGGCCGCGATCCAATCGCGACACTCAAGCCGATCATTCATAACCTCCATCAGGCGGCGACTTTCGTCGACGTAACGGCGGATGGAAAACGGTTCCTCGTGGCCGTTGGGGGCAGCAATATGCTGGAAATACATTGCCTGCCCCATCATCGGGCCGACGTGACCGACCTGAAACAGCATCCACTGCATAACCTCGGATCGTTTGGTTGGATCTAGGGGCAGGAACTTTCCGTATTTTTCAGCCAGGTGCCACAGGATCGCGCCGCTTTCAAAGATTGCACGCCCTTCGGATCGATCTTCGATTGTCGGGATCTTCCCATTGGGGTTGAGGGCCAGAAACTCCGACGTCTTCTGCTCTTGTTTTGAAAAGTTGATATGGGTCAGATCATATGGAACGCCCGCTTCTTCCAAAAAAATGACAGGCTTGTAGCCGTTCATGGTGCCAGCGGTGTACAGATGAATTTCGGGTTGAGACATGGTTATCCTCGGCATGTTTCAGATGTCAGGACAGGCTGACCAGGATCAGTTTAGTTGTCTGCAAAATCTGAGGATTGAGAGATCAAAAAGCAACCAGTATACTTTTAGTAACCTAGTCCAACTTGTGGGTTCAAAGAATGCAGGCAGTTGTGAAACAGGATGAAAACGGGCGACGCGTCGTAAGCAACGCCTGTGCCGAGCCCTGCGCGATCGAGCGCGGAATGCGGATTATCGGCGGCAAGTGGACCGGGTCGATCCTGTGGCATCTCAAGGATGGACCCGTTCGATTTAATGACCTGTCCCGCATGATTGGCGGCGCCAGCAAGAAAATGATCACCGAGCGGCTCAGGCAGCTGGAACATCAAGGCCTTGTGCACCGGCAAGTGATGGATACCGCACCCATTTCGGTGCAATATTCGATTACCGCCTTGGGCACCACCGCACTTGGTTTTCTGGACGAACTCAGAAAGTGGAGCGATCAGTTGCCGCCCGCATTCGCCCAAACTGATACGCCAAAGGTCTGACCGCGTTCTGTCGGCCACTCAGAAATCTCAGCGGTCCTGTGCGATTTAGGCGGCTGGGCCACCTGACCTATGACCCTGCCTTCTGCGCCCCTTCACGCATTTGGCTGAGGGTCTGCCTTGGGGTCAGCGCTTCGGCTGAGATGTTCAGGTCCAGAACAGCCCCTGTATCTGACGCCAGCGCCCTTTCAAACGCGGCCTCGAAATCCTCGGTTCGTTCGACCCGTTCGCCGTGATAGCCATAAGACCGGGCGAGTGCGGCGAAATCGGGGTTTTCCAGCGTGGTCCCTGAAACGCGGGCGGGATAGGTTTTTTCCTGATGCATTCGGATGGTGCCATAGGTGCCATTGTTCAGGATCAGCACGATGGGTTGTGCACCTGCCTGCATGGCGGTCCCAAGCTCCTGACAATTCATCTGAAAATCCCCGTCCCCTGCAAAGCAAACAACGGTTCGCTCTGGATGTGCCACTTTCGCGGCAACGGCTGCGGGTAGGCCATACCCCATCGCACCGGATTGCGGGGCCAACAGGCGTTGTTGAGGGCCGTATTTGAAAAACTTGTTCGGCCAGACGGTGAAGTTCCCTGCGCCATTGGTCAGGATTGCATCATCGGGCAGTCGATCCCGCAAATAGGCCGAGACCTTGCCCATATCCACCGGGCTGGGCAGGTCGGGCAGGTCGAAACCAGCCTCGTAATCCGCATGTGCCTGTGCGCGCCAATCTGCCCATCCTCCACTCGCCACATGCTCGGACAGGGCGGTTGCGAAGGCATTCGGACCGGATTGAATACCCAGATCGGGAATGTAGACCTTGCCAAGCTCTCGGTCCGAGGCGTGGACATGGATCAGCTTCTGTTCCGGCTTGGGCACGCTCAGCAAAGTGTAGCCTTCGGTTGTCATCTCTCCGAACCGCACGCCGATGGCCAGGATCACATCCGCGCCTTGTATCTGCGCCCGTGTGGCCGGTGTCATTCCGGTTCCGGCATCGCCGACATAGCTGGGGGAATGGTTGTCAAACAGGTCCTGAAACCGGAACGCGGCCACAACGGGGATGTCAGAGCGTTCGGCAAAACGCTGCAACGCGGCACTGCCTTCGACGCGCCAACCCCCGCCGCCAATCAGGATCAACGGGCGATCCGCACCGGACAGGGCCGAGATCACACCAGCGATGGCGTCGGGCGTTGGGCCGGGCTCATGTACAACCGCCGAGCCGGTCAGCGCGGGCACATCGGTGACGGCAGTCAGCATATCCTCTGGCAAGGCAACGACGACCGGACCGGGGCGGCCCGAGATAGCCGTGGTCCAGGCGCGGGCGATGATCTCGGGAATACGGTCGACTGCTTCAATCTCGGTCACCCATTTGGCGACGGCTCCGAAATAGGCGCGATAGTCGATCTCCTGAAACGCTTCGCGCCCTTTCATATCCGTGCCCACCTGACCCACAAACAGGATCATCGGCGCACTGTCCTGCATCGCCGTATGCACCCCGATTGAGGCATTGGTCGCCCCCGGGCCGCGTGTGACGAAACAGATACCGGGCTGTCCAGTCAGTTTGCCATAGGCTGCTGCCATAAAGGCCGCGCCACCCTCGTTCCGGCACAGGGTGAAATCCAGCGCACCATTGGCCCCGGCCCGTGCGCTGCCGGTATCATGCAGTGCATCAAGCACCGCCAGATAGCTTTCACCCGGCACACCAAAACTGTGCTGCGCGCCCAGCGCCTGCAAGCATTCCACCAGCACAACGCCACCGTTCCGTTCTGTCATCTCGGGCTTTTCCTTCGATTCGTCCTCTGAAACGCACGCGTCAGACCGACATCGATGGCGTTCCTGTCGCGGCCAACTTGGCCGAAGAAGGCGTCGCAGGTAAATCCGGAAATCCATGAATTGGGAAAATTATTCGACTGACCAGGCCAGGATCATCTGATAACCCGCTTATCACCCCTCGTTGCAAAGACCAGCCCCCTGATCTGGCAGGATTTAAGGAGAGGATCATTGAAGGCTGCCATGAATATCCTGTTCATCATGTATGACCAGCTGCGGTTCGACTATCTCAGCTGCGCCGGGCACCCTCATCTGGATACACCGAACTTTGACCGGGTTGCACGGATGGGCGTGCGTTTCACCAACACATATGTGCAATCGCCGATCTGCGGGGCCAGCCGGATGAGCTGTTATACCGGGCGCTATGCCTCGTCCCATGGTGCGCAATGGAACGGGTATCCGCTGCGCGTCGGCGAGGTCACGCTGGGCGATCACTTAAGGGGCGCGGGTATGGGGTGCTGGCTGATCGGCAAGACCCATATGAAAGCCGACGCTGCCGGAATGGCGCGTTTGGGCTTGTCGCCCGACAGCATCATTGGCGCACGGCAGGCTGAATGCGGATTTGACGTCTGGGTCCGCGATGACGGGCTTTGGGCCGAAGGACCCGACGGGTTCTATGACGAAAAACCCGCGCCCTATAACGACTATCTCAAATCCAAAGGCTATGAGGCTCAAAACCCCTGGGCCAATCATGCCAATGCTGGGGTCGAAGATGGTGAGATCGCCAGCGGCTGGCTGTTCCAAAACGCCGACAAAGCCGCCAACATACGCGAGGAAGATAGCGAAACCCCCTGGCTGACCGACCGAGCAATTGACTTCATTGATCAGGCCAAGGGGCCCTGGTGCGTCCATGTCAGCTATATCAAACCGCATTGGCCCTATATCGTACCCGCCCCCTACCACGACATGTACGGCCCGGCCCATGTGCCACCGGCCAAGCGGGCCAAGGTCGAGCGGGACGACCCCCATCCCGTCTACGCCGCGTTCATGAATAACAAAATCGCCGCAGCCTTCCAAAAGGAAGGGACCCGGCAAAAGGTCATCCCGGCCTATATGGGTTTGATCAAGCAATGCGATGATCACCTTGGCCGTCTGCTGGACCACCTGGAAGCTACGGGCCAGATGCAGAACACGATGATCGTGCTGACATCGGATCATGGCGACTATCTGGGCGATCACTGGCTGGGTGAGAAAGATCTGTTCCACGAGCAATCCGTGAAAGTGCCTCTGATCCTCTACGATCCGCGTCCCGAAGCAGACGGAACGCGCGGCACCACCTGTGATGCGCTGGTCGAACAGATTGATCTGGCCCCCACCTTCCTTGAGGTCGCAGGTGGGGAACCGGCAGGCCATATCCTCGAAGGCCGCAGCCTGATGCCGTGGGTGCGTGGGGAAACACCTGACTGGCGCGACTTCGTGATCAGCGAATATGACTATTGCCTTACGCCGATGCGTCAGGCGCTTGGGCTTTCGAACCCGGACGCGCGGTTGTTCATGGTCTTTGACGGCCGTTTCAAGATGATCCATGCCGAGGGCGGGTTCCGCCCGATGTTGTTCGATCTGCAAAACGATCCGAACGAGTTCAACGACCTGGCCAAAACAGACAGCCACACAGATCAGATCGACCGCCTGTATGGCATGCTGGCGACATGGGGGCGGCGCATGTCGCAGCGGGTCACCCGGTCCGACGCCGATCTGGATGCGATGCGCGGTCGGTCACTGCGCCGGGGCATTCTGCCGTTTCTGGTCGATGGGACCGAAGTTCCTGATGAGCTTATGGAAAAATATCGTGGGGCGGTGTCGCAGAACTTCACGCCTAAGGACAGCTAAACAAGACCTGAGATCAGGGGTCGAGGCGACCCAATACACTTTGAAGATGTCGCGTCGAGTGCCATGTCTGACTGTCGCAGAAGATGCCCGCGCAGCCGCGCAGCTTCAGGCTGACGGCCGAGGCGCTTTGAATCGTTCCCCGATACACACGCCCGGTTTCCGGGTCGCGCAACTGACCCTCCCAAACTTCACCGTTGAACTTCAAACCGGTCAGGATCAGATCACCGATCCGCGCATGCGGCGTATCGGCCTGATCCCAGACCCATAGCAACCGACCACAGGTCGCAGCCGAATCTGAGGGGCAATTTTCAAACCGAACCACCACGCCCAAACCCGGCGAGGCATAGCTGCCGCCCAGATCAAACGCTTGCGCCCGGTCGGCCAGGAATCCCGCAACTAGCGCGACGATCAGACCAACGATGCCCAGCCGGGCCCGCGACAGGCGCGGCGCAGTTTGGGCATAACTCTCATGATATTGCGGATGCTCGGTTTTCATCAACCGATCCCACCATGAGAAGTACAGGCCCAGATTGTACCGCGCATGAGCGTGGTGCAGATCGTGATGCGTGACGGTGGTCAGCCAGCCAAAAACTGGCCGCCCGTCGGGCCGGGCCGGGAATACCTCGACCCCGCAATGCCCCAACGCATTACGCAGCATCATATGGGTCACAAAGATGAACAACGCGACGGGATGCGCGGGCAATATGATCAACACAAGCGGAAGGTAGATCGCGTTCACGACAGCCTCGCCCACGTCGAAACTGTACGAGGTGAAAGGCGTCGGCTGATGCGACCTGTGATGCAACCGGTGAAACCGCCGGAACAGGGGCGGATGGTGCAGCAGGCGATGGCTCCAGTAAAACCATGCGTCGTGCAAGATGATCAGCGCGGCCACGCTGAACAGAAAATACCACCACCCGCGATCTGCGACCTCGGGATATATCGTCATCAAACCAGCCCGCGCGCCCAACGCGATCGACGTCCCGGCAGCCGCGAAGATCAGAACCGTGCGCAAGCTGGCCAATACTTCGCGCCTGATTTGTCCCTTGGGTGGGTCCGTGGGCCTGATCCTCTGTCGATTTAAGAGGCGTGACAGCAGGATATTGATCGCCAGATAGGTGCCGCCGGCACCGATGACATAGCGCAGAAGGTCTGCACCAAACACCTCGGCATAAAGGGTCATGATGTTCGAAAAGGTCAACATAATAGGCTCCGTCGTCTGAATGGATACGAGCAAAGGCTTGGCACGCGCGACTGCACATGACCTGTCGATTTCAAAGACCAGCGGGTTTTCTTAAGAATCGGCTAGGGTTTTTTAAGATCGACCAGCCCATACCGTTGACCCGGACAGGAAACGCCCGTTCTGTTGGGATCAGAATGCCCGATCTTGCGCTGATTGATATCTTTCTCAGAGGTGCCGCCCTCGGCGCCCTTGTTTTATGCGCCTGTATTTTCCTCAGCGGTCGCGTAAACAGAAAAAACCTTTCTGTGGCAACGCTCTGCTTGTGCCTTTGCCCTTACCTGATCGTATCCACACCAGATATCCCGCTGCACCCGATGGCACAGACCGTACTGATCTGGGTGGCGTCACTGGTACCAGTTCTGCTGTATTGGGCTGCGCTGGAGCTATTTCAGGATCAAGCGGATGTAAGACCATGGCAGATCAGCCTTGCCGTTATAGTTGTCGCTTCGGCCTGGTTGTCACATCTGCACATTTGGATCGCGGCACTGCGTGGCATCGCTGCGCTTGTACTGCTTTTTCACATGCTCAGTGTGGTGATACGCGGGGACGCGAATGACCTGATCGCCCAGCGCCGCCGATTCCGGCGGTGGTTCTTGGTCTGGGTTCTGGGCCTTGCCAGCGTCATCACCGCCGTTGAGATCCTGCAACTGGACCGCACAATGCCGCGCGGGCTGTTTGTCCTGCAAGCGGGCGTTATATTCCTGTCAGCGGCGTCGTTTCTTGTTTGGTCGGCATATTTGCGCCCGGATATCTGGCGCACCGCGCCATGCGGCGCTTCGGAAAACGCACCGGCCAACCCGACCCAGGCAGCTTTGGCACAACGCATTCAACAAGCTATGGAAAAAGGGTTGTGGCGTCACGAGGGGCTGACCGTGGCCCAGCTTGCGGCGCATCTGCACACGCCAGAGCATCGCATCCGGGCCGCGATCAATCAGGGCATGGGGCACCGGAACTTTCCCAGCTACGTCAACACGTTCCGCATCACCGAGGCACAAAAACTACTGACCGAACCCGAAATGGAGGCCCGCACTGTCCTTAGCATCGCCTTCGATGTCGGCTTTTCTTCACTCGGCCCGTTCAACCGCGCGTTTCGGGATCAAACTGGAACAACACCAACGGCGTTCAGAAAGCAACATCTAGAGAGAACAATGACGTTAAATGCGAACAGTCCCTAAACGGTCGGCACAACAAGCAGCGTTCGACTCGCCAAGTGTCGAATTTGTTCGCCAAGGCGACAATTTTTGATCAAATTGTTCGTGAGATTAACATTTTTTGATCGCTGTTATTCAATCCAAGATTTGTTGTTGCATTACGTAACCGCCTTGGTCTTAAATCTTTCAGACAGATCAATGAAATCCGCAAAACGCGGATAATCATTTGACGCTACAGGGGGTCTTGTGACCGAATCTATGAACGACGCCGCGTTTGTCGAATTCCAACGCGTTCAAAAATCTTATGATGGCGAAAACCTCGTCGTCAAAGACCTTAACCTCGCCATGCCAAAAGGTGAATTTCTGACCATGCTGGGCCCCTCGGGCTCGGGCAAGACAACTTGTCTGATGATGTTGGCCGGGTTTGAAACCGCCACCCATGGTGAAATTCTTCTGGATGGCAAACCGATCAACAACATTCCGCCTCACAAGCGTGGCATCGGCATGGTCTTTCAGAACTACGCCCTGTTCCCGCATATGACCGTGGCCGAGAACCTCTCGTTCCCGCTTGAAGTGCGCAAGCTGGGCAAATCCGAGCGTGAGGAAAAGGTCAAACGCGCGCTGGATATGGTTCAGATGGGGGCCTTTGGCGGGCGTCGCCCGGCGCAACTGTCCGGGGGTCAGCAACAGCGGATCGCACTGGCGCGTGCGCTGGTGTTTGAGCCCGAGCTGGTCTTGATGGACGAACCGCTGGGCGCGTTGGACAAACAGCTGCGCGAGCATATGCAGTTCGAAATCACCCGCCTTGCGCATGAGCTCGGCATTACAACGGTTTATGTGACCCACGACCAGACCGAGGCTCTGACCATGTCAGACCGGGTTGCAGTGTTCGATGATGGCCGCATTCAGCAGTTGGCTCCGCCGGATCAGCTGTATGAGGAACCCGAAAACAGCTTCGTCGCGCAGTTCATCGGTGAAAACAATACGCTGGAAGGCGTGGTGAAGTCGATTGATGGTGGCGCTTGCGTTGTGCAGCTGGATGACGGCTCCGAGATTGACGCAGTTCCAATTAATGTGAACGCCCCGGGTGATCGGACCAAAGTGTCCATCCGACCCGAACGCGTCGAATTCAACAAGGACCGTCTGCATGCCGATGCGCATACGCTGAAGGCAACGGTCAAAGAGTTCATCTATATGGGTGATGTGTTCCGCTTCCGTATGTCGGTTGCCGGGAATGACGAGTTCATCGTCAAGACGCGCAACGCCCCCGATGCCATTCGCCTTCAGCCCGGCCAAGAGATCGACATTGGCTGGCTGGCTAAGGATTGTCGTGCGCTTGACGCATAGACCAAACCGCGCAGTACAAGCGCGGTTTCACCGAGGGACCGGCTGGCGAAAACCCGTGCGCCAGCTGACACTACAACAAACGGGACTTACTGGGAGTATCATATGAAACCGACAAAGACACTACTGACGGTGGCCGCGCTTGCGACGGCTGCTGGTGCCGTTTCAGCTCAAGAGATGACAATCGTCTCGTGGGGCGGTGCTTATTCGAAGTCTCAGCTAAAAGCGTATCACGAGCCCTATTCGGAAAAGACCGGCGTCACCATCCTGAATGATGACAGCTCGGCCGAAGCGGTCGCGAAACTGCGCGCCATGAACGAAGCGGGCAACATCACATGGGATGTGGTGGACGTGGTTGCCGCTGATGCGATCCGCCTGTGCGACGAAGGTCTGGCACTGGAAATCGACCCGGATACCATGCTGGCACCGGCACCCGATGGCACACCAGCTTCGGAAGACTTCGGTGACCTGCTGGTCAGCGACTGCTTTATCCCGCAGATCGTTTACTCGACGACCTTCGGCTATCGCACCGACCTGGTTGGCGACACTCCGCCCACCGATGTCTGCGCGGTTTTCGATCTGGAAACCTATCCAGGCAAGCGTTCGCTTGAAAAGCGCCCGATCAACAACATGGAATGGGCTCTGATCTGTGACGGCGTTGCCAAGGACGACGTTTATGACGTGCTGGCCACTGAAGAAGGTCAGAACCAGGCGCTGGCCAAGCTGGACACCATCAAGGACAGCGTTGTCTGGTGGTCTGCCGGTGCCGACACGCCGCAGCTTCTGGCCGATGGCGAAGTTATCATGGGCTCCACCTACAACGGTCGTCTGTTCAGCGTCATCGAAGAGCAGAACCAGCCCGTCGCCATGCTGTGGGACGCGCAGGTGTTCGATCTGGACGGCTGGATCATTCCCGCCGGTCTGAGCGAAGAGCGTCAGCAGCGTGCGTTGGACTACATTATGTTCGCAACCGACACACAGCGTCTGGCAGATCAGGCCAAGTACATCTCGTATGGCCCGGCCCGCGCCTCGTCAGCACCGCTGGTTGGCAAGCATGCCGATCTGGGCATCGACATGGCACCGCATATGCCGACCGATCCGGAAAACGCCAAGAACACATTCCTGTATAACTACGAGTTCTGGGCCGACTACCGTGATGACATCGACGCCAAATTCCAGGCGTGGCTGGCACAATAAGCCGGACCTGACGTCATAAATCCGTAGGGGGCGGTGCGCCGCCCCCAGACCAAGACAACGCAGGGTACAATGATGACGGACGCAAGCGAAAACGCAGGGCCAATGCTGGCTGCAGACGGTACGCCGCTGAAACAGTCACTGGCGCGGTCATTGCGGCGGCAAAAGCTCAGGGCTTTGATGCTGATCGCCCCGCTGCTTCTGTTTGTGATGTTCTCCTTCATCGTGCCTATCGCCTCGATGCTGTTCCGTTCGGTCGAAAACAGCATTGTCGCCGAAACCCTGCCGCTGACGGTTCAGGCCTTAGGCGACTGGGATGAAAAATCCGGTGAATTGCCGGACGAGGCCGTCTATGACGCCTTTGTCCGCGACATGGTTGTCGCCATCGACAACAAAACGCATACCCGTCTGGGCTCGCGTCTGAACTACGAAGAAACAGGCATGTCTTCGATGTTCCGCCGGTCCGGTCGTCAGATCAATAAGCTGGACCCCGAAACAGACGGGCCGTTCAAGGATCAGGTCATCGAAATCCACGACGGCTGGGGAGAGCCCAACACCTGGGCGGTCATCAAGACGCACTCGCCTGCAGTGACGAATGGCTATTTTCTGAATGCGGTTGATATGCGCCGCACGCCCGAGGGCGCGCAGTCACAGCCCGAAGACAAGCAGATCCTGATCAAGCTGTTCGGCCGGACCCTGTTCATGTCGCTGGTGATCACCGCCTCCTGCATCCTGCTGGCCTACCCGGTTAGCTATTTGCTGGCGACCCTGCCGATGCGCGTGTCGAACATATTGATGATATTGGTTCTCCTGCCGTTTTGGACGTCGCTCTTGGTGCGAACCTCAGCGTGGAAGGTCATGCTGCAACAACAGGGGGTGATCAACGAAACCCTTGTCTGGCTTGGTCTGGTGGCCGATGACGCGCGACTTGTGATCATCAACAACCAGATTGGAACGATCATCGCGATGACGCATATCCTGCTGCCGTTCATGATCCTGCCAATGTATTCGGTGATGCAGACCATTCCGCACTCTTACACCCGCGCCGCGAAATCCATGGGGGCCACCAACTGGACAACCTTCTGGCGCATCTATTTCCCGCAATCCATTCCGGGCATTGGCGCGGGCTCGATCCTCGTGTTTATTCTGGCCATCGGCTACTACATCACGCCGGAAATCGTGGGCGGCACCAAGGGCGTGTTCATCTCGAACCGGATCGCCTACCATATCTCGTCCTCGCTGAACTGGGGACTGGCCGCGGCACTTGGGACCATCCTTCTCGCGGTCGTGCTGCTGCTCTACTGGTGCTACGACAAGATCGTGGGCATTGATAACGTGAAGCTGGGATAATCAAGATGGCCGCACTTACTCCGATATCCCGCAAACCGCTTTCGATGGTCCTGCCCAGCTTGGCATTGGCCGGGGCTTTTGCCGGCGTCTTTGTCGGCGCAGGCAATGGGTCAATTTTCCTGGGTATTTTGATCGGCGCCGCCCTGATCGCCGCGCTGGCCTGGGTCTACATCACTGTCCTAAAAAACGAACAACTGGCCCGCTGGATCAACATCCTGGGCTTCGGGATCGGAGGGTTCCTGCTTGCCGGACCCCTTGGCGGCGTTCTGGGCCTGCTGGGCGGGTGGTTTTTTGCCTGGTTCACCTATTGGCTGTATGAAGGCCGCTATCGCCAGAAGTTGCTGCCTTACCTGACCGCGAAACAGGTGTTTTATCACTACCTGTTCCGGGTGATCTGCGGCGCGATCTTCGTGTTCCTGATCACACCCATCCTTGTGGTTCTGCCGCTGTCGTTCAACGCGCAAGACTTCTTTACCTTCACGCCGGAAATGCTGCGGCTCGACCCCGAGGGGTATTCGCTCAAGCATTACCGCGACTTCTTTACCAACAATGAATGGCAGCGCAGCTTCAAGAACTCGCTGATCATCGCACCAATTGCGACGGTTCTTTCGGTCACGCTGGGTACGCTGGCCGCCATCGGCCTTAGCCAATCCCACGTGCCGGGACGACGCGCCATCATGGGTATCCTGATTTCCCCTATGATCGTGCCGCTGATCATCTCGGCCACTGGCATGTTCTTCTTTTACAGCGACATTGGCCGCTTTCTGGAAGGCACGCTGGGCATGAACAAGAACTTCGTGGGCTATCTGAAGGTCATTCTAGCCCATGCCGTACTTGGCATTCCATTCGTCATCATCACCGTGACCGCAACACTGGTGGGCTTTGACCGTTCGCTGACGCGTGCGGCAGCGAATATGGGTGCAGGTCCGGTCCGGACGTTCTTCAAGATCCAGATGCCGCTGATCCTGCCGGGCGTGATCTCGGGCGGGCTGTTCGCCTTCATCACCTCGTTTGACGAAGTGGTAGTCGTCCTGTTCGTGGGATCCGCCAGCCAGAAAACCCTGCCCTGGCAGATGTTCACCGGCCTGCGCGAACAGATCAGCCCGACCATTCTGGCCGTCGCCACCATCCTCGTGGTTCTGTCCATCGCACTGCTGACAACGGTCGAGCTACTGCGCCGTCGTTCGGAACGTTTGCGGGGGCTTTCCCCCGCTTGACGGAACGCGCCGTCTGATCTAACGATTTCCTTGTTCACCCCCGCTGCGATGGCGTCGCGGCACTTACGGGGGTGATCGGCTCTCGGACCCCGAGACCGCCTGTCCTGAACGCCGGGACATGTGGCCGGGTTCTTGCTTTTCCCGGCATAGATGAGAGACCGTATGATGAAAGACCTATCCAATCGCCCCGAATTCTTCACCTGCCACAATGGTGAAAAGGCCCCCCTGCCCTTTAGCCAAGGTGAATACGACCGCCGCCTGTCCAAGCTGCGGGCCGTCATGGCACAACGGGACATTCCCGCCGTGCTGCTGACCTCGATGCAGAACATCGCCTACTACTCGGGCTTTCTATACTGCGCCTTTGGCCGTCCTTATGGTTGCGTCGTCACGCAAGATGCCTGCACAACCGTGTCCGCCAATATCGATGCGGGTCAGCCCTGGCGTCGCTCGGTCGATGAAAATGTGATCTATACCGACTGGCAGCGCGACAATTACTGGCGCGCCGTGGCCAGCCTGATCGGTGGCGCGAAACGCGTCGGCATCGAAGGTGACCACATGACGCTTGCCGCCCGCGATACCGCCCTGCGTATGCTGGATGCACCGGAACTGGTGGATATCGCACCCGATACCATGACCGCCCGTATGGTCAAATCCGCCGAAGAGATCGAGTTGATCAAAGGCGGCGCGCGCACCGCCGATGTAGGGGGTGCCGCCATCCACGCCGCGATCCGTGAAGGTGCAACCGAGATCGAGATTGCCATGGCAGGCCGCGACGCAATGGAAGCGGAAATCGCCCGCGCCTATCCGCAGGCCGAATACCGCGACACCTGGGTCTGGTTCCAGTCAGGTCTGAACACCGACGGCGCCCACAATCCGGTCACCAAACGCGCGCTGCAAAAGGGCGATATTCTGTCGCTGAACACCTTCCCGATGATCTCGGGCTACTACACCGCACTGGAACGCACCCTGTTCTTGGGCGAGCCCGACGCCGAAAGCTTGCGCCTGTGGCAGGCAAATGTGGCCGCGCATGAGCTTGGCCTCAGCCTGATCAAACCCGGCGCAACTTGTTCTGGCATCACCGCCGAGATCAACCGCTTCTTCGCTCAGGAAGGCCTGCTGGACTACCGCTCCTTCGGCTACGGCCACTCGTTCGGCATCCTCAGCCACTACTACGGGCGCGAGGCCGGTCTGGAACTGCGCGAGGATATCGACACAGTGCTGGAACCCGGCATGGTCGTCTCAATCGAGCCGATGCTGTGGATCCCCGAAGGCCAACCCGGCGCGGGCGGCTATCGCGAACATGACATTCTGGTCGTGGGCGAGGATGGCGCCGAAAACATCACCGGTTTCCCCTACGGCCCGGGCCACAACATCATCGGTGCCTAAAGCGCTTAGGCGGGGCCCCGGCCCCGCCTATCTTCCCTAACTGCTCTTGCGCAAAAAAGACATTGGACGCGACAGCTATCAAACCACAAACATCACGAACGAATCCGAGATCAATCTCGCGCAGACTTTCTAAAATTTGCTCGCCTCACACGCATTTTTTAATTCACTCAATTTTATCCCATCAAAATGAAAAATTAAGCTTTCTTTCATTTCCAGTGATTTACGCGACTTCCTATCCTCCCAAAAAACATTTTCGAGAAAATTGCAGTTCTGACCACCGGATAGGACACTCTTCTCAAAGCGGAGGAAGCGACAATGTCCAACCAGAACCCGGTCTTTATTCCCGGCCCCACCAACATCCCCGACCGTTTGCGCCTGGCGATGCAGGTACAGACTCAGGACCACCGCGCTCCGGATTTCGTTGAGACCTTCGCGCCGGTTCTGGAAGACACCAAAACAGTCTTCGGCACCACGACCGGACAGATCATTACCTTCCCTGCCAGCGGAACTGGCGGGTGGGAGGCCGCAGTGACCAACACGCTCAGCCCCGGCGATACGGTTCTGGTCGCCCGCTATGGCATGTTTAGCCACCGCTGGATCGACCTGTGCCAACGTCATGGGCTGGATGTTCGGATCATAGAATGCGCCTGGGGTAGCGGCGCGCCGGCGGATAAGTTTGCCGAGGCTTTGGCCGTCGACAAAGCCAATGAGATCAAGGCCGTTCTGGTCACCCATAACGAAACCGCCACCGGTGTGCGATCGGATATCGCCGCCGTACGCAAGGCATTGGACGGCTGCAGTCACCCCGCGATGCTGTTTGTGGATTGCGTCAGCTCTCTGGCCTCGATGCCATTCGAATTCGATGACTGGGGTGTTGATATTGCGGTCTCGGGCTCGCAGAAGGGCTTCATGCTAGTCACCGGAATGGCGATCTTGTGTGTCAGCCCCAAGGCGCTGGCAGCGATGGAAACGGCCAAGCTGCCGCGCACCTTCTTTGACTTCCGTGACATGATAAACGCAAACGCGTCGGGGGGCTTTCCGTATACCCCACCGCTACAGCTGATCTACGGCCTGCGCGAAAGCCTGAAAATGCTCTTCGAAGAAGGCCTGGACAATGTTTATGCCCGTCACTTCCGTCTGGCCGAAGGCGTGCGCAAGGCGACCTCAGCCTGGGGACTGGAACTGGTGGCGCAGTCGCCCGAGCTCTACTCGGATACGGTCAGCGCGATCTATGTGCCCGAGGGCTTCGACAGCAATGCGCTGACCGATCATGCCTTCAACGCTTATGGCGTCAGCTTCGGCATCGGGTTGGGAGAGATGAACGGCAAAGCCTTCCGTATCGGCCATCTAGGCAGCCTGACAGATGTGATGGTTCTGTCCGGTCTGGCCACAATCGAAATGGCCATGGCCGATCTGGACTATCCGATCAAGCTGGGCAGCGGTGTTGCGGCGGCACAGGAATACTTCCGTGCAAGCCACGCAGCCCCAATGAAATCCGCAGCGTAAGGAGGGCCCCGATGCTTGACGCGATGACCACTGCCGATTGCCTGACCATCGCCGATATGCGCGAGGCGCATGAGCGGATCAGGCCGCATATCAACCGCACACCGCTGCTGCGCTCGGCCTATCTGGACGATCTGACAGGCGCGCAGCTGTTCTTCAAATGCGAAAACTTTCAGGAGGCCGGGGCCTTCAAGGTGCGCGGCGCCTGCAACGCGGTCTTTGGCCTGAATGATGAGGCCGCCGAACGCGGGGTCTGCACACATTCCAGCGGCAACCACGCGCTCAGCCTGTCTTATGCCGCTGGCCGCCGGGGCATCCCCTGCAACGTGGTGATGCCGCGCACAGCGCCGCAAGCCAAGAAAGACGCGGTACGCCGCTATGGCGGGATCATCACCGAATGCGAGCCCTCGACCACCTCGCGCGAGGCGGTGTTTGCCGAGGTGCAGGCGCGCACAGGTGGCGAGTTCGTGCATCCCTATAACGACCCGCGCGTGATTGCGGGGCAAGCGACCTGTTCAGCGGAACTGCTGGAACAGACCGATGGGCTGGACGCGGTGGTTGCGCCCATCGGCGGTGGAGGCATGATCTCGGGCACCTGCCTGACCCTGTCGAACCTGGCCCCTGAGGTGAATATCTATGCCTCGGAGCCGGAACAGGCCGATGACGCCTATCGCAGCTTTAAGGCCGGTCACATCATCGCCGATGACGCGCCGGTCACCATCGCCGATGGGCTGAAAGTGCCACTGAAGGAAAACACCTGGCACTTCGTGTCGAACTTCGTCAGCGACATCCACACCGCAAGCGAAGACGAGATCATCGCGGCGATGAAGATCACCTGGAAATACTTGCGCATCGTGATGGAGCCCAGTTGCGCCGTGCCGCTGGCCACCATCCTGAAACACCCCGAGGTCTTCAAAGGCAAACGCGTCGGCGTGATCATCACCGGCGGCAATGTGGATCTGGACAAACTGCCCTGGATCAAGGGTTGAGGAGGACATCATGAACAAGCCCGTAAACATCGAGCAACTCGAAGTCGGCTACGACATTCCCGCCGCCATCGGCATGGACGCATCCGAGATCCAGACCCCGGCGCTGGTGCTGGATCTGGACGCGCTGGAGCGCAACATCAAGAAAATGGGCGATTACGCCAAAGCCCACGGCATGCGCCACCGGGTGCATGGCAAGATGCACAAATCCGTCGACGTGGCGCGGCTGCAGGTCGAGATGGGCGGCGCCTGCGGTGTCTGTTGCCAAAAAGTGTCCGAGGCCGAAGTCTTTGCCCGTGGCGGCATCAAGGACGTGCTTGTGTCCAATCAGGTGCGTGACCCGGCCAAGATCGACCGGTTGGCGCGGATGCCCAAGCTGGGTGCGCGGACCATCTGCTGCGTCGACGATATCGACAATGTCGCCGACCTGTCCGAGGCCGCGCAGCGCCACGGCACCCAGATCGAATGTCTGGTCGAGATCGACTGCGGCGCAGGCCGCTGCGGCGTGACCACCACGCCCGAGGTCATCGCTATCGCCAAAGCCATCGACGCAGCCCCGGGTCTCAAGTTTGCTGGCATCCAGGCCTATCAGGGTGCGATGCAGCACATGGACCTCTACGAGGATCGCAAAGCCAAGATCGACATCGCCGTGGCACAGGTCAAAGACGCCGTAGACGGGCTCAAGGCCGAGGGGCTGGACTGCGACATCGTCGGCGGCGGCGGCACCGGGTCTTACTACTTCGAAAGCACCTCGGGCGTGTATAACGAACTCCAGTGCGGCTCCTACGCCTTTATGGATGCCGACTATGGCCGCATCCTCGATGAACAGGGCAATCGCATCGACCGAGGAGAGTGGGAGAACGCCTTCTTCATCCTGACCAGCGTCATGAGCCATGCCAAGGCCGACAAGGCCATCGTGGATGCCGGCCTTAAAGCCCAGTCCGTCGACAGCGGCTTGCCGGTGATCTTTGGTCGCTCGGATGTGGAATACATCAAATGCTCGGACGAACACGGCGTCGTGTCGGACCCGGACGGGATTCTGAAAGTCAATGACAAGCTGCATTTGGTGCCCGGTCACTGCGACCCGACCGCCAATGTGCATGATTGGTATGTGGGTGTTCGGAACGGCAAAGTTGAAGCGCTTTGGCCGGTCTCCGCGCGCGGTAAAGCCTTCTGAACCGGGGAAAGGATCATGAAAGATATGACTGACAAACCCCTGCTGATCGTCGGAGAAGACCTCTGCCAGCAACTGGTTGGCCGCGCCGAGGCATTCGTAGCCGTGCAAGACGTCTTCGCTGCTATGGCGCGCAGCGACGCCTATAACTTCCCGGTCATCCGCGAGGCCATCGGCTATGCCGACGCGCTCTATGGCTTCAAATCCGGCTTCGACCGCGCCGGTCGGGTGCTGGGCGTCAAATCCGGCGGCTACTGGCCGGGTAACATGGACAAGGGGCTGACCAACCATCAATCCACTGTCTTTCTGTTCGACCCCGATACCGGACGTCTGTCGGCTCTGGTCGGCGGCAACTATCTGACCGCTGTTCGTACTGCGGCCTCATCCGCTGTGTCCATCGCCCATCTGGCGCGCAAAGATGCCAAGGTGCTGGGCATGGTCGGCGCAGGCCATCAATCCACCTTCCAGCTGCGCGCCGCTGCCGAACAACGCGACTTTGAAAAAGTCGTCGCCTGGAACCCCCATCCCGAGATGCTGCCCCGCCTAGGCGCAGTCGCGACCGAGCTGGGTCTGGACTTCGAGGCGGTCAGTCAAGAAGACCTGGGCGCACAGGCGGATGTCATCATCACCATCACCTCTGCCTTTGAACCACTGCTGATGAAAGATTGGATCAAACCCGGCACCCACCTGGCCTGCATGGGTACCGACACCAAAGGCAAGCAAGAGGTCGATGCCGCGCTGGTGGCTTCGGCCACCGTTTTCACCGACGAGGTCGCACAATCCGTAACCTTGGGCGAGGCGCAACATGCCATCGCAAACGCCACCTTGACCGAAGATCAGATCACCCCCATCGGGGCCGTCATCAACGGCGATCATCCGGGACGCAGCAGCGATGACCAGATCACGCTGTTCGACGGCACCGGCGTCGGTCTGCAAGACCTGGCCGTCGCCTCGGTCGCAGCGCGCCTAGCAGATGAGGCCGGGCTGGCGGAACGCGCCATTCTCTAGATACAAGCCTTTTCAAAACGGCCCCAAAACAGGTTAACCTGTTGGCACCTCTCAGTTCAAAGGTGCCGACTGTGACCATCCGAATGCTGCGCACACTTGTGGCGATTGCAGATACCAAAACCTTCAGCGCGGCGGCAGATGTGGTGCATGTCACCCACGCCGCTGTCAGCCAACAGATGCAAGTGCTTGAGGCTGATCTTGGGGTCACCCTGTTTGATCGCAGCACCCGCACGCCCGAGCTGACCCCGATCGCGCATCAAGTGGTCGAAAAAGCCCGCAAGATCATCGCGGATTACGACAGTTTGGTGCCCTCACTTCATGAACAAGGCGAGCTAGCCAGTACCATACGGCTTGGTGTCCTGCGCACCACGCTGACAGGTCTGGCCCCGCAGGCCATGGCCCGACTGAAGGCGCAACAACCTAAACTGGGTCTGCATCTGAAACCCGGCCTCACCGGTACGCTATTGGCGGAACTCGCGCGCGGAAATTTGGATGCAGCTCTGGTTACCAGACCCTCGGTGATGCCTCAGGGCGTCATCTTTCGAACGCTGGTCGAGGAACCGATGCAACTGATCACGGCCCATTCTGTCGCAAACTTTGCTCCCAACTGTCATTCCGACTGCGGTTTTGATAACGCGCGCTCGGATAAGACAGGGGCAAACCGGGATCTGTTGCGAAGTTTTGACTGGCGACAGCGATAGCATTGTACCGGCGGGCTAAGCGGCCAGCTCTTGCAAATTGCCGAAACGGACAGACTCCGGGCGTGATTTGACCTTTGCGGATCATGTGTGCCACTTCGATTCCGTCGAGGGTTGCCGCCGCTGCAGCGAACGCCTTGAACCCTAGCATTGGCCGGACGCGTCTTTTGATGAAACGATGGTCCTGTTCCAAGATGTTGTTCAGGTATTTCCACCTCACCATCTCAATCGAGATCGGGCAGCCAATGCCTTTCAGCATATTGTTGATCGCCTTGATACCAGCTGTTTTGGCTCCGCTTTTGTCAACGACAATTTTTTGCGGTAGACCAATGAGCTCCAACATCCGGGTGAAGAATTTGGTGGCGGCAGGCTTGCTCCGACGGTGTGAAAGCATGAAATCGAAAGTTTTGCCGTGTTTGTCGACCCCTCGGTAGAGGTAAACCCATGATCCCTTTACTATAGTATACGTTTCGTCCATTCGCCAGGAGCGGTTGCATTTGCCTTTGCGGCGGCGTGCCGTTTCAGCGATTGCGCAAGAGTACCGTGTCACCCAGCGGTTCAGCGTTGTGTGATCGACGGAAACACCTCGCTCTGCCATGATCTCTTCCAGATCGCGGTAGGAAATGCCGTATCGAACGTAGAAGAATACCGCGAATAGGATCACATCTTTCGGATACTGTGCACCTTTGAAGGAAATCATGAGCGGGCTTTCGACTTGATACGACCGACAGTCATTCACTCGTCAATGGCCGAAAGTTTGCGACGGAACCCCTCGGGGAACCGATTGTCACTGCAGGGTCAAATGTGTTTAGTGGCAGCAGCTTTGGTTTCGATGCAGGTTGTCTATGTCCGAGCGTGGAAAAACACGTGAACTCGCCGCCAATATGTCGTCAGGGCCGCCTATAAAGTTCTTCTTTGATGTTTCAGGTTTGGTCGACTTTTTGCAGCGCAACGCGCATTATTCTGGGATTCAGAGAGCCCTGACCGAAATTGTCAGCGGATTTTCGACTATAGCGCCGTCGCATCAAGTTTATCTAACCTATTGTGAAGGTAAAAGCGGCGCGTTGAAGTGTATGCCTTTTGACGCTCTGACTGCAAATACCTTCACGAATCCAATTAAGGCGCGCCGGTTCTTTCATCCGCACCGTACGTCGATTGAACCCGTAGCACCGTTACGGAAGTACCGCCGGAATAGAGCACGATACCTGTTTCATCGCACGCGATTGGACGTGTTGGGGTGGCTCGGAAAAGACGACAAGCTCCGAAAATACGGGATAACGGCCGCCGACTGGCGAAGCATCAGAACTCGGCAAAAAACTGCGGGTGTCTCAGCGGCCGGAACCGAGAGATTGCAAGACATTGCGACTCCGGACGATCGTTTCATCGTGCTGGATTTCTCAAACCACCCCCGGCACGTTCAGGCCTATGGCGAGGCAAAGAGACTCGGGTTAAAAATCTCTGTTTTCGTCCATGATCTGATACCGCTGGTCCGGCCGCAGCTTTGCTTTGATCACGCGCCCACCTTGTTTTTTGACTGGCTCGAAGGTGCCGCGAGAATCAGTGATCAGTTTCTGGTCAATTCCGAGGCGACATTTAGGGACCTCAGCACTTTCGTTGATCGTCATGAGGTGTCGGTACCAGTCGGGATTGTTCCTCTGGCGCAAACTAAACTGAGTATTCCCGACCAGGCAGATCCGTTGCCCCAGCCCTCAAAACTCGTGGGCACCTATCCAGACGCATATGACTGCCGCGACTTGGCGGATGAAGTCCGCACCATTTTGGCAGGGCCGTTTGTTTTGTGCGTTGGCACGATTGAAGCCCGTAAGAACAACTGGCGTATTCTGATGGCATGGAAATCGCTGTTGGACAGTGGATGTTGCAACCTACCTAAGATCGTTTTTGCTGGCAAACCGGGGATCATGCGGGATGATTTTGAGCAGGCCATGCAGGCGACAGGTCATCTTTATGGCTATGCACAGATTGTCGAAACACCGGATGATGTGCTGCTCGATCTGCTATATCGGCGATGTATGTTCACGGTTATGGCCTCGCTTTACGAGGGCTGGGGGCTGCCCGTCGGCGAGGCGCTGGCTTACGGCAAGACGGCGGTTGTCTCAAACGTCAGTTCTCTGCCGGAGGTAGGCCGGGAGATGGTGGAGTATTGCGATCCGGAGGACATCGCCAGTATTGCCAGCGCTATCGCAAAGATGTTGAATCCGGATCATCGCGCCAGTCTGGAGCGCAAGATAAGCGATTACAACTTACGCAACTGGGGTGATGTTGCTGCAGACTTGCTGAAGGCCGTGGGCACAAACAACTCTCAGGCGCAAAAGTTGCATTGATGTGTCACAAAACCTGGAATTCCGAGACACAACTAACAGGCTTTGAATTCGACATGAAGTTAGGCTTATACTCAACCTGCGCAGCAACGCTCAAAACTGCTTCAAAACCTGCAGGCTTGAACAACGAACCAGTGCTGAAATCTAGATGGATACCATAGGCAATCTGAATCTAGATATTCGCAGAATGCGGACCGCATCTTTAGGAATAGCGTATAATTGATGAGTGGACTGGTGTTTGATCTGACCGAGGTGTTTCGCGCCTCAACCGGGCGATTCCGCATGTATGGAATTTTACGCGTGGTTGAGGAGATTGCTCAGGTCCTGGCTCGACGCAATGACCGTGTTCAATTCGCGGTTTTTTCCTATGCTCATCAAGGATTTATCGAGATACAACCCCAGACGGACCAAAATGGGCAGGTCGATCTAGCGGTGCCCTTGGGGATTTCCGAGTACCGCATTCGGTCAACCCATGATCAATACGGATCTGTGACCCGGAAGCTACTGAAAGCATTGCGGCCCCTGATGCAACAGCGCAACCAGGCAAACTGGCGGCGGGCCAAATTTGCGCCGGACACGATCGATATGACCGACAAAACCCTTGTGTCAGCGTCTCGTCCCAAGATCATTTCGGATGCGATCCAAACCTTGCGGCGAAAAGGTGTTATGCTAGCGGTGGTTCCATTGCTGCATGACCTGATCCCGTTGCACAAAAAGTTCGGTCACAAGACGGCGTATTTTCCAGGCAAGTTTCTGGACGACAACCGAACCATCCTTGCCTGCTCCAGTCTGGTATTGGCGAATTCCGAGTTCACCAAATCCGAGATACTGCACTTTACACAACAGGGCCTGTTGCCCAATGGCCCGGATATTCGCACCGTCCAACTGGCGCATGAATGCAAGGACTATACCGGTGAAAACGTTAAAACTCTGCCCAAGCAGGGTTACTTGCTGACCGTCGGGCTGACGATGGGCCGCAAAAACCTCGAGGTAGTCTTCGAAGCGTTGTTGCAGATGCAGAGCCAGGGCAAACCGGTACCTCGCTTGGTGCTGGCCGGAAGCTTGCGACGCACCACCCGAAAAACTCTAAAAAGCCCGCGTTTGGCCTCGCTCCGTCCGTTCATTGAGATCTGCAATGAGCCAACGCAGGCTGAATTGATTGCGCTGTACCGGGGTGCTTGTGCCCTCGTTCTGCCGTCGCGGATGGAAGGCTGGGGGTTGCCGGCTGGGGAAGCGCTCTGGTGCGGTACGCCCGTCATCTGCACGGATGTCCCAGCGTTGACGGAGGTTTGCGGCGACCTCGCGCTGTATTTCGATCCTGACGATCCCAGTACTCTGGCCACCCACATCACAGGGTTGACGCAGAATAAGGCCCACAGCCTGGGTTTGCGAGCTCGTATCACTGCGGAAAAGCCGCGATTGCGATCTTGGGAGGATGTGACAGATGACCTGTTGGAACATCTGATCACAGCAGAAAAACCGCCCCAGCTCCAACAGGTGCGTGCGGGAAAGTGACCAGAGCAGTCTGCCAATGACCTCCATACCGCAGAGCCAATCCGCCGATGATGGGTCTACCTATTTTCTCGATATCTCGGGGACGGTGGAACATGTTGCAACCCATGATGCACTGTCCGGCATTCAAAGGGTCGTTCTAACTCTCGCGGCTGAGATGGCCGGGGAACTGCCGACGGATCGGTTGTATCTTTCTTGGTGCGACAGGGCTCGAAACGCTTATCGATGCGCGCCGTATGAGGCTATTGCCCAGAGAAGGCCACTGGATACGCGGACCCTGTGGCGGTTGTTTCATACGGATGCCTTCGATGGCCCGATTGGCGCGGTGCTCGGAAGATATCAGCGTAGCCCGGTCAAGTACCTATTTCATCGCGCGCGCTATGATCTGGCCGCAATGCTGGGGTTTGAGGCCAGATTTAGAAAAGTGAATATAGACTGTGCTCAGTGGAAAAGGCTACGGCGCCGCAGCCCCGAGCAATTGAGGGGTCGCGACTTTAGGGATGTATGCCGTCCCGGGGATCATCTGATCCAATTGGATATGGTGACGCAGGAATGGCAAAAGAACATTCTGAACGCTTTGCGTGATCTGCCGGTGACGAAATACCATCTGATCCATGATCTGATACCGCTTGAAACCTCGGAATTTGTGTCCGGTGAAACCGCCAGAAGCTTCTGGAACTGGATGAACTGGGCAGCCGACTATTCCGATTTCTTCCTGACCAATTCCAATTTCACACATGAAATACTGTCTCACTTTATCAAGTTGATTGGCCATCGGTTACCGATCAGAACACTGCCGCTTGCTCAGGCCCCGCTACCGCTTGGGACGCAGGTTTCTTTGGAACACGACCCGGCAGGGCGAAACCTTGCGATCAACTATCCGGCCGCCTTTGATCTGGACGGACAGGACCGGGTCTTTACCGAGGTGTTCTGCCAGCCTTTTGTTCTGTGCGTCGGCACGATCGAGGCCCGCAAAAACGTCCGGCGCATCGCGATGGCTTGGAAGGCACTGTTCGATGCCGGGCATCGCAATCTGCCTACTTTGGTTTTTGCAGGTCACAGCGGTCACATGCCCTATGATTTTGTCCGCTTTCTGGAAGGAACCGGAGATTGCTACGGGCTTGTCAAGATCATTTCCAGCCCTTCTGACAAGGCGCTTGATCTGCTGTATCGAAGATGTCTGTTCACGGTTCAAGTCAGCCTGTCCGAAGGGTGGGGGCTGTCGGTTGGCGAATCCCTTGCCTATGGAAAGACGGCTGTTGTGTCTCGCGCATCGTCTTTGCCCGAGGTTGGAGGTGATCTTGTCACCTATTGCGCGCCCGAGGATGTGGACAGTATTGCGGACTCGATTCAGAAGCTCCTTAACCAGCAGCACCGGCAAGCGCTGGAACAAAAGATCGCAGAGACCTCGTTGCGCAGCTGGTCCGATGTGGCAGATGACCTTCTGTTTGCGATCTCAAATCAGTCCCGACATAGTGGGCCAGCCCACCCGGAATAAGATCAATCACCACCGCATCGATCCGGACGCGTAACGCGCCGCAGAAGATAGAGGTCACAGCATGAACCGCTCGCATTATCTGGGTGACTATACGGCCCTGACCTACACTTATTTTGATCGGAAGATCTTTGTCGATACGCGCGATATCAGCATCACACCGCATCTGCTAACCGATGGCCGGTGGGAGCCGTGGGTCAGCGCGTATCTGGAGACCGTTCTTACACCCGGCTCAGTGTTTTTCGACATTGGTGCAAACTGCGGCTTCTACAGCCTTCTGGCGGCGCATCATGCCGGGCCAGACGGATATGTTCTGGCTTTCGAGCCACAGGCGCGCATGGTCGATCTATTGCGCAAATCCGCCAACGTGAACGGCTTTGACAGCCATCTGCATATCGTTCCCAAAGGTCTATCAAACCGCGACGAGAACTTGAGGCTCTATCACAAAGATGAGTTCATGGGGGATGCGTCCTTTTCCGAGCCAACGGACCGGTTCGAAGATTTGTCGGTGGTGGCCGCTCATAGTGAAGTTGCAAAACTGGAAAAGACGCTGGGACGCCGACTGACGCCTGACATCATCAAGATGGATGTCGAAGGTTTTGAGCCTCAGGTCTGGGAAGGTCTGCGCCCCTTGCTGGACCGTTCGGATCAATGTGTTGTGGTAATGGAGTTTTCACCAGCGCGTTATGAAAACCAGCCTATCGATGCGCGCGCCTTTATCGACATGATCGAAGAGGCCGGGTTTGCCATTTATAAACTGAAGCATGACGGATCGGTTGTGCCGATTTGGAATGCTGACCTACTGGACGGATCGGTCCGAGGTTTTGTCGATCTTGTGTTGCTTAAAGGGCGGAGTATCTGATCCTACAGCTCGGACAACCGGATGTTGAGGATGAACAGCTGCGGACCAAAGGTGCAGATGCTCAGCTTTCGCTCAATCCCCTCATCTGCGGTGAACTCGATGATCGCTGTGGCCTCGCCATCCGCTGTCTGATGCAGGTCGGTGATATGTGGCGGATGCATAAGCCGCACGCCTTCATAGCCGCTCAGCCGCGCAAAGCCGATCTTGGGGTCTGGAGCCTCGGGGCAACGATAGGTGACCTCAAGCCGATATGCGCGACCGGCGCGGGTCTCAAGAACATCCCGGCTCAGTAGTGCAAAACCCGGTTCACCCAGACTGTGCCTTGATCCCAGATGGCCCTCGACCGGGCAATCGAAGTCCTGAGCCGCCGGCAAAATCGTCTGAACGCGCTTCGTGTCACGCAGACCTAGCCCATCATCGGTCCAGATATCGGGGTTTTCAAACATATTGGCGAGGTCATCTTCCGAGATCCGCAACAGCACATTCACCATGCGCTGCGCATGAAACCAGTCACGCTCGCTGAGCGACAGACCCAGATAGGCATGTCTCTCATGGATGAAGAATGAGGTGACATCTTGCAGATGAAAACCCTGTTTGCGAAACGTCGGGAACATCATGGCGTCGCCACACTGAACCTTGCCATCTTGTTTCAGTAGCCATGGGAACGGGGCGTGGCAATAGTTGGAATAGGTGAAATGACCAAAGCCATAGACATCCCCATCGGTCCAGGCCTGACCGTTCGATCCGCCACGATAGATTGAATAGCCATCATGCGGCGCGGGTTGATCATAATCGGTTTGAAGCTCGGTGACGGGTTCGATACGCCCGTCCCGACACAGTTCGATCACCCGCGCCGGAGCAAAGCTGTGCAAAACAAACAATCGGCCATCTCGCAAAAACGGCTGCCAGTTCTTGCCCATCGGGAAGTTGGTATGTTCATAGACCTGGCTTTGGCGAGAGGGCAGTTCGACCACGCGGAACACCCCGCGAAATCCGTCATCACTCAAGTAGTCGGCATATACCACAAAAGCACGGCTACGATCCGACACAATTCGGGGATCGATGCCCTGTCCCAGCACTTCTTCTCGCGCAGGCTTGAACCAGCCTGATCTCAACACACGCCGGGTTAGGACAACTTCGCTGTCCAGGGATCCACCCTGAAACAACTGATCGGTTCTGTGCAGTCGAAATCGGCGATGCACAGAGATTACCTCATCGCCAAGCACCGCAAAGGCACGAAAGGCCTCGGCCTGCTCACCCAGTGCCGAGAACCGAGCCTGCTGATAGATGATCTCAACGCCCATAGCTTGGCCTGATTTACCTTCGCCACCTATTTCTGCTAAATGCCGGGCAGACGCAACAGCGCGAAGGCCTGGACCTTGAACGATCTTGTAGGACATCTCGGCTGCAGCGCGCTGCAATCCCTGTCTGCCATTGCCCGGCACATGCGCAACACACCAGCGCAGCTGGTATGGCACTACGACCGCGTGGCGAAGTTCGGCGCTTATAACGACTATTTCTATTCGTTCGCATTCTGGCGCGATACGCTCTATTCGCTGAACGCAAGGGATATGACTGCAACACTTGACAGGATCGGGCAGCCCGACTTTCACGACGATCAGATCATACTGACCCAGTACACCCGGTCAGAAGACGGATATCAGATTGTCGAACAGCGTGATCTTGGTTTTGGCGGCGATCCCCGCGTGGTCAGCGACGGGGAACAGGCCTTTGCCCTGATTTTAGGCACCTATTTCTCCGCAGCCAAAGTCTATTTGTATGATTTCGCAGCGGATCGCCGTGTTCCGATCACGGTGGATGACGACGACTTTGACTTTGGCAAAAACTGGCAGCCTTTCCTGAGAGGCGGTGAGCTGTTTGCTGTTCATCAGCTGGCCCCCATACGGGTGCTGAAGATTGATACCACGTCCGGCCACGCGATCTGTGTTGCCGAGCGTGAGCTCGATTTCAAACTCACTGCATCCTATCAACCGTTCCCGTTGTTTCGTGGCGGCGCCAACGCAATGGCTCTGGGCAATGACATTGTGGGGCTGGGCCGCACCACTGCAAACCGGGTCCATCATACACCGTTTTTTTGGTCACTGGATGATGATCTGCATATCGACATCATCTTCACTGAACTATTCCAGTCTTTTGTCGAGCTGGGATATGGCATCATAGATCCAACCTGTTTTTTCATCCATAACGGTGACCTTTATGTCGGGCTGGCTTGCTCCGAGCGGAACTGGGCTCATACCCAGATAGTCTCCGATTATCTTCTGGTGTTCCCGAGTTCGAGTCAGACACAACATCCATTGTGGTCGGATTATCTGCAGACCCGGCAAAAAGTGGTGCTGGCGGGCAAACCTGATCTGCGACGGCATATGTTTCAATGCACGGACATGCCGCAGACCCGGGATTTCAGACACGATCTGGGTGGGGTAATTTCCGACGGGCAGCCGGGTCACATGATCTATGGGCCTTATGTGCCCATCGACGCTCCCGGCCCCTATGCGGTGGAGTTTTCCTATCTCACCCTGCCCGAGCAGAAAGGGCAGATCGGCATCTTTGAAGCCTCGGTTTTTGATGGCGATGTACTGGGGCAATGCGCGATTCTAGCTCAACCGGAAACAATCGGCACCGCCCGCATTGACTTCGATGTGCCCGAGTCAGGGTCGGGGCGTCTTGAAACTCGGATCGGGCTGGATGCGGGTGCGTTGATCTCGGCCTATCACGTGCGCATCTGGCGCCGGGATCTGGCAGCCAAGGGCGATCCGGATCACCCTTGGGCCGATATTTTCTGGACCCGGATCTGACCGTCGGCTGTGGTCAGGCGGTGACGGCCATGGCGTGCTCTAGCTGACTGCGCACCCACGGGTATGTTCGGGCCAGACCGGCGGCAAGATCCGTCACCGGTTCCCAATTCAGCTCTTTCCGGATCAGTTCATTGTGGGAATTGCGGCCGCGCACGCCCTCGGGCCCGGGCACGTTGCGGATATGCAGGGTCTTGCCGGCAATTCCGGCAACCATCTTCGCCAGATCATTTATTGAGACCATCTGTTCCGAACCAATATTGACCGGCCCGGCAAATGTATCACTGCGGGTCAGACGGACAGTGGCTTCAACACAGTCGTCTACATACAGGAACGAGCGCGTCTGTTTGCCATCACCCCAGATTTCGATCGTGCCACCATCCTCGGCTTCAGCCACCTTGCGGCACATCGCGGCGGGGGCTTTCTCTTTCCCCCCGGTCCAGGTGCCTTCCGGGCCAAATATGTTGTGATATCGGGCGATCCGGCATTCCATGCCGTGATTGCGGCTAAAGCTCAGGAACAGGCGCTCGGAAAACAGTTTCTCCCACCCATATTCACTGTCCGGCAAGGCTGGGTAGACACTGTCTTCTCGAGTGACCGGGGCGGCTGTATCTTCCTGATTGTATTCGGGATAAACACAGGCCGACGAACTGTAGAACACGCGTCCGGCATCGGCTCGCCTGCATGCATCAAGAACGTTCAGATTGATGGCTGCGGAATTGTGCATGATATCGGCGTCGTTATCGCCGGTGAACAGGTATCCGGCCCCGCCCATATCCGCAGCCAACTGATACACTTCGTCGAATTTGCAGTCGAACAACGCTTGGCATTCCGCCCGCCCGCGCAGGTCATAAATAACGAAGTCGTCTGCATGTGATTCCCCGAACTCAGGATACTTCAGATCCACTCCCCGGACCCAGAAACCGTCCCGTTTCAGCCGTTTAACAAGGTGCGATCCGATGAACCCACCTGCACCACAAACAAGGGCCGTTTTCATGCTATCCGTCTTTCTGCAATCAAGTATCTCGGTTCAGATTGCTATTGCAGGTTGCGATCCGCCGGGCAAGGGTGATGATGCGCGGGTCGCTTCTGATTTGATTGGACAAAGAGATGACCTAGTTCGCGCGCGTGAATTGGCCCTTGCGGATCATGTTCGCGACTTCGATTCCAGCGAGGGTTGCTGTAGCAGATTCGAAAGCTTTGAACCCCAGCATTGGTCGAGTGCGTCTCTTGATGAACCGATGATCCTGTTCGACGATGTTGTTTAGGAACTTCTGCCTCACCATCTCGATTGGAATCGGACATCCAAAGCCCTTCAGCATTTTGTTGATGGCTTTGATACCTGCTGTGTTTGCGCCGCTTTTGTCGATGACAATCTTTCGCGGAAGGCCGTTGATCTCCAACATTCGAGCAAAGAAGTTTGTGGCTGCAGGTTTGTTACGACGTCGAGAAAGCATGAAATCAGGGGTTTTGCAGTGTTTGTCCACGGCCCGGTAGAGGTAAACCCACGCACCTTTCACTTTGATATAAGTTTCGTCCATTCTCCAGTAACGATCACATGACCCTTTTCGGCGACGCGCTGCTTCAGCGATCGCGCCGGAATACCGTGTTACCCATCGGTTCAGTGTGGTGTGGTCCACCGAAACACCGCGCTCGGCCATGATTTCTTCTAGATCCCGATAGGAAACACCGTAGCGGACATAAAAGAAGACCGCGAACAAGATCACGTCTTTCGGATACTGAGCGCTTTTGAAAGAAATCATGGACCAAACTTCAATTGGATAGTGCCGTTCGCCACACGGGCGCTGACGCTACAAAAGTCAATGGTCAAAAGTTTGCAACACAACCTCAAACTCGCATGCGATAGGGGCAGATACTTCGAGGTGCGGAGTTTTTGGATGAGGCCTTTGGTCATTCCGCATTTGGGCGAACGCGAGTGCTACATATTTGAGGATATTCTGGAATAATTCTCGCGTCCTTAAACAACTTCAGCGACGCAACCTTGGGGTGATTGCGGAACATCGATACCCCTCGGGTACGGTTAACCGTTGGATCAGGACGAACAGCTGCTTCTTGAATTCACAAAAAAGTATTGCGGCGCTATGGTTTTCCGTCAGCGGCCCAAATTGCACCACGGCGAATGATCTCAGCGACCTGAGGCTGTTTCAAATCGTCCAACTCATGCCCGATTGAGCAATAGAAAACGCGACCCTTATCCCATCGGCGCTTCCAAACCACCGGGATGACTGTCCCCTCGATCCACCACAGATGGTCCCCGGAAAAGGTTGTCGTTGCCAAGACGTCGTTAGAGGGATCAACCAGCATGTAATACTGCTCGGTTGTCAGACGAAAGCTTCTGATCCCTTTAACGATTGGGTCATAGGGTTTGCAGATGGTCACATCATAATCGATGTAATCCTCGCGCGGTTGAAGGTTATCAGGCCAACCCGGCGGATGCGCAACAAACTGACCTCCGATCAGAAAGTGATAAGTGGGCCGGTCGCGGAACGCGTCGCCCATATGGCCATGCCACCCTGCCAGCCCGCACCCGTCCCCGATCAGCTTCAAAAGCCCGTCTTCCTGCGATTTTGTCATATTCCCGTATTTATCTTTGTGGCCCGATCTGGCGGATGACCAGATCGGTGTGATCAGATCCAGATCGGCCAGTTCATCCGGGTTTTCCAGAGGCTCCAACGTGTCGTAGACATCCACGTCGAACCCGTTGTCCTTCAGAAGCGCCCCGTACCAATCGCTGAATTGCTTGGGGGCGTGACCTTTCCAGCCTCCAACAAAAAGTGCGGCTTTCATTCCGATTGTCCTCGCATGTAGTTGAAGATGGACGCCATGTCGCGCGCATCGAAGCCCTGTGCTTCGGCATTTTTCAGCACCTCAAACGTAGTTTTGGCCAGTGGCATCGGCACACCGACATCCTGCGCCAGATCCAGAGCAAGCGCGACATCTTTGCGTGCCAGCGCAACTGTGAACGTCACAGCCTGGCTTGCTTCGTTCAGATAAATAGGGCGGCGGAACTTTAACATCGGCGCCGCAGCCGCAGAGTTTTCGATCACATCAAATGCGAGATCAGTGGCTATGCCAGCGCTCTCGGTAAGGCAGAGCGCCTCAGAGACCGTCTGGTTCAGCCCGTGGATCAGCAAATTCACCGCAAGCTTCATGGCCGCACCGGCACCGGCCTGCCCCAACCAGATGGTCTTGCGCCCCATCGCGTCAAACAGGGGTGACAGCGTCTGAGCGAGCGAAGCATGAGCGCCTGCCATAATCAGAAGCGTAGCATCTTCAGCGGCGTTGGTCGCCCCGGAAACCGGCGCATCAACAAAGCGTTTTCCGGCTGTCTCGGCAGCCTCTGCAATCTCGGAAACCAAAGCCGGGCTCATTGTGCCCATCTCAATCAATATTTGCGCGCCCGGTGCCGAGATCAGACCTGCATCTCCGAAATAGACTGCCCGTGCGGCTGCATCGTCTGCGAGCATCGAGACCGTGACATCAGAAACTCGGGACAATTCTCCAGGAGTGTTGGCAATTCCGCCGCCAACACTCTGTGCAAAATCCTGCGCAGGACCGGTGCTGCGGTTCCAGACCGTGACCTCATGCCCTGCCCGGGCACAGTTGGCTGCCATCCGGCGCCCCATGCGCCCCAATCCTGCAAAACCAACCCGCATCACGCGACCTGCGTCGTGCCGTTGTCAGACATGCCTGAGATAGCCCGAACCAGACTATCTTCGGTCACATCTTCAGACGTGAATTCCTGTGTGATCTGCCCTTGGAACATAGCGTAGATCCGGTCCGCGACGTGCAACACTTCAGGCATTTCCGAACTTATGACGATCACCGCATATCCCTGCGCGGCAAGATCTCGGATCAGGTTGTGAATCTCTGCTTTACTACCGACATCGATTCCCCGGGTCGGTTCATCAACAATCAGCACGTTGGGGTGCATGGACAGCCATTTTCCGATGACAATCTTTTGCTGGTTTCCGCCTGATAGGTTTCCGACAAGTTGCCTCCAACCGGGCGTTCGGATGTCCAGCCGGTCGCGGTATTGATCAAAGATCGAGATCTCGGCCCCTTCGGCCACAAACGGACCAGCCTTGAGATCATCAACCTGAGGCAGGGTCATGTTGTCCCGGCAGTTCATGCCCAATACCAACCCCTGACCTTTGCGGTCTTCTGGGACCAGCGAGATGCCCCGCTCGATCGCGTCTGAAGGTGTGTGGATGCGTATCACTTCCCCATCAAGCAGGATTTGTCCGGTGGATGGATCGCGCAAACCAAACAAGGTTTCGGCAATCTCGGTACGCCCCGCGCCAACCAACCCATAAAAACCGACCACTTCGCCGCGTCTGATCTTGAAACTGACGTTTTCGTACAGATCACCGCAACTCAGATTTTGCACTTCCAAAGCCACGTCCCCCAATTCGTGATGTGAGACGTTGCGGGACAAGTCCAACTTTCGCCCAATCATCATCTGGGTGACGGATTCTTCATCTGTTTCAGCTGTGATCTCAGTGCCGGTGTGCTGCCCGTCCCGCAGCACACTGACCCTGTCGGTAATGCGAAAGATCTCTTCCATCCGGTGCGAGATGTAGATGATGCCCACTTCCCGCGCTTTCAGATCGGCGATCACTTCGAACAGAACATCCTTTTCCGTGTCCGTGAGTGATGCGGTGGGTTCGTCAAAAATCACGGCTTTGGCGTCGACCGTTAGGGCGCGGGCAATCTCGACCATTTGCTTGTTGGCGATGGACAGATCTCCCACGAGGGTCTTGGGTGTAAAACTGACCTTTAGCCGATCGAGAATGTTTGCTGTATCGGCATATAGCTTGTCCCAATCGACCCGCCCGAAAGACTTACGCGGCAGCTCACCGAGATAGACATTCTCGGCTACGGACAATTCGTCTGCGAGGCTGAGCTCCTGGTGAATGAACACAACACCCTTAGCCTTGGCTTCCAGAGGTGAAGTCATGGCAGTCGGAGACTCTTCGATAAGGATCTGGCCTTCATCGGGTTGATAGATACCTCCCAGAACCTTCATCAGTGTTGATTTCCCAGCGCCGTTTTCGCCCATCAGCGCATGCACTTCTCCAGGCATGACCGCAAAGGAAACGCCATCAAGCGCGCGGACCCCGGGGAAAGTCTTCACGATCCCTTCAAGGCGCAGGGCGGGCGTGCGTTCGGTCATGTCTTCAGCTCCTCTGCACCTTTGCGGTTCAGTTGCTTGTCGAGGTAGAGAACTGCAATCAGGATCAGACCGATCACCAAATTGACGGTTGATGTATCTGCGCCGATATGACCTAAGCCTTTGCGCAAAAGCTGGATCGCCAGCACACCACCAAAGGTCGAAATCACCGAGCCAGCACCACCGGTCAGCTTAGTGCCGCCCAGAACCACTGCGGTGATAATCCACAGCTCGTACAACTCACCATCATTGGGGTTTACTGATCCGCTTTCGGAGTAAAACACCACGGCCGACAGCGCCGCCAGAAACCCGATGATCATGAAATTGACCATCATGTGTGGACCTACCCTGATACCAGCATTCACAGCCGCCTCGCGGTTGTCGCCAATGGCATAGGCATTACGTCCGTGGATGGTGCGAGTCATCACGAACCAGATCACCAGCGTAACCGCCAGAAGAAACCATGTGGCGGTATGCAGGCCGAGAAACTGCGCCTCGGCAAAATCAACCAACGTCCAGTTCAAATGACTTGTCGGCTGCTCGCCATTGTACATGAACACCAGACCACGATAGCCCAGCATCGAGCCAAGCGTCACGATGAACGCATCGACCCCTGTTTTCCAGACAATCAATCCGTTAATGGCGCCCAGCACGATGCCGGTCAGCAACGCAAGGCTCCACGAGATTGGGATGACCCAATCCCCGAGACCTGCAAAGACAGGCCATGTCAGGCTGTCCAGCAAGACAATTGCGCAGAGTGCAAAAGTAGCTCCGACGCTTAGGTCAATATTGCCATTGATCATGACGATGGTCATACCCATCGCGATGATCCCGATGGGAGCAGACTGTTTGAACAACAGCAGCATGTTGTCGAGATCCATGAAGGCTTTGTCACTGAGTGACAAATATTCTCCCGCAACGCTGAAGAAGATCAGCTCGAAAACGATAAAACCCCAGATGGCGCCTCGCTTCAGGAAAGTGCTCAGAGTACCAGCATGCATGTATCCATATCCCTTACGCGATCGGTGACCAGAGTTTGCCGCGCTTGGCCGCAATATCGAGCCATACTGCCAGGATAATGATCACCCAGGTCACGACGTATTGAACGTAGAATTGAAGGCCGACGAGCAGTAACCCGTTCTGAATAAACCCAAGCATCAGAACGCCAATCACCGTCTTGAAGATTGTCCCGGACCCGCCCAGCAAAGACGCGCCTCCGAGGATGACCGCTGCCAAAACTTCAAGCTCCAGACCTTGCCCCACGGTGTTCTGGCTTCCCAATGAACGGCTCGCCTGAATAAGACCGGCGGTCGCGACACAAAAGGACGACGCAAGATAGCAGGCGAAAACAACGCGCGCGCGCCGAATACCGGAAAAGGTTGCAGCTACACCGTTGCCCCCCACTGCGTAGACCTTGCGGCCAAAAGGGGTTTTGGCCAGCACGATACCCAGAAAAGCGGCCAACAGAACAAACAACAGAATTGGAACAGGAATACCCAACGCGTCGCCCTGGCCGAAAACGCTGAACCAGGTGCCTTCCTTGTCGGCGATATCCATGTTCTTGCCGCCAGAATAGGTTAGCGTCAGCCCGTGGATGGCCGACAGCATTCCAAGCGTCACAATCAGCGAGTTGAGTTTCAGGTAACCAACAAGAAACCCGATCAGGGCGCCAAGGCACATTGTCATGGCAAACATCGAAGGGATCGCCAGCGTTGGCCCAATTTTGTCGTGAAGGTCCAGGACAACAATAGTTGAAAAGGACATCATTGAGCCAACGGACAGATCAAGATTACCGCTGATCACAACAAAGGTCACCCCCAGCGCCATGACACCCAGAATGGCAGATGAGCGGATCACGCCCATAATGTTGTCCGGATCCAGAAATCTGGGGTTCGCCAACGTAAATCCGATGATGAACACGACAAAAGCAACAAGAATACCTTGCCGGGCCAGTATGCCTCCGATGTCGGATTTCTTCAGTTGCGCCATCCCGTTCTCCCCGTCTCCGACAAGCCGGAGCATCTATCTTATTCGTGCGCTCACCGGGCGCAGCGTGTTCATACCAGCGTCATGCCGCCATCAATCATCACGATCTGACCGGTCATGTAGTCGCTATCGTGCGACGCAAGGAACGTTGTCGTTCCAGTGATGTCCTCAGGCTGGGCAACACGTCCGCGCAATATTTCAGCCGAAAACTCCTCCATCGCCTGTCCGGGGCGCTCGGCGGCACCGATCTCCATCAGGTCGCGGTCGACCTCTTCCCACATTTCCGTCGCGACCACGCCGGGGGCGAAGCCCGTCACCGTAATATCATGCTTTGCCAAATCCCGCGCACCCGACTGGGTCAGCGAAACAACAGCCCATTTTGAGGCGCAATAAGGCGCTACGTTGTCGAACCCCTGTCGGCTTGCAATTGATGCGGTATTGATGATTTTTCCACCGGTTCCCTGAGCAATCATCTGACGTGCGGCCTCCTGCATGCCTATCATGCATCCCAACCCATTAACGCCCATGATGAAATGCCAGTTCTCATCTGTCACATCGAGGAAATTCATCGGCTTGTTCACACCGGCATTGTTAAATTTCACATCCAGTTTTCCAAACAGGCTCACCGTATGTTCGATCATCGCACGGACCTGTTGGCGATTGGTCACGTCGACGGATGCATGGGTAACTTGACCGCCATGGCTGTTGGCTCTCTGTCTGTTTTCGGCGGCGACCGTTGCCACCTTGTCGCCGTTTATGTCGGCAAAACAGACATCCGCGCCTTGTTCTAACAGCGCCTCGCCAATGGCGCGGCCGATACCTTGAGCTGCCCCGGTGACAATACAGGAACGTCCAGAGACTCGCCCCATGGGTTTCTCCCTGTTCAATTGAATTGAAGAAGCAGCGCAGAGCCCAGTAGGCTCCGCGCATCTGGGGAGAGACTTAGAAAACTGGCTTGGTAAACTCGCCTTGGTTGTCCTGCGTGATCTTCGGTGTGTCGAAGTAGTTCAGGAACGGCAGTTCCTTACCTTCCAGCGTTTCGATCGCTGTTTTCAATGCAGCCTCGGCATCGTCAACAGGTGACTGGTAGATCGATCCCCAGTATTCGCCACGTTCCATAGCTTCGTAGCCAACAGCGAAGTTCGTGGCACCAACAAAGATGATACCTTCACGACCAGCGGCTTTTGCAGCATTCAATGCGCCCACGCCCATATTGTCATCGCCGGAATAGACCCCATCGATGTCATCATATTTCACAAGGAAAGCTTCCATAACCTTCTGGGACTTTTCACGGTTCCAGTCCCCAGGTTGGGTTTCAACCAGCGTCACATTGGGGCAAACTTCCGGCAGGCGATCATCAAAACCCTTTTGGCGTTCGATGGCCGTAGTGTACCCCGGCTGCCCCGAGATCTGTACGACGCGTGCTTCATTTTCGATGCCCATGTCCTTGAATTTATCGCACATGATTTCCGCTGAACGTGAACCTTGTGTGATGTTGTCGGGGCCAGAGAAGGACGCGACGAACGGAAAGCCTGCTTCGGCGATGTTTGAGTTGGTGACAATAACGGGGATACCGGCCTTGTGCGCCTTGCGTACCGCAGGGATCACGGCCTCGCCATTGGTTGGCCAGATGATGATGGCATCCACTTCCTGTTGGATCAGGTCCTCCATTTGTGCAATCTGACGGGCTACGTCACCTCCTGCATCCAGAACGACAACGTCGACATCGCTGTTCGCCTCGGCGGCTGCGATAAAGGCTTTTTCATATGTGGTCTGATAGCTGTCGACGCCGACATTATTCTGCGTAATGCCAATGGTCATTGTATCAGCCACGGCTGCCCCGCCGAAAGCCGTCAGGGCCAGGGCGGTGGTCGCCACAAGAGTTTTGCGGATATTCATTCGGTTTCCTCCCGGGTAAATTCTTGGTCTTGCCAACTCCCGTCTTTCCTCCGCGGGAATCATCATCCGTTGATCGGATTAGCCCTGACAGGTTCGCGAAAACTTCCGCGCTAAGACCCCCCGAAAGTATCCAAATTGAGAATCGTGGTATCCAGAACGGATATCTAAGCGATACTGCACCAAGATCATTCTGAACATTTTGAAAGGGAGGGCAATATGAGCGAATCGAATTTGTCCAAATCGAACAATCCAGCGCCAGACTCGGCCCAAACTCATGATCAGGGTGCAAAGCGGTACAAACCCATGGACGGCTCAGCTTCGACATTTCAGCAAGGTTTTTATCAGGACAAGACCGAAATGCTTCAGGTTGTTTCGTTTCTGGAAAGCTTTTGCGAAGAGCTGGAAGATGTGATCGAGGTCTTTGCCCCGAACCCGTTTTTTCTGATGTCTCTTTTCCTGATCCGAAATCACATTGAGGGTAAAACCGTCACCCCGACGTCTCTCATATCGGCGTCGCACATTCCATATGCCACTGCGTCGCGCCGCGTGAAGGAAATGATCGAAACAGGCCTGATCGAACAGCGCCCGCGCACCAGTTCCGGCAAAAGCTTCTCGCTTCATCCCAGCGAACATCTTCTTGAGGGATGGATGCAGCTGTCCACCCGCATCCGGCGCCTGGCCGAAATCGAATTTGGAACAAACGAAGAGCGGGCAGAGTCCACCGACTATTATTTTGGCGGATCTTACATGGCGACCAAGTCGATACCACCGCTGCAAGTTCTAGGTGAACCCCTGAAACTGGCTGGTGGGGTTCGCGTTCTGGTGCATGGTGACCCGACCTTCATGGTGATGGAAACGCTCAAGCGGCAATTTGAACAAGTGATCGGATCACAGATCCAGCAACGCGCCTTTTCAATTGATCGCTTGCGGGAAGAAGCGCTCAAAAACGCGGAACGCCCAACCAGCCGATATGACATTATCGCAGTCGATCTTCCTTGGATCGGTGAGTTTGTTGAAAAAGACGTGTTGCTGCCGTTAGAGAAAGTGATGGATTTGGCAGTGCTGGATCCGGCCGACTTCCATACCGCAGGCTGGAAAGCGGCACATTGGGGCGGTAAGGCCTATGGTGTCCCGGCGCAAACCACACCAGAGCTTTTGTTCTATCGGCGCGATCAGTTTGCCGATGCGGGGCTGGAACCACCTGCAACGACGGATGAACTTCTGACTGCGGCAAAGGCTTTCCACGATCCGCAGCACGGGCGATATGGCATAGCTTGGAACGCGGCACGTGGGACAGCGCTCGGACATACATTCCTGACGACGCTTTCAGATTTCGGGCAGCCGATCGTTGATCTAAAAGAGATCGCCGGCGGTTTTGACACCGAAGACCTGCATCAAGATGCCTATCAATTCACTATCGACACGGCCGTGGGGCTAAGTGCTGCCGAGTATCTGATGGAGCTACTCAAGTACTCACCGCCCGACATTTTGTCTATGTCGTGGTACGAACGTATCCGTCCCTTTGCCGCAGGCAAGGTCGCGATGGCATACGGCTACACGCTGTTGGCGCCTTATTTCGAAAGCGATCCGTCTTCGCCCGCACACGGGCAGACCGGTTTCCTTCCACATCCTGCAGGACGTGGCGCCACTCAAGTAGCACCGGTCGGCGGGTATGTTATGGGCATCCCTTCCAACCTGCCGGTCGAGCGTCGTGCCGCAGCAGCAGAAGCGTTACGGGTCTTCACGTCTCCAGAGGCTCAAAAGCTGTACGTCCAGAACGGCAGCCGGACCAACCCGCGTTATTCAGTTGGTGCCGACCCCGAAGTACAACGATCGTCGCCGATTTTCGAAGCAGTTGACGCCATGTCCTGGCGAGATGAGCTGCAATTCTGGCCACGCCCACCCGTACCTGAGATCAGCGATGTCATTCGCATCTGTGGAGAGGAACTTCACGACATGCTGCGCGGGATCATACCCCCAAAAGAAGCTCTGCGCCGTGCGCAGGATCGTGCTGACGAAACGCTAAGTGGCAAGCGCCGAAGATAGAACCCCAAGGAGAAGATCATGGACCCCAATCGCCTGAAAGGTAAGAACATTCTGATTACTGGTGCCGCTCGCGGCATGGGACAGGCGAACGCCGAGTGCTTTGCGTCTCAGGGTGCAAACATCTGCATTGGGGACATTGATCACGCAGAGGCGCAGAAAGTTGCGGATGGCATCAATGCCAACGGCAACGGCAGCGCAATCGCGGTAAAAATGGACGTGACCAAGCGCGAAGACAATGCGGGGGCCGTTGCCGCAACCGTCGACGCCTTTGGCAGCATCAACGTGGGTCTGTTCAACGCGGGCCTGAACAAACCCCGGTTCTTCATGGATATCGATGAAGACAACTGGGAAATGATCATGAACGTCAACACCAAGGCGATGTGGTTGGGTATGCAGGAAACCGCGCGTCAGATGATCAAGCAAGGCCCGATGGAGGAACATCCTTACAAGATCATCAACGTCGGCTCGATCGCCTCACGCAAACCACTTGTGGATGTGACGGTTTATTGCACCTCGAAGTATGGCTGTCTGGCCCTGACCCATTGCGGTGCCGTTGCGCTTTCCGAGCACAACATCACGGTCAACGGATATGCGCCGGGCGTGGTTGTAACCCCACTCTGGGAGCAGCTCGACAAGGATCTGGTCGATATCGGTTTTAAGGAACGCGAGGGCCAAGCATATGAAGACATCGTCCGTGATGCGCTTCAAGTAAAACGGGTCTCTTACCCCAATGACATCGTCGGTACCGCGTCGTTCCTGGCCAGCGATGACAGCGACTATATGACCGGCCAGATGATTCACATCGATGGCGGCTGGTGCATTCAGTAACGCAGCAACACCGCGCAGACACTACACAACACACCGGTGGTGCGACCACCCGAAGGAGCCGTCATGTCCAGAGCACTCATGCCTAACCTGCTTACGCCGCAGGATCTTGAACCCAACTGGCAATGGGAAGGGCGATTGCCCGCATGGGGTCATACATCCGTCGACTTTGAGCGTCGAATTGATCATGACCGCCTGCGCCGATATCGCCTGGCACGCACGCGTCAGGCACTAAAAGCTTCGAATGCGGGCACACTCCTCCTCTTTGATGTGAACAATATTCGCTACGTTTCGGCCACCAAAATCGGGGAATGGGAACGCGACAAGATGTGCCGGTTCTGCCTGCTGACCGGCGACGACGCGCCCTATGTCTGGGATTTCGGGTCCGCCGCGATACATCACAAAAAATACTCGGATTGGCTGGTGCCAGATCATTGCCGCGCCGGAGTTGTTGGCATGCGGGGCACTATCCCGCCCGAGTTTGGATTGATGCGCAAATATGCCAAGGAAATCGCCGGACTTATCCGCGACGCAGGAATGGGGGATATGCCGGTTGGAGTGGACTATGCAGAAACGGCGATGTTCGAAGCGCTCAAGGCTGAGGGCATCAACGTCGTCGACGGCCAACAAATCATGTTGGCAGCACGCGAAATCAAGAACTGGGATGAAATCCAGCTACTGACGCAAGCTGCTTCGATGGTCGATGGCGTCTATCACATGATTTACGAAGAGCTGAAACCGGGCGTGCGTGAAAACGACATCGTCGCGCTGTCCAACAAGATGCTTTATGAGATGGGCAGCGACGATGTCGAGGCGATCAACGCCATTTCCGGCGAACGCTGCAACCCGCACCCGCACAACTTCACCGACAGGCTGTTCCGACCCGGTGATCAGGCATTCTTCGATATTCTGCAATCCTATCAGGGGTATCGCACCTGTTACTATCGGACCTTCAACATAGGCCGGTCCACGCCGTCCCAGAACGACGCCTATGTGAAGGCGCGCGAATGGATCGATGCATCGATTTCGATGATCAAACCGGGGGTCAGCACCGACAAGGTGGCGGAAGTTTGGCCAAAAGCCGAGGAGTTCGGCTTTCCCGACGAAGCGTCTGCCTTTGGCCTTCAGTTTGGTCACGGTTTGGGCCTGGCGCTGCATGAACGGCCGATCATCAGCCGCGCTGTCAGCCTTGAACATCCGATGGAGATCAAGACGGGAATGGTTTTCGCGCTTGAAACCTATTGTCCGGCTACAGACGGATACTCTGCCGCGAGGATCGAGGAAGAGGTCGTGGTCACCGAAACCGGTTGCGAGGTGATCAGCCTTTTCCCGGCTGAGGACCTGCCAATCGCCAACCGCTACTGACGCCTATCCAACCGGCCCCCAAGGGGTCGGCGTTCACTCCTTAGGAAAGTTTGCCATGAGCGCCGCAAAAACCAACACTCTGGACTATCTGCGGATGTACACCCAGATGGTTCGCATCCGAACATTCGAAGACAACGCAAACCAGTTGTACCTGTCGGCCAAGATGCCGGGGCTGACCCATATGTATTCCGGTGAAGAGGCCGTGGCAGTTGGTATTTGCGAAGCTTTGCGGGTCACCGACAAAATTACCTCGACCCACCGTGGCCACGGCCATTGCGTAGCCAAAGGCGCCGATTTCAAGGAAATGTTCTGCGAGTTGCTGGGCAAGGAAGAAGGCTATTGCCGTGGCAAAGGCGGGTCGATGCATATCGCGGATCAGTCCAATGGCAACCTTGGTGCAAACGCGATTGTTGGCGGGTCGATGGGTATCGCAACAGGGGCTGCCTTTTCTGCCAAACTGTTAGGCAAGGATGACGTCACCGTCTGTTTCTTTGGCGATGGGGCCACCGCTCAGGGGCTGATGTACGAGGTCATGAACATGGCCGCCTTGTGGAAGTTGCCGGTGATTTATGCCTGCGAAAACAACGGGTATTCAGAATACACCCGCACGGACGAAATCGCGGCAGGCATCATCACTGCACGCGCCGAAGCCTTTGGCATTGAGGCTCACCAGGTCGACGGACAAGATGTGCTGGCCGTGAATGAACTGACCGAGAAATTGGTCGCACGCGCTCGCAAGGGCGAAGGTCCGTTCTTCATCGAACTGATGACTTATCGCTACCACGGCCACCACGTGGGCGATATCAATCGCGAATATTACCGGTCGAAAGAAGAAGAAAAGCACTGGAAGGATAACAGCGATCCGATCACGCGGTTCCGATCCTGGCTTGTTGCAGAAGGTATTGCATCGGAGGACGAGATTGAGGCCATGAACGCTGACATCAAATCCGAAGCTACCGCCGCCGTCGAATACGCCCTGAACGCAGATTATCCAGACGCCGCCGAAGTCGACATGCATGTGTTCACCGACGTCAAACACGCGCTGGCCTGAGGAGCGAAATATGCGAGAAATTACTCTGTCTCAGGCCGTCAACGAAGCGCTTGCCGAAGAAATGCGTCGCGATCCCAATACATTCGTCATCGGTGAGGATGTTGCCGAAGCAGGAACTCCTTTTAAGATCCTTTCCGGGCTGGTCGAAGAATTCGGCACCGATCGCGTGGTCGACACCCCAATTGCGGAACCAGGGTTCATGGGGCTTGCGGTCGGTGCCTCCATGACCGGCACCCGTCCGATCGTTGATCTGATGTTTGGCGATTTTATCTTTCTGGTCATGGACCAGCTCTGCAATCAGGCGGCCAAGATCCACTACATGTCTGGCGGTAAAATGAACGCGCCGTTGGTCCTGCGCACAAATCTGGGCGCGACTCGACGATCCGCTGCGCAACACTCCCAATCCTTGCATGCGCTTGTGGCCCACATTCCGGGTTTGAAAGTGGCGTTACCTTCTTCGGCCTACGAGGCCAAGGGACTGCTAAAGACCGCAATCCGCGACGAAAACCCGGTTGTGATTTTCGAAGACAAGCTGATGTACAACGACAAGGCACCGGTCCCTGAGGAAGAGTTCCTCATTCCCTTTGGTGAGGCCCATGTCAAACGCCATGGCACAGACATTACGTTGATCGGCACGTCTTCGATGGTTCAGGTTTGTGAGAAGGCCGCTGAAATACTATTAACCGAAGGGATCTCAGCCGAGGTGATTGATCCACGTACAATTGTTCCATTGGACGAAGAAACGCTACTTGCCTCTGCCCGCAAGACGAGCCGTGTGATTGTCGTGGATGAAGGGCACCAGAGCTATGGTGTGACGGGTGAAATAGCCAGCCGTATCAATGAAAAAGCGTTCTACTACCTTGATGCACCTGTGCTGAGGATGGGGGCCATGGACGTGCCCGTCCCGTTCTCGCCCGCACTGGAGGACATTACTGTTCCAACCCCGGAAGGTGTTGCCGCAAACGCCCGCAGGCTTATGGCGGGGGACATGTTTCATGCCCCATGAGGTGATCATGCCGGCCCTTGGCATGGCGCAGGACACGGGTCTTTTGGTCAACTGGCTGAAAGCGCCGGGCGAGGCGGTTAGCTTGGGCGATCCGCTCTTCGAAGTGGAAACCGACAAATCGACTATGGAAGTAGAGGCACCTGCGGATGGGTTTTTGACCGATCTCAAAGCCGAAGCAGGTGCAGAAGTACCAGTGGGTCAGATCATCGCCCTGATTTCGGATACTGCCGAGGGTGAAGGGCTTACGCAGGACCCCAGCGACTTCATTGACACCCAAGTCGCGGAAAAGGTCGACGCAGAACCAGCGGCCGCGATCCCAACACACAAGGTCGCTGATCCACCCGTTGGGTCGCGTCAAAACACAAACATCGCCGTCGCACCGGTCGCAGAGAACGAACGCATTCTCGCCTCGCCCAAAGCGCGCCGCCTTGCCCACGAAGCTGGTTTGGATCTGAACCGGCTGGTATTGGCCGGGCATCCACAGCCTTATCATATCGCCGACATCGAGGTGCTTCGAACGTTACCCAAAACCGGCAGCAACGCAGCCACTTCGGCCCATCTTTCTCAGATCACAGCATGTGTACCACGAACCGGCACGGATGACTTCCTCAACTGGATGCTGGAAGACGGCGGAATAACCATTGCACCAACCGCGCTGTGGGCCAGTTTCGCCTCGGGAGCACTGCGTTCTGCGATGCCAGACACAGTGGATCTGGTAATCGCACTTTCGAATCTGACCGGCGTAACCGCAGTTCTGAAGAACCCTGACAAAACGCGCTTGCTCCATCAGATGGAGGTGCCGGATAGTCACGCGGATCTGGTTTTGAGAGACATGACGGACAGCCCCATCACCGGGTTGCGAATAGGTTCCCCTGACACACCGGTTCTGAGCGTCGCAAGAGACAGAGAAATGTTGCGCCTCAGCCTTGAATTCACGTCGGACCAGTTGGAGAGCGAGGCCGCAATCGCGCTGATTTCAGGCTTTGCCGAACGATTGGCCGACCCTTTGCAATATTTGATATGACTTGAACGGACACACCATGAAAAACACCGATCTATACATCAATGGTCAGTGGCACGCCGGCGCTGCAGATCAACGATTTGACGTAGTCAATCCAGCAACCGAAGAGGTGATTGCATCAGTCGCGTCAGCCGAAATCGCAGATGCAGATACCGCGTTGGATGCTGCCGAAGCGGCGATGGCAGATTGGGCCGCGCGAACGCCCCGCGCACGCTCTGAGGTTCTGCGCAATGCTTGGGAGCTGATGACAGATCGCCTGGAAGAGTTTGCCCATTTGATCACTTTGGAAAACGGCAAGGCACGCGCGGACGCAATGGGTGAAGCAACTTATGCCGCAGAATTCTTTCGCTGGTTTGCCGAGGAAGCGGTGCGCTCGGACGGCATGATTACTCACGCGCCCAGTTCGGGTGCGCGGATCCTGGTGCAGCATAAGCCCGCAGGCTTGGCTGTGTTGGTGACGCCCTGGAATTATCCCGCCGCCATGGGCACGCGCAAGATCGCCCCGGCCCTAGCGGCCGGTTGTGCCGTCACTATCAAACCCGCCTCGGAAACCCCGCTGACCATGCTGGCATTGATGCCTTTGTTGGAAGAGGCCGGCGTTCCACCCGGTTTGGTCAACGTGCTACCATCACGGCGCACTGGCGCCTTGGTGGATCACATGATGCATGATCCGCGCGTGCGCGTTGTGAGTTTTACCGGCTCTACTGGTGTGGGCCGAAAGCTTTTGAAAGGCGCGGCAGATCAAGTGCTGAAACCCGCGATGGAGCTTGGCGGCAACGCCCCGGTCATCGTTCTGGAAGATGCCGACATGGAAACTGCAATCGAAGGCACGATGTTGGCCAAGATGCGCAATCTGGGTGAGGCATGCACGGCCGCCAACCGCATTTATGTCCACGTCTCCCGCGCCGAGGAGTTTACGAAGCGCCTATCTGATGAAATGTCCGCCTTGAAAGTCGGCGATGGCACCGACCCTTCCGTTGATGTCGGCCCATTGGTCAACTCTGACACGCGTGACAAGGTGGCCGGGTTTGTCGCCGATGCGGTCGCAAAAGGGGCCCGTGTTGAATGTGGTGGTGCCACGCCTGACGGGACCGGTTTCTTTTACCCGCCGACCGTCCTCTCCAACGTGCCGGAAAGCGCCGATTGCCTGCATGATGAGATTTTCGGGCCAGTCGCCGCCATACAGACCTTCACTGACCAAGAGGATGTGATCCGCCGGGCAAACAACACGGAATACGGCCTTGTGGCCTATGTGTTCTCGGATGACTTCAAACGCGCATTACAGGTGTGTGAACGACTGGAATACGGCATGGTTGGCCTGAATCGAGGACTGGTAAGCGATCCGGCAGCACCGTTTGGCGGTGTTAAACAATCAGGCCTCGGACGCGAAGGCGGCCACGAGGGTATGCTGGAATTCATGGAAACTCAGTATATCTCGGCCAGTTGGTGATTTTGGAATTTTCAAGCTGAGTAAAGCCCGGAAATCGAAACCACCGAACGTGACCCACCCTTGGAATAACAGGCTAGGGTGAGATCCAGATCCCAGACGCTTGCGATCATGGAAACATCACAATCGCTGCCACTGTATCCTAATATACCAGAATCTGCGGATTGAGAGCGATTTTGGGGCAAAGTTGTACCCTTAATTGCAATGTTTCCACAGGACTTGCTGCAGGGTGCCACTCAACGTTTCGCCTACCCTGGAAGGCCTGCGTCCGTTTGCGCGCCACAAAAGGCGCCTATGTCTTCCACAGTTTTGACCGTCCGGCAATTAAGGGTGCAGTATTGGAATTAACGGTACGGTATGAAAATTAAAGGTACAAAACACCATTGAAATCGCGAGAAAATTTCAGACGAGAATCTGATTCATTAGGGTACAGTGACAGCTGGGCTAGGTTTGGATTGTACCTGGAGGCAGTCCTGTCCAGATGTCAATGGGTTCCACCCGACCACGAAGCGTATGTTGGCCAGCTGGGTGTAATCCCATTTTCACTGCTCGGTCGCGCGTTCGCGGATCTGGCTCCAGAAGTGCGCTGGACAGGGCAATAGCCACATTTTGAGATTTAGCGAACTCCTGCAGGCGACTAGCTGTGTTGACCACGTCACCGCTCACGGCGAGTTGTTTGTGACGCTTTCCACCGATGATGCTGGTCTGAACTGGACCCGCATGCCCACCGACCCGTAACCCGAGACCTGGCCAGTCTGGACTATTGCCAACCGTCACATACAGCGCCTCAATGAAGAGTAACGCGCGCATAGCGTCGTCCGGGCCGGGCTCCGGCAACCCAAAGACGACCATCGCGCCGTCTCCGGCAAAATGTGCTATAATCCCGCGCTGCGGTTCCACAGACTGTTCGACCAGCCCGTGGAACAGCCGCAAAAAATCGGCGGTGCCCTCGGGGCCAAGCCTCTCGGAATGTGTCGTGAAGCTAGCGACATCGACAAACAAGACAACGGCAGGTCTTGCCGAGGCTTCGAAGCGAGGGTCGGTTGCATCTGCCAACCGCTCAACAAGCAGGGGCGACTGATAGAGCGCGAGATTCGCCGCGCGTCGACGATGTTGGACAAGCCGTAGCCCGGCGCCGGCACAAGCGCCCAATAGAAGCGAAAAAACCGCCGTGACCCCATCCAGCCACCAACCGACGACGAATGCGGCTTGCAGTACAAGAGCCACAACACTGAATACCGCTGCGGTCGCGAGAACCCCAAGCCAGGGCCGGTCCATTCTTGCCGCGAAGAATCCGAGCGTAGTCGCCATTAGTGCCACTGCGATGTCCAATGACCATGACAGCGCGTTACGACGCAGAAAACGCTGCTCGATCACGTTTGCAGCCAAAGTTGCATGCAGCTCAACGCCGGGAAACGTGGCATCGTAGGAGGTGGCATGCCGGTCCCCGAACCCGGTCGCGGTCGCCCCGAGAAATATGATCTTGCCCCTCAGGTCTGCCTCCCCAAGCTTTGCGAAAGAATAGGTCGGGATCGTCCCTTCATGCCCGTAAAAGTTCAGGGGGATAGCGCCCTGCCTGTCCAGCGCGACCAAGGTGTCCCCAACTGTCAGGTGCCCGCCTGTTTCGGATGACCGCAACTGTAGGTCCAGCTTATCATCCGCCGCCTTGAGGACCGCAAGGGCGAGCGGCGGATACCATGCGTTGCCGTCTTTAGTTGCCAGATACTGCGCAGCAATAAGCCGACGTGCTGCTCCATCGGGATCATGGCGCAGGTTCACATGTCCGATCGATACCACACCGCGCAGAGTTTCAGCCGGTCCCAACGCGGGCAGCGGGTTGTCGAACTCAGGGGCAATCACAACTAAAAAATCGCCGCTCTGGAGATCTTGCAGAGATGCATCAGCGGGCGCCTCGGCTACCCCAAGTACTGCGTCTGCACCTGCCAATGCCTCAGCAAGACCTTCGTCACCCGCACGCGGATCAATCAACAGAAAGTCCAAAGCAATTGCTGCGGCATCCGCCTCTGAGGCAATCGTCACCGCCTCTGCCAAGGCTGATCGAGACGGCGGAAACGTTTCAAGCTGTGCCATGGCAGCATCGTCAAATGCAATGATTGCGACACCATCCGGGGGTGTCACCGGGCCGCGCCAAAAGAATCTGGCGTCGAGCAGTCTGCCTTCAACTCCCTGCCAAAACGTACTTCGGTCTCCTGGGTGCCAGATCGCGATCAACAGGCTCAACAGCAGCACGATCACCCCGGTAATGCGTCGTGCGCGTCGAAACCCGTCGCGTGCTACCATTCCGCCCCGAGAAGTACGTCGAATTCCTCTATGCGCGCCGATCCCCAATCCGTGACCGACCCAACCTCGCCAGAGGAGGATACATCAATGCCTTTGCCCGGGCTTAGTTGCGCAACGATGTCATCTGCAGAAACAAACACCGTGCCTTCACGTGTGAAGATGGCGCTTGCCCTGTTTTCGACTCGCATCGCCCACTCGGTGGAACGGACCGCGGCGACAGCAGAAGGGGTTCTGACCTGGACGCCATTCCCGTCTTCCGAGGAAAAAAGGAACCCGGCGACGCCATCGATCAGACGCAGTCCAAAGGGGCGCGTTTCATGATCCAATAGACCAAGCACGTCGATCTCGCTTTCCGGGCCTATAACAACTTCAAGCCCAACATAGCAGGCAATGGTAACCCTTGCATCGGCTTCCGTGCGCAGCTTGGCATTCAACCCCAAACCCAAACCAATGACTGCAGGTTGGGCACCTGCTCCTCGGGCAGAAACGACCGCCTGCCCTTCCATACGCGTTATGACACATGTTCCTTGTGTTTGAGCGGCGACCGAACCGGGCAACCCGATCCAGGAATAAATAAGAAGGATAACAAGCAAGCTTTTTTGAATCATTGCGGCCTCGCGGCTGAAGATACTCACAAGAGTGAAGAGTATGACACGAGAGGTCAACCAAAGGCGGCCTTACGTTTCTGTCGCATGGGTGGGAAACTGCTCGTTTCAATCAACGCCCGCCCTCGTCCCCGATTCAGATTGGACACGCAAAACTCACGAACTGGGGAATGTCTGCGTTCGCGTCGGAATTGATGAAAGAGTTTACAGCAGACTCTTTGATTTCGGGTGTAATAGAAACCACCCTACCCACTTTGTGCTCATAATTTGGCAGTAATGATCGTTACTTTTGCCGCAGCATCAAACCCTCATCATACCCGATAAGTATCCCTTATTCGGTCTAATACGAACTCCGTCAGGAGTTGGAGGCAGAATCGGCGTTTAAGCCGAAGCACGTTAGCTCCCTGCCCTGCCCCCCCCTTCCCTCTCACAATAAATCCGTGGAATGGTCTTTGATCTGTGTGCACCTTCCATGATCGCTGGACCCATGAACAAGGCAACGGCGTTGGCCTTGATTGCCTCCGGTCCTCGTGACATCGGCGGCATCTCAAACGAGAACAACGGCGTCAGACAACAATGGTCTCAGTCGCGCAATGCCTGCGCAAGACACTGGCCTGCCCGACTGGGCTCGACTTGGACCGGAGCGTCACATCCTGGCGGGAGCTTTGCTGGGCTAAATAGCTCGCATAGCGTGCTGGCGCGTCTTAGATGAAACAAATGAGCGTCTGAATCCAGTTACAGATCCAAGGGGTTTGCGTAGATCTTGCAGATGGCCTTCTGATGAATGTGTTGGCGTTAGTTCTATACGCAAAACACCGGGCTGATAGCCCGGTGCTTGGTCTGGTCTAAGATGGCGAATTCTTACCCGTGGGTAAGATCATCCTCTTCCTGAAGATCATCAAGCAACACTGCAACAGCCTGTTCCAGCTTGCTGCGATCTACACGCGTGAAATCCAGATCATATTTCAGCTCTATGCGCCCGTTCGAAGCCGAGCATCGGGCGACCCCTGCCCTTCCCGACACTTGAAACGTCGTTTTGGCGCGGCGCGTTTTTCCTGAACTGCTGGGTGCCGGTTTCTTTTCGGCTCCTGTCTGAACCTCTATAAACGATCGCAAAATGGCCATCTCGCGCGCGCTGTCCCGCTCCGGTTCGCTCATCACCGCGGTACTCACCTGACGTACCAAACCAGGATCAGCATCGAGCTTGCGTTTCAACGTGACCCCCAGATTGCGCGGGATGTCATTTGGGTGCATCAGCACCTTGTCCAACATCATCAACAAACTGGCAAACGCGCGGATATAACTGCGCTTTGTGTAGCTGGCTGATTTGAACAGGATTGCCACCGCCTTATCGACATCTGCACAATCATTTGTCGGGTCTTCTGCATAGGCACGTGCCAAGGTACCCATCTCCGCAAATGAGATATCCTTGCGGATGAGGTTTTCATCCACCATCCGCCGGTAGCTGTCGTTGATATCCGCGGCATCCGAAATGCCTGCCGGGATTTCAGCGTAAATCTCATCGCCAGTTTCCTCATACAAGGCGCGATAAGCAGACAAGCGGCGCATACCTTGTATCAGATCAAACCGACCATCCGAGCGACGTTCCAATCGAATTGGGTTTGACAGACCAATGTCGCGGATCGAATCCTTTAATTCATCCAACTCGTCATCCGGACCAGCCTTCCGATCGCGTGTCAGCTTTTCGGTGACAACATTCGAAAGCGCCACACGCTCGGTCACCAAACCTTCAGACCGCAGGCGCACCAGTTCATGCGCCAATCGGTCATTTTCGGCGCGGATCGTATCTTCGGTTGATTGCTGGTCGCGCAGGGCATCTGCGTTCTCTGAGATCGCTGCAGCCATCGGACCACGCCTTTTCTCCAGCACCTTGTCTGGAACCTTTCCGACGGGGATGTCCTCCATTGCCGGCATATCGATGTCAAACATTCTGCGTTTACGGCTCATGCGTCATCCTCCAGCTTGTCCCAGGCCGTCAGCATGACATCCCGGAATTCCTCATAGACGTTATCAAAGGTCGATCGTGCGCGCCGCCAGGTTTCGCGCGTCATCTCTCGGTAATCCATCTCGTAGACCGAGCTCAGGAAACGGCCCGATTGTTCTACGGCGCGCGTCATTTCCACCGGGTGCTGCGCTACGTTGTCGCCGAAGACCTTGCGGAACGCCTCGAACATCGCGAGGTGCAGAGCGTTACCCGGCTCGTATCGCGTCAGCAGGAAACGAAGTTCGCAGAAGGTTTTGGGAAGACCGATCTTACCCGTGGGTAAGGTCTTGTCGAACCCATAGGCCAAGTCCTCGAGCGCTTCGGCAAGCTGACCAATGAAAGAGGTGGTCGAGTCGTATTCCCAATATCCCGGCCCGGAGGGGATATAGAGCATGTCCGCCGCAAAGACCGCATTCATGGACTGATAGCCAATTGCGGGCGGGCAATCGAATAGGATCAGGTCATAGGCATCATCCGGGATCTGATCCAGGTAGCGCGACACCGCTGCAAAGAACGACCATTCAGGATTTAGGTGCCGATACTGGGCCGACGCAAATTCAACAAAAGCGGCGTTCGCACAGGACGGGATCACATCGATCGTCGACCAGGAGGTCTGCCGAATAAAGTCAGCGACCCGCAGATCACCCAGGCCCATACCTGTGATCGAGGGTGGCAGCTCGCGGCGGGGCAGGGCGGTGCCGGATTCGGCAGCGGCAGGGCGGTTGTTCATTCGCTCTGTTTCTCGGATAAGATCGCGCGCCATGATACCCCAAACAGTGAAGTCTTCGGCTACATCGGTCAGGCCCATCGAATGGCTAAGCGTCGCCTGCGGGTCGAAATCCACTACTAGTACACGATAGCCATCCAGCGCAGCCGCATGCGCCAGATGTAAAGCAACGGTCGACTTCCCGGCACCCCCTTTGAAATTGGCAACAGCCGCGCGCATGGCGCGTTTGCCGGCGGGGCGGGGCGGCATCAGGGATTTGCGGTTCACCTTGAGCCTGCGGCGCAGCTCGTTCACCTCTTCGAGGCTGAACCAGCGCTGTCGGCCATCTGGCTCGACCTCACCACCGGGCAGTGAAGGATCAGCGGCAAGCTTACCGCGGAAGGTCGACTGGTTGATCCGAAAGATCAGCTCGGACACTTCCCAACTAGAGAAGCGGCGGAGCGTCTTCTCCATCTCGGGGCTGAAGGTCTGCTGCCGTATCCAGCCCTGCAGTTTCAGCGATTGATTGCGCAATGCGTTTAGATCTTCGTGCGTATACATGCCTCAGCTCTCGTTCCTTCGGACGCTATTTGTTATCTTTTTTCTATTTACGCCCGATTTGCACTTTACGCAAAAGAAAATATCATGAAGATAAAACTTACCCATGGGTAAGAAAACAAGGGCCAGCGCAACGCTGAGCGATTCGGAGTCAAGGGTGCTGAAATCCGCGGTAGCGCATCGATGACCCGCCCACATTTAGGGGGCCATCAATAGGCGACCAACCCCATTTAGGGGGACAGAATGGCCAAATAGGGGGTCATCCAGTATGTCCCCCATCACCAATACTTCACCAAATTTCTTTTATTGAATTGGTCTGAACCCAAGCCCAAACTGGCCTGAAATGAGACTCTGCTTGACAGAATCGAAGCTTTGGACGCTAATCACTGCAAGATGACGAAAAGCGTTGGCAAACAGCGTGGCACGGCGGTAATAACCGCATGAGGCAGACCAGAGCGGTGAGAACGAGGATGCAGCTTGCAAAACCGGTCGGGCGAAATGCACCGGCCCTCAAGTACGATATTCTATCGGCGCTGACAGTGCATGCGCTGTCGGGCGACAAGCATCGTCAGCGCAGTATTCTACGTATCGTAGCCCTGATCACCACGCGGTATAACTGGCGCAGCAATGAGCTTTCGATTGGACGAGAGGAAATCTCGCGGCTGTGGTCGGTGAATGAACGCACGGTGAAACGAGAAATGGCTAAGTTTCGTGCGATGGGCTGGGTTGTGGTTAAACGACCCGCTGCCCGTGGGCGCGTGGCGGTATACGAGCTGGATTTAAAGCAACTGATGTTGGATACCTCAGAGGTCTGGCCTGTGATTGGCACTGATTTCCAGGCGCGTATGACCGAGGAACCCGAAGCGGCTACTAATATTGTGCCATTCAAGGTCAAAGCGACATTACCTGACGGGGCCGAAGATGATGTCTGGACGCAAGTACAGGCCATTTTGCATGGCCGGGACCCTGAGCTTTGGGCAAGTTGGTTCCAACATCTAAGCGAGGCCGAAAGGGCAGGGGGCGTGGCCACGTTGATCGCCCCCTCGCGCTTTATGGCTGATTATATTGCCCAGAAATGGAGCGCTCGGTTGCTGGCAGCTTACAGCCGGGTTGATCCGGACATACGCAGGCTGCGCTTTGAAACATCGGAATAGTCCGGAGATGCTCGGGGAATGGGCCCTCGATCAAGCTCTATTGTGTAGTCTTGATCGAAGGTGGGGATGCGGCAGTCTTCCGCCGCATCGAGTTGCTTAGACGTGATCGTCTTTCACCAGCTCGCCCCGGCCGTGCCCGGCCAAGCCACCTGAGACTTCTTCGGTTGCCTCATCGGCCAGTGTTTCGGGCAGGATAAGGTTCAAAACAATTGCAATCAGCGCGGCCGGCAAGATCCCCGAGGCCCCCAGGATGCGCAGCGTATCCGGTAAATGCTGCAGCGCATTGGCTGAGCCCGGTGCGACGTTCATGACTTCAAGCTGAAGACCCAGACCTATGGACAGGGACACCGCAAAGATAACCATGTTCCGACGGTTCCAGACCACGTCTGACAGCATCGAGACACCTGCCGCGACAACCATGCCGAACATGACGATCACACCACCGCCCAAAACCTCAATCGGGACGGTACGGATCAGGCCGCCGACCTTGGGGACAAGCCCGCAAATGATCAGGAAAATAGCGCCAATGGTGACGACATGGCGGCTCATTACGCCCGTCATCGCGATCAGGCCCACGTTTTGGCTGAACGAGGTGTTGGGAAAGCCTCCAAAGATACCGGCAAGCGCTGTGCCGAAACCGTCAGCATAGGTTGCGCCTTGTATCTCTTTGTCGGTGGCTTCGCGCCCGGCGCCACCCTTGGTGATGCCTGAGACGTCGCCAACGGTCTCGATCGCCGATACAAAGGCCATGAGGCAGAAGCCGATTACAGCGGCCAAAGAGAACTCGAACCCGTATTTGAAAGGTTGCGGTAAGGCGAAGGCGGCAGAACGTTCCCACGAGCCAGAAATCGCATCGAGTGGCAGTTTTCCAACCAGGATGCAATAGACGTAACCCACTAGAATACCGATCAAAACCGCCGAGATCGACAGCATCCCGCGAGCAAAGAACTTCAGCCCTAGCGTGACAACGACCACGATTAAAGCAGGGGCCCAGCTGGACAAAGAGCCATAGCTTTCCGCGCCCGACGCCTTGGCCGGAACACCACCAGCTGCGTATTCGATACCTACTTTCACCAGTGCCAGACCGATCATGGTAACGACGAGGCCGGTCACAAGCGGCGGCAAAGCAAAGCGTATCCGGCCGATTACCGTGCCCAGAAGCGCATGGAACAGGCCGCCAATGAGTACGCCGCCAAACAAAGCGGCCAGCCCATCCACGCCTTTCCCGGCGACCAACGGGATCATGATGGGAATAAACGCAAACGACGTGCCCTGAACGATAGGCAGCGCGGCCCCAACAGGCCCGAGAGTGACGGTTTGCAATAGCGTGGCCACACCCGCAAACAACATCGACATCTGAATCAGATACAGCAGTTCGGGAAAATCAGGGCTGTTCGAACCAAAGCCAAACCCGGCTGCGCCCGCAACGATGATGGCCGGGGTCACGTTTGATACGAACATGGCCAACACGTGCTGAATACCCAAGGGTACCGCGCGATAGATGGCAGGAAAGTAATTCGGGTCTCGAAGTTGTTCCGGTGTCCCGATTGGTGACGTCGTCATGAGGTTCCTCCTGTAGGACCAATGGAGTCGTCTCTGAGCGGGTGCCGGTTCTATGTATTCGTGTGTTTGGTGTGCAGCCGTTCAAAGTAAGCTATTGATAGTCCACCACTGTGGTGGCGATTATCAAAAATACCCGAAAGGTTCTGCACGCCCCTTGCAATCTGGAGTGCAAGGGCGCTCTGGCTAAAAACGGAGCAGATCTGGTTGCTGCTGCGGGTTTTGGCAGCGTCAACCGGACGGTCAGGTCACCACATCCGGAGAGTTTCTGTCGCAAATCTCCTGCAATCTGGTGATGGCGGCGACGGCATCGGCGACGTCGCGTAGGGCGCTTTGCGGATCAGCACCCAGGTCGCCGTCCTTTGGCGTGAAGCTTTCCAGATAGACCCGGATTGTGGCGTTGTCCGTTCCTGTGCCAGAGAGGCGGATCACACCTCGGCTGCCGTTTTCAAAGACGATGCGAATGCCCTGATTGTGGCTCACCGATCCATCGACCGGATCGTGATACGAGAACTGATCTGCGGTCTTGACCACAAGCTCTCCCTTACCGCTGCCGGGTAGGGTTGGTAGCCGTGCGATAAGCTCTGACATCATCTGATCGGCCTTGGCGCTGTCCACGGCTTCGTAGTCATGGCGCGAGTAGTAGTTGCGCCCATAGGTCTGCCAGTGGTCTGCCATGATCTGCCGGACGGAAACCCGGCGGTTCGCGAGAATATTCAGCCACAGGAGTACTGCCCATAATCCGTCTTTTTCGCGCACGTGATCTGATCCGGTCCCTGCGCTCTCTTCTCCGCACAAGGTGATCCGACCTGCGTCGAGCAGGTTGCCAAAGAATTTCCAGCCGGTTGGGGTTTCATAGCAGTCAAGTCCAAGATGGCTGGCCACGCGGTCCACAGCGGTGCTGGTGGGCATGGATCGGGCCACTCCGGACAACCCCTTGGCATAGGCCGGAGCGAGGTGCGCATTGGCGGCCAGAACCGCCAGACTGTCCGATGGGGTAACGTAGATGCCTTTGCCCAGGATCATGTTGCGGTCGCCATCGCCGTCGGAGGCTGCGGCAAAATCCGGGCCATCAGGGGACATGATCAGATCGACCAGAGGCTTGGCCCAGATCGGATTGGGGTCCGGATGTCCTTTGCCGAAATCAACCGAGGGCACCGCGTTCAGCACCGAGCCTGTTGGCGCGCCCAATTCCTGTTCAAGAATCGCAGTCGCATAAGGTCCCGTCACCGCATGCATCGCGTCAAAGCGTAAGGAGAAGCCCTCGGACAGAAGCGATCTGATCGCGTCAAAATCAAACAGCTCGCGCATCAGCTCTGCATAATCGGCAACTGGGTCGACGATTTCGACCTGCATCCCCTCAAGCACAGATGTACCAATCTGGCTAAGGTCGACATCATCAGCTCTCAGCGTGTGATACTGGGTGATGGTCTGCGACTGCGCATAGAATTTTTCGGTCAGACTTTCCGAGGCCGGACCACCATTGCTGCCGTTGAACTTCAGACCGAAATCCGCGTCGATGCCACCGGGATTGTGACTGGCCGACAGGATGAAGCCGCCATCAGCCTTTCGCTTTCGGATCAGGTTCGACGCGGCCGGTGTCGACAGAAGACCATTCTGGCCGACGATAACACGGGCGATGCCGTTGGCCGCTGACATGCGCAGGATGATCTGGATGGCCTCGGCATTGAAGAACCGACCGTCGCCGCCGATGATCAGCGTTTTGCCCGCGCCACCGTCAATGGCGTTGAAGATCGACTGGACAAAACACTCCAGATAGCCCGGTTCCATAAACACCCGTGTCTTTTTGCGCAGTCCCGAGGTTCCGGGCTTTTGGCCCGCAAAGGCGGTGCAGGGCTGTGTCACGATCGGCATATTTCAAATTCCTTATTCTGAACAATGACGCAAGTGGTGCGCGCCGGGTCCCAAAAAATGTGCAATCCCCACACGGGTCAGGTATCGGGCTTCGATGGTGAAGTGATAGGGTAGGGGGGCTGTAGGTCACAAGCCTGTTGGTTAAAGTTGGGCCATCTGTCTTGATGCGTCTCACCAGGGCCATGCTTCGCCGAGCGTGGCCTGCGTTGCATGACTTGTCGTTGCCAACCATCGTCTTTGCCTAGGTAAGGATGAATCCCTGCGCGCGGATGTAGTCGCCGAAGGTCTCGCGTTCCGCGTGGCTGTATTGCCGCGTCCTGTCGTCAATCCAGGCCCAAAGTTTGCGACACATCATCGGTTTATTTTTATCGTGCCGTCGACAAGCACGGCAAAACTCTTGAATTCATGCTGTCGGAGCGCCGAAATAAATCGGCTGCTACAAGATTTTTAGCTCGGACACTGGAGGTCAACGGTCTGCCGCAAAATAGATCGTTGTCGACATAAGCGGAGCCAGCACTGCTGGCACTAAGGCGATCAACAAAATGCTGAAAGGCGTTGGCTGCCTGATCCCGATTGAGATGTTGAGGCGCAAATATCTGAACAACATCGTCGAACAAGACTATCGTTTCATCAAAAGACGAACGCGCCCGATGCTCGGTTTCAAGAGCTTTGCCTGGGCTGCAGCAACACTTACTGGCATCGAGGTGTTACATGAGCCGAAAGGGCCAATTCGGCCCGGACTCTGCCCGTATGAGCAATTAGCTGAACTGTGAGCCTAGCTTCGTCGCGTTCGCCAAGACAGTCCGGCTAGCTCATGACTTTGCAACAAGGCCGGTGCGCAAACCCCGTCTAGAGGCCCAAAATACTTCGTGCCTGGTCGGCTGTCGCAACCGGGCGATTGTACAGGTCACAGATTTCAGCTGTCCGGGTCACTAGAGCCGCGTTTGATGGTGCAAGCGTTTTGCGATCCAATCGCACGTTGTCTTCCAAACCCGTACGCGCATGGCCACCTGACGAAATTGCCCAATGGTTAAGAACCTCCTGCTGCGCTCCAATGCCTGCGGCGCACCAGGGCGCACCGGGAAACAGTCGGTCAACAGTCTTCACGTAGAATTCGAATACGTCCCGATCCGCAGGCATTGCGTTTTTCACACCCATGACAAATTGCACATACGGCGTGTCTTTGATTTGACCTTTCTTGTGCATCTCGGCCGCCTTCAAGATATGGCTCAGATCAAAGGCTTCAATCTCTGGCTTGACGTCATAAGTGGCCATCTCAGCCGCGAGCCAGTCGACAAGATCGGGTGGATTTTCGTAGACGCGCGTGGGGAAGTTGTTCGACCCAACCGACAGCGATGCCATATCCGGCTGCAACGGCAACATGCCGCCCCGCGTCTTGCCCGCCCCGGACCGCCCGCCTGTCGAAAACTGGATGATCATGCCAGGGCATTGTTTCTCAAGCCCCTCTTTCAGTCTTGCGAACTTTTCCGGGTCGCTCGAAGGCGTTTCATCATCGTTTCGAACATGGGCATGGCAGATGGACGCGCCCGCCTCAAAAGCAGCCTGTGTGCTTTCGATTTGTTCTTCGACTGTTATGGGCACAGCCGGATTGTTGGCCTTGGTTGGCAAGGACCCGGTTATTGCAACGCAGATGATGCAGGGGTCGGACATTTCAGGTCTCTTTCGGTGCGAGGACAAAGTCGAATTCGACATCCCAATAGGGACCTTCAAAGCCAACTTCCGCAGATCGCGCCGGATCATCGACCCGGTTGAATTCGGCGATCAGGCTTTCTTTGACGCCAAATACCGCATCCGAGTCGATGTACTGATCATCGGGATCAAAGATATGGGTGGTCAGGTCGTCGTAGCCGTCTTTTGAAACGATGTAGTGTAGGTGCGCTGGTCGGTACGGGTGTCGACCAAGATGCTTCAACAGATCGCCAACCGGCCCATCATCCGGGATCGGATAGTTCTTTGGCCGCACCGCACGGAACCAATACGTCCCGTCAGCACCGGTCGTGAAGACGCCGCGCAGGTTAAAATCAGGTTGAATACCTTTCTGCTGCACGTCGTAAAACCCATCATCATTGGCTTGCCAGACATCAATCTTGACGCCTTCCAGTGGGTTGCCCTCCACATCGGTGACACGACCCCGTACCACCATGTCCTCGCCCTTTTGGTCGAGACAAATGTTGTGTCCCATCTCGTATTCCGGGGCACCTCCTACGTGGAAAGGGCCCAGCACAGTGTTCTCTGAGGCCCCGGTGGGGCGGCGTGAGTTCACGGCATCCACCAGCATCGAAACGCCCAGAACATCGGACAGAAGAATGTATTCCTGCCGCCAGTCATCGCACATGTGCCCAACCTTGGTCAGGAACATGATCGCCTCGAACCACTCCTGCTGCGTCGGCTCAATTTCCTTCACGGCTTCATGGAGCTTACGGGTGATGACTTCCATAACCTGCTTCAGCCGTTCGCTTTCTGCGTTTTTGTTGCGCGCGGTGACGACCTCGGCCGAGTTTTCCTCGGTAAAGTATCCCATCTCATGCGAGTCCATTTTGGCCTCCTGACTTGTGTAAGTTTGCTCCAGATTGGCTCATCGCGAAAGGACTGTGGTCAGCGCGCGACGCAGTTCGGCTTCGGCATCCGCAGCCATATCGGCTGAGCGCCACGCCACATGTTGATCGGGACGGACCAACAAACAGCCCGTATCCGAAATCTCCGACGCGCGCGCCCAATCCCCGTTGTGGTCAACATAAGTCTGGCGCGGACCGATGACGTGACAGCGAATGGGCATGCCCAGTTCGCGAGAAACGGTCTCGGCCGCCGTCAACCAAGCCTCGCCACCAATTCCGGTCAGCAAGGTGAATTCTCCGCGACCGCACAAATCCAGAGTGGAATGTTTGTTCCCAGTATCATGATCAAACACCCAAACATGTGGGATGCGCGCGCCGGGCCAAGTCGTGGGCTGGTAATGCAGCTCAGCATCCTGATCAAAACCGGGATTGGGTTGACCATCCGTTTCAATCGCACAGGAGTCGTAGCGCTGGTTCATTTCAACGCCATGCGCATCGAACTCATACTTTTTGAAGGCAATCGCCTCGCGAATGGCCTGTCTTTGTGCCGCAGCTTCAGGCGTTGATCCCGAGCGTGCCTCAAGGTTGCTTTGCATGACCTCTGGGTCAACGCCTTCGGCCATTCCGAGCGATTCAAAGATGGGACCGAATTCACCGATGGATTGATTGGCCCGTGTGACGATCTGCTTTGCTACTGGCGCGCGTTCTTCGCTGTAGCTGTCCAGCAGGCTCTCTCCGGCATGACCTTTCAGGACAGCCGCCAGTTTCCAAGCGAGGTTGAAACTGTCCTGTATCGACGTGTTCGACCCCAGCCCGTTTGACGGTGGGTGTCGGTGTGCCGCGTCACCCATTATGAACACGCGATCCTTCTGCATATGGGTCGCGTACATGTTGTTGACGGTCCAGGTGTTGGCGCTGATCAGTTCGATCTCAAGTTCGGGGTCGCCAACAAGTTGGCGCGCCACCTGCGTGGCCATGGCCTCGTCAACTTCGGGGGCGGGTTGGTTTATGTCATAGCCCCAGACAATGAGCCATTCGTTCCAAGGGCGGACCATGCGGACCAGACCCATGCCAATGCCACCGACATTCGCACCCGGTTGCATCACCCAATAGAGGACCGATGGCCGATGCGCCACGTACTTGCTGAGATCGGCCCGGAACAGGATGTTCATGGACCCGCCGACGCCCATCTGACCTTCGAAAGGCAGGCCGACATGTTCGGCAACCAGTGAATTGCCCCCATCCGCACCGACCAGGTATTTTGAACGGATCGTGATTTCTTCGCCCGACAAGCGATCCAAACACGTCGTCGTCACACCATCTGCGTCTTGCTCATGTCGCAAGTATTCGGTGCTCATACGTGCTTGAGTCCCACGGCGACAAGCGGTGCCGAACAGGATCGGCTCCATGAATGTCTGCGGAAGGTCGTTCATCATGGTCGGGCTGGACAGCAGGTGCTCGGCTTTGGATAGAGGATGATTGCCCCAGCTTTTCATCCGTCCGATTTCCTCACCGGCGAGGCTTTCGCAGAACACGTTCTCGCCCATCAGATCCTGATGCGCGGCGTGCATGTAGGCTTCGGCCTCGACCTCGTGACCAAGGTCGCGCAGCACCTCCATCGTGCGCTGATTGGTGATATGCGCGCGCGGCGTATTGGCCAGCCAGCGATAGCGGTTGATGACCATGTTCTCGACGCCGTAGCTCGACAGCAAAGCCGCCGTTGCAGACCCCGCCGGGCCGGTCCCGATGATCAGGACATCCGTTGTGATGGTGGCCATAAGCTCTCTCCCTTGTTCTTTGATTGTTAGGACCGCGGATCCCAGAGGCGACCGTCATATTCGGCCTCATAGGCTTTGCCGTCCGGGTAGCTGACCAGTTCAAGCTGCATGCCCCAGGGGGCGAGGAAATAGACCCAGGTTTCCCCAGCGCTTGGGCCTTCGGTCATGGTTGTCGGGTTGCCCAGGACCTTAATGCCCTTGTCCTGCAAATAGCTGACGGCACCGTCCATATCGGTGGTATAGAACGCGATGTGATGCCCGCCGATATCCGAGTTACGCGGCAGCTTCGTATCCTGATCCGGCGCGGTGTATTCGAAGATTTCAAAATTGGCGCCGTTGCCACAGCGGACCAGTCGCATCGTCGGGATCTCGGCCTTGGCGTCCACGTTTAGATGGTCCGCCATCCAGGTGCTGTCACCGCCCGAGAACGGGCCCAACGGGTAAAACACATTGCAGCCGATAACGTCCTGAAAGAAGGTGACAGCCTCATCGACACTCGGGACTGTAAATCCCACATGGTCTGTACCCGTCATTCCCGGCAGGGAGTTGCCAGCGAATGCGCCAGTTCCTAATGCTGCGACGGCGGTCGTAAATGCGAGTGCTCTCATGGTTCAATCCTCCTTGTTCGACTGCGCGCCAATCACCAGACGACGGCGCACGGGGAATATTTGAAGCCCGGTTTTTTCAGAGATCAGCCCCCAGATGCCGCGCGGTGCGAAGAGCATGACGGCGATCCCGATCAGCCCAAGCACCATGAGGTACCAGGAGCCGTAGTCGGCCAGCAGGCTTTGCAAGATGAAGAAGATCAGCACGCCCAGGATTGGGCCTTCGATGGTACCGATGCCCCCGATCACCACAATGAAGATCACATAAGCCGTCCAGTCGGTGACCGAGAATGCGGCATCGGGTGAAATCCGAAGCTTTTGAACGTAAATCAGAGCGCCGGTCAGCCCGGTCCCGGCGGCTGAGACGAGGTAGACCAACCACTTCATCCGCACCGCATCGACGCCGATGGATTTCGCTGCTTCGACATTGTCCCGTACCGCAGCCAGTGCCAGCCCGCGCTTTGTTCTGAGCAGCCAGTAAATGCCCGCAATCGTTGCGGTCACCAGCGCCAAGGCCAGCCAGTAAGTCAGGATATCGCGCGCTGCTGCGCCGCGAACGTCAAAGGTGGTCTGGATCCATTCGGTCGCCCACATCTCACGCGTTGCGGTGCGCGGCAGAGAGGTTCCGGTGCCGCCTCCCAGCACTTTCCATTGGGCCACCAACAGGCGCATGACCTCGGCGATGACCCATGTTCCGATGGCGAAGTAAGCTCCTTGCAGCCGGAAGGCGAAGAAAGCCGTGGGTATGGCGACAATCAGGGCTGCAACGCCGCCCAGCAGGATCGCCGGAACCGGGTCCATACCCCAAAGGATGACACCGCCGAACATGGCGTAGGCGCCCATGCCCACGAAGGCTTGCTGGCCGACGGACACAAGGCCACCATACCCCGCCAGCAAGTTCCAGAATTGCGCCAGCACCAGCATGGTGAAGATGAAGAACAGGTCTTGAATCAACCCTCGGCTGGCAAATGTCGGCAGCAGGATGAACAGGATGATCAGGGCGATACAGACGGCTCCGGCACAGTAGGACGCGCGGGTCTGAGTTTGGACGCGGTAAATCGAAGTATCAGCCATCAGTCCACCGCCCTTGGAAACAGGCCTCTTGGTTTGATCAGAAGCACGATGAGAAACGCCAGGTGACCAGCCAGGATTTGCCATTCGGGGTTAATTGCTGCGCCGATAGTCTGCGCGACGCCGATGATGACGCCTCCGATCAGAGTGCCCCACAGACTGCCTAGGCCACCAATGATCACGGCCTCAAAAGCGTAGATCAGGCGCGCGGGGCCGATATTGGGGTCAAAGTTCGCCCTCATTCCCAGATAAAGCGCCGCCAAAGTCACCACGAGCATCGCAATGGCTGTCGCAGTGGCGAAGATGCGTTCTGGCCGAATACCCATCAGACCCGCTGTCACCGCATCATCCGAGGTTGCGCGGAACGCTCGACCCAGCTCTGTGCGGTAGAAAAGCTGGTTCAGACCGATGATGACAAGGATCGCCGAGGCAAAGGTCAGCAGCGGCAGAACACCGAGGTTCAGCCCGCCCATTTGAACGGACGCCGTTGCAATCTCACCTGCAGGCAAACGTTGGCTATCGGCTGAGAACCCTTCGAGCAGAGCGTTTTGCAAGACGACCGACAGACCGAATGTCACAAGCAAAGGCGGCAGTATATCTGGACCGAGTACGCGGTTCAGCACATGTCTCTGCAAAGCCCAACCCACGCCGAACATGATCGGTGCGGCAATGATTGCAGCCAGAAACGGTGAAAGCCCAAGCAGCGAGACCAGCAGAAGGATCAGATAGGCGGCAAAGACGATGAGATCGCCATGGGCCAGATTGACCAAACGCATGATCCCGAACACAAGGCTAAGTCCTGCGGCGAACAGCGCGTAGAGCCCGCCCAAAAGAACGCCCTGAATGATGGTGTCGATCCAGATCATGCGGCGGCTCCTCCGAAATAGGCGTCGTGAATGGCCTCGCGGCTGAGCGTGTCTGCGGTGCCTTCCAGCGTGACGCGGCCTTCCATCATGCAGTAGACGCGGTCTGCGACTTTCATCGCTTGACCAATGTCCTGCTCCACCACGATCAGGCTGGCTCCTGCCTCCTGAATGCGGGGGACGGCATCGTAGATGTCTTTGATGACCACTGGCGCGAGACCAAGGCTGATCTCGTCACAGAGCAGAACACGGGGGTTGCTCATCAGCGCACGACCGATTGCAACCATCTGCTGTTGTCCGCCAGACAGGGCCGTGCCCGGGTGGTTGCGGCGCTCTTTCAGGATCGGGAACAGGTCGTAGATTGTTTGCAATGACCAATGGCCAGATACCTTGCGGCCATAGGTTCCGATCAGCAAGTTTTCCTCGACGCTTAGGGAAGGAAACAGCCGACGCCCCTCGGGCACCATGGCCACTCCGCGCGCCATAATTTCGTCGGCGGCCAAGCTTCCTATGGGTTGCCCATCAAAGCGCACTTGGTCGGACCTGTTGGTCAGAACGCCCGAGATTGATCGCATGAGGGTCGATTTCCCGGCCCCGTTTGCCCCGATGATGGCAACGGTTTCACCTTGGTCCAGATGGATATCCACGCCGAACAGGGCTTGGAAATCGCCGTAGTGGGCGGTCAGCGCGTGGGTCTCTAGCAGGCTCATCAGACTTCGATCCCCAGGTAGATTTCTTTGACTTCCCGGCTGTTCATGATCTCATCCGGATCACCGAGGCCGATGACCTTGCCGAAATCCAGAACCAGCAGCCGTTCGACGACCGAGGTGAGCGCATGCAGGACATGTTCGATCCAGATGATCGTCACGCCGCTGCTGTGCAGCCCCTTGATCGTGTTGATCAGCGCGGTGCATTCCGCGTCGGTCAGCCCCCCTGCAATCTCGTCCAGCAGCAATAGCTTTGGATTGGTTGCCATCGCGCGGGCCAACTCCAGTCGTTTGCGTTGCAACAGCCGCAATCCACCGGCCGTGTTATTGGCCACATCCAACAATTCCGTTTGCTCAAGAATGCGGGCGCAGTCCTGTTCGACCTCATGTTCCGATTTGCTCTGCCCATGCGTCGCGGCCACTAGCAGGTTTTCGAATACGGTCAGATGATCAAACGGCTGAGGGATCTGGAACGAGCGCCCAATACCCGACAAGCAGCGCTGCATGGGCGGCACGCGCGTCACATCAGCCCCGTCGAAATGGATCGACCCCGCGTCAGAGGTCAGATTGCCTGTTATCAGATTGAACAGCGTCGACTTGCCCGCCCCATTCGGACCAATGATCCCAAGGGCCTGCCCTTGCGCGACATCAAAACTGACATCGTCAGTGACGGTGAGCGCGCCGAAGCTTTTCGAGACGTTTTTGAGCGAAAGAATGGTCATACCGGTGTTCCTGCCCCGGACCGGGTCCGGGACGCTGGTTTCATTGCGATCAGGAGATTTCTTCCATCACACCTGCGGTCGGGATTTCGGGTGCTGAAGAGTTGTCGACGATCACGAGGTCATAGCTGCCATTGTCGAGCAGCCTCCACTGCCCTCCGACCAAGGGTGTTTTCGCAACGTTCTGCGCGGCGAAGGGTGGCAGGCCTGCTCCATCAAAGGCGATCCGGCCAACGATCGAGTCCAGCTGCGTCGCTGCGATAGCCTCGGCTACGGCATCGCCATCACCTGCGTCATCAACACGTCCCATGACGTTGGCGGCCATTTCAAACAGCGCGTGCACAAAGCCGATGGGCTGGGTCCATTGGCGGCTGGTGGCGGCCATGTAACCCTGAGCCAGTTCCGCTGAGCTCGCACCGGTGAGCGACGATGAGAACGGATGCGTCGGTGACCACCACACTTCGGAACTCAGGTTGTTGCCTGCGTTGCCCAAAGCTTCGACGGCCTGCGGGAATAGGATGGCTTTGCCGATGCTCGCCGCCTTAGGGGTGAAGCCTTGCTGCTTGGCTTGGCTCCAGAAGGTGGTGAAGTCAGGCGGGATCGGAACGCCGGTTACAATTTCGACATTTGCCTGGCGGAACGCATTGATCTGGGCCGAGAAATCGTCGGTCAGGTTCTGGTACCGTCCGGGATCTGTCAGGCTATATCCCAACTTGGATAGAACCGGCGGGAAACCTACATTCGGATCGCCCCAGGCATTGCCATCACCGTCATTCGGGAACAGAGCACCGACCTGCTTGTTGGTCTCCAACTGGCCCCACATCGCCGTGAAGACCGAGATCACATCCTCAAGGCCCCAGAAGAAGTGATAGGCGTAGTAGAACGGTTCCCAACTTGCTGGATCGCCGGGGTTGCCCTGCTGGCCGATGAACCACGGCTGCCATGGCGCAACAGTGGAAATACACGGTATTTCCTCCGCCTCACAGGTGGAGGCAACGGGGTTGGTCGTTTCTGGCGTCGAAGCGACCAGCATCAGGTCGATCTCATCGTCCACAATCAGCTCGCCCGCCACGTCTGCTGCACGGTTCGGGTTAGACTGGCTGTCTTTGACGATGACTTCAAAATTCGCACCGGCGTCGGACGCGGCGAAATTGTCGAGAATAAACTTGTCGGCCTCAGAGAACGCGGCCAGAGGACCTGATTGCGGGCTGACATAGCCCAGCTTGATCTTGGCGCCCTGAGCGATAGCGGGCGCAGCGAGCGTGCCGGCGGCTAGGCCGAGGCCGGTTGCAGCGCTGGATTGCAGCAATTTGCGTCGTGTGATCATGTGTCCCTCCCTTGACACGGTGAAGTCAAACGCTTGGGGCGTTGCCCGCCCACGCGTTTTGAAGAAGCGCCCGCAGCCCATCAGCAGTGATCGGTTGCGGGTTCCAATACGGGTTTCTAAGTGCGATTTCGGTGGCACGATCCAGATCGGTCTCCGAGAGGCCAAAGTCTCTAAGAGCCATTGGGGCGCCCATGTTTTTGGCAAAATCCCAAAGGGCTTGCCCGGGTCCAGAACCGCCGAGAACATCTGACACCGGGGCCAGCAGCTCCGGTACACCCGCCGCGTTGTAGGCAATGGCATGGGGCAGAACGACTGCGTGGGTTTCCGCGTGCGGCAGATTGAAGGATCCACCCAGCGTATGGCAGAGCTTGTGGTGCAGGGCCATTCCGACCAGACCAAGTACCGTGCCGCAGGCCCAAGCACCGCGCTGTGTTTCTTCTCTGGCTTTCAGATCGTCGGGGTTTGCCACAACGGTCGGCAGGCCTTCTGCAAACGCCTTCAGGCCGTCGATCGCCAATTCCGTGGTCTGATCCGTGCGATCCTTGGCATAAAGCGCCTCAGTTGCATGAGCCATTGCGTTCAAGGCGCTTGTTACGGTCATTGCAGGCGGCAATGACGCCACAAGTTCGGGATCGTACAGAATGACCTGCGGCAGAATCTTCGGGTCTGTCAGGGTAGTTTTGATGCCATCCTCAGTCTGGCCCAGGATCGGAGTAGCCTCGCTGCCGGCATATGTTGTCGGGATGGCGATTTGTGGCAAACCGGTCCGAAGGGCAATCGCCTTGCCTAAGCCAATCGTCGAACCTCCACCGATAGAAACAATGCTATCGGCATGGACTGACAAAGCGTGTTCAACCGCTTCTTCGGTCACGCCGACCGGAGTGTGCATTGTTGCCCGAGTGAACACGCCTGCAGCACGATCCCCAACGGTTGTCGCAAGCTCCATTGCCATATCGACTTGCTGAGGCGTCGATAGGATCAGCGCCTTATTCGATCCCAGCTCCGCCAACTCCGCGCAGATGTCGTTGCGCAAACCTGCGCCGAACCGGACTTTCTGACCATTGATGCTGGTGGTTCTAAGAGCCATTGGGCGCGTTCCTGACAAGCGATGGATTGCGGGTCTGCGGGGAACGCTAGCAGGCAAAAACAGCACTCTTGATCGAATTTTCGACCATCAATATAACTTTGAGTTATGAAGCTTGATCCTAGACATCTCGAGATCCTCGCGGCCATTGTTGAGGCCGGAGGATTGACCGAAGGCGCTGCTTTACTTGGGAAATCTCAACCCAGTGTCTCCAGAAGCGTCTCTCTCTTGGAGGACAGGGTGGGTGAGCCCCTATTCCTGCCGACCCGAAGACCTTTGCAGCCTACTGAGCTTGGTCTTGCGCTTGCTCAGGAAGGTCAAAGAATCCTAAGCGCAGGTCGCCATGCAAGTCGTGTTGTGGACGAGCACCGTCAAGGCATTGCTGGTGCTGTGCGGGTTGCGGGTACGCCGATCTTCATGGACGGTGTCATCTCAAACGTGATTGCGGAGTTTCAGGCCGAGTACCCCAATATTCGGATCGACCAATCCTATGGGTACCCCACTGAACTTTTGTCCCAGTTGTCCGCTGAAACTCTGGACTTGGCCATTCTTCCTATGCGCCCGGCAGACGTGTCTGATGAGTACGAATTTCGTCAAATCCTGCCTGGCCGAAACGTCATTGCGTGCCGCATTGGTCACCCATTGGCGCGCAAAAAAGAGGTTAAGCTGGAAGATATCACCGAGTTTTCCTGGATCGCGCCACCTGCAAACAGCCCGCTGTTTCGTGACTTGCGAAACACGCTGGACGGTATCGGTATGCGAGATCTCAAAATCAGTTTCACAGGCGGGTCTTTGAGTGCGGTTGTGAACGTTCTAACGGGTTCAGATTCCCTTACCGTTTTGCCTTTTTCTGTGGTCTTTATGATGCAACGGCAAAAAACTCTGACAGCACTGCCGATAAAAATCGGTGATCCCGACCGGCACTTGGGTTGCGTTACACTAAGCGCCCGAAGCATGCCGGCTTCGTCAAACCGCGTGCTTGAGTTTATAAAGCAGAAGTTCGAAATGCTTGATCGGTTGATTTGTAGCGCGGGATGACTTCTCTGACCGGTCTAGCCTGTAAAAACACAAGAGATTGAATTGCTTTGTGAAGCCCGTACGAGGTTTGGGGCGGACGTTGTTCAATGCGTGCTGCCTCAGGGGACCCTTCGGTTTGTTGGTCATCTGTATGTTTCAACTGTTCTGGGTCAGAATTGCTTGACGTTTGGGTCAGAAATGAATGACGTAGTTGACCGATTTATCGAGGTTTTGATCGTCGATTGAGTCAACGATGTGTAACGTTCCACAGGGTTTTTATGTGGCGACAAATAGTTTTGCCGTTTGCGACAGAACTTTTCCTTTGCGCCGCATAGCTTGGCCTTCTGCCAAACGGTTACGTTGTGCACTTTTCCCCCTAAAAGCTGGATTTGAGTGAAGCCCTTCAGGGTGCCCGCCTCCAAAACCTGCTCCCGAAGAGGGTAGGGGGATAGCAAGTGCAACACAATTCGACAGGGTGGTGCGGCCCACAGGCGTTCGCCGAGGACACGGCCCTGTCTAGTTGTATTTCGGGTGGGGGACGACTTCCCCTAGTTCCGCTGCCTTTTCCGAGTGGCGCGAAGTATATGCGGCACATAGGAACGCACTATTGGCGTAATTGGAACTGGTCTGAGTTTGTCTTACAGAACTATTTGCCAAGCACGTCTATCGCCGCCTAGACGATATTTCCTGAAGATGTTCGTATGCCGCGCGGAAACGGATTTTTGCCGAGTTGAAAGCCTCTGTCATATTACTGTCCGGAAGCACCCGCTCACCAATTCTGGGAGGTTTGAGGATGTCCTCTGGCGACGCTCCGGATCCAGCGATCATTGCAAGTCGAGCTGCCCCAAGTGCGGCACCGAACTCACCATCCTGCGGTAACTCTATGGGGACACCCAGAACGGTTGCGATCAGTTTTACCCAGTACCGCGATTGCGTTCCACCGCCGATGCCGATCAGACGGTCTATGCGGGCTCCAGTCTGCGCCAGTGCATCATACGAGTCGCTCAATCCATAGGCGACGCCTTCGAGCACCGCACAGGTAAGGTCGCTCTGGTCGGTATCCTTTCCCAGCCCGGTAAAGCTGCCGCGAATGCTGGCGTCGTTATGGGGTGTGCGTTCTCCGGACAGGTAGGGGTAGAACTGCACGCGACCGGGCGTACACAAAGTGTCGCCCAGATTGCGCGTCAGGTCGGATGGAGTCTTGCCAGTGATCTGACCCAGCCAGTTTAGGCTGTCTGTTGCCGACAACATGACTCCCATCTGGTACCAGCGATCAGGAACTGCGTGGCAGAACGTGTGCAGTGCGGAATCAGGGGCAGGGTAGTAACCATCCCGCGCAGCCAAAAGAACGCCTGAGGTTCCGAGAGACAGAAAGCCATCAGCCTCATTCAAAGCCCCTAGGCCACAGGCAGCTGCCGCATTATCTCCCGCACCACCCGCAACAACGACGCTGCCACTGACGCCCCAGTTTGCCGCTAAATCGGGCCGTAAGGTGCCTGCTGGCTGGCATCCTTCGACAAGCCGCGGCATCTGTGTTTCGCTCATCTGCCCGGCGGTCAACAAGGTGTCGGACCACGCGCGGCCCGACACGTCCAGCCAGGATGTTCCGGCACTGTCCGACATATCGGCGACATAGTCGCCGGTCAGGTAGTAGTTCAAATAAGCCGCAGGAAGCAGGACCTTGGCCACGCGGGCGAAACTTTCAGGCTCATGAGCCTTGACCCAGAGCAGTTTGGGCGCCGTGAAACCGGGAAACACGATGTTGCCTGAAATCTCACGAACGCCGGGCATGGCATCCAGATGCTGTGCCTCAATATCCGAGCGCGTATCATTCCACAGAATGCAAGGCCGGATCACGTCGCCTGCAGAATCCAGCAGAGTTGCGCCATGCATATGTCCTGCGACGCTGACAGCGCGGAGGTCGGTAAACTCGGAGTGACTACCGCGCAATTCGCCAACCGCCATCTCAAGCGCCGTGATCCAATCCGCCGGGTTCTGTTCGCTCCAACCGGGGTGTTTGTGTTCAGATGAGTAAGACTGCTCAGCAGATCCGATCACGCTGCCATCTTCTGCCAGAAGCAGGGCGCGAAGCCCGGATGTTCCCAGATCAATGCCAAGGTAGCTCATGCCACGTTGCCCCCCATTGGTGCCTGTAAATCGTTTACTTTTTTTGCCCGCTACCTGAATAGGGCGGGCGCAAGTGATTCATAGGATGATATGATCAGATCAGCTCCTTGCTGACGAAGAAACTCGCCATGCTGGTCTTCAATACCACGTAGATGCGCCCCACCCACAAATCCGGCACAATACATGTTAGCCGTCTTGGCAGCGCGCACGCCATAAGGTGAGTCTTCGATCACAAGGCAGTTTCTGGGGGGAACACCGACCTGAGCAGCGGCGTATAGAAACAAGTCTGGTGCTGGTTTGCCGTGCTCAACCTGCTCGGCGCTGAAGACGTTATCAAACAACGCGGTCATCTGCATCGCCGTCAGGGCAACACTGATCCGTTCGAACGTCCCGCTGGAGGCGATGCAATACGGAAGGTTCAACGTCGTCAACACCCCCAAAAAATCTTTGACTTCAGCAATAGGTGAGAGTTCCCGCTTGAAACGTCGGAACAACTTGGCCTGCCATGTATGCGCAAAGCCTTTGGCAGAGGTTGTGCTGTGCTCAGCAACAAAAGCTTCAATTGTCGAGAGAGATTTGCCCAGAAATAGGCTTCGGACCTCTTGTGCCTGCAGGTCGATACCATACTCTGTCAGAGTTTCTTTTAATGTGGACAGCGAGATGATCTCGCTATCGGCAATAACTCCATCAAAATCAAAAATAATCAGATCGAACGCCTCAATCGATATAGGAGGCTGCGCATCCGGCTTGGAACCCTTGGCGTTGTCGCCTGCCATCGCGCGCACCGTTACAATGCGCGCCCGTCGGCACTAAATTGATGCAGTCGATTTTCGGGGACTCGAACACCTACGGTTTGACCAACAGGTGTATCGTCGTCACCGCCGACGCGCGCTACGATCTCGCTATTGTCAGGGAGTGTGAGGTATAGCAAGCTCTCGCCTCCCAGCTGTTCCTTGACCCTGACCATGGCGTCGGTATTGCCCGCGTCTTGTTGCACCAGCTCAAGATGTTCGGGGCGGCAGCCGACGAAAGCCGCCTCCGGCTTGATGGTCAATCCGCTCACTGTGTTACTGGGCGCAAACACATTCATGGCCGGGGAACCGATAAACTCGGCAACAAAGCGTGACCGGGGTGAATGATACAATTCCATCGGAGTTCCAACCTGCTCGACGCGTCCGCCATTCAAAACAACGATTTTGTCGGCCATTGTCATGGCTTCAACCTGGTCATGGGTCACATAGATCATCGTTGCGGCGAGTTGTTTGTGCAGGCCTTCCAGCTCGACCCGCATCTGCACCCGCAGTTTTGCGTCCAGATTGGACAGCGGCTCGTCAAACAGGAAGACCTTTGGATTTTTGACGATGGCCCGACCAATGGCCACACGCTGGCGCTGACCACCCGACAGCTGTGAGGGCTTGCGATCAAGATAATCTTCCAGCTGTAGGATACGGGCTGCTTCGGCGATCCGTTCCTGCCGCAGGGCAGGCGCAAATCCGTTGACTTTCATGCCGAAATCCATGTTTTCGCGCACGCTCATGTGCGGGTAGAGGGCATAGGACTGGAACACCATCGCTAGCTCACGGTCGGCAGGTTCAGCATGCGTCACGTCCAGCCCGTCAATCTCGATACGCCCCGAGTCGGCACCCTCCAATCCAGCCAGTGTTCGCAAAAGGGTTGATTTGCCACAACCCGATGGCCCTACGAATACAACAAACTCTCCGTCCCTGATGTCCAGACTAACATCGAACAGCGCCTGTGTTTCACCGTAAAATTTGTCGAGCCCTTCAATTCTGATGCCAGCCAAGGCAACCCCTCCCCAACGGCGAACGCTGCGGTCCGCAAATTATCTTTTGTTTATCAGTAGAAACAAATGTATTGACTTTCAAGTCGGAAAAATACTTTTGTATGAACTAGTATGCAAAAGAATTTTGAACTGGGAGGAGACCTGAGAATGAAAACTCTTAGAAACTTGCTGGGTACCGCAGCCGTCGCCAGCATCATCGTGACCGGTGCGGCAGTTGCAGATGATAACTGGAGCCTAAAAAAGGCTGCCGAACCCTATGCAGGCACAACCATTGACGTCGTATTCCTGCTGCGCCCGGGCTATGAGGCGATCGAAGCCATGCTGCCCGAGTTTGAAGCGGAAACGGGAATTAAGGTAAACGTCATAAAGCATCCCTATGAGAACGCTCTGGGTGAACAGGTGCGGGATTTTGTGGCTGGCGGTGATCTGGATATCGCACTGATTGACCTTGTTTGGATAGGCAACTTTGCAGAGAACGATTGGATCATTCCGCTGGCGGATGTGCAGGCAAAGTTCCCTGACGCAGTTGATCCAGATCTGGACATCGATGACTTTTTTCCGCTGGTGCTGAACGCCTTTGGTGGATGGAATGACACGCTGTATGGCCTGCCGTTCGACAACTATTCCGGCCTGATGTTCTATAATCGCTGCATGCTGGAAGAAGCCGGGTTCGACGGCCCACCGGAAACTTGGCAAGAGCTGAAGGACACATATGGCCCGGCGCTGACAAAAGACGGAAAATACGCCTTTGCGCTGCAGTCCAAGCGGAATGAAACCCAGTCTGCCGACAGCTTTGCACGGATGCTGTGGCCCTTTGGCGGTTCGTTCCTAGACGATGAATTCAAGTCCAATCTGATGAGTGACGAAAGCCAGGCAGGACTGAAGTTCCGTCAGGAACTGATGGAATACATGCCTGACGGTATCGTGGCTTATGACCATGCCGAAACCGTGAATGGGTTCAGTCAAGGCGACATCGCAATGATCACCGAATGGTCGGCCTTCTATTCGTCGGTCGTCTCGCCCGAGACATCGAAAGTGGCGGATTGCGTTGAAATCGCACCCGAGCCCACAGGCCCTGCGGGCCGCAAGCCAGCACTTGGCGGATTCTCTCTGGCAGTAGCTTCGCAAGCAGACGAAGCCGAACAAGCGGCAGCCTATTTGTTCATCCAGTGGGCAACCTCGAAAGCCAACGCACGGGAATACCTTGAGCGCGGTGGTGTTCCGGCCCGACAGTCTGTTTATCAGGAAGACGGTCTGGAAGACTTCAAGTTTGTGCCCGCGCTGGTCGAGAGCTGGCAAGACGGCGTGCCGGAATTCCGCCCCCGTTTCGCGGAATGGCCCGAGATCACCGAGATCGTTCAGGAATGGGGCACAAAAATGATGCTGGGTGAGGTCTCGACCGAGGAAGGTGCGCAAGAAATCGGCACCCGGATGGAGGCTGTACTGGACGCAGCCGGATACTATTCTGGCGACAAGCCGCTGGCTCAGTAAAACATAGATTCAGGGGCGCATATTTGGCGCCCCTGTACCCGGTTCGAGAGGGTCAGCTGGAGGACGGATATGCGCGGCCAAGTACCCCGCAGAACAATATTTGCATTCATCGGTCCAGCGGTCATTGGTCTTGCCGCGGTGGGCATCGCGCCATTGCTTTACGCGGCTTGGACTTCAGCGCATTTCTACAACCTTACAAAGCTGAAACGGGTCGAGTTCATAGGTTTCGAAAATTATTGGACCGTACTGACGGATGAAGTGTTCTGGCAGGCGATGGGCCGCACGTTTTTCCTGCTGGGTACGGCCCTGCCGCTGCAAATCGCACTCGGTCTGGGCATTGCGTTGGTGTTGCATCAACCTGGTCTGACACTGGTAAAAACATTGGCGCGCCTAAGCCTCGTTCTGCCGATGGCCACGACCTACGCGGTTGTGGGTCTGCTGGGTCAGGTGATGTTCAACCAGAAATTTGGCGTAGTGAACCAGCTTTTGGGCGGGGCCGACATAAACTGGATCGGTGATCCCCAGAACGCTTTTGCCATGATAGTCTTCTGGGACGTCTGGCAATGGACACCGTTTGTAGCGCTGGTTCTTCTAGCAGGTCTGACCATGGTGCCGGGCGAAGTGGAAGAGGCCGCTCGCCTGGAAACCAAGTCCAAATGGATTGTTCTGCGCCATGTGCAACTGCCCTTTCTGGTGCCGGGTCTGGTTGCGGTGTTGATCCTGCGGACAGCGGACACGTTGAAGCTGTTCGACATGGTGTTCACGCTGACACGTGGCGGTCCGGGATCGTCGACCGAGTTCATTTCGCTGATGATCCAACGGGTCGGGTTTCGCGGCTTCGATCAGGGGCTGGCCTCGGCGCAGGCAATCATCCTGCTGATCATCACCATTATACTGGCGCAAATCTATATCCGCGTCTTCTACAAAGAGGTCTGAGCCATGATGACGACCCGCTCATACTGGTCTCAGATTGCCTTGCTGGCTTTGATCATTCTGGTCTGTGTCTTCCCGTTTTACTGGATGGTCACGACTTCCTTAAAAACGCAGGTGGTAGCGCTTGAATCGCCCCCCGTGTGGCTATTCGAACCGACACTGGCCAACTATCGTGAGGCCCTGTTCGAAGACGGGGTACTACGGACACTGATCAATTCGCTGATCATTGCAATCTCTACGACGCTGCTGGCGCTAGTTCTGGGCGTTCCTGCCGCCTTTGCGCTGGCCAGGTTCGAGTTTCGCGGAAAAAAAGACCTTTGGTTCTGGTTCATCACCAATCGGATGGTTTCCCCCATTGTTCTGGCTCTTCCATTCTTTCTGATCGCCCGTAACCTGTCGCTGCTGGATAAACACATCACGCTGATCCTGATATACCTGACCTTCAACTTGCCGATCGTCATCTGGATCGTGACAGATCAATTCAGAGGCATACCCTATGATCTGGACGAGGCCGCACGGCTGGAAGGGGCCTCGCAGTTTACCATCATGCGTAAAATCTGCCTGCCATTGGCCATGCCTGGTGTAGCCGTATCGGCGATCTTTTCTTTCATCTTTTCGTGGAACGAACTGATGTTCGGTCTGATCCTGACCAGGACCGAAGCCAAAACGGCCCCCGCAATGGCCGTGTCTTTCATGGAAGGCTACAACTTGCCGTATGGTAAGATCATGGCCACATCGACGCTGATCGTGATACCGGTTCTGATCTTCGCGCTCATCGCCTCCAAGCAATTGGTGCGTGGCCTGACGATGGGAGCCGTGAAATGAAGTCTTCGACCACTCCCTTTCCCGTTTCGTTGCGGTAGAACGGAACCAAAAGGAAAGGACATCCATGTCACGCTATATCAAACTCGACCAGATCGACCCGGAAGAACAGCTATTGGTGCGGCTGTGCTGGGCCTGTGAGGTCGAGGGCATGACACAGGCCGACGCGGCCGAGCGGTTTGGAACAACGCGGCTGCGTGTCAACAAAGCGCTCAGCGAGGCGCGGCGGCGTGGCATTTTGCGTGTCAGTGTGGATTCCGTTTTTGCGGCAGCGGCGCAATTTGAATGGGAGCTTGAGCGGCAGTTCAAACTGACCCGCGCAGTTGTGGTACCTTCGCCCGAGGACCGTGTGTCAGTCACCCCGCTGGTTGCTGCGGGGCTAGGTGCGCATTTGGGCGAAGTCTTGTGCGACCCGAAACTGACTCATTTTGGCATGTCCTGGGGCAACACTTTGAACCTTGCGACGCGCCACATGCAGCCGCTCGACCGTCCTGATCTTGAGATCGTGTCGATCATGGGCGGTGTCTCGCGCGGATCAGACGTGAACGGGTACGAGATCACCACGCGGCTGGCTGATTTATGCAACGCCGAGCACAGCTTTTTCACCGCGCCGCTTTATGCGGGTAGCCCGGAGAGTCAGGCACTGTTCATGGATCAGGACGTGATCCGGGATATGCTGGAAAAGATCCGCTCTTGCGGTGCAATTGCGCTGGCTACGGGGGATCTGGAGAGTTCGCTGCTGGTGCGTGATGCCTTGCCCAACGGGGTCGATCCGGCCGATCTGGTCGCCAAAGGCGGCGTAGGCGATATCACCGGGCACATCTTGAATGCGGATGGTGAGCTGATTGATCATCCGTTGAACCAGTGCGTCATTGGCCTGTCGCTGGATGAGATGGCCGAAATAGACAATGTCATTCTGGCCGCTGGTGGCCTTCATAAAACGCCGATCATTGCTGCGGCCCTGAAGCGCGGTTTTGTCGACACGCTTGTTACGGATGAGAACACGGCAGCCGCTTTGCTTGAAACCAACGGAACATAAGAGAGGTGCAGGATGGCCAAAGCTCTGGTTTTGGAAAAAGCCCGCAGCCTTGCGCTGCGCGAGATTGAGCTGGCCAAGACATTGGGCCCTGAGGATGTCCGCGTCGCGATAGATACGGTTGGGGTGTGCGGCAGCGATGTTCACTACTACACCCATGGCAAGATTGGGCCCTTTGTCGTGAACGCGCCTATGGTGCTAGGACACGAGGCTGCAGGTGTGATCACCGAGGTTGGGTCAGACGTAACGGACCTGGGTGTCGGTGATCGGGTCTGTATGGAGCCAGGCATACCCAACACCCGGTCCAAGGCCGCAAAGCTTGGTGCCTACAATGTGGACCCATCTGTGCAGTTTTGGGCCACGCCTCCGGTGCATGGCTGCCTGACCTCCTCGGTCGTACATCCTGCGGCGTTCACCTATCGCTTGCCCGACCACATCAGCTTTGCCGAAGGGGCAATGGTCGAACCCTTTGCAATTGGCATGCAGGCAGCAACCAAAGCGCAGATCAAACCGGGTGATGTGGCGCTTGTCACCGGTGCAGGGCCAATTGGCATAATGGTGGCTCTGGCCGCGCTGGCCGGTGGTTGCGCCAAGGTCTATATCTCTGACCTGGTTGAGGAAAAGCTGTCGGTTGCTGCGCAATATGACAATATCGAACCTGTTCTGATCGGACGCGATGACCCCTCAGCCGTTGTGCGCGACGCGACCGAAGGATGGGGCGCGGATGTGGTTTTCGAATGCGCCGGCGCGGCCACCTCAATTCAAACCGCTCTCGATGCCGTAGCCCCTGCGGGCTGTGTAGTCTGGGTAGGCATGCCGGTCGATCCAGTGCCGGTCGACATTGTTCTGGCTCAGTCCAAGGAAATCAGGATGGAGACGGTGTTTCGCTATGCCAATATGTATGACCGGGCCATAGCATTGCTTGGGTCGGGTAAAGTGGATGTGAAACCTCTAATCTCTAAAACATTTGACTTTGAGAACAGCATCGAAGCGTTCGAGCGTGCAGTTGAGGCGCGACCAACAGATGTCAAAATCCAGATTCGGTTGGACCGAACATGACCGACGTTTTGGACAATTTGGCCGAACAGGTCCTGTCTGAACTACGACCGGGCTTGTCCGGTCACGTTTTGAAACAGATCGCGCCTTTATCTGAGGCTCTTGCCAATTCGCGGCAGATCCTTTGCTACGGTGTCGGTCGCGAGGGCCTGATGATGAAAGCGCTGGCGATGCGGCTGTTTCACTTGGGGTGTGACGCCCATGTGGTCGGCGACATGACGGCGCCACCGGTCGGGGCATCGGACATCCTGCTTGTCAGCGCAGGACCAGGGCATTTTTCGACTGTGGCGGCGTTGGTGGGCGTTGCGCGGGAGGCCGGTGCCAAAATTGTCTGCATCACTGCAGAACCCGAGGGTGCCGTGCCACAGGCTGTGGATCTGACCGTTCACCTTCCCGCGCAAACCATGGCCGCAGACCAAGGTCCCGATGCCACGTCTGTGCTGCCGATGGGGTCGCTCTATGAGGTGCTCATGTTCCTGTTCTTCGAGCTTCTTGTGCTGGACCTGCGCGACAGGATGGCCGTCACGCCCGAGGATATGCGCGCCAATCACACGAATTTGGAATAGCTCATGCCCTGGGAAACCCGTTTCAGTTTGAAGGGAAAGAAAGCGCTGATCACCGGTGCATCTTCAGGGATTGGAACCTCAATTGCACAGGTTTTTGCGGATGCAGGAGCGGACATCGCGGCGCATGGCCGCGACAAGGACCGGCTTGCGCAATTGGGAACTGAGGTTCAAGCATTGGGGCGAGATTTTGCAGCAATAACCGGAGACTTGGCTGATGCCGAAGAAACGGCCTTGGTCGCAGCCAGGGCATTGGAGGTTTTTGGGCGGGTCGATATTCTCGTTAACTCTGCCGGAATTGCCCTGACCGGGCCGGTTGTTGACTATGATCTGGCGGATTGGCAGCGCACTTTGGCGGTAAATCTAACAGCGCCCTTTATCCTATCCCGCGCGGTACTGCCTGGCATGATGGAACGCCGACAGGGCAAGATCATCAACATTTCATCGCAGACGGGCGTTATTGCCCTAGCCGATCACGCGGCCTACGCCACCTCCAAGGGGGCGCTCAATTCTCTGACGAAATCGCTCATGACCGAAGCTGCGCCGTACAACGTACAGGTCAACGCGATCTGCCCAACCGTCGTGCTAACCGAAATGGGGAAAGAGCTATGGTCGGCGCCGGAAAAGAAAGATCCGTTTATCGAGCGAACGCCTTTGGGCCGCTTTGGCGCACCTGTCGAGATCGCAGATATGGCCCTGTATCTGGCTGCCCCCGCATCCGATCTAGTGAACGGTGCGATCATGATGATCGAAGGGGGGTATTCAAGCATATGACGCGTTTTGCAAACCAACCCTCTGGGTTTGGGATTGGCCCGTCGATCTGTTTTCGGCACTGCGGAGACTTCCCGGAAGGTGAGGAAAAACGGTACGGTTTGATGTAGAGGAGGCAACTGAATGGTTGATCTGGCGGGCAAGGTGATCGCGATAACGGGCGCTGCGTCGGGGATTGGGCTGGCTTGTGCCAAAGAGTGTATCGCGGCAGGGGCCACGGTTGCTTTGGTCGATCGGAACGAAGCGGCACTAAAGACAGTTTGCGATGACTTGGGGGACGACGCTTTTTCAATCGTTACAGACGTTGCGAGTCCTGACAGCGTGGACCAGATGCTGCCAGAAATCCTCGGAAAAGCGGGGCGTCTGGACGCGTTCCACGCCAATGCTGGCGCTTACATTGGTGGGGACGTTCTGGAAGGCGATCCGGATGCGTGGGATCGTGTTTTGAACCTCAACATAAATGCGGCGTTTCGCTCGGTGCAGGCGGTTTTGCCATATCTGGCCAAACAGGGGTCGGGTGATATCATCATGACCAGTTCCATCGCCGGTGTCATTCCCGTCGTGTGGGAGCCCATCTATACAGCCTCAAAACATGCGGTGCAGGCCTTCACCCACTCTGTCAGACGGCAGGTTGCCAAGCATGGTGTGCGGGTTGGCGCTGTTTTGCCGGGTCCTGTAGTGACCGCTTTGCTGGATGACTGGCCGAAGGAAAAAATGGAACAAGCATTGGCCGAGGGGAGTCTGATGCAACCCAAAGAAGTGGCCGATTGCGTGGTTTTCATGCTCAGCCGCCCCGCGAATGTCACGATCCGGGATCTTGTCATCCTGCCAAACGCGGTGGACCTATGAGCTGTTTCGTAGGCGTAGACGTTGGGACCGGCAGTGCCAGGGCGGGTGTTTTCGACAGCAACGGCACATTGTTTGCGAGCCGAAAGCAAGACATTCAAATGTGGCGCGACACCGGCGATATAGCCGAGCAGTCTTCGACAGACATCTGGCAGGCTGTGTGTGCCTGTGTTCGAGGCGCGGTTGAGGAGAGTGGAATCGAGGCCTCGCAGGTCAAAGGTGTTGGTTTCGATGCGGCGTGTTCAATGGTCGTCCTGGACCAAACCATGCAACCGCTGAGCATCAGCGCCTCGGGTAAGGCCGAGCGCAACGTAATCGTTTGGATGGACCACCGGGCCAAGGATCAGGCCGAGCGTATCAATGGACTGGGCCACCTCGTTTTGGACTATGTTGGCGGGCGGATTTCTCCTGAGATGCAGACGCCCAAGCTGCTGTGGATTAAAGAGAATATGCCGGACTCCTTCCGCAGCGCCGGCCAATTCTTTGACCTGCCGGATTATTTGACATGGGCCGCAACTGGGTCACTGGATCGCTCCGCTTGTACGGTGACATGCAAATGGACTTACCTGGCACATGAACGTCGGTGGGATGACAGTTATTTCAACCAGATTGGTCTGTCAGAATTGCCATCTGAGGAGTATGCCCGTATCGGGCAGAAGATCGTGGCCCCCGGGACACCTCTGGCACAGGGATTGACCGCTCAAGCCGCATCGAGCATGGGGTTGCTTGAAGGTACACCCGTTGGCGCGGGTTTGATTGATGCTCATGCCGGGGGTATCGGCACCGTAGGCGCTAATCCCGAAACAGGACCCGAGTCGACGATGGCCTATGTATTCGGAACGTCCGCCTGCACGATGTCGACTTCAAAGACTGCGCACAAGGTTCCGGGTGTGTGGGGGCCATACTATTCGGCCATGGTGCCGGGAATGTGGTTGTCAGAAGGGGGGCAATCCACGGCCGGGGAAGCGATCGCGCACCTAATCACGAGCCATCCATCAAGCAGCGACGCAACCTCCCTCGCGCAAGCAAAGGGCATGTCACTGCAATCGTTTCTTCTGCGCGAGGTCGAACGGCGCGTGTCAGATGCAAGCGATGCGGTCCGACTGGCAGGGTCCCGGATAATTGTCCCGGATTTTCTGGGCAACCGGGCACCTTATGCCGACCCGGACGCAACCGGAATCGTTTCTGGCCTAACGCTGGCAAATGATAGCGATGACCTCATTGCAACCTATGTCGCTGCAGTGCTTGGGGTAGGTTATGGGATGCGCCAGATTATGGAGGCGCAAGCCGCACATGGTGTTCATCCTTCGACCGTCGCGATTAGTGGTGGCGCAGGGGAAAGCGCCACGATCAAGCAACTTTTGGCAGACGCTAGCGGCGCTCCTGTTCTATCGACAACCTCACCTGAGCCGGTTCTGTTGGGTGCAGCCATGCTAGGTGCTGTGGCAAGCCAGCCAGAAACGTCTCTTGAGGAGGCAATGGCGAGGATGTCGTCAGAAAAGGATCGGTTCTCACCAAAATCTGGCGTGACCGCACAACTACATGATGCCCGTTACGAGGCCTTTAAGGGTCTGCAAGACGTTGAACGGCGTCTACGTCAGGCATTGGCAGCACCTTAAGGGCTACGTACATCGCGTTCCGGAAATAGTTTTTGAACTTCTTCGGCACAGCATTTGAGCCCAAACGGCGAACTGGGAACTATTCGCTAAATCTGTGACGAGGAGGCGGTGTCGCAGCCTGTTTTGTCAGATATGACAATTGGCGCAATCTGGATGATTTCAGGCTCATGGGGTGGTTCACCATCAATAATCCTGAACATCGTGTCCACCATCGCTGAGACATCCTGTCGAACGGAGAACAGATTCTGCGCCATATACTGAGCAAACGGATCCCAATCAAAGCTTCCAAACAGAATTGTGTCTAGTGCGGCCCTGTCATTCTGCGCCAACCAATCAAATACACCCTCCAACGATATCGTCGAGTTTACGAACATCGCAGTCGGCATTCGGCCCGTTTCTTTCAACTTTGCGGCAAATGCGGCCTTAGACTTGGCGGCTGCGTAGCCGCAGGCCAGTATGTTCTCGTCCAAAGGTCTAGCCCCTGCGTCCGAGACCGCATCACGGAAACCGCGTATTCTTTCGCTTGTGTTGTGATCGGTCGGGCGGCCGCCCAGGAACAGAAACTCGTTCTGCCAATCCCGACCTTTTGCTTGCGCATGTTTTATTAGGGCTGCAGTCAATCTATATGCGCCTGTGTAGTTGTCGGAAATGATGGAAGTCGCTACTGTACCGGGCAGATCAAGGTTGATCGTTGGAACGCCCTGCGCCTTGCAAATCCGGGCGATGGTATCGGGGTCAGAGGCACCGGCACAGACGATCCGGTCTACATTGTACGACAGCATCTGCTTGACCGTCGCAAGTTCCAGCTCTGGTTCACGATGTGTGCAAGAGGTCATGGGCAAAAGCCCTCTGGCACGGGCCGCCATTTCGAAACGTTCGGCGATCGCGCCGAAGTAACGGTTGTCGTACATCGGAATAATCATGCCAATCATGCTTGACCTGACGCTGCGAAGGGCGCGGGCCTGCATATTGGGTGCATAGCCCATTTCGTTTGCGATTTGCTGAATCGTCTTGGCGCGCTTTTCACTGATGCGTCGATTGCGCCACGAGCCGTTCAGAACAGCACCAACAGTACTGGCCGAGGTGCCAGCCCGGTCGGCGATGTCGTAAATCGTGACCTGTTTCTTAGTCTCGGTTGTCGACACCGAAGATTCCCCTTTGACAAGATTAGTGTGTTCCATATAGCCTTTGCACCATCGATTGCGCAACAAAGAACAACCGATGGTGCAGTTTGATTTCTGCTGTGCGCTGTCTTTTCGGCGCTGGCCAACCTGGGAGGAAACTATGAAACTTAGACCGATACTCGCAGCCTCAGTCTGCGCTTTTGCTCTTGGTGCAACCAATGTCGCTGCTGAGACTACTATGGGAATCGTCGTCAAAATTGGAGGGATCCCTTGGTTCAACGCTATGGAGGAAGGAATCAAGGAACGTGCCGGTGAGCTGGGTGTCAGCGCCGAGATGATCGGACCGACCTCAGCCGACCCGGCCCTTCAGGTTCGTGCGATTGAAGATCTCATTGCGAAGGGTGTGGATGTCATCGGCGTGGTGCCCAACGATGAGGCGGCGCTTGAACCCGTGTTGCAGAAGGCCTTGGACGCCGGGATCAAAGTGATCGCGCACGAAGGGCCCGGGTTGAACAACGTGGATTGGAACTTCGAACTGGCTTCTGCAGATGGATTCGGTGAAGCGCATGCCAAGCTTCTTTGTGAGAAAACCGAAGAGCCGGGTACCTATGCTGTTTATGTGGGTTCACTGACTGTACCGCTTCACAACGCTTGGGCGGATGCTGGCATCGCCTGGCTGGCTGAGAACTGCTCCGACAAGTTGCAGCCGGTGGGTGATCGTTATGGCGTTGCAGAAAGTGTTGATGACAGCCGTTCGACCGCACTTGACCTGATCGCAGCCAATCCTGATTTGCGTGGCTTCCTTGCGTTTGGCAGCCAAGGTCCGATCGGGGCAGGGCGCGCGATCGAGGAACGTCGCTTGGGCGGCAAGGTCCATGTGCTTGGGCCATTCTCACCCGGTCAGGGCCAGAAGCTGCTGAAAGAAGATGTCATTTCTGGCGGGTTCATGTGGAACCCAGCTGAGGCGGGCCGCGTGTTTGTCACTTTAGGCGACATGCTGGTGAACGGCGAAGAAATCTCGGAAGGAACCGAGATCGAGGGATTGGGTGTTGTCAGTCCGGATGCCGCAACCCGCAACATCATCACCGATAACCTCTTGGAGATTAACAAGAGCACTGTTGACGAGCTGGCTGCCAAGGGGCTCTGATACGATTTAATGTTGATTTGGAGCTCCGCGCATCGCGGATCTCCATTCAGACTAAGAACACACATGAAAACTGATCCAGACAAAGCCCCGGCGCTGAGGCTTCGAAACGTCTCGAAAACCTTCGGTGGCGTAAAGGCGCTGCAATCCGTTGATTTCGAAGTGCGTTCGGGAGAGGTGCATTGCCTTGCCGGAGAAAACGGTTGTGGCAAGTCCACACTGATCAAGCTTGTTACTGGTGTGTATACAGCTGACCCTGGCGCGGAATTGCAACTGTTTGGTCAGCCAGTTGACACGATTTCCCCGACAAAAGCCCGAGCGTTGGGGATCGCGGTTATTTGGCAGGATCTTGCGCTATTTCCGCATATGACCGTCGCGGAAAACATTGCTTTTGATGAGATGGTTGGACTGGTGCCGCGCCTGACGTTCGGACGTCGCTATAAGACCCGCGTACAGGCAGTGCTTGATCGCCTGAAGGTGCCGTTGAACCTGGATACACGACTGGGTGATTTGCCAATTGCGCAACGTCAGATCGTTGCGATTGCGCGGGCGTTAATGGGCGACGCACGTCTGGTGTTTATGGATGAGCCGACGGCGTCGCTAACCCAAAGCGAAACGGATTCATTGCTAGAGGTCGTTCGCACGCTGTCCTCACAAGGTATTGCTGTCGTCTTCGTCAGCCACCGATTGGCAGAAGTGATCGACATTTCAGAGCGGGTCACAGTCCTGCGCGATGGCAAGCTTGTCGGCGTCTATCCGACCGAGGGTATGACGCAATCCCGTCTTGGCGAGCTTATGACCGGGGCGCTTTTGGAGAACACGGTCAGCGCTCAGGACCGTTCTCAGGCGGAACCGGTTCTGGAAACCGTTGGGTTAAGTCGGCACGAAGAGTTCTACGATGTTTCCCTTACCATCCGGCGTGGTGAAGTTCTGGGTTTGACGGGCTTGATCGGAGCCGGCCGCACGGAACTGGCCCTTGCACTAATTGGTATGAAACCACCCGATGCGGGTGAAATCCGGATGGAAGGGTCGTCTGTTCGATTTGCCTCGATCCGCGACTCTATCGCGCGCGGTGTCGCTTATGTGTCGGAAGACAGACTGTCCCTGGGGCTTATTCAGCCGCAATCAATCGCGGATAACACGTCTATTTCAGTGCTTGATCGCATTCTCAATGGGATCGGATTGTTATCCGCCAAACGCCAAGCCGATCTTGTTTGTCACTGGATCAATGAACTTGCAGTCAAGATTGGGCAGCCTAAGGATGCTGTCTCGACGCTGTCAGGCGGCAACCAGCAAAGGGTTGTACTGGCAAAATGGCTGGCAACCGAGCCGCGGCTGTTGATCCTCGACAGCCCAACCGTGGGTGTGGATGTCGGGGCTCGTGCGGGCATCTTTCGCATCGTTAGGCATTTGGCCGAAGAAGGGCTGGCGATCCTTTTGATTTCGGACGAGGTGACCGAAGCGATGTTCAATGCGGATCGTGTGCTGCATATGGCGGATGGGCGTATTGTGGGCGAATACGATCCACGGGCGACCAGCGTTCCCGAACTTGAGGCACGTATCTATGCGTGACTTCTTTCGTGATCATCCCGTCGAGGCGCGCCTCAGTGTTGTGTTGCTTTTGATGATCATTGGTTTGTCGCTTGGTACGGACACCTTCCTGACGTTGGGCAACATCACGTCGTTGTTGAACAATAACGCGGTGAACCTGATCTGGGCGGTTGGCCTGCTGGTCGTCCTCATTGCTGGTGGCATCGATATTTCTTTCGCGGTCGCGGCTTCGGTCGTTCAGTATGTGGCCGCGCAGGTTTTCATGGGCATAGGGGGCGGAAACTGGGCGGTGGGTTTTTTGGTCGCGGGTCTGCTTGGGATCGGTCTTGGAATGATCAACGCCCTTTTGATCCACGGGTTTCGGGTGATTTCTATTGTTATCACCATTGCCACCTTCAACGCGTTCTTTGGGTTGCTGATGTTCTTCACGAAAGGTCGAAACATCTACAACCTGCCGGATTGGTGGACTGATCGTATTTTCATTTTTGAACGACAAGCCTCGGATGGAACCTGGTCGGAACTGAATCTTTCAGTTGCCGTCATGATCGTCTGCGTCGTCGCGACTTGGGGCCTCATCCGTCTGACCACTCTGGGCCGCCAGCTTTATGCCTTTGGCGACAACCCCGAGGGAGCAATGCGTGCGGGCGTGAATATCTGGCAGATGCAAATTGTCGCCTTTGGTTGGTGCGGGATGATGGCCGGCATAGGGGGGCTGATGCAGGTGAACATTGCCCAAGAGGTTGTTCCAAATGCGCTATACGGTCGGGAACTGGACGTGCTGGCTGCGGTGGTCCTCGGTGGGGCTCGACTTGGTGGTGGGCGAGGCACTGTTCTTGGATGCATCCTTGGGGTGATGTTTGTTGCGATCACGCAGAACGGTTTGAACCTTCTTGGAATCTCGCCCTTTGCATTCCAAATGATCATCGGCGCGGCGATCCTGCTGGCCATCTCATCATCAAACCTGAGTTTTGGGCGGCTCCCACGCGGCGCTACAGCTGTCGCAAAGGTGGGCACAACATGAGCTTGCGTGACAGACTCAACACGGCAGTTGGTGCGGAAACCCTGCCATTACTTGTCTTTCTTGGCCTGGTCTTTCTGGCGTTTTCCTTTGCGACCCCTTTGTTCCTGACCGGTGCCAACCTGCGCTCGATGGCGTTTCAGATGCCGGTCTTGGGGTTGCTGACACTGGCAATGCTTGTTCCGATTCTTTCGGGTGGGCTGAACCTTGCCATCATCTTTCAAGCCAACATTTCGGGTCTCGCACTTGCTTGGGTTTTGATACAATTCGGGGGGCCTGATGCCGGACTGGGGGCTTTTGTGCTGGGTGTGGTGCTTGCATTACTGGCGGGTGCTGCTTCGGGCGCTGTCATGGGCGTCGTCGTGGCTTATGTCGGTGCACATCCCATTCTGGTATCGCTTGCCATGATGATCTTCCTGCGAGGGTTGGGTGAGTTCCTGACGCGTGGAGGGGACATATCGGGATTTCCAGAGTACATGAACGTACTGGGCCACGGCAGCGTTATGGGCGTTCCAGTTCCGATGATAGTCTTTCTGGTGGCCGCGCTCATTTGGCATATCATGCTAAGACGATCAAGACACGGGTTCTCGGTCTACATGATCGGTTCGAATATCCAGGCGTCTGAATATTCCGGCCTGCATACGCGCCGGACACTTGTCTTGATCTACGCGATTTCGGGCGTGATATGCGCCGTTGCCGGGATTTTGATGGCGGCGCGATTCAATTCTGTCCGTGTTGGCCACGGTGAGGCTTTGCTGTTGGTGACAGTGCTTGCTTGTTTCCTGGGCGGGATCGATCCGTTCGGCGGGTTTGGGCGTGTTCTACCGGTGGTTCTGGCCTTGATTATCCTGCAAGCGCTTTCATCGGGTCTGAACCTGATCGGTGCCAACCAGCATTTGTCGACCGCTGTCTGGGGGTTGTTTCTGATTGGCGTGATGGCGCTGCGCTGGGTTGGTGAACGGTGGCGAGACAAACGACGAAGAGGGACATGATCATGGAAGGTTTCGGCGTACATACCAGCATGTGGACCATGCATTGGGATCGTGATGGGGCCGAGCGGACGATACCCGCTGCGGCGGCCTACCAGATGGATTTCATCGAGATTGCTTTGCTGGATACCGGCGTTGTGGACGCGGCTCACACGCGCAACTTGCTCGAAAAACACGAAATGCGGGCGGTCTGTTCGCTCGGGCTGCCCGAACAAAACTGGGCGTCAGTCAATCCAGACGGCGCAATCGAGCACCTTGTCGATGCTATGAACATGGCCAGTAAGATGGGTGCCGAAGCCCTTTCCGGCGTCACTTATGGCGGCATCGGAGAACGTACAGGCGTACCACCCACGCAGGCAGAATACGATAATATTGCTCGGGCTTTAGAGGGGGCCGCGAAACATGCTAGGACCCTTGGGATCGCCTTTGGTATCGAGCCGGTAAATCGCTACGAGAACCATTTGATCAATACAGGTTGGCAGGCGGTCGACATGATCGAAAAGGTCGGAGCCGACAACATCTTCATCCATCTCGATACGTATCACATGAATATCGAAGAAAAGGGCGCGGGCAACGGTATCCTCGATGCACGAGAACACTTGCGCTACATTCATTTGTCGGAAAGCGACCGCGGCACACCAGGCGAGGGGACCTGTGACTGGGACGAAATCTACGCCACGCTGGCCGCGATCGGCTTCAAGGGGGGGCTTGCGATGGAAAGTTTCATCAACATGCCCCCTCAGATTGGGTACGGTCTTGCTGTTTGGCGCCCTGTTGCCCCTTCCTTCGAAGACGTTATGGACAAGGGGTTGCCGTTCCTCAGGAACAAAGCGGCCCAGTACCGCCTCATATGATGACAGCAGCAGGTTCATTTGGGGATTTAAGGGGCGGTGTATTTGCTGACGTGCTAAGCTTTTGACCAGAAAAGCTGATATCGCTGTTATCGATGTTGGCAAAACCAATATTGAACTCTGGGTTGCCAGCAAAGACGGCACTTTGCTTGAGAGTCGGTCGACCTCAAACTCGGTTCTGGATGGTCAGACCTGGCGATACCATGACTTGGAAGGCACTTCGATATGGTTGATCACAACGCTTGCAGAGCTTTGCAAGCGGCATCCAATCCGGACGATTGTTCCGGTCGGGCATGGGTCAGGCGGGGTACTTGTCGGCTCGGACGTAGACGGCGCCGGTGCGGGACAAGCCTTGCCGATGATCGATTATGAGCAGGCATGCCCTGCTGACATTGATGCAGAATATCGCAAAAAAGCGGGAACCTTCGAGGATCGCGGCAGCCCGGTGATGATGGCATCCACGCATGCAGCGCGTTAGTTGCTTTGGATGGAACGCATATACCCGGCAGCGTTTTGCAACGCTCGGCACTTTCTGAACATCGCGCAATTTTGGGGTTGGTGGCTGACCGGAGTCGCGGCCTCTGAATACTCGGCAATGGGGGCGCAGTCGCATCTGTGGAATGTATCGCAGCGACGGTGGACGCCGATTGTTCTGGAGCAAGGTTGGGAAACACTTATGCCAGAATTCAAGGCGGCCTGGAACCCTCTTGGACCGGTGCGCGAGGACCTTGTGCAGCGATTTGACTTACCTCAGGACATGGTGGTGTTGACCGGAGCACATGACTCAACGGCCAACTTTTTTCGCTATCTGGCCGCGCAGGTTAAAGATTTTACGCTGGTTTCTACGGGAACCTGGGTTGTCGCTTTGTCGCGTGACGTTGAAACCGGAAAACTTGATCAGTCACGTGGCACCACGATTAACGCAGATATGGCTGGCACCCCGATCGGTGGGGCACTGACGATGGGTGGGCGAGAGTTTTCGGCCATTGCCGGAGCAGACACAAGCGATGAAGTTGCCGAACAAAAGGTCGTGGCGCGTCTGATCGCGCGGGGTACGATGGCCATGCCGAGTTTTGGTGACAATGACGGGCAGTTTCCCGGCTCAGCCAGACGAGGTCATATTGTCGGTGCTCCTCCAGAAAACCAAGCTGAGCGCGCGGCGCTTGCGGTTCTGCATTCGGCATTGCTGACAGTCACCTGCACTGATGTCTTGAACGGGGGCTCAAGGCTCATCTTGGATGGCACGTTTCTGAAGGACCCAATGTACGCGCAAATCGTCGCGGCCTTGCGTCCGGGCCTTCGCACAGAAGCGTCGCATGAAACTCATGGTGTTGTCGCAGGTGCGTTGCAACTCGCACGCAGGGCGTCGGGTAGCCTATCGACGCCTCTGACGCTTGAACCGGTCGTACCCATTGTACTGCCGGGCCTGACGGAATACGCGACGCAATGGCGCGAGGCCGCAAATCGACAAGGAGGCCAATCTTATGACTGAACAAGATCTACGCGAGCGTATGGTTGAGACATGTTTGAAAATGAACTCCACGGGGATTAATCAGGGCACGGCCGGAAATCTGTCGGTCCGTTTCGAGGATGGGTTCCTGATAACACCGTCGTCTTTGCCCTATGACAAGATGATTCCCGACGATTTGGTGGAAATGGATTTCGAAGGCACCTATGTCGGGCGCAGGCCATCATCTGAATGGCGTTTCCATCGCGATATTCTGAAAGCCCGTCCGGATATCGATGTCGTGTTGCATTGCCATTCGGTTTACGCAACGACGCTTGCCTGCCATCACCGCCAGATCCCGGCTTTCCACTATATGGTCGGAGTGGCTGGCGGAACGACCATCCCCTGTGCCGAATATGCTACATTTGGGACGCAGGAGCTATCTGAGGCGGTGCTGGCGGTGCTCAAAGGCAGAACAGCGTGTCTGTTGGCTCAACATGGGCAGATCGCGATCGGCAAGACACTGGACAAGGCTCTTTGGTTGGCGACAGAGGTCGAGACTTTGTCGCGACTTTATGTGCAGGCGCTACCGCTTGGGGAACCGCCGGTTTTGTCGAATGAAGAAATGTCACGTGTGATCGATCAGATGCACCGAATGGACTATGGCCTTGGACCAGAGCCTGAAGGCAGCAACGACATCGCACTACCACGCGGCTAGTGTTTGCGGAGCTCATTTTAGAGCTCTTGTCAGAAGGACTTTCTTTTTGACGTGCAGGGGGCTTTCTCATCCTGCGTATGTAAGAAAACAATCGGCACCTAAGATATCGATACCAGGTCAGCCTGTCCGTGGCTTAAAAGCGGCGCGCCCATTGGGGTTCTGTTCGACCTGCTTGGGCGGCACTGAGTTGAACCCAACAACGCCACTGCCCGCGTGCCGATCAACAGGCCGCATACATATGAGCGACTTCCGAGAACATGCGAGAAAGCAATTGCCAACAGCAGCTGGCACATACAATTGGGCCGCGTGCGCAAAAGTCATCGGCTTGAAGAAGCAATGTTAGAATGTCCAGCATTGGCAATGTGAAAGCGTCACACATTCGTTTTGAGCACGCCCGATTCTTGGGGGCGATCGTCTTGTTTTCATTTAGCAGTTTATGTGGCATACGTACGCCAATTCGCGACTACCTTCGAGGTAAGCGACGAGTATTTAGCCTCCAATAAGGTTTGGCACAGCCAGCGCTACCGCCGGGATCATCAGGATCAGACCAACGCGAATGATCTCGGCTCCGAGGAAGGGTATCACACCACGAAAGACTGTCGACATAGGTGTGTCGCGCGTCAGGGATGAGATGATGAAAACATTGAGTCCAACGGGTGGCGTGATCAACCCTAGCTCCACAACGACCAGTGCTAGAATTTCAAATCATATCCTGAGGCCATCGTTGTCCATCCGGAATGCGGCTGTTTCTGCGGTCACGAAACCCGCCTAGCATTCGATTAGCGTCCCGGTGTTCTAAGTGGCCATCTTGCGATCTCGTATTGTGGATCAGTTGTCGGATTTGCATATCCTCCCGCGTCCTTGCACCATGCGAATGAAGCATGGAGGCGAAAATGATATACGCAATCACGATTTATGGGGAGCCGGGCGTGTTCGAAGCGCTGCCTAAAGATCGCCAGAACGAAGTGATGTCAGGCCACGGCGCGTTGCAAACGGCGCTATCTGAGCGCGGGGAGTTCGTATCGATGAAGTTAATGCCGCCGACCTCTGCCGTGATGGTCGAGCCCGCTCCAACCGAAGGCACAGCGCCATTGATCACCGACGGCCCATTTGCCGAGACCAAGGAGAACTTCCTCGGGTTTTATGCTGCCGAATTCAAAGACCTTGATGAGGCGTTGGAATACGCAAAAATGATCTCATCCCCTGTAGCAAGGCTTGAGGTGCGACCAGTGGCCTGGGCTGGCGGTGTGATCTCGTCGGAATAGGACATGTCGGACTGGCTCGAGGCCACTTTCACTCTGCACCGACCGCGTGCGCTTGCAGCCCTGACCCGTTTGTTTCGGGATATCGATATGGCGGAAGAAGCATTTGCCGACGCCTGCCTAAAAGCTCTGACGGTTTGGCCCAAAGACGGAGCACCTCGTGACCCGTTGGCGTGGTTGCTGACGACGGCGCGCAACGCGGGTCTTGATGATTTGCGCAAATCGCAGCGCCGCGCGGCAATCCTGTCGCGCCACGGTGAGGAGTTTCAGCCGATGCCTGCCGAAACCCCAGATCCGGACGAATTGCGCGACGATGTTTTGCGGCTTCTGTTCATCTGCTGCCATCCCGAACTGGAACATCGAGATCAGATAGCCATTGCCTTGCGGGTCGTCCTGGGGTTGAGCGTCGATGAAATCGCGAGCGGTTTTCTAATCAAGCCCAAGACCATGGAACAGCGGATTACCCGAGCCAAAAAAAAGATCGCGAGCAACCCGGTTGCTTTCGAAACACCCAGCCCAGCAGAACGGGGTGCGCGATTGGGTGAGGTCTCTCTGATGGTTTACTTGATGTTCAATGAAGGATGGTCAACCTCGGCCGGTCCAACGCAAATCAAGCTTACCTTGTGTGAAGAGGCGATCCGTTTGGCACGTCTGCTTGCGGCACTGTTTCCGGCGATGGGGGAACAGGCCGCCTTGCTGGCACTATTGCTGTTTCAACACGCGCGGCGACATGCGCGCATTGATCCAGAAGGCAAGCTTGTCGCATTGGATGATCAGGATCGCAGTCTTTGGGATCGCGCGAACATCGCCGAAGCGACGGGTCTTTTGCAAAAGGCCCAGCGGATAGGACATCATGGTGTCTATATCATTCAGACTGCAATCGCGGCGACCCATGCCCATTCGGCCTCGGTTGATGACACCGACTGGTCATTGATTGAAAGTCACTACGCTGCGCTTTACGCATTGCAACCAACGCCTGTCGTCCGACTTAACCAGATTGCAGCGCAGGCCAGGCTGCATGGCCCGCATTACGCGCTGAAAGCGATGGAGCCTCTGAAACAGGATTTGTCTGCGTATCGCTGGTTCCACGCAATGCGCGGTGGCTTGTTGCAGGAAACGGGTGACCACAGCGCGGCGATTTCTGCGTTTGAAACCGTTATTGCACTTGGCCCTACGGCTCTCGAACGTGATGCAATTGCAGAGAAAATTGCAATCAGCGAAGAAAGTTTACGCAGCGTGTAGGGATCGCGGTGCGTTGTGCGTCCTTGGATCAGACCCGTATTTGGCGGGCGCAACCAAGGGAGAAGCACATGAGTATTCTTGAGATGACCACTGTCGGGAATTCCGGTTGGATCGGACATTCCGGTCCCGACCAGGGCAAAGCCAAGGCCTTCTATCAAGAGGTGCTAGGCTGGACGATCAACGACATGCCCATGCAGGATGGGTCAAGCTATTCCGCCGCCGTCGTGGAAGAAACCGCGATTGGCGGATTTTCCCCGATGCCGGAAGATCACGGCAGTTGGACGATCTTTTTTACGGTTGCCGACGTGGAGGCCAGTGTCGCCAAGGCTGAGGCCAAAGGGGCCGTAGTTGTTCAGCCGGCGATGGATATGCCGGGGGTCGGCCGCATGGCCACTCTGACTGACCCGCAAGGGGCTCGGTTTGCGCTCATCACATATGAGAGCATGGCGTCTTAAGCGCGATCAAAGAGGAGGCATCACATGGAACAGTTTCCGCAGATCGCGCTGGCCGTTACGGCAGTGTTTGTTTTGATGAGCATTCCGATGGCGATTGCCGTTGGTGTACGTCGCACCAAGACGGGAATTTCTTTGCTTCACGGTGAAGATGAAAGCCTCCTGCGGCTGATGCGGGCGCATGGAAACTTCATCGAATACGTGCCGCTTGCGCTGCTGGCCCTTGCAGGGGCTGAGATTGCGGGAACTGCACCCTGGCTGGTCGCTACCTGCGGTGGCGTGTTGCTGCTTGCCCGTCTTATCCACTATTTCAGCCTCAGCACTTCGGTGAATGGCAAGGGGCGCGCGATTGGCGCAGCGCTCACCAATATGGCAATGCTGGTGCTTGCGCTGGCAATCCTCTGGCAGCTTTGGACCGGCATCTGATGCCCGTGGACGAAACACACAACGCCCGCATGCGAGACGCTCTGGCCGCGCATGTGGGCATTTCCGAAAAACGAATGATGGGTGGTACGTGCTTCTTCTTGAACGGCAACATGCTTTGTGGTGCGCGCAGACATCAGGATGGCGTGGGTCGGTTCATGTTCAGGGTGGGAAAGGTGAACGAGCCCACGGCATTGCAAGACCCCACGGCCCGCGCTGTGATTCATGGCATCCGCAAGCTGGGCGGTTTTGTTCGCGTTGACGCATCAGATTGCAATGACGCAGTCTTGCAACGGTGGCTGCACTTCTGCCTCGAACATGCAGCGGTGTTGCCCAAGAAAGACTGAACGGAGGATCTTATGGCCCAATTCGATTGTTTTGCTGCCGAGGCAGTAGGCTTCCTGCAAGAACTGAAGGCCAACAATACCAAGGACTGGTTTGCAGCGAACAAGGCGACGTATGAGACTCACATTAAGGCACCCAGCAAGCTGTTCGCCGAAGATATGGAGTTGGCGCTACACGACTTGACCGGGCAGGATCATAGCAGCAAAATCTTTCGGATTCATCGCGATGTTCGGTTTTCCAAAGACAAGACACCCTATAACGCGCATCTGCACCTTGCGTTCCTACCGACAGGACAGGCGGTTCAGCCGCCAATGTGGTTCTTTGGCCTTTCCCCAGAAAGGCTATCGCTCGGTTGTGGGGTGTTCCAGTACGAAAAAGGGGCTTTGGGCGTTTTCCGCGATGCGATGGCGGGCCCTCTGGGCGCAGAGTTGACCCAGACCACCATAGAGATGCGAAAACAGGGTTTCCGGGTCGGTGACCCGGAGTTGAAGCGCATCCCGCCTGGTTTTGACAAAAATCATCCTTATGAGGAAGCGTTGCGGCGCAAAGGCTTTGCGGTTTGGATGGATGCCATGTCTTCTAACTTTGCCCACGAACCAAACCTAACGGAACGAACAGCAACCAAGCTGGCTGAACTAATGCCGGTGTTTCAACTGCTTTCCCGGATCAAGTGACCCCACTATCGCGAACGCAGCAAATGGCGGATTTGACGAGCACACCGCAACTTGGCTCTGGTTGGATGAACGGCAGGGAAGGGCCGATTACTGCAGCGCGCGACGGTCCCTTGCTGACAATGCTACACTGGCTCTGAGGTCGGCGGTGAGCCCAAAGTTACCGATTTCATTCCCAGAATTGGTTTTAGTCAACAGCATGGATGCAAAATTTCACACACTAGAGAGCCTCGTTGGTGATCTCTTTTCACTTGACGTTCAATAAGGTAACGGAATCTTGGTACACGGATCAATGAAAGCGGTTGGCCCAGTTGTTAGTGGACCAAGAACAGTCATTGAAGCGCTTGTCAGAGCTGTCGGTGAAACAGGGCTGGTAGGAATGCCTAGCTTTTCCGGAGACGCATACTTTCCGGTTGAAATAGACCAGTCTGCATTGGCGCCAGATGAGATCGCTCAATTCGAGGATTCAGTACTTGGGCCGACGTACGAAATCACCGACATCAGACATGGGTGTTATTGCGGAGACATTCAGAACGGCGGTGCATCCAAGCGCTGCTTTGAACACAGAGTGCCAAATGCTGCGGTTGGCCTAAATACGTGCGAAGCGTGCGTCGCTGCGGTTGGTCGTGCAAGGACGGCCCATAGCAGACCTTGAACAGAAAACGGAGATGCAGCGTCAGCAGCCTGCTTTGCCGACATTAGCGGCAAGCTTACAGTTCTGAAAGCTACCTCGAGCGGTCTGGTTCGTTGGTGTTGCGTGCAATCAAGCTTTCAATTTCGTTCATTACTTCATCCGGCAAAGCACCGAAGGTCAGTGCGCCTGAAATGCCCTCAATTTGTTCTTCTGTCCGTGCGCCCGGAATCGGTACATATGTTTCAGATTGGCCCCATATCCACCCAAGAGCCCCCTGCACAAGCGTTCGACCATTTGTGGTGAGTAAATCGCGAACCGTATCGAGCTGTCGCATGAAATCTGGATTTACCCGGCCATCCGTATAGTACTCCATCCAGCTTTCGCCGGATGCACGCACATCATCAGACGCCATAATGGTATTCCGATTGTATTTCCCTGTAAGCAGCCCCATCGCAAGCGGTGAGCGGATAAGGGACAACAATCCTTCCTCTTGGACCACCTGTTGCATGCGGGGCGCGTCGAAAAAGACGTTCAACACGTATTCCACTGCACTGAAGCCATCCCTGGATGCGGCTGCCCGGGCGCTTTCGGAATAGTCGGTGCTCCAACCATAGGCGCGCAGCTTCCCGGCCTCTTTTAGCCGGTCGAGTTCGTCAAACACAGCCTCGGCCTGGTCAATTGGCATATCGTTCACATGCAACAGCAACAGATCGATCCGATCCCGCTCCAGCCGCGACAGACACCCATCTACAGCAGGGCCAACCTGATCCGGGGTGAAGGATTCAAATGAAATCTGTCTGCTCGCTTCATCGATCCCAACCCCGATCTTTGTGACAATCAGGACGTCGGGTCGATGCCTTAGCGCTTTGCCCAACAAACGTTCCGAATGCCCAGCGCCATAGGCGGCTGCAGTGTCAAAAAGTGTGATCCCACCGTCCAGTGCCGCGTGGATCGTACGAATGGAGGCACCGTCGTCCGATCGGGTGTAACCCAACGACTGCTCACCACAGTACATTTTGCCACCAATCGGCCAGCACCCCATGCCAAGGGGTGAGATTTCGGTTTCGAGAAAGTTCATCTGTGAGTCTCCTGACTGATCCTTCAGAAAAAACGCCATCACAGCCTTTTCATCAACAACACAAAATGTAACCTTTATTTCATGTATGAAAGTAACTTTGACTGGGACAACCTGCGGCTTTTCCTTGCGGTTGCCAGAGCGGGCGGGCTTGGGCCAGCAGCTGAACAGACCGGCAAGAGCGCACCCACGCTGGGTCGGCGCATGATTGAGCTTGAGCGCAACCTCGGAAGCGAGCTGTTTCACCGTAATCCGCGAGGGTATGATCTGACTGAGGACGGACAAGCGCTGTTGAAAAAAGTCGAAAGCATCGAAGCGCGTGTCCTACCTGTCACGGAAAGCAGCCTTGCTACTGCACCACCGTTGGTCAAAATTTCGGCCGGGACCTGGGTAACAAGAATTTTGATTGGCGCTCTCGCAAGACTTAAGGGATCAATGCCAGTCCGGCTGCGTTTCATCTCGTCAGAAGACCTATTGAACATCGGACACAGGGAAGCCGCGATTGGTATTCGAAACCACCGGCCAGAAGAGATCGGCTTGGCCGGCCGCAAGATCGGGCGGGTTCGGTTTGCGGTCTATGCTGCGGAAGAAGGCATTTCGACCTGGGTGCGCGTCATGTCCAAAACACCCTCGGCCAGATGGGTGAGAGAACATTCGCAAGAGGACGACGCCATCGAAGTTACGGCGCCACAGAATGCGCTTGAGCTTGCAAATGCAGGTCTTGCCAGAGCGGTTCTGCCAACTTTCATTGGAAACACACAGCCGGGCCTGATACCAGTGTCACCTTTGATCGACGATCTGGAACATGATCAATGGCTCGTCACGCATCATGAAGATCGGTTTCTTGCTGAGGTGCGGCATGTCATAGATCGCACCTATGCAGTGATGTCGGAAGCGTGTGAAAACGGTTGAACCGATGTTGGCTGTTAGCACTATTCGCCCAACCGTTCCATCAACCGGGCGTAAGCCATTTGGCCACGTCTGAAGGTTGGCAGACGGAAGAACTCGTCAGGGGCGTGTTGGTTTTCATCCTCATGTCCAAAGGCAAACATGACAGCATGCAGACCCAGCTCGTCCAGTAAGGTCGACATCACAGGGATCGATCCGCCAACGCGGGTTTTGTACGCTGGTTTGCCGTAAACCTCTTCGAGAACCTGTCCCGCGATTGCGGTTGCGTTGTGGCCGGCCGGTACAAGAAACGGATCCGCGCGCCCTGGGTTGCGCGATACCTCAGCAGTGACACCCGGCGGGCAATGAGCCTCAACATGGGCCGAGATCAGATCAAAGATCTTTTCGGGGTTCTGATTGGCGACCAAGCGACACGTGATCTTGGCCGAAGCAACTGCAGGCAAAACGGTCTTTGTGCCTTCCCCTTGCCAACCACTGGTCAACCCGTTGACCTCAAGCGTCGGACGCGCCCACAGATTTTCACGTGTTGAATATCCCGGCTCACCCAAGGTTGCTGGCGCTCCGGTCTGGACCAGATAGGCCGCCTCGTCCCAGGGAACCCGCGCAATTGCCGCGCGGTCTTCATCTGTCAGCTCGACGACATCGTCGTAGAAACCATCCACCGTGATGCGACCATCGGTCGATTTCATACTGGCAAGCAACTGGGCCAGCGCCATCGCCGGGTTTGCGACGCCGCCGCCATGCATACCAGAATGCAAATCGGATTTGGCGCCCTGAACCGAGATCTCAAGTGAGGTGAGCCCTTTCAGACCGAGGACAAGTTGCGGCGTCTCGGTATCCCACTGGCTGCCATCGGCAGAAAAGATCATATCGGCCTGAAGCCGGTCGAGATTTGCCTCGATAAAGGGCGGAAGGTCGGGCGATCCGATCTCTTCCTGGCCCTCAAAGAAAAACCGCACATTGACTGGCAGTTTCCCGGTTTCCGCCAGCAGAGCCTCAGCCGCAAGGATCGGGATGAACATGGCGCCTTTGTCGTCGGTCGCCCCACGCCCGTAGATCCGATCTCCGCGGATCGTTGGCTCGAACGGAGGCGAAGACCAGAGCTCAAATGGTTCGGCTGGTTGCACGTCAAAATGGCCATAGATCAGAATCGTAGGCACATCAGGCCCGGCATGCAGCCAATCGGCACAGACCACCGGATGACCGGCAGTCTCCATCATCTGAACGTTTTCCATTCCCGCCGCAACCAACCGATCAACCACCCACTGCCCGGCCTTTCGAACATCGCCCGCGTTTTCGGGTTTGGCTGAAACCGATGGAATACGAATGAAGTCGCACAGCTCTTCAACAAAGCGCGATTGGTGTGTGTCGAGATATTCGGTCCAGCTCATTCCATGCCCTCTCTGATGCTGGCGCCTAACTTACGAAACTGGACGTGGCCCGCAAGCCTGCGGAAGACAACCTAATACTTTTAACAACCCTACATGCTTGAGCGATGTTAGTTCGGCCCAGAACTACTTTTGCAACTAGGTTCTGAGGTAGTTAGGTCACAGGCAATGAAGTTGGCCTGGCGCAATGAATTGAACGCTAACAGAGACCATGCGAGCGATAAAAACTTCGACATCGCAAACTGGCTGTTGAGCTGACCGGGTTTCGCGAGGCCGGCACTGGGGTTCTGACCAACGGCGCGATCGAACTTTATAATCACCTTGTCAGTGATATTGTCCGGCGTGTCCGTGACTGGTGATCCGAACTGCCGCACGGCAGGTATCACCTTTGCAGGCACTGGTTACCGAGATTTATGGGTTGGTTCAGAACGAGGATCTAACGGGTGATGAGCTTCGTGCAAGTATTGTGGCTTTGATCAAGCCTTTCCGCTCGGAACGTTGGCCGTTCGCACGCGAAATGGCGACCCAGTGGGAGCTCTGCGTTGACATCAATGATCTGTCGCGGCTTCTCGCTGTTGCTGCTGATCTGGAACCTAATCTGCCAGCCAACCACCCATTGGCCGAGGTGTTCGCCGTTCTTGACGTTGCAACCAATAAAGAACTCACCTCTCGGTCAGAGGAACGTCTTAGGACGCGCGTGGCTGGGGTTCGCAGCAGATGAGGATTGGGTGGCGTCACACCGTTCCTGGACGGCGGCAACCGTGTTGCTGATCAAACGAAGCCTGTGCAACGGGTCGGCCAGTATCTCTCACAGTCGTGATCACCGTGATCTCGACAAGCATCTGATATCAAACGATGTATGGAAGAAGAACCCGGGCCGTTACCGCGGGGTCCGCCGCCCCGATACGAAAGGCAGCGACATCAGACATCAGATATGTGGTCGTGTCCTCGCCTACAAGACAGCCGTCAGGGGCTTCTGAGAACCGGCTGTGATACCAATCGCGCAAAGCCGGAGCCTTCGGATCACGCCAGACCAGATCCTCACCGTCCATCTGAAAGAAATCGCGATGCGCAATCGGATCATCGGCATCAAAAAAGTACAATTCGTTTTTGGCCATCCAGACACCAGGGTGCTGATCCAGCACCTGATGCAATGAGGTCGTTCCACATTTCGGTGCCCCTCCGATAATGAAATCCGGTGTTTTCAAAATCATCGACTCCAAAATGGCCAATCGTTCAGGCGTTAAGACAGCTTGATGGGCGCGTGGGTGCTTCTGGGTGCAATTGCCGATGCTTGTTTTACCAAGGCCTGGCAGCGATCCAGAAACTGGATGTTCTGATGGTCCTCGTTGAACTCGCTCTCCACCTTTTCCCGTGCTGTCTTGGCAAGGGCTTTGGCCAGATCGGGGTTTTGAGCGAGAAGGACGATGTTTTTGTAGAACCCTTCTGCATCGCGCTCATCCGCCAGCAAACCGGTTTCACCATGGGTCACAAGCTCTGGGATGCCGGAATGGTTGGTGGTGCAAACCGGTGTCCCCAATGCCATTGCCTCCATCAATGTGACCGGGATGCCTTCCTGATCACCATCCCTGGCCGTCAGGCTTGGCACAAACAAAACATCCGCACCCGCTATCTGATACAGCGCATCCTTGTGCGGCAACGATCCCAGAAATTCAATGCGATCCCCGAGCTTTGCGTTCTCCACCTGATCGCGCAGTTGATCCATTAGGGGACCATCCCCGCCTATATCATAACGCCAATCCAGTTCAGGGTGCCTCTGACGCAGCAGTTTCAGCGCCATGATTGCTGTTTCTAAGCCCTTTTTCTCAACAAGCCGACACACGCTAACAAAGCGTAGTGTTGTTCCGAACGATGGAGAGCAAAATTCGTATTCCGAGATCGGGATACCGAGATGCCGGGTTTCAACATGATCTGACGGTGCGCCGCATTCCACAAGTTGCCGGGCAAACTGCTTATTTACGGTGACGTGCAGATCTCCTTCGGTAAAGAGGTCACGATAGCCCGCCAAAACATCACGCTGGTATTCAACGCTGACATCGCGACCATGGAAAACGGTCACAAGCGGGGGGCGATGTTTCCAGCCACGTTGTGCCCGAGCGACCGCCCTTCCCCGAAACCCGAAATGCGCAACAACAACATCGGCATCGATCTGACGTCGCCACGCAGCACGGTCCAGCTGTGCGGCGATCCGGCGAGACCACGAACTCGGTAAAACCTTAAGGATACGTGGCTGTTCGCGTGGCCAGATGATCGTCTTCACATTGCCAAGCAAGCTTTCCTGTTCCTCTGAAAGAGCAATGTCCGTGCCGACCGTCTTGCACGCGACAATCACCTCGTGCCCTTGCCGCAAGGCGTGAAGCACCTGCGAGGTCACAAAGGTTTGCGACAGAACCGGAAAGCTTGAGACACAAAAGCAGATCTTCATAGCCCGCTTCCTTGGGTGATCGAAGTCCGCATATCAGGCTGGAACGCTGGCATCTTGCTCAGACACTGCGCGCTTGAGCACCGAAATAAAAGTGTCATGCTGGCGATGGAAGTTCAGCTCGGGCCGTTGAGCGTAGGCCAACGCTTTTTCGGACAGATCGGCATAAGCGGTGTCATCGAACCAGAGTCTGCGCAGCGCGGCGACCCAGTCTTCGGTCGGTGCATCATGGGGCAGGACAATACCGCCAGGTCCAATAGCCTGACCCAGCCCACCACTGTCCGAGCCGACAACAGGGATACCACTACAATGGGCCTCGGACGCGACGCGGCCCCAGGCTTCTTCCCACTGGCTTGGGGCCAACAGGACCTTTGTGCGGCCGTAGACCCTCGACATATCCGAGGTTCGGCTCATGTAAGTTACATTCGGCAACTCGGCGATCTCAGCCATGATCTGTTTGAAAAGCCCGTCCCACAAGGTCCAGGCCTCGACAAACAAGAAAGGAATATCGGGACATGCGCGCGCCATGTCGCGAGCCACCTCATATCCTTTTTTGGGGTGGATGTTGATCAGTGTCGCAAACTCTTTTGTCGAATCGCAGCTGTATTCTTCAAAGTTTATGGTCGGGGTGATAACTGTGCAGTCGATACCATAAGCGTCGCGATATGCTCCGGCCGTAAAGTTAGAATTAGCGATGAAACTAGCACCCGGAATGGCGCTGACATCGCCATCATTCTCATTGAATTCTACATTTCGTAGATAAAGCACAACGGGCAGGCCCATCTTTGCGAACTCATGCCCCAGATGGGCCGAATGGCGTGTCTGGATCACAACGACATCGGGCCGGAAATGCCGGGCAGCTGCGGCGATCCGATGCGGATCGGTCGGCTCCCACGTACGCATCACCTCATAACCTTGCCTTTGGTCGATACTGAACGGTCGGCCTGTCATCTTGCGTTGCACGCGCATTCGAAAACCAAAAACCCCGCGCCCGGAAAAGCCGCAATAAACTGCACAATCGTGGCCCTGTGCTATACTCTGTCTGATCAGGTGATCGGTGCTGTTCTGGGTTCCGCCGCTGGCTTCGGGCAACCAGCTATTCCCGCCGGCAAACAGAATTCGCATTGTCAAAACCTTCCAGATTCGTATGAAAACAGCGGGCTCAGTGACGTCTGAGGAAAACTCATGTGCAGGATTCTTGGCATGATTCCGCCTTCCACATTTGGCAGGTTTGTGTGAACAGAGCGGCGTCCTGCGCATAAATACTGCGCAGATGATCGGCCGCTGATTGCGGCAGCTCCGAGCGCCGCCCGTTTGTTTTATTGGCATGTTTAAGGGCACTAGGGGCCACACCGGCAAATTTCTCCAGCCCCTGCGCTATCCTGTGAAACGGGATCAAATGATCTACCTTGACGACATCACCGTCAGAGATGAAGTCGCTTTGGGGGCGGAAGTGAAAATACCGCATGGAGGTAGCCCGAAACGACAGGTTATTGCAGAACCGGTTCAGGAACGCGTCAATTGAGCGATCCCCGATCATACGCGCACCGAATTGTCTGTCCTGCTCGTTCCGTCCGCCAGATTTGAGATAATCGAATGCCGATAGGAACCGATCCACCGGATCACGTAGTATCGCGATCTTGGGAAGAGATTGCCAGGCGCGCGGACAAAGCGCCTGAACCTCGCGCCATGTTCGATGACGAACGTGATAACCATAGATCGCATCCTCGACCGAGGTGCCCGCGTTCTTGGGAATATGAATCAGGATCAACCCGCGTTTCATATAGACGTCGTCAAGTTTTGGATCGGGTTTGGGATGAGACCGTGCAATCATCCGATCAGGCGCGACCTGCCAGCCGATCCGGGTTCCGATCTTTTCGAGATAAGTCAACGCAACTCCTCCGTCATACAACGGCGAGTCGCACACTGACCGACGAGATATAGCGTTCCTATTCGCATCAGGCGTGTTTCCCCGATCTAGATCGGCGGAGGGTTCTTGCTGCCTGGCTAAGCAGCTGCTTAGCCTCTATCAGAATCTCGCGCCCGTAGGAGCTGAACGTCAAAACGACCACAAAAACCAAATAGCTCAGAGCAGTCGCTATCAGCAGTTTCACAATCGCAGTATCGGGCAATGCCGCTCGGTTGCCCCAAACGACTGCATAGGCGGCAAGCCCGGCGCAAAAAACCGGCAAGATATGCTTGCATAAGCTGTCTCGACCAATTGGTCCTTTTCGGCTGACAAGAGCCCAAAGCGGAAACAGCTTCAGGACCGTGACGGCGGCATAAGCCACTGCAACTTCCCTCACACCGTATTGCACACCCCACAGAAAGGACCCGCAGGTCACCACGGCTGACGCGAGGCCCCAAAATGCCATCTCGGTCGTACGCCCCTGACTGACAAACAGCCAGCCCGTTGGATTAGCGAGCGGTTGAGCCAGGGCGGCGATTCCCAAAGCCGCAAAAATTGGCGCGCTGTCGGCCCATTGCGCGCCTAAAAGAAAGGGAACCGCCGTCTCTGCCATACCGGTCATCGCGGCGACACCGGGCAGGATCGCGAGCTGCATCAACCCAAAGACACGAAAAAATGCACGGGCATAGCGCTCAGACTCATCCTGCATACGCGAAAGGACAGGCACCATGACCTGCGACAGAGGCTGAGCCACCCGGTTCAGCGGAAACAGTATCAGCTTGTAGGCGCGGTCATAAAACCCAAGCGCCGCGCTGCCCCAGACCCGACCGATCAGAATACTATCCAGATTGCGCGACAGAAAATTTGCCAGTTTGAAACCTGTGATCCCGGCCCCAAACCCCAGCAAATCGGTTGTTCCCGGCGCTAAGCCGGGCCGCGAAGGGCGCCAGGCCACCCAGACCCAAACCATCACAGACCCAACAACTCCGCCCACTAACGTACCCGCAACCAAGGCCCAGGGTGAGGGCGAGACAAGCGCCCACAGGATCGATGTTGCAAGGGTGGCCAGCGCAACCATTCCGCTGTTTATTGCGATCCGTCCAAACATCATCTGGCGGTTCAGCAGCGCAAAATGTTGCGCACCAAGGGCGGTCAGCATCATGCCAAGCGCCATCGCTCGGATCAGCCAGATCAGGTCTGGTTCATTGTAGAATTGTGCGATCAACGGTGCCATCAGGATCAGGAAAATCGTCAGGACAGCGCTCACGCCCATATTGATCCAGAACAGCGAATTGAGCTGACCGTATGTCAGCGACTTTTTCTGAATAACGGCTTGCAGCAGACCCATTTCCTTGAACATCGACAAGAAGGCGACAACCGGACCAATCATCGCGATACGGCCAAAGTCGGCAGGCATCAACAGACGCGACAGAATGAGGACCGAAGCGATCTGACAGCCGACTGTCACACCCTGGCTGAGCCCGGTGTAAAAGCTGCCCTGCAGAACGGTACCTTTGTAACTGTCATGAGCAACAGTTTCGACTGCCTCATGAAGTCCATGTTGAGCCATTGCGAGGTTCTTTCCGACAATCCGACATCGTGCGTTGAGGCGACCTAAGCACGCCGGGACGTGACTCGCCCATCCTTTGCAGTTGCAGCATCCTTTTTAGCAAATTCCCGCCATACGGGTGCCCGACAAAGTGGCAAACCCGCTTATTTCCCACGCGAAAGATTTAAAGCGGACATCTGCGCCCTAAGCCGGCACAGCATTCGACTATTGCCGTAAGATTCCGCACATCGACGGTTTCCTGCTCATTTCAACCCGAACATCGGCTCTGTTTCGCCTGCCGTTGACTCCGGCTTTGACAATCGTCGAAGCGCGCGCCTAGCTACAACCCATAGCTGCATCCGTGGTGGGATGATCGACCGATGACGACTCAGAGCCACAAGTATCATGATAATTTTTCTGCATGTTGCAGGAGCTCCGACGGACAGAGGCGTATCCTTTATCTGGCCCATGATCTGGATGACGCCGCGATCTGGCGTCGGGTTGACATGCTGCGTCTGGGCGGTGCGCAGGTCACGGTTGCCGGGTTTCGTCGCCGCACCGGTACTTTGCCGGAAAATGCTCTGATTCTGGGACAAACCTACAACGCCAGAATGCTGCAACGCGTGCTGTCTGTGCTGCAACAACGCATGCGCTTGAAGGCATCGTTTTCGGACATCCCGCATCCCGACACTATTTTGTGCCGCAACCTTGAGATGCTGGCATTGGCCGTCCCGTTGCGTCGTAACCTTTCGAAGGGTCGGCCCGTTTCGCTTGTCTATGAGGTTCTCGATATTCACCGGCTGATGGTTGGCCCGTCGAAACCTGCACGAGCGATGCGCTGGATCGAGCGACGCTTGTGCCGGGGAATCGATGGCCTGATCGTATCGTCTCCGGCCTTCCTACGCGCCCATTTCGAGGCCTATGAGCAGTGCCAAGCACCGGTCTTTCTAGTTGAAAACAAAGTGGTCAATGCTGCTTCCCCAATACCCAAGCCCAGCGAGCACCAATGTAAGGACGCGCCGTTGCGCATCGGCTGGTTCGGGATACTCAGGTGCCCTTTCTCGCTGCATAGTCTCGATGCGCTGACACGGGCGCGGCCGGGCCGCTATCAGGTCATTTTGCGCGGACGCCCGGCCCTTGACACTCTACCCGATTTTCACCGGATTGTGGAGGCCAACCCGGACCTGCAGTTCGAAGGATCCTATATGTATCCGGACGATCTGGCGCGCATCTATAGCGGAGTCGATCTTGCATGGTTGATCGACCGATATGATACCGGAAGCAACTCCGACTGGCTTCTGCCAAACCGTATGTATGAAAGCGGGATCAATCAAGTCCCGCCGATTGCCTTGGCCGGGACCGAAACTGCGCGACGTCTGAACGAACTGGAACTGGGGCTGATCCTGGATCAAGCGGATAACGATGCCGTCATCAATATGATGGATAAACTGTCGTCTGAAACCCTCGAGCATCTACGCCATGCCCAACACACCGCACCCCTCAGCACTTGGAAGATAACCGCTCAAGAGGCTCGCGATCTTGTAGACGCAATAGCAGGCCAAAAAGCCGAGCAACATGTTGATACATCACAGGACGCGGTTCTGATCGTTGTGCCGACATTGAACGAAGCCGCGCATATCGCGGCTGTCATCGATGGATTGGCGGGTTTTCTGCAACGCAGGCTGCGTCGTAGTGCTCTGGTGCGTCTCGTGATTGCCGATGGTGGATCAACAGATGGCACACAAGAGATCGTCCGCGACCGGATCGCCGCTTTTCCGCAATTCGACATTCGGCTTTTGGTTAATCCTGCCCGCATCCAGAGTGCAGGGATCAACGCCGCCTGCGCCCGGTTCGGGGATGATATGGATTGGCTGCTGCGCCTGGATGCGCATTCCAGTTATCCTGACAATTTCATTGATATTCTGATGGATGAGGCCCAAAAAAACAGCGTGGCAAGCGTCGTAGTTTCCATGAACGCGGTTGGCACGACCCCAATGCAGCGCATCATCGCACTCACCCAGAACACTCGGCTGGGCAATGGTGGATCGGCCCATCGCCTCGCCGGAACGGGACGGTTTGTCGATCACGGGCATCACGCCCTGATGCGGCTGGATGCGTTCCGGTCAGTGGGTGGATATGATGAGAGCTTTTCGCATAATGAAGATGCGGAACTGGACTTGCAGCTGGCGCAGGCAGGATATCGCATCTGGCTGACATCCCGCACGAGGTTAACCTATTTTCCGCGCCCATCTCTTGTGTCACTTTTCCGACAATACCTAAATTTCGGTCGAGGACGGGCGCGCACGGTTTTGAAGCACCAGCTGAGGCCGCGGCTTAGGCAATTTGCAATGATATCTGTCGCCCCTGCGGTTGCTTTGGCAGCTCTGACCCCGTTTGGGGTGCTCTTCGCCCTTCCCGCTGCTCTTTGGTTGCTTGCCTGTCTGATTGGTGGCACCTCGCTGGCGGTCGGTCGTAGCGATCCGAGTGCGCTTGGTACAGCGCCGATTGCTGCCATGATGCATCTGGGATGGTCTCTCGGGTTCTGGCGGCAGATTCTTCTGCGCCCAGCCACACCACACTCTCGCTTTGCACTGAACCACCCCGCTGCGAGCGCACCAATCGCAATCAACCATGTCGCCGTCGGAGTCTGCACTTATCGGCGGCGGGAACTGCGCGGGACTTTGCGCTCACTGGAAGGCCAGATACTGCCAAGCGGAACCCGCCTATCGATCATTGTGGTCGACAATGACGATACTCCCACTGCGCGTGACATGGTCGAGAGCTTCGCCTCTGAGTCGCAGCACAACGTAATCTATCGCTTCGCCCCCTCCGGTAACATCGCGATTGCCCGTAACGCAGCCTTGGAAGAGGCCGAGCGTCGCGAATTAAGCGTCTTGGCATTCATTGATGATGACGAGATCGCACCCTCCGATTGGCTCGACACGCTTATAACCCGGCTGACAGACACGAATGCGGATGTCGTTGTCGGACCGGTAAGGGCTATCTATCCGACTGATGCGCCGCGTTGGATGCAGCATCTCAGTATCCATGACACGCAACCTGAAACAGACGCAGACGGACGACCCATCGCCGGACACAGTTGTAATGTGATCATGAATCTTGCGAGTGATGCGCTGACAGGACGCCGTTTCGATCTTGAGCGTGGAGTATCTGGCGGCGAGGATACGGCCTTTTTCAGGGCGGCGATGCAGGACGGCGCGCAAATCGCGTTTGCACCAACTGCGTGTTTGGACGAACCGGTACCCCCTGAGAGGGCAACGATTTCATGGCTGCTGAAGCGCCGGTTTCGGATGGGGCAAACCCATGGGAATCTCCTGCGTCAAGAAAACGGAAACCACGGGCGTTTTGTCATGCTGCCGCTCGCTTTTGCAAAAGTGGCATATTGTATGGGTCTGGCGCTTGTAACTATCCCGGTTGCTGCTCGGCGCAACGCCAACCTCTTGCGGGGTGCGTTGCACATGGGCACAATTGCGTCACTGATCGGCTTTCGCGAAATCGCGATATACGGATCATCCTCTAGCAAGGGTCGCGTAACTAGAATCTGACCTGGATTCCCGCCAGGAATCCCGTGGACAGGTATCTAGAAATTTCCTCGATTTTGCTCAATTGACGTCCAGAATAGAATGCAATGTCAGGCAACAAGCGACGATCCTGAGCAAAACACTGTAGCAGGGTCGCGGACTTTTGCTGTAGGCTTTGTCGAACAATGGGCGAATTGAACCTCAATCTGCGTCCGTTTTGCAGGTGAAAACGATGCGATTGCCGATCTTCATAGCGGGTTTCTTTTTCTCTGTTGCTGTGGCGGCAGCGATTGGTATGGCCGCTGGCTTCAGCACCGGAAAGCTCATCCTATTTGTCATTGCCGTAGCGGTTGTTTTGCAGCTGGCATATGTAGCGGTTGCTGCTTTGATGGCGGCAAACCAGAAGCGCAAACGTCAGGACAAAGAAGGCAAAACGCCAGCCACCCCAACGGCACAGGTGCCTCAAGAGACTGACGCGTGATACCAAAATCGCTCTTTGAAGGTAAGCGCTCAAAACTATAGCAATGCGAGCGGTCGACTGCCGAGACGCCAGTGCAGACTTCAAAGACGCTTGGACGCAAATGGCAGATCGCATACGATTTTTTTATCATAGAACCCGTCGTCGGTTCCTTTCGACTTTGCTCAAACCGGTCCAGTCTCGATGCGCCCCAGCGTTACCGTCCTAATCGCCGCCTACAACGCACAAGACACGCTGTCGCGGGCGATCCAATCTGCACTTGCCGAGCCGGAAACGGCGGAAGTGATCGTGGTGGATGATGCCTCGCAAGACGAAACCGTAGCCATCGCCGCTGTCGAAGCGCAACTGGACCCGCGTGTTCGGCTCATCTGTCAGGACGAAAACCAAGGACCTGCGGCCGCGCGCAATCGAGCCTTAGAGGTCGCCATTTCCGATTTCGTGGCTGTTCTGGATTCGGACGACCAGTTCTTGCCGGGGCGGTTAAGGCGGTTGTCGTCAGAAACAAACTGCGAGGTGATCGCTGACAACATAGCGTTTGTGGCGTCGGCACAACTGGAAGCGGCAACAACTCAGGATTGGTCGGAAATCGCGTCCAAGTTTTCTTCGCTTGGAACCGTTGAGTTCGTGCTCGGCAACTTACGCAGACCCGGTGTTTCGCGCGGAGAGCTGGGGTTTTTGAAACCCATTCTTTCGCGCGCATTTCTAGTCAAACATAACTTGCGCTATGATCCATCGCTCAGGCTGGGCGAAGACTATGATCTCTATGTACGAATGTTGCTCGCCGGGGCGCGAATGAAGCTAACGCACAGGCCAGGATATGCCGCAGTTGTGCGGTCAAACTCGTTGAGCGCACAGCATGGCGCTCAAGAGCTGGAGCAGTTCCAGAAAGCGCTGGAGGCACATTTGCTTATGGGACCTCACGCACCCGACCTGAACAACGCGATGCGGGCGCATCTAAAAGATGTTCGTCAAAAACATGATCACAGGGTCTTTCTTAACCTGCGTCGCACACAGGGTTCGGCCGCTGCAATCCAATATCTTCTGGATGCGCGCGACAGGGCCTGGCCCGTCATACACCAAATCGCACGAGATAAACTTGGGCTCAGTAAAATGGCTGATGAGGCTGCCCCCGAGACCGGTGCGCGGTTGCTATTGAGCCCTGACAGAGCTGTTCCCATCCCGGGACTCTAAGATCTCCAGCATCGCGTTTGAGGGAATGCTAGCGGCCTTGGCTTCTTCTGCGGTAAGAATTATCCGAGCTGAGTTCCAGTCGGGCACGTAGCCCAACCCGTCCAAACCCTCCAAACCTATCGCGATAATGTGGACCGGGCCTTGTGCGGCCAGTTCTGTCAGGCGGCACACCATTGCATATCGGTTTGACTCATTAGATGGAGACCAAGCTTCGACGGGAACGCGTACCGCATCCTCAGGTGCATCAGCAGACGAAATCTGCTCGGACAAGGCAAGCACAACGGTTCTAGGTTCCGAGATATGTCGATCCGACGCGGCGTGTCGGCGGCGGTTCCAACGGTCTGCCAGGCTGGCCACCAGATCCATCACAAGCTTGGGGCGCCGCAGCAGTTGGCGGCACGCGCTTAGTGTATCGCGCGTTGTAATCGCAACCACCAGATGCTGATAGTGTAAGGTGCGTACAAGACGTTGTCGCCGAGTTGCCAGCGCTGCGTACAAGCCTTCATCGCCCACCGATTTCGACAGCGTCGCTGCCGAGTCGTGAGCTGCAATCAAGTTCTCTAGCGCAGGCACGGACAGACGGTGTGACAAAGACCCCGAATGCCGTCGATAGAGATAGGTTGGCTCGGGTGTTACCCAGAACGTGGCCCCGCCGATCAGCAGGCGGCAATATAGATCAAAGTCCTCTCCGATCCGAAGCGTTTCGTCGTAGCGCAGCGCACGCAAGGCATCACGGTGGATCATTGGTTTAAGATAACCAAGCGATGCCAGCCCCAAACTGGATGTGTCACTTATTACCAAATCGACGGCGGTGATGCGTTTAGCGGCATTCGTCGCAGCATTTCCAAGCAAGGTTTGACCTGCAACATTCGCCGATCCAAAGCTCAGCAGATCATCGGCGATCATATCTGCGTTTAGCTTCGAAGCGGCGCACAGCAGGCGAGCAATACGCTTGGGATGGATCAAATCATCCGCATCCATGATGGCAATCCAATCGCCATTTGCGGCATCCAACGCACGGTTTCTGGCTCCTGCAGGCCCTAAATTGTTCGATAATGCAATGATTTTAAGCCGACTGTCTGAAGCTGCCAGTATTTGCAATACCGCCACACTGTCGTCGCTTGAGGCGTCATCAACAACAATAATCTCCAGAGTGGAATAAGACTGATTCAGGACCGAAAGCACCGCCGCAGCTAGATAGGCGGAACCGTTGTAATTCGACATGATTACCGAAACCAGTGGCCTGGCCACCCCGGCCTCCGCAGGGCCATCGGCAATCAGGGTTGAGGGTTCTGCTTTCATGCGCGCGCTGCCCCGGTGGGTTCAGACAACGCACAGAACAGCGGAGCACCGGTACATTAACCCGCGAGGATTACGCGGTTTCATCCGACCGCAGCGCTGCTGGTAGAGTTTGCACAAGGATGGCGATGTCCGTCGCGGTGTTCACATTGGTGACATAAGCACGGTCATAGGCAACGCGGCGTTTGTAGGTCGTATTGTTGCGACCACTAACCTGCCACAAACCTGTAATGCCCGGGCGCGCTCGCAGATAGTGGCGGCTCGAAGGGCCATAGCGGCGCAGTTCATCAAACAAAACCGGGCGGGGACCAACAAGGCTCATCTCACCACGCAGCACGTTGATCAACTGCGGCAGCTCATCGAGACTGAGCTTACGCAAAACATGACCGACCGACGTGACACGCGGGTCATCACGCAACTTCTGGGTCTGCTCCCACTCCAGCCGCGCCTCCGGGCTGTTTTCTAGATGTTGTTGAAGGACCTCGTCGCTATTCACCACCATTGTCCGAAACTTTAGGCAGCCAAATGACCGTTTGCGATACCCCACGCGACGATGAAGATACAGGATTGGACCTGGCGAGGTTGTCAATACCAGCAAAGCCAGTCCAACCATCAGCGGCGAGAACACGACCAGCATGACCAATGCAACTGTTACGTCGAGTGCGCGTTTTGCCAACCCGCCAACAGGGGCGTTATGAGGCTTCGGACGGATCCATATCGCCTGCGCTGGGCCTAGCGCTGACACCATAATGCTCTCAGCAGGAGCCGGTTCTGTCTCTAATGGTTTCATCACATCACATCCTCATTTCCCAGTTGCGTAACGCTGCAAATCAGCGCCGATGCCCCCTTAAATTGAAAAGACGATCGCCAACACGCATCACCCGATGCAGGCGAAAGTGATCTCTACCAGAGTGTCCTCATTACAAAGTTCCTTCTCGCATCTGTAGATAAGAAGGGTATGACAATTGCTGCAATTGCAAACTCGATTATCCGTGCGAGCGAAGCATTGCCTATGGATAACGGGTCGTTAACGTGGAATCCGCACATATTGATGCGGTTGCCGAGTATCTTTTGACTTCGGCTGTGCCAGCTGCCTGAATTCAAGGCAGCTACAGAACTTTATCGCGTTCCGATACAATCGGGATGCTCGAATCTGACTCACGCTATGCGAGAGTGCTCAAAGCAAGCAAAGAGCAGTAAATTCATGAAATCTGCATCGAACCATGCTCAGAACGAATCGTTCCTGAGTCGAATACTGACGAGGTGAATCTGGTGTCTTGTGATCCGTTCGTTTCCGCCTTCCGAAATCATCGGATCCGATTCACCATCAGCGTGCCGGTGAAGTTCTTGTCAAGATATGCATCTGATCGACCCGTAACCGCACGCCATAAGCTCCGCCGCTGAAGATCGAAAATGAGGTAAACCTGTCCATGCGCATTCTTTTTGGAAGTGCCCATCCCTATCTGCCTCAGATGTATGGCGGGGCGCAGACAAGTACGCACGAGCTTGTCAAACGTCTGCGCGCACGCGGGCACACTGTTGGAGTTCTAGCGGGTCTGACAGGCGAAGGCTGGCTGGGTTTGCGGAGCCGAGCGCAGCTCAAGTTGCATCGGCACGGTTATGTACGCGACACTGGGCTTGGTTATCCTGTATTCCGCGCGTGGTTTGCTAAAGAGGTCGTGGACCGTGTTGTAGCTGATTTTAAGGCCGATGTGGCGATCTTCCAATCTCGGTTGCCGGTACAACTCGCCCGGTCGATCAACCGGGACACAACACGCACGTTTATCTATCTGCGGAATGTTGAAGATGAGGATCTGGGCGGATCGCCGAGCGACCTGACCAAAACGGGATACATCGCGAACTCTAACTTCACCGCGCAGCGATTTGCCGAAACAGAATGCATTCATGCCGATGTGATCTATCCGATGATCGAAGCGGAGAAATACCGCGTGACCTCTTCCCGTAGCAATGTGACCTTTATCAACCCGCATCCGAACAAAGGCGTCGATATCGCGCTTAAGGTGGCAGCGGCCTGCCCAGAAATCCCCTTTGTCTTTGTGCGCGGCTGGGGTTTGACACCCGAACAGGAGGCGCACCTGCAAACCAGCCTTGCCCGCTTGCCCAACGTCACGTTGCGACCATCCACAAACGACATGCGCACGATTTACAAAGATGCCCGCATTGTGTTTGCCCCCAGCCAATGGGAAGAGGCATTTGGCCGTATCGCCGCCGAGCCTCAGATCAGCGGCATCCCGGTCATAGCGTCCCGGATTGGAGGACTGCCCGAGGCTGTTGGGCCGGGTGGACTGTTACTGAACCGTAATGCCCCGGTTGAGGAATGGGCGAAAGCTGTGCGTATGCTCTGGAACGACGAACAGGTCTACTCGGCAGCGTCACAGGCCGCGCTCGATCATGCCGCAAGGCCCGAGATGAGACCGGAGCGTCAAATTGATACATTGCTGGATATTCTGTCCCGCCCCATCCCGCTGGACGGGACGCACCGCTGTCAGGAAGGAGGTACCTCGCCAGCCGCTTCCCCCGGAATGGCCTGAGGCGGGTCAAAAGGCAATGTGTTATTGAACGCATTGGGTGCCAGGCGGCGTACGGGTATCATATCGTTTGGCGCAGATGTTGAGAGAACGACTTCCAGAACATCTCCACCTTCAATCTTGTCGTCTCGATTTGCCGCGAAAGTGGTCGTGCCTTCGGGACCCGTTCTGGTGATCTGCAATCTGGGTGATACGAGGTCCGAAAGCTCGACCAGCCCGTTGCCCGTGCGTGCCGCTTCGGAAAACAACGCGGCTTCTGTCTCCATTTTCACACCCAATTCAGCAATGGCAGCGCGCTGATCCTGCAATCCTTGAACACGTTCGCGGTCACGCGCGTTGGTCAGGTCCAGCCTGTCGCGGCGCGTCTCATTCAGCCGTTGTTCCGCGTTCAACCGCGCGGTTTCGACTTCGAGAAGCCGGACCTGTTGATCTGTAACCGCGCGTTGCAGATTGCTTCCTCGTACAACGGTGGACAAGCCGCGCTCGACGAGGCTGTTTGCGTTTTCAAGCTCTTCATTCAGTAGCTGCAGTTGCCGCTCACGCAGATCGGCCTGTTGTTTCAAACTATTAATCCGGTCGAGCAGCAAGGCCTCTAGCTCGTCGATCTGGGCCAAATTCGACGCGAAGGCCGAGTTCTGCGACACCATGATCCGGCGCTCTTGGTCAAGCAGTTCGATCCCCAACGGTGAGGACTGGAGCTCGGGCGGGGTCTGGATTTCGGTGCCACTTTCCTCAGCCTCCAGCCGGGCCAGCCGGGCCAGCCGCCGCATCTTTTCAAGCTCCATGACGCGGTAGGTGCCAAGGGCACTCAGCGCATTGCGTTCTCCGCGCACCAACGCGGAGTTCGGTGTGTTGATCCCGCCCGACAGGCTCAGTGCCTGCAGGACTGTCATGCCCGGCACATGTGGGTAAGCACCCGGTGTCCGCACATCACCCAAAACATAGATCGGCGCAAATTCGGTGATCGTAACAATCGTCTGTACATCGCTACGCAAGCCCATCCGATCCTGTATTCGCTGCGAAACATCGGCGCCCAAATCATCGGGCGTCATGCCTGCCGCCTGTACACTCCCGATCAGCGGCAGAGTCACCGCGCCGGTAGTGCTGACAGGATATGAGCCACCAACCGCGTCCCAGGATGCAAAAACCTCGTTCACCGGGTCCCATCGCCCGATCCGTATTTCAAGCGTTTGCTGCGGACCAATGGTTTCTGTGCCCACCCGAGGCTCGGGTTGTGATTGCGCGACAGCCACACTCTGGTGCGTCGCATTCAGCGCCATAGCATATGAAACGAGCCAAACAATGATGCGGAAATGTCGGTTTCTAAGCATTGATCTGAAGCTCCTCATAGCTGCCGGGGCCGATATAGCGCCGGGCCTGCGCCAGGTTGGCCTCTTCCAGAACCGTTGTGATCAAGGCCTCCCTGAAGCGGGGATGATCCATTAACGCGTCAGAGATAAAGCTGGGCAACGCCTTACCCCACTGGATGCGAAGCATCGTGGCATCGCACGCTTCCGCTAGAGTATCGGAAGCAGTGGCCTGGCTCAGAGGCCTGAGCGCGAACAGAACAAAGCTGAATTTGCTGCGCAAATCACTGGCCAACATCATTAGGTCAGCACCTTGCGGTAGTGTCTGGTCGCTCCCTAAAACAGTCTCCAGCACTTGCTGCAAGCTGGCGATTTCAACAGCTGCTGATTTACTTACGCGTAGCGTTTGCGCAAGCGCATCCTGATAAATCACCAATACCTTCCGCGACCCATCGCAGGACAGCCGTTCAGCAAGGTCCAGCGGCAAATCGGCCTCGGCCTTCAGACCAGATGAAAGCGGTGCGATTGCGATCAAAGCGCCTGTTGATTTCTGCAGAATGGTTTCGCAAGTCCCGGCCAGACGCTCCATTGTAAGGGTCTGAGCCCGCTCAGTGCCCGCGTCGTTGCGGCTTTTGAGACCGGGCAACAAGCCTGCGCAGTTTACTCCGACCTCCTCTCGCAGGGTCGAGACGGTGCGCACGGGTTTCGGCATCAATTCGCGAGTGGCCCCTATCAACGCCCCCAGCAGACCACCCAGAAATAGCCCCGCAAACAGCATTGCCTTCTTCTGCGGGCTAGACGGTGCCTGCGGAATTTCTGCCGGAGAGATGATTTTAACCGACGCGATCGGAAAGTCCTGCTGCTGCATGGTGACTTCTAGCCGCGCCAGATAGTCGCGATAGACCTGAGAATAGGTTTCCGAGATCGCCTCGAGCTGTTGCAACCGGCCCCTCAGGGCCACGTTCCAATCCGTTGTTCCTGTTATCGCGGCCAGATCGGTCCGCAACGACTGCTCTCGGCCACGTGCAATATTGTAGGCAACGCGCGCGGCCTCAGTCGCCTGCTGCAACTCGATCTTCAGGGCATTCTCCAATACTTGAATACTGCCATTGAGTTGCTGTACCTGCGGATGATCCGCCCCAAATTGGCTGATAATTTCTTGCCGCCTCTGGCGAGCATTCAGATAGTCACGCCGCAGTTCCTCGCTGATCCCGGCTGCGATTCCTTCGACCAAAGGAACTGCGATGATCTGATCACCATCAACCGCCTGGGCGCTCAGCGACTCCATGCTTTCAAGGTAAGCTTCTGCCTCTGCCGCCGCTGCTGCGGCTGTCATCAACTCGCTGGCAAGTTCAGATTGCTGCTGCTCGGTCAGCAGATCGCCGCGCACTTGCACCAAGTCGTTTTCGGTCCGGAACTCCTGCAAAGCCGATGCGGCATCGATGCTCTTTTGCTCGAGCTCTTCCAATCGTTCGCGCAACCATTCTTCTGCCTTGGCCGCCACCTCGTTTGTCGTCAAAAGCTGAAAGCTCTCATAGGCTGAGCCATAGCCGCGCGCGATCTGCGCAGCCCGCGTAGGATCAAAATCCGCAAACGCAATTTCAATCACCAGGCTGCGTCCCGATCGTGAAACCGACAGCCGATCACGTAGAATCCGAACCGCACGATCCCGATCCGTCAATTCCAGATCAAAGTCGGGTATTGCGTTGTCATCCGGGCCAGCTTCGCCCGCTACCGAAGTATTCTCGTTCGCGCGGGCGGGCGGTTCCGGTGTCAGCAGTCGAGCCAACGGGCGTGTTACGGAAGAAATCGTCCTGCTGATTTTTTCGGTCAATCCAACCGGCGGCGACAGAAAATCGGTATCTTTGTCCAGTTGCAGCAAATCGACCACCTGATAGGCCAGAGCTCCGGATCTGATGATTTCCATCTCGCTTTGTACTGCCGTATCCGACCGGACGGCATTGGGCAGGGGCGATACCTCGTTTAGCAACTCGGCACGTTCTTCATCCAGCAGCACTGTTTCTACGGCTGTGTATTTTGGCACCGATCCAAGGATCATCATCACGGCAATGGCGATACCAGTCATCGCAAAAGCCGCAACCAACAGCATTTGTCGCCGAACTGCACGTATCATCGCTCCGAAATCGACACGCGGTTCGTCCCGATAACCGGCAAGAAGATGGGCGTTGTCCTTGGTCCAATGGATGCGCCGTTCCTGTACCGGGCCGGTCATATCAGGATCTCCGTTGCGTGTCGGGGGCGTCGCGTTGGCATGGCAAGGCGCGTTGCGTGGCGGACGTTGCGATTGTGATCGAACAGCCGCAGAAGCGCGAAGGCGACCAGAAAGGTTCCGACCGTGTGGGGCGTAACAAAATCGACCTCGGCGACCGACCGGACAACAAACAGCACTGACAGTCCCGAGATCAGCATCAGAGATCCTACGCCACCCCGGCCGAGAGCGGCGCGAAGCGGCATCAGGATCAGCAAAAGACAAAGCCCAACCACAAGGCCCAGCCCAACCACCCCGGTGCCCACATAGGTTTCAATCAACAGGTTGTGGAAATGGAACCCGGTTCGACCAGTGATGTAGAACTCTTGCCAGAGCACCTCGGCCTCGGGGCGTCCACGCGTCCAGAAGGCATTATAACCAAGGCCCAGAACCGGCTGATTAGCGCCAAATTCAAATGCTTTGCTCCAAAGATATGTGCGACCCGTCAGGCTGGAATCCTTGCCAAAGGCCGCAAGCACGGCGTCGAATGCCCCCAAACGATAAGATGCCACCGCCATCGCAGCACCTCCGGTCACAGCCAGAAAAACCGCGGCTCGCCGCAGCCAGGGCGCAAGCAACAGGACAAAGCCAACAAACAGGATCGCGGAAAAAGCAGCAAAGGCAGATAGCAGCGATGTTGCTGAATCCGACATCCACAGCATGACGATCCCCATTAAGCCGGTGACGGCAGAGACAGGTTTCAGTGCGCCACGCGTCCGAAAAACCCAGATCAACGAAAGCGAGAAAATTATGGCGAGCGTGGCGAAATACCCCAGCTGGTTTTTCGATGAAAAGGCGCCGTTAAAAGCATAACTCCCATCAATATAGTCATAAGAGTAGCCGCCATTCATCGCCGAATATGTCAGGATCAGCAGGCTACCGATGGTCCCCCCAAGCGCCAGATTGGCGACAGAGGTGATCCGCGCAGCGACAAGGCCTGCAAAGAAGGTAATACCATATTGGATTGAAGCACGCAGAGTGGTCGACGGCGCATCGCTCCACAATACGGACAAGGCAAAGAAAAACGGAACCAAAAGCAGTAGGACCACCGGCCCCGGACGCGCCAGCAAAATGCGCGGGGCAAGTGCAAAGGGCAGAATCCAGCACCCGTAGAAGGCGAGAATCACCAAAGGGCCGAAACTCACCGAATAGGCAAAGGTGACCATCGACGCCACGATGGCCGGCACGACATAAGCTGTGTTCCGTTCAGGGTCGATGATTGAGGCCAGTCTGACGTTCATACGGTCTTAGCCAATTCCAGTTGATCCCAGGAGGTGAAAATGCGCTGTGCAATGTGCAACCCAAGGGTATGGTGTAGGCTCAGGTGCCGCATTGAGGCGCACAAAACAACAAAAGCCCGTAAAGCCAGCGCCAACATCGCCGTAACTTGCCCAAAAAATGAACAAGCTACCTCAGCTGAGTGCACCATGGGCTCACATCTAAAACGAACATAGGCGGGCTCAGGGCACATTGATCCCATCCCGGCACAACAGCGACTGCTCAAAAGCGCAGCCCTGCCCAAGCTTGGTAAAAGCGGCCCATTCGACCTCCAGTTCCTGCGGCGCAGAAGCGGCGTCGAACTTTCCCATCCAACTCACAAGTGTATCGGTCGACCACAGGCTGAGATACATCTTTTGCGGCTCATTCGGTAAAGCATCACCGCGAAGGTCCCGGATAAGTTCTCCGTCAATGAACCAGCGAACGCGCCCAGGCTCCCAAACAAAAGCATAGTCATGGAATGCGTTATCATCCGGTCGTGCGATCAGTTCTGTGTTTTCGCTGTCGCCCCGAAAGTGGACATTCGTCTGGAGCACCGGATTATTCGGCGCAATAAACTCAAAGTCGATTTCATTGTGTGGTCGGTCCTGCGGCGGGCCAATGAAGGTGAACATATTTGCGTTCATACCGCGTGCATATGGCACTTTCATGCGCGCCTCAAAGGTTCCGTATCCGAGGCGCGCATGTGTCTGGATTTCACCGCAACTAAACTGACGGTCTTTCTTTGCATGATCAGTTAAGGACAACAGCAGTTTCCCACCCTCAACGTTCACTCGGTCCTTGTGCCAAAGACAGCTCTGATGATCGCCATTGGCCCAACCGCTTGAGACAAACCAGCGGCTTTTCATCAGCTCATCAAACGGATCAAAAAACGATTCATCTTCCTCTGCCGCTACACCAGAGGTTACCAGTAGCGAAATGCTAACGAGACCGGATCGTGCGAGATGTAACGTCATGCCCTGTACCAGATATTGTTCACGGATATGAATCGTCTCGCCCACAAATATCCGGCGCGAGTAGACAGGCAAACCACAACCAGAAGGACACGCGGCCTTCCGCCGAAAACTTGGTTCACGTCTCGTCAGATACGCGGCAAACCGCTCATGCGCAGCAAATCTGCGCTTCTGATAACGACGATGAACCAGCCCGCTGTTTTGGGATGTGTCGCAAACTCTAGGGTCTAGTTGACGATTCTGCGTGATCTAAGGTTTTTGCTGGTCGAAAAATTTCGAACAGGTTAATTGAGCATGATCTCATTAAAGGGTTGTCATTTACCCACGGATGAAGTTTTCTACGCTGTTTACTGCTATCTGCGGTACACAGTGTCTTATCGTGACTTGGAAGAGATTATGGCTTTGCGTGGTGTGCGAGTTGACTATGCAACACTGAATAGGTGGGTTGTTAAATACTCGCTGATCGTCGCAGTTCGTGCGCAATCAAAGAAGCGTCCAACGCTGAATTCATAGCGTATGGATGAGACCTGTATTCGTGTTCGCGGCAAATGGATGTACCTCGATCGGGCCGTCGATAAAGCAGGGAATACTCTTGATTTCATGCTGTCCGAGAGTAGGAACCGTCCAGCAGCAACACGGTTCTTTGCGAATGCGCTGGCTTCAAATGGAATCCCGAGCAAGATTGTCATCGGCAAAAGTGGCGCCAAAGCGGCGGGCATTCGAGAGGTGAACAAAATCCTCAATCGGCTTGGCTGCCTAGCCAAAATCCAAACGGTTAGGTCCAAGTATATGAATAACCTGATCGAACAGGATTATCGATTTATCAAGCGCCGCTTACGGCACATTTGTGGGTTCAAATCATTCAGATCCGCTTCGGCTACACTGGGCGTCATCGAGCTCGCCAAGATGATCCGGAAGCGGCAATTCCCGGCAATAAGACATCTGGCTTCCAGCTATTCGCCGAGATTGCAGGGTAGGTGTATCCATTAAGTCGCTGACTTTGACCGTTCCAAATATTTGCGACACATCCGCGTTACCAGAACTGCTTTTGATCTAACGGGTGGGGCAAAGATTGCAACAGAACCTGCGATCCCGATAACCCTTATAAAAGTCACAGCTATGTTGAGAGATCAACGCAGCATTCTTTCAGAGATGTCTTCGAGTAGGGCATACAGCTCGAAATCTCCGCCTTTCTCTGCAAGCCCTTTGTCATGCAGAATGAAGGATAGCCCGTGCACAAAACTCCACAATAAGAACCCCCGTCTACGCACCTCGTCAGTGATTCCCGGTTCTCCGAGACATTTTGCAACCTCGGTCAAAAGAATCCCAAAGCTTTGTTGACCGCTTTCTTCAAGCTGGGGATCTGCGATGCGATCCGTAAAGCCACCAAATTTCAGCCTGAAAATTCCCGGCTCGTTAAGGGCAAAAGCAACATACTCCATCCCAATTGCGGTGATGCGCTCGGTCGATCCTTCAGGAACGCCCTCCAGTGCGGCAAGCATTTTACTTCGGTGACGCTCCATGCCTTCAAGAACAGTCGCAACCAGCATTTCTGTCTTGTCTTTGAAGTGCTTGTAGGGGGCCGCAGTCGAAACGCCCGCCCGTCTGCACGCCTCAGACACGGAAAATCTATCCGGACCTTTTTCTTCAACCAGCTGTCGGGTTGCCTCGATCAATGCAGCGCGGAGATCGCCGTGATGATAGGCTTTCTTGCTAACAGCATGACCGGTCGCCAGGTCGATTGAAGGGTGAATTTTTTCTGTGCTGCTCATGATCCAACATGTGCCAGATCACGTATCTCTTGTCAAAGTGAGAACTTCTAACATATGTTAGAGATGCTAACTTGATGAGGTCCCCAAATGCCGAATCCTGCAAATTCATCTACTGAAGCGACCAAACCGAGCCTATTTGCGCGTGTGTTCCGCGGCACTGTGCGTTTGGGAGTGACCGTCAGCTTTATAGTCGTTGCAGCGGTCGCAGTTTACTTCGGTGCGTCCGAGCTCACACGCCGGGCAGATGCTGTTCCTTCACCGGACGCTGCGGCAGTGACGCCGGTCTCGGCAACGCCAATCACGTCGGAGAGCGCCTATACAGTCGACCGTGTGTTCATCGGTCAAGTCGAACCACAGCGTTCGGCAGATATTTCATTCGAACTGAATGGAACGCTTGATCAGATTCTGGTGGACGAGGGTGACGAGGTTGCCAAGGGCCAACTTCTGGCGACGCTGGACACTGCTCTGTTGGAGGTCGAACGTGAGCGTCTGACCGCATCACGCGATGCCATCTCAGCCCAGCTCGCATTCGCCAAGAAAACAGTTGAGCGAAACGCCAAACTCATCGAACAGGGATTCACCAGCCAAGCCCGTTTGGACGAGGCCATTTCTCAGCAAGATGAATTGTTGTCGAGAATTGGCGAACTGGATGCGGCCATGCGTGATGTGACCGTTCGGATCGAGAAATCCAGTATCGAGGCCCCATTTGCCGGTCAAATAACCGCGCGACACGTGGATGGCGGTGAAACTCTGCGCTCGGGCGAGCTGGTTCTGGGAATGGTCGAGGTCGTGTCCCCGCAGGTTCGGATCGGTATCCCTCTTGATGTTGATCCGGCGCTGCTAACCGATGTTGAGATCGAAATAGCAGGTCAAAGCTATCGCGCCGAGCTTGCAACTTTGCGGCCCGACATTGACCCGGTGACCCGAACCCGCACCGCGCTGTTCGATCTGAAGAACGCACCGGACGTTGCTTTCGGACAAACCGCACGTGTTCATGTACTGGATCCCGTCCAGAGTGCGGGGACCTGGGTGCCCACGACATCGTTGAAGGAAGGTACGCGCGGGCAATGGACACTTCTGGTTGCTGACGCACAGAAGATTGTACGCCTGGCAACGGTCGAAGTTCTGCACGCTGAAGATGACCGCGTTTTCGTACGCGGCGCGTTTCCAGAAGGCACTGTTCTGATCGACCAAGGGCCACAGCGCGTTACCGTTGGCCAGCGCGTCGCTTTCAACACGGGCGAGTAACGGAGCGATTTGATGGAAACCCTTACTTTTCGCCACCCCCGACTGGTTGCTCTTATCATTTTGGTGCTTGTGTCTGCAGGCCTGTCTTCGTTCTTATCGTTGGGCCGGCAGGAAGACCCAACGATTACCAACCTCTTCGCAACCGTGACGACGCAGTTCCCGGGTGCAGACCCGGAGCGGGTCGAAGCGTTGGTCACCGCAGAAATCGAAGAAGAACTGCGGAAAATCTCCGAAGTCGATGAGATCAGTTCTGTCTCACGCTCGGGCGTGTCGGTTGTTTCGGTCGAGTTATTGGAAACGCTCGATGAAGCCACCATTGAGCAAGTTTGGGCCGAGGCGCGCGATGCCGTTGAAGATGCGCGTCAGAACTTCCCGGCAGGAGTATTGCCGCCAGAGTTTGATGCCGAGGGTATTGCTGCCTATTCCGCTGTCATTGCAGTTGCAGCCGAGGACCCCGACTTCCCGCTAGCTTTGTTGTCACGTCATGCCGAAGCATTGGGTGACAGATTGCGTGCGATACCTGCGACACGAGCAGTGGACTATTTCGGTCAGCCGGATGAAGAGGTGCTTGTAAGCGTCGACATGGACAAGGCTGCTGCGCTTGGGCTTAGCGCGGCCGAGATATCCCAGCGGATCGCCGAAGCAGATGGCAAGGTTCAGTCTGGTCGGTTGCAGTCCGATGTCGACCTGACCATCGGCATCAGTGGGGAGATTGAGACTCTGGACCGCATTCGAAGCATCGTCCTGCGTGAAAACGCAGACGGTGCGGTTGTGCAGCTCGGAGATATTGCCATCGTAGACCGGGGTGGGCGCGAACCGCAGTCCTCAATCGCGTTTGCCAACGGAAAACCTTCGGTTCTGATCGGGGTTCTGGCGCAGGACGGCGTGCAGATCGACCGCTGGACTGGCTTTCTTCGGGATGAGCTTGCGGCAGGCGCCGAACTGGTGCCTCTGGGCATGCGGGAAATTCTGCTGTTTGATCAAAGCCAGTACACGACGGATCGTTTGTCAGAGGTCGGGATTAACATGGCCATTGGCGTCGCGCTGGTGGTGTCGGTTTTGTTCATCACCTTGGGGGTTCGGGCTGCCGCGATTGTGGCCTTGGTTCTGCCTGTCGTCTCATTGGCCACTTTGGCGACGATGAACATGATTGGATTGCCCATTCATCAGATGTCCGTGACGGGTCTGATTGTTGCCCTCGGTCTGCTTGTTGACGCAGCCATCGTGATGACCGATGAAATTCGACGCCGTCTGCAGGATGGGATGGAGCGACTTGCAGCCGTGCGAGATGCTGTTCGCAGGTTGGCCGCGCCTCTACTGGCATCGACCGTCACAACGGCGCTTGCCTTCACGCCGATGATCTTGCTGCCGGGGCCCGCAGGCGACTTTGTCGGTGCCATCGCGATCGCTGTGGTACTTATGCTTGTCTGGTCCCTGGTCGTGGCCTTGACGGTGACTCCGGCGATTGCGGGCTGGTTACTGTCCGATCGCCCGGATGCAGGAATGTTAAGCCGCGGTATCAGCATACCGCCGCTTGCCCGTATGTTCGAGGCCTCAATCCGATTGTCCGTTGCCAACCCAGTGCGATCCATCGCGTTGGCGTTGGTCTTGCCCGTGCTTGGTTTTGCAGCCTTTCCAACGCTGACCGCGCAATTCTTCCCGGGCGTCGACCGCAACCAATTCTATATCGAGGTCGACATGCCGGGTGGAACATCAATTGCCACCACCGAAGCAACCACCCGCCAGATCGATGAAATGCTGCTGGCTGATGACGGCGTCAAAAGTGTCTACTGGACAGTCGGAGAGTCTGGCCCCGCATTCTACTACAACATCGTTGGCAACCGTTCACGCGAGCCCGGATTTGCACAAGCCATGATCACAACTGACACGGCCGATGATGCGGCCCGCCTTGTCGGAGCCCTGCAGGGTCGTCTGGATACCGACTTTCCTGACGCGCAGATCATCGTTCGCAATCTTGTGCAGGGACCTCCGGTCGCTGCACCGGTTGAGGTTAAAATTCAGGGGCAGGACATCACGGTTCTGCGTAATCTGGGCGACGAGGTGAGGTCAGTAATGGCCAATCTCGATTTGGTGACGCAGGCACGCGCCAGCGTGAACGGCGGCAACCCTCAAATCCGGTTCGAGATTGATGAGGTTAAAGCCCGTCTGCTGGGATTGGACGTGGCGGATATAGCGGGTCAGCTGGACACGGCGCTTGTTGGCATAACCGGTGGATCACTGATCGAAGGGACCGAGCAGTTGCCGGTACGTGTTCGTTTGGGTGACGAGGTGCGATCAGATCTAAGCGCCATCGTCAGTATGCCCATTCTGCTGCCGAACGCTGCCGCCATATCCGCGACCGGAGTGTTCCCCGCTGTACCTTTGTCGGAACTCGCCAGACCGGTGATCGAACCTGCAGAGAGCGTCATAACCCGAACGGATGGCGTACGCGAGAACACCATACAGGCGTTTATCGTGCCCGGTGTTTTGCCCGAAGAGGCTTTGCAGGACGTTCTAGAAGCGCTTGATGCGTCCGGGTTTGTGTTGCCGCAAGGCTATTCTATGTCCTTGGGCGGCGACAGTGATGCCCGATCCAACACCGTGGGCAATTTGCTTGCCTCTGTCGGATTGATTGTCACGCTCTCCATCGCGACCATTGTGTTGACCTTCAACTCGTTCCGGTTGACTCTTGTGACTTTGGTCGTGTGCGTGTTGTCTGCGGGCCTTTCAATGCTGTCACTGGCCGTCATGCAATTCCCGTTTGGCATAACTGCAATTATCGGAGTCATCGGTTCAATTGGGGTTTCGATCAATGCGGCGATCATAATTCTAACCGGGTTGCAACAGGACGATCAGGCCAGCCAGGGTGATCGGGCGGCGATGGCGCGCGTTGTTACTGGTTCCAGCCGACACATCATCTCGACAACAATCACGACTTTCGGTGGCTTCCTGCCTCTTATCTTAGGAGGAGGGGCTTTTTGGCCTCCGTTTGCAGTGGCGATCGCCGGTGGTGTTCTCTTGTCGACTGTAGTGTCGTTCTACTTCACCCCGCCTGTGTTCGCGTTGGTGTATCGTGGCAAATTCAAAAATCGGCGGGTAGCCAACCACCAACCATCTGACCGAAACAATCCAGTTGTTGCGCTCGCGGCGGAATGAGGGTCGGAACAATGCCTTCTGACAAATCATTTTTGGCTCAAGGCGATCGTTGTCCGAAGTAAGGGAGTATTTCGTTGAAAAACTCACGCTTGCGCAAGCGGTTTGTCGAACTGTGTGTTATCTAGAGTATATTGCCAGGCGGCAGGCCAGTCCGGCTTGGTGGCCGCAATCAAGACGGGCAGGCTTCACGCTTGCTCGCGTCGTAGCGCAAACGCCGTCTGGCATGAGGGTCCTCTTTTCCCTCGCAACCGAGCCATTCTTTCGGAGTCAAACTGTTCTTATTTAAAATTTCAAGCTTGAAATAAAAATGAGTTGCCCGCAGACTTAGTTCAAGAATCGGGGCAAGGAGAGGGATTGTATGCGTATCGCCTGTCTTGGTGGCGGCCCGGCAGGGCTTTATTGCGCGATCTCGATGAAGCTGCGCGACCCTACCCATGAGGTTGTCGTTGTGGAGCGAAACAAGAGGGACGACACCTTTGGTTGGGGCGTCGTGCTTTCTGATGAAACGCTCGACAACCTCGCGTCAAATGACAGCATAAGCGCTGCGGCAATCCGTGCAAACTTTGCCTATTGGGATGACGTGGCTTTGCACTTCAAAGGTGAACGACTGGTATCGTCGGGCCATGGGTTCTGCGGTATCGGACGCAAGACGCTGCTTCTTTTACTTCAGGACCGCGCGCGAGAACTGGGCGTCGAATTGCGTTTTGAAACCGAGATCGAAAGCGTCGAAACTTACGCGGCCGAGTTCGATCTTGTTGTGGCCAGCGATGGGCTGAATTCCAAAACGCGCGCACATTATGCAGATGTATTCAAACCCGAGATCGACGAACGGCTTTGTCAGTTCGTTTGGCTGGGCACGCATCAGCGTTTTGATGACGCTTTTACCTTCATTTTCGAGGAAACCGACAAAGGTTGGGTCTGGGCCCATGCCTATCAATTCGATGATGAGACTGCGACCTTCATAGTCGAATGTTCGCAATCCACTTTCGATGCGTATCGCTTTGGCGAGATGAGCCAAGACGAGAGCATCGCCGTCTGCCAGCACATCTTCAAAGATCACCTGGGCGGGCATGCTTTGATGACGAATGCCAATCATATCCGTGGTTCTGCCTGGCTACGGTTTCCGCGTGTGCTTTGCGAACAATGGCATCATGAGAATATCGTGTTGATGGGCGATGCCGCAGCCTCGGCGCATTTTTCGATCGGCTCTGGCACGAAGCTGGCGTTGGAGTCGGCGATTGCCTTGGCCGACTTGCTGCATAGCGAGGTGGATACGGACACTGCCCTTGCGCGCTATCAAGAGGATCGCAGGCTTGAAGTGTTGCGTTTGCAATCAGCGGCGCGCAACTCTCTGGAGTGGTTTGAAACTGTGGAGCGCTACTTCGATCTGGATCCCGTGCAGCTCAACTATTCCATGTTGACCCGGAGCCAGCGGATCAGCCATGAAAACCTGCGCGAACGCGACAAGGATTGGTTGGAAAGCGCCGAGCGTTGGTTCATGACGCGTTCAGGTATGCCAGAGGACGCACCCCTGCGCTCTCCGATGTTCACGCCGTTTAAGCTGAGAGAGATGACACTCAAGAACCGGATCGTTGTGTCACCCATGGCGCAGTATAAGGCTGTGGACGGCGCACCGACGGATTGGCATTTGGCGCATTATGGAGAGCGGGCCAAAGGCGGGGCCGGGCTGGTCTATACTGAAATGACTTGCGTCAGCGCAGAGGGTCGGATCACACCCGGCTGTCCGGGACTTTACGCACCGGAACACGAGGCCGCCTGGCGGCGGCTGACTGGATTTGTGCACGAACACACCGACGCAAGGATTTGCTGTCAGATCGGGCATTCAGGGTGCAAGGGTTCGACCCAGTTGGGTTGGGAAGTCATGGACGCGCCGCTTGCGGAAGGGAATTGGGACCTGGTCAGTGCTTCGGCCCTTCCTTGGTCGCCAAACAACGCAACACCCCGCGAAATCACCCGAGCGGAGATGAACGAGATCAAGGACCAGTTTGTTGAAAGCGTACGCATGGCAGATCGGGCCAAATTCGACATGATCGAGTTGCACGCGGCGCACGGGTATCTTGTTTCGTCCTTTATCTCGCCCATATCGAACGCCCGCACAGATGAATACGGTGGCGCACTCGAAAACCGCCTGCGATGGCCGTTGGAGGTATTTGCCGCCATGCGTGCAGCCTGGCCAGAGGCCAAGCCGATATCGGTTCGAATCTCGGCGAATGACTGGGTTGGAGACGCGGGTGTAACACCTGAGGAAGCCGTGTTGATCGCCAAAGCCTTCCATTCGGCGGGAGCGGATTTGATTGACGTGTCGGCGGGGCAGACCACAATTGAAGCTCAGCCGGTCTATGGCCGCATGTTCCAGACGCCATTTAGTGACCGTATTCGCAACGACGCGGGTATACCCACGATGGCAGTCGGCAACATCTATGAAGCTGATCACGCGAATTCGATCCTCATGGCTGGGCGCGCTGATCTTGTTGCGGTCGGACGTCCACATCTGGCGGACCCATACTGGACCTTGCACGAGGCCGCACGCATCGGCGACAGGGCGGCTCCTGATTGGCCACTTCCCTATCTGGCAGGGCGGGATCAGGCGTGGCGTTTGGCAGATCGCGAAGCGGAGATGCTTAAAGTATGAGACGGGTCTTAGTCACGGGTGGAGGTACAGGTATCGGGCGTGCGATAGCCCATGCCTTTGCTGACGCGGGCGATGCTGTCACGATTACAGGCCGAAGAAGCGATATTCTTGAAGACGCCAGCGCTGGGCGTTCAATCACTTGGCAGACCGCTGACGTCACAAAAGAACCAGAGGTCGAAGCGCTTTTTGACGCGCCCTACCACGTGGTGATTGCAAATGCCGGGGGCGGTTCCTCTGGTAAGGTTTCAAAGACGTCGCTTGCGTCCTGGGAAAAGACTCTGTCGGTCAATTTGACAGGCACATTTCTGACCTTTCGTGCGGCCTTGAACACGATGGGCGCTGGCGGGCGCCTGATTGCAATTGCGTCGACTGCTGCCTTGAAAGGGAATGCATCGGTTCCCGCTTATTCTGCCGCCAAACATGGAGTCGTCGGGCTGGTTCGATCCATCGCTTTGGATGTTGCGAAGTCGGGGATCACGTGTAACGCGATTTGTCCCGGCTTTACGGATACTGCGCTCGCAGATGAGGCCATATCCGGGCTTATGAAACGGTTTGATATGAACCGAGGTGAGGCGACGACAATGGTCGCGTCGGGCAATCCCCAGGCACGACTCATTGACCCGAGCGAAGTGGCCGCAACCGCGTTGTTTTTGGCGTCTAAGCAAGCCGCCGCGATCAACGGTCACGCATTGTCAATGTCGGGAGGTGAGATATGAATCCACAACCGCAACCCGACCAGGAACCGCTGTCAAAGGAGCGGCTGCGCCTTTGGCTCAGGATTTTGAAGCTTTCGTCTTCGGTCCAGGCAGATCTGCGCCGTAGGCTCCGAGATAATCACGATACGACGCTTCCGCGATTTGATGTGATGGCAGCCCTATCGCGCTATCCTGACGGATTAAAAATGAGCGAGCTTTCCGACTATCTGAAAGTCTCCAACGGTAACATTACTGGAATTATCGACCGCCTGGCGGAAGAAGGCCTTGCGCTTCGTGTTGCGGTGCCAGGAGACCGGCGTGCCATGATCGCGCGCTTAACACCCAAAGGCACCAAAGCATTCGCGGATTTGGCGCAGCACCATGAAGAATGGATAGACGATATGTTGGGCAACCTGACGCGTGAGGACGCAAAAACCCTGACCCGTCTTTTGAACAAAGCCCTAGATGATCGGAACACGTGATGAACCTGCCCCAGCCAAAGCATTTTCGCTGCAAAATTGTCGACGGCATTGCCCGTATTGCCCATGATCGACCAGATCGAAAAAATCCTTTTACGTTCGACAGCTATGCAGAAATGCGCGATTGGTTCCGTGCCCTTGCCTATTCCGACGAGGTCCACGCAGTTGTGATCTTGCCCAACGGTGGCAATTTCAGTTCGGGCGGAGACGTGCATGACATCATCGGGCCGCTCACCCGGATGACCATGAAAGAGCTTCTGGCCTTCACGCGCATGACCGGAGATTTGGTCAAGGCGATGATCCATTGCGGCAAGCCGATCATTGCGGCCGTTGATGGGGTCTGCGCGGGTGCAGGCGCGATTATGGCCATGGCCTCTGATCTACGCATTTCCGGACCGGACACAAAAGTTGCGTTTCTGTTCAACAAGGTGGGGCTTGCAGGCTGCGATATGGGGGCTTGCGCGATGCTGCCTCGGATCATCGGGCAGGGGCGCGCTGCGGAATTGCTTTATACCGGGCGCACCATGCGCGCAGAAGAGGGCGAACGTTGGGGGTTTTTCAATTCTGTGACCTCCGCTGAAGAGCTTGAGGCGGCGGCGATTGCCCTTGCCGAACGGATTGCCACCGGGCCGACCTTTGCCAATGCCATGACCAAGACGATGCTTGCGCAGGAATGGAATATGAGCCTGGATCAGGCGATCGAGGCCGAGGCGCAGGCACAGGCTATCTGTATGCAGGGCCAGGATTTTACGCGTGCCTATGAAGCCTTTATTGCCAAAGAAAAACCAGTGTTTGGGGGCGATTGATGGCGGATCAAACCTTTCTCCACTGGCCTTTCTTTGATGCCGAACACCGCGACTGGGCGGTCTATGTGGAAGGGATTGCGCAAGGGCTGGATATAGATCACGGCGATACGGACGCGGCCTGCCGGGCGCTGGTTGCAGAACTGGGAAAGGCAGGCGTTCTTGTGCCGACGTCCAATGACGACGGCGTGTTCGACGTCCGGAAACTGTGCCTGTCGCGTGAAATTTTGGCACGCCATGACGGGTTGGCCGATTTCGCCTTTGCTATGCAGGGGCTGGGGACTGGAGCGATCACGCTGTTTGGAACGCCCGAACAGAAAGCCGCCTGGCTTCCCAAGACGCGCGCAGGGCAAGCGATTTCCGCCTTCGCCCTTACCGAGCCCGGATCGGGTTCAGATGTTGCGGCCAACACCATGACTGCGACGCGCGACGGGGATCATTTCATCCTTAATGGCGAGAAAACCTGGATCTCGAATGGCGGGATTGCTGATGTCTACACGGTCTTTGCGAACACGGGTGAAGCGCCGGGTACCAAGGGCATGTCGGCCTTTATCGTCACGCCAGACTTGCCGGGTTTTGATGTTGCAGAGCGTCTTGATACCATCGCGCCACATCCTTTGGCGACCTTGCGGTTTACGGAATGCCGTGTCCCCGCAAGCAGCATGATTGGGAATCCGGGGCAAGGCTTCAAAATCGCAATGTCTGTCTTGGATGTGTTTCGTGCCAGCGTGGCAGCCGCGGCTTTGGGCTTTGCGCGCCGCGCGCTGGATGAAGCACTTGGGCGCGTCTCCTCCCGGCACGTGCAAGGGTCTCCGTTGTTTGATTTACAACTGGTTCAGGGGCATATCGCTGACATGGCTTTGGATGTCGATGCGGCGGCTTTGTTGATTTACCGCGCTGCATGGATGCGCGACAAGGGTGCCCCGCGCATCACCCGCGAGGCGGCGATGGCAAAGCTGTTTGCCACGGATCAGGCGCAACATGTGATAGACAAGGCGGTTCAGCTTTTTGGTGGAGACGGCGTAAGATCAGGGTCTTCAGTGGAAACGCTCTACCGCGAAATCCGGGCGCTGCGCATCTATGAAGGTGCGAGCGATGTTCAGAAAATCATCATAGCGCGCCAGACCATGACCGTGTTCGAGGGGGGTGCCTGATGCTCGGACCGACGGCGCATAGTGATGGTTTCGCGCGGGACAACCTGCCTAGGCAGGACAGTTGGCCTGATTTCTTGACGGCTGGATTTGATTACCCAGAATATCTGAATGCCGGTGTGGAACTGACTGATGCGATGGTGGCCAAAGGGTTCGGAGATCACACGGCGCTGATCGGAAATGGTCGGCAGCGGACCTACAAAGAACTGACGGATTGGACAAACAGACTGGCACATGCACTGGTCGACGATCTGGGTGTAAAACCAGGAAATCGTGTGTTGATCCGTTCGGCCAACAATCCGGCCATGGTGGCCTGCTGGCTTGCTGCTACGAAAGTAGGCGCTGTGGTGGTCAACACAATGCCGATGTTGCGTGCGGTCGAATTGCAAAAATACATCGAACTGGCCGAGATCACGCATGCGCTATGCGACACCCGACTGATGGATGAACTGGAACTTTGCGCAAAGGACTGTCCTTTTCTGCGCGTTGTGGCATTTGACGGGACAATGAACCATGATGCCGAGCTTGATGGGCTGGCGCTGGAAAAATCGGTGACGTTCGATGCGGTTCAGACGGGTCGTGACGATGTCGCCTTACTGGGCTTTACCTCCGGCTCCACAGGTGCGCCCAAGGCAACCATGCATTTCCACCGCGACCTTCTGATGATTGCGGATGGATATGCGCGCGACGTGCTTAAGGTGGTGCCCGAAGATGTCTTTGTCGGTTCACCGCCATTGGCGTTTACATTCGGCTTGGGTGGTCTGGCGATCTTCCCCCTCAGATTCGGTGCAACCGCTACGCTGCTAGAAGACGCAACACCGCCGAATATGATCGACATTATCCAGAAATATAAGGCGACGGTATCCTTCACAGCACCAACCGCCTATCGCGTGATGCTCTGCGCTATGGAAGAGGGGGCTGACCTTTCCAGTCTTCGGGCTGCCGTGTCCGCAGGAGAGACCCTGCCTGCACCGGTTTATGAGGAGTGGATCGCAAAAACCGGCAAACCGATGCTGGACGGGATTGGGGCGACTGAGATGCTGCACATCTTTATCTCGAACCGTTTTGACGATCACCGCGCGGGTTGTACTGGCAAGCCTGTAACGGGGTACGAGGCCAAAATTCTGTCACCTGACGGCAGCGAAGCGCCAATTGGCGAGGTTGGTCGACTGGCCGTGCGCGGCCCGACGGGGTGCCGATATCTGCGGGGTGACCGTCAGGACACCTATGTTCAGGATGGATGGAACGTCACGGGTGACAGTTTTCGCCGTGATCAGGATGGCTATTTCTATTTCGTAGCCCGCAATGACGACATGATAGTCTCCTCTGGTTACAATATTGCTGGGCCCGAGGTTGAAGCGGCCCTTTTGGGGCACGAAGCCGTTGCTGAATGTGGCGTCATTGGTGCGCCAGACGAGGCGCGCGGGTCAATTGTTCAAGCCCATATTGTTCTTGCTGAGAATGTCGAACCATCCGACGAGCTGATCCAAGCTCTTCAGGACCATGTGAAAGCGACCGTTGCGCCCTTCAAATATCCACGTTCTATCATTTTCCGGGATGACCTGCCAAAAACCCCAACAGGAAAGATTCAACGCTTCAGACTGAAAGAGGTGATTCCGGAACAAGGGTCGACATGAGCGTTATCGGACAATTGTCCCCTCGATTTGGGCGGGATCGAGAGGACAAAGCCACGCTTACAGTGGGAACAAGTTAACCGTGCCGAAACGAAACAGGGAAAGGAAAAACCAATGAAAAAAATATTTGCGATGACGACAGCGCTTGCGCTTGCCGCTACCGGAGCGGTGGCCGAGACCAAGATCGGCATGATCACGACACTTTCAGGTGGAGGTGCCGGCCTGGGGATTGATGTGCGCGATGGCTTCATGCTGGCAATCAAACAATCCGGCCGCGATGATGTAGAGGTTGTGATCGAAGACGATCAGCGCAAGCCGGATATCGCGGTTCAGCTGTCAGACAAGATGATCCAGTCCGAGAAAGTAGACATTATGACTGGAATCATTTGGTCAAACTTGGCCATGGCTGTCGTCCCTTCGGCCGTAAACCAAGACGTTTTCTATCTGTCGCCCAATGCGGGACCTTCGGCATTGGCTGGCAAAGGCTGCCATAAAAACTACTTCAACGTTGCCTGGCAGAACGACAATCTTCACGAGGCTGCTGGCGCGTATGCAAATGGTGCGGGCTACGCCAACAGCTTCATCCTTGCCCCTAATTACCCGGCCGGGAAAGATGCTTTGACCGGATATAAGCGTTTCTTTGAAGGTGAGTTGGCCGGCGAGCTTTACACCGAACTTGGCCAAACAGACTATGCCGCAGAGATCGCGCAGATTCGTGCCTCGGGCGCAGATAGCGTGTTTTTCTTCTTGCCTGGCGGAATGGGAATTTCCTTCTTGAAGCAATATGCAGATAGCGGTGTTGATCTGCCTGTGATCGGTCCGGCGTTCAGTTTTGACCAAGGTATCCTGCAAGCGGTGGGGGGCGCCGCGTTGGGCGTGGTGAACACATCGCAGTGGAACAAGGATATCGACAATCCGACAAATGCCGCCTTCGTCGAGAGCTTTCAGGCTGAATACGGCCGTCTTCCGTCGCTGTATGCAAGCCAGGGGTTCGATACGGCCAACCTGATCCTATCGGCCCTGAACATCACGAGTGTTGACGATGCCGACGCGTTCCGTGCGGCTCTGAAAGCCGCCGAGTTTGACAGCACGCGCGGCGACTTTGCCTTTGGCGATAACCATCACCCGGTGCAAACGATCTATGCCCGTGAGGTGATCCAGGAAGGTGACGTTTTCACCAACAAAATTCTTGGTGCCGCCCTCGAAAACCACGCCGACGCCTACGCGGGTGATTGCAAAATGTAGTGAAGATGGCAGGCCTGCCGTACGTGGTGTGCACGGCAGGCCTGTTCGTTTCCGAGGCGATTGAATGTCAGCTATTCTCATTATTGAGCAGGTTCTGAACGGGCTTCAGTTTGGTGTTATGCTATTTCTGATGGCAGCAGGCCTGACCCTGATCTTCGGTGTTATGGGGTTGATTAATCTGGCCCATGGTTCGCTGTACATGGTTGGGGCCTTCGCGGCCGCAGCCGTTGCAGGATACACAGGCTCTTTCGTTCTGGCGCTTGTGGCGGCGCTGGCTGCCGCGGCCTGTGCTGGCGCGATTGTTGAAATGACCGTTATCCGACGGCTTTATCATGCTCCGCATTTGGATCAGGTGTTGGCGACTTTTGCCCTGATTTTGATCTTTTCCGAAGGTACGAGATGGGTTTTTGGGTCTTTCCCTCTGTTTCTTGACATCCCCGATTACCTGTCAGGCCCGATCACATTGCCGGGCGGTATTGAATATCCCTTTTATCGTTTGACCCTTATTTGCGTGGGTATTGTGGTGGCCCTGGGGCTGTGGTGGCTTACCGCCCGTACCCGGATCGGTATCCAGATCCGCGCAGGAGAAAATGACCGCGAGATGATCGCAGCGCTTGGCGTCGATATCTCGAAACTCTACACGATCGTCTTTGCCCTGGGCGCGGCGCTAGCCGGGTTCGCAGGTGCATTGGTGGGTGCTATCCAATCGGTGCAGGTGGGGATGGGAGAGCCTGTTTTGATCCTTGCCTTTGTGGTGATCGTGATCGGTGGAATCGGCTCGATCAAAGGGGCGTTCATCGGAGCTGTCCTGGTCGGATTGACCGATACGCTGGGTGGAATATTCCTGCCGGAAGTTTTTAAACTGTTCATGGAAGCAGGCGCTGCGACGCAAACCGGCTCTGCCTTGGCGTCGATGGCTGTCTATATCCTTATGAGCATCGTTCTGATCTGGCGCCCGACCGGTTTGTTTGGGGTGCGGGCATGATCAGGGAACATTATGTCAATTGGGTCGTGCTGGCCGGGCTTTCGGTTGTGCCGCTTTGGGCTCTTGCAATTGATGAGCCATTCACGATCACATTGGTCACACGGATCGTTGTTCTGGCGCTGGCCGCGGTGGGGTTGAATATCGCGCTTGGGATTGGCGGCTTGGTGAGCCTTGGGCATGCGGTGTTTTTTGGCCTAGGCGGCTATGCGATGGGCATTCTCGCCCATCATGCCCAGACATATACCGCGCTGGAGCTTGGACCATTCAGCATCGAAGGCACAAAATCCATGCCGGTGATATGGTTGACGGCGATTGTCATCTCCGCCCTGGCGGCGTTGTTGATCGGGCTACTGTCTCTGCGCACAACGGGTGTCTATTTCATCATGATCACGCTCGCGTTTGGACAGATGTTCTTTTTCTTCTCCATTTCCTGGAGCGCCTATGGCGGCGAAGATGGTCTGTCGATCTACGTGCGCAACGGATTTCCAGGCATGAACACGCTAGTCCCGATCCAGTTCTTCGGTCTGTGTTTCGCGGCGCTTTGTGCCGCGCTGCTGCTCCACTGGCGACTTCGTGCATCTCCTTTTGGCTTGGCTTTGAACGCAGCACGACAGGTGCCGCAACGTGTGGAAACGGTCGGGCTGAATCCGATGCGTCTGAAGCTTTTGGCCTTTGTCATCTCTGGAGCGGTGACCGGACTAGCGGGTGCTCTTTTTGCTGATCTAAATCGTTTCGTGAGTCCGACGATGTTCAGCTGGCAACTGTCGGGCGAGTTGATTGTTCTGATTATCATTGGTGGTGTTGGGCGTCTGATGGGTCCTGTCATTGGAGCCGCACTATTTGTTATGCTCGAGCATTTTTTGGGGGGTTTGACCGATTTCTGGCATGTTTGGCTTGGGGTGATCCTGCTTCTGATTGTGCTGTTCGCCCGCGGTGGCCTGTTGGGCATTTTGACCGGCAAAGAGGGCCCCCATGTCTGACGTTGTATTATCCACGCAGAATCTCAACAAAAGCTTTGGCGCGCTCAAGGCTACGAAGGATGTCTCGATTGATTTGAGGGCTGGAGAAATCCACGCCATCATCGGTCCGAACGGCGCTGGCAAATCAACGCTGATTGGCCAAATCTGCGGCGGGTTGAGGTCCGACTTCGGTCGCGTCTACTTGAACAATCAGGACATCTCGTCCCTATCGACGCAGGAACGTGCCGAGGCCGGTTTAGGACGAACCTTTCAAATCTCTGCACTTGCGATGGAAGACACCGTGCTTGAAAATGCGCTGCTGGGCGCGCTTGGACATTCCGGAAACCCTTGGCGTTTCTGGGGCGCGGCAAGCCGGGAGACCGACTTGCGCGACAGGGCTATGGAGGCGCTTGTCCGCGTCGGCTTAGACGGTGCCGCAGGCCAAACCACTGCCAATCTCAGCCATGGGCAACGCAGACAATTGGAAGTCGCCGTTGCTTTAACCCTATCCCCTAAGGCCTTTGTCATGGACGAACCGATGGCGGGATTGGGTGCGGAGGGGTCGAAGGAAATGACCGGCTTTCTGGACAAACTGCGCCACGAGTCACCGATCCTGCTGGTTGAACATGACATGGATGCGGTTTTCTCGTTGGCCGATAGGATCAGCGTTCTCGTCTATGGCCAGGTGATTGCGTCCGGAACGGTCGACGACATTCGATCATCGCCCGAGGTCCGAGAGGCCTATTTGGGGGAGGAGGCATGAGTTTGCTCGAGGTTGAAAACCTGACAGCATCCTACGGTCGTACGCCTGCTTTGTTCGGCGTTGATCTGACCCTGAACGCAGGCGAGGTTTGCGCATTGATGGGGCGGAACGGTATGGGAAAATCCACCACTGTCAAAGCGATCTGCCGAATGATCGACTCGTTCGGCAGCCTGATGTTTAATGGCAAAAACCTGCATAAGATGGCGAGCCATAACGTGGCTCGGCTGGGTGTTGGATTGGTGCCAGAAGGGCGCCGTTGCTTTCGGGACCTGACGGTCGAGGAGAACCTCATTGCCGCGGCACGCTCCGGCGCTTGGGACTTAAAAGCCGTCGCCGGGCTTTTTCCCCGACTTGAAGAACGCAGGGGCCAACGCGCGGCCTCGCTTTCAGGCGGAGAGCAACAGATGCTCGCAATTGGACGGGCATTGATGACCAATCCTCAGCTTTTGGTGTTGGACGAAGCCACTGAGGGCCTGGCCCCGATTGTCCGTCAAGAAATCTGGGCAGCGATCACGCAGATTAAGCGTGAAACCGGCATGTCGATCCTGTTGATAGACAAATCCCTGCGCGAGCTGTCCTTGGTCGCCGACAACGCTGTCATTTTGGCGCGTGGCAAGACGGTTTGGGCTGGCAAAATGGACGCTTTGACGCACGAATTGACAGCGCAATATGTAGGTGTGTGATGAGCTTTGAACTTACACAGAAGGTCATGTTCAAACACTGTGACCCTGCTGGGATTGTCTTCTACCCACGCTATTTCGAGATGATTAACGACTGTGTTGAGTGTTTTTTCGCGGACGTGCTGGATTGGCCGTTCGAAGACATTCATGGCCAGAGCGGCGTGCCGACGGCACAGATCAACACGCGGTTTGCCGCCCCAAGCCGGCACGGGGACAAGCTGATATTGCGCTTGAAGATTTCTGCCATCAGCCGCCGATCAATGACGTTTCGCCTGACTGCGCATTGTGAAGAAGAGCTTAGATTCGCAACCGAGGCAACCTTGGTTCACATCAACGCGACAGGACGTGCAGCGCCCTGGCCGGAACGGATCGCACAACGACTGCAAGACTTGAAGGAGCCCACTGATGCCGCATGACGTAATTCACCCCGAAGGTTGGCTGCCGGCGCTGGGCTATGCAAATGGAATACTGGCGAAAGATGGCACGCTTCATATTGGTGGCCAGATTGGATGGGACGCGAACAAAGAGTTTGTGAGTGACGATTTCATCGGTCAAATGCGTCAGGCGCTGCTCAACATCCGCACAATTGTCGAAACGGCCGGTGGCAAAGTCGAGGATGTGATGCGCCTGACCTGGTTTGTCACCGACAAGGCTGAATATTTGGCCGCTCAACGCGAAGTTGGTCAGGCCTATCGGGAGATTTTTGGCAGACATTTCCCGGCCATGTCGATGGTGGTTGTCGCCGGTCTTGTCGAAGACGCGGCAAAGGTAGAAATCGAAGCAACGGCGCAATTGTGATCTTGGTGCAAGCCTATTTCATCTGCGATATGTAACGAACGCCAATCTGTCGGTATGGCGGCGCACTGCCTTCGATCCGTGCTGACTATCTTGCGCGTTCGCCGACTAGGCCGTGATGGAACATTGGTCCATCAATTGGAGCACATCGGGCCACATTATCCAGGGCGCAGTGAACCAATCCTTTGAAGATATCCGCTGATCCAATGGAGTTCTCAGCCTTGTAAAGGCATCGCTCAACTACAATTTAGGTAAGGTCTGCCCACTGGTAAATCACGCTTAGCAAAGGATATCGCACATGCCCCTGATGACATCTCCAATCGACGGTTCGCCCATGCGTGAGGTGGAACGCTATGGTGTTAAGATGGATATCTGTCCCTCTTCGGGTGGCATCTGGTTGGATCGTGGAGAGTTGGAAAAGATCATCATGGCCATCCGCGAAGAAGCGCTCATCGATAGCGGCGTCTCCGCTGACGATGCATATTCTGATGTGCATTATCACGAAAGCCCCCAGCGCGCGCAGCAGGGTTACCCAAAGCGCCGCAAGCGCGGCGGCATGTTCGACAATCTGCTAGAGATTTTCGACTAGGCATATCGCGCTCCTCGTGGCCACTACTGCCGTGCGCGTATGTATGACCGTTTGCCGGGCCTACCGTGTGACTGCCGGGCAAGTCCGGATTGAGGATTTGGCTTAGGCCTTCAAGCGCTGCCACGCAGCTTTGCAAGACCGGACTTTCGCCACAACTGCAGCGTCTAGGTAGTCGGCCAGGTGCCCCGTTTGGGCCGGCACTCTGCCCTGATCGCCTGAAACTGACGGATCGCTTAAGCTCATAGGAACACGTGTTTTGGTGCGCGTCAAAGCCTGGTTTGGCGTTAATACAGACGATGATTGCAGATAGGGAGAGGCTGCGCCGTGACCGCTAGCGCAATACGCAGAGCGCTTTGTTCATGTACGAAGCGTTACCTCACAAGCCAAGCGACCTAGGCGTTCCGATGTATTAAGTTCCAGCTTCCCACCATAGGCAGCCAGTAAATCAACGGAAATAGACAGGCCTAAACCAGTTCCTCTTACTGAGGCGTCCAGCCGACTGCCGGACCGAAGGGCTTCGTCTCGGGCGCCTTCCGGAATGCCGGGCCCGTCATCTTCAATACAAAGTTCGATACCGCTTTAGGCAAGCCTTGCGGTAACTTGGAATGTTGTTTGGCTCAGGAATTGTACACAAGTGGCGTTACGTTGTGATCGCTGTCCCAAGGTGCTCCGCTCCGCAGTCGCCCTCGTAACAGCCATCATCTACTGGCTGTGAATCCGGACCCGAGATCGTCGCGACAGTGTCTCTTCGGATATTAGAGTTTTAGGCGTCTTCCAGGAACCAAGTTGGCTCTGCCAGCAGAGGTTCAGGCTGCAGAAGTTCTACAAATCTGTTGCCGAAACCGGTTTCGGAGCTGAAAGTTAGAAAGATGGGAGCGAATCTTACAAATCGGTTGGATGTATCTGTTGCTGAAAATCAGCAGATGTCTGGCCGTGTTAAGATCCATGATCTTGCAGCCCGGCTTGGTCTTTCGAAAAGCACGGTTTCGCGTGCGCTGAACGGATATCCCGATATTTCCGAAACCACGCGCAAGCGTGTCGAAACCATGGCACGTAAGTTGGGGTACCGTCCCCTTAGCCATGCACAAGCTATTCGAACTGGGCGTGTTCGCGCCATTGCGATGGTGCTTAACGCTGACGAGCCGGATGGCCACAACCCATTTCTGCAGGAATTCCTAGCCGGAGCTTGCGAGGCCGCAAGCGGTTTTGACTGGACGATGACGATATCAACCGCAAGATCTGAGCAGGACACGCTCAAGGTTCTTGCCCGTCTTGTTGAAGAGCACAAGGCTGATGGGTTTATCCTGCCTCGAACTGCGGTCAACGATGCGCGTATTCGATTTTTGCGGCATCTGGATGTACCGTTCATCCTATATGGCCGTACTGGATATGGATGCGCCACTCCGCCTGCAAATACGTCGTGGTTCGATATCTCGGGCGAGACAGCCATCCGTAAGGCGGTGCTTCGGCTGGCAGGTCACAACCATACCCGCATCGGATATGTCGGCAGTGATCTGAAATTCAACTACAGCCATCTCCGCCGCGATGGTTATGTTGAAGGGCTGGGTATCGCCGGGTTGCCTTTCGATCCAGAGCTTGTGCGGAACGGCGCTCGAACGCGCGAAGAGGGAGCCGCCGAAAGCCGGGCGCTTCTGCGTCTGGATCGGCCACCCACCGCGATCGTTTTTGCCACCGACCTGGCGGCCTTGGGATGTTACGGGGTCGCAACCGATCTAGGGCTGAAGATCGGACAGGATATTTCGATCATTGGTTATGACGGTATCCCTGAATGCCACTATGCCCGTCCGGGCCTGACGACGTTTAATGTTGATAGCCACGCTGCGGGGGCTCGCCTCGCAACATTGCTGATTCGTCAAATCCGGGGGGAAGCCCCTGACACTTTGCGCGAGCTTGGCGAGGCATCTTTGACCGAACGGGCCTCTGACGGCCCGCCATCGCTGACGTCGGAGGAGTTGGCGGAAAAAATCACGAAATCCAATGAACACATCTTGGGAGGAACCAATCAATGAAACTTACGCCCAAAGCGGCCAAGCTTATGCTGGGCTCGTCGCTTGCACTCGCGCTGACTGCGTTATCCGTGCAGGCGGACACGATCCGTTTCTGGACAACCGAGGAACAACCAGAGCGTCTGGCCAGACAGCAGGAGATGGCTGATCAGTTCAAGGCCCAGACCGGTACAACGGTTGAGGTGATCCCGGTTACCGAAAGCGATCTTGGCACCCGCGCCACCGCCGCCTTTGCTGCCGGCGATCTGCCGGACGTAGTTTACCACCCGCTGCAATATGCCCTTCCATGGGCTGAAGCTGGCATTCTGGACACCGGGGCTGCAAGTGAAGTGATCGAGGATCTGGGCGCGGATACCTTTGCCCCGGGCCCTCTGTCCATGGCTGCCTTTGATGATGAAACTGCTTCGGTTCCGGTCGACGGCTGGACCCAGATGGTAGTCTATCGCAAGGACCTGTTTGATGAGGCGGGTCTGGAAGCACCGAACAGTTTTGCTGACATTCAGGCAGCGCTGGATGCGCTGCATAACCCACCTGAAATGTACGGGTTTGTTTCCGCGACCAAGGTTGATGAGAACTTCATGAGCCAGGTGTTGGAGCATGTCTTCCTCGCCAATGGCGTCAGCCCTGTAGGTTCCGACGGCTTCCAGCCATTGGACGAAGCCAAGACCACCGAGGTTCTGGACTTCTACAAAGCGATCTCTCAGGCCTCGCCTCCGGGTGAATTGTACTGGAAGCAATCGCGTGAGCTGTATTTCGACGGCAAAGCCGCCATGATCATCTGGTCCCCATTCATTCTGGACGAGCTGGCTGGTCTGCGCGACAGTGCGCCGCCAACCATCAACGACGATCCGACCTCGCGCGATCTGGCCAGCAAGACCGGAATCGTGACCAAGCTGTCCGGCCCGTCAAACCCGGATGGAGCTGCTTGGGGTGATGTGCGTTACTTCGGTATTACCAGCGATGCGGATACAGATGCGGCGATCGACTTTGTGAAGTTTGCTATGGATGATGGCTACACCCAAACTTTGGCTATCGCACCAGAGGGCAAGTTCCCCGTCCGTCGTGGCAACGCCGATAACCCGACTGCCTTTGCGGAAGCATGGGCTGAACTGCCCGTTGGTGTCGATCGCAAAGCGCCGCTCGGGGATCTCTATGAACAGGCCATGATCGATGAAATCGTTGGCGGTCTGGACGTTGCCCAGCGCTGGGGCGTGGCCGAAGGTCAGCTGGCACTGGCGTCGAAGATGATCAACAGCCAGGCGATCAATCGGGTCGTTCGTCAGTATATTGATGGTGAAATTGACGCTGCAGCTGCGGTTGCCGCCATGAATGACGAACTCGCCAAGGTCGAATAACGCGACCTCTCTTTGGCATCTGCAGCGGCGTTCGCGCCGTTGCACCCAACCCCTCGAGGTACCTCATGACTTCGGCCACCCCACCGACCGGAACCGGGGCCTTAGCCAAACGCGAGGCGCGTCTGGCCTGGGCGCTGCTGGCTCCAACCATCATAAGCGTGTCGCTGGTTGTGATCTTGCCATTGCTGGCAATCATCTGGATCAGCTTCAAACCCTTCTCGCTGTCAGACCTGCGTCCACCTGCGCCCGTTGTACGCGAGAGCCTGCGAGGATCGGGTGACGATCTGCGTATCGAATATCGACTGCGCAACTCTAGTCAGGAAATCGCTGTCGAAGGTGTAACGCTCAGCGATGTTTTGCCTGATGGTGTCACCGCGGGTGAGGTCGCCACTCCCTGCATTCTGAATGGACAAGACCTATTCTGCGATTTCGGTACGTTGGAGGGTGGTCAACGGGAACGTATTCGCATTCCGGTCACCCTGGATGGCGATAAGGACACATTTGAAGATCTAGTGGAAGGATCCGAACCGGGCATTACCGGCAAAGGACCAAACGTTCTGACCAGTCTGGACTTCAGTCTGGAAAACTTCGCTCGTGTCTTTGACGGATCAGAATTCTGGGGCGTTCTCTGGGTCACCTTGTTTTACACCGTCTTCGGTACAATTGGTGCCTTGGTCATGGGCCTGTTTGCCGCGCTGCTGCTGAACAAAAGCTTCAGAGGTCAGGGCTTCATCCGGGGTCTTTATCTATTCCCCTATGTCGCACCCGTGATTGCCGTGGCCTTCACATGGGTCACACTGTTTGACCCCTTTTCTGGCTCGGCCAATGCGTTGCTGGTGCAAATGGGGCTCAGTAATGATCCGATCAACTTTTTCGGTGAACGACCACTGGCACTGATCATGGTCACGGTGTTCGAAATCTGGCGCTATTTTCCACTGTCCTTCCTGTTCATTCTGGCGCGGATGCAATCCATCGATTCCAGCATGTATGAGGCTGCGGATATGGATGGCGCTTCTCCCTTCCAGAAGTTCTGGCTGCTGAGCATTCCGCAATTGCTGGGCATCCTGTCGGTGCTGTTCCTGCTGCGCTTTATTTGGACGTTCAATAAATTCGACGACATCTTCCTGCTGACCGGCGGCAATGCGGGGACCCGCACATTGACCGTGAACGTCTATGAGCAAGCCTTTGCGATCTCGAATATCGGTGCAGGCGCTGCCGTTGCTGTTGTGATCCTGATGTGCCTGATCACCTTCAGCTTCGTCTTCTTCCGCTTCATCAGCCGTGAGGAGGGTTTGTGATGCGCAATGGATTTATCACTGGACCTGTTCTGGGTGCACTTTGGCTGGTGGTCATTTCCACAACCGTCGCGGTGACCATGTCTTTCGCGACGGGCGCAGCCTTTCGTCCGCAGGTTCTGATGAGCCTGATCTGGGGGGCGGTGGTTGGTCTGACCTACGTTCGCTTTCCGGCGCGTCTTGCCCCGGCACGCCTGGGTGTGACGGCCCTGCTGGGCCTGTCCTGTGTGACAGGTTTTGGTCCGGTTCTGGTCGGATCAGACACCACGCTGCAGGCCACGATGATCACCGTTATCGCCATGGCTTTGGTGATGCATCTTTCAATGGCAGAAATCTTGAAGGAACTGCCTTTCGGAGAGCTAACCCGCCATGAGTTCGAGGATGCGGTGATCCGCTTCTGCACCGGATTCGGCTATATCTTCTTTACCGCCATTGTCGTCATTCCCTTCTATGTGATGGTTATGACCAGCCTGAAGTCGCAACAGGCGCTGTTACAAAATCCGCTGGATTTCTCGGTGGACCTTTCGCAGGGCTGGGCGCTGTTTCGGAGCTATACGGAACTCTTCCGCGATTTTAACTTCGGCACCTATCTTTGGACCTCTCTCTATGTCTCGGTCCTGACAGTTTTCATCACACTGGCGTTTAGCGTTCCAGGTGCCTATGCGGTCGCGCGTTTCCGGTTTCAGGGGCAAAAGGCGTTCTCTCGCTCAATCCTGCTGATCTACATGGTGCCGATGATCGTTCTGGCGCTGCCGATCTATATTGCGTTCTCGCTGACTGGTCTGCGCAACTCTATCCTGGGCATCGTTATGATCTATCCGGTCACGACGATCCCGGTCGCGCTTTACATGCTGCAGGGGTATTTCCGTGGACTCCCGACCGAGGTGGAGGAGGCTGGTCTGATGGATGGCCTCTCGCGCTTGGCGGTGATCTGGAAGATCACGTTGCCGCTCAGCCTGCCAGCCCTAGCCTCGGTCTCACTCTATGTCTTCATGATTGCCTGGAACGAGTTCCTGCTGGCCTTCATGTTGCTGGACGATCCGTCGAAATTCACTCTGACCCGAGGGGTCACCATGCTGAACTCCTCGGAAATTCCCCGACAGCACCTTATGGCCGGCGCGGTGATCGCCACTGTTCCGATCATGGCGCTGTTCCTGGGGCTTGAACGTTTCATGACCAAAGGCCTGACGGCAGGGTCTGTCAAAGGATGACCGAGATGAACCAACATACAAACCCCGACCGCGAGGCACGCAACATTCTGATTGCCAACGATCGCGGCGGTTACACCATCCCAACCGAGGGGCTGTACCCCTATCAATGGAACTGGGACAGCGCCATCGCTGCGCTGGGCTTTGCCGAGTTCGACATCGACCGCGCATGGGTCGAAATCGAAACATTGTTTTCAGGCCAATGGGATGACGGTATGGTGCCACATATCCTGTTTCATAAGCAGGATGAGGGTTATTTCCCGGGCCCTGACGTCTGGGGCTGCAACGGGCCAATTCCCTCCTCAGGTATAATCCAGCCGCCGATCGCCGCAACGATGGCCCGCAAGATCTGGGAAAAAGACCCCGAAGCCGGTGAGGCGCGGATGCGTTCATTGTTCCCGGCGCTGCTGGCCTGGCACCGGTGGATCATGACGTGGCGCCTGGATGACCACGGCGCAGTTTGCACTACCCATCCATGGGAGGCTGGCCGGGACAATGCACCGGATTGGGACAACACGATGGCGCGGATGGATGCCTCGGACGTGGGCGAATATCAGCGTCGTGACACAAAGCACGTGAACAGCGATGACCGCCCGACCAAATACGACTACGACCGTTATATAAAGCTGGTCCAGATCGGGCGGAACGTGCATTGGGATCAGAGTAGGCTGCTCAATGATAATCCATTTCGGGTTGCCGATCCGACCATGTCCTTCACCACTTTGCGCGCTGCACGGGATCTATTGATCGTCAGCGAAGCTTTGGATTTACCCGCCGACGGTTTGACCGAGGATATCGCAAAATTGGAAGCCGGGGCGCAATCGCTTTGGAGTGATGAACTTGGGTCCTTTGATTCTCGCGATGCGCACACCGGCGAGTGGTCCGGTAGCGTTTCAAACGCATCTTACCTGTGCTGGTATGCAGGTGTGGATTCTAAGGGAATGCTGCAGCGCGCACGGTCGGTATTGGAAACCGTACCATACCCCTTCCCAAGCTATGACCCGTCAATGCCGGGCTTCGATCCTCGCCGATATTGGAGAGGGCCAAGCTGGGCGATCATGAACATGCTGGCCGGGTTCGGTCTGGACGAAATGGGCCACAAGGTAGAGGCAGAGTTGTTACGCAGTAAAACAGCAGATCTGATCTCAACCTTTGGCTTTGCAGAATATTTTGACCCAATGACGGGCAGCCCCGCAGGCGGCAAGGCATTTACCTGGACAGCCGCTGTTTGGCTGCATTGGGCTGGGAGGAACTGATGGGCAGTATTGAACTCAAAGGCGTCGAAAAATGGTTCGGCAGCGCACAGGTCATCAAGGGCGTCGATCTTAAGATCGAAGAAGGTGAATTTGTTGTTTTCGTCGGCCCGTCGGGTTGTGGGAAATCCACACTTCTTCGCATGATTGGCGGGTTAGAAGATATCTCGCGCGGTGCGCTTCTGATCAATGACGGCGATGTCACCGACCACCCGCCATCCAAGCGTGGGCTCACCATGGTTTTCCAGTCCTATGCGCTCTATCCGCATTTGACCGTGGGCGAAAACATGGGCTTTTCACTCAAGGTAGCGGGCGTGCCCAAGGCTGAGATTCAGGAACAGGTTACAAAAGCCGCCGAAGTGCTGAAGCTAGAGCCGTTTCTGGAACGCCGACCAAAGGATCTATCGGGGGGACAACGTCAGCGTGTTGCCATCGGACGCTCGATCGTCCGCGATCCCACCGCTTTCCTGTTCGACGAACCGCTTTCGAATCTCGATGCCGCCCTGCGGGTCGAAATGCGGTACGAGATCGCGAAACTGCACCAGAACCTAAAGCGTACGATGATCTATGTGACCCATGATCAGGTCGAGGCCATGACGCTTGCGGATCGGATTGTCGTACTGGAATACGGCAAGATTGCGCAGGTGGGGACACCACGCGAGTTGTATGAGCGCCCGGCCAATCTGTTTGTTGCTCAGTTCATCGGAAGCCCAAAGATGAACATCCTGCCATGTTCGACGCGGGATGGCGCATATCATCTGGACAATGGCGGTTCAGGCGGGTTTCCCCTGACCAGCGAAGCGACCAAAGTCGGAATACGCCCCGAGCATATCGAGATCGCAGACCCCGGTGCCGGTCAATCGGACGCGACAATCGAGGTGGTCGAGTATCTGGGGGCAGACTCGTTTCTGATTGTCGATTGCGGTAACGAAGAACGTGTCACGGTGCGTCTGAACGGGGATACTGATCTAAGAAGCGGCGCAAGAATTGGCATGGTCTTTCCACCTGACAAAACACACTTCTTTGATGCCGACGGACAATCGATGACCGAGCAAGCTGCAAAGACATGATCGGTCTTTCGCGTGCTTTTCTGGCCAGATGAAATGGAACGGTCGGTGCACTAAAGCCGATTTTGGGCCGTCAAAGCCAGATCCGATGATCCAGTTTATTCCATGGAAGTTCGTTTGACGAATTCGGACGATGCTTTACAAAAATGGCCATGTCAGGTGCACAGCTTGAAATCATCGTTTTTGTAACGCCGCATTTTAATGTCTCGGCGACTTCTGCATTTATCGATCCGTTCCGCATCGCGAATTATCTGAGCGGAGCGTCGAAGTTCAATTGGGTTTTCGTTTCCAAAGACGGTGGCGAAGTTGAAGCCAGCAATGGGATGGTCGTTTGCACCAAGCCGTTGAAAGAGGTCGAACGATCCGAGCCCTGGATGATCCTGGTTAGTTCCAGTTGGACACCCGAACGGCACGCGTCGCGCCAACTTCGCACACTGCTTCAACGATGGGCTGGATCGGGTGTCATCATTGGCGGGTTGGACACCGGCGCGATCATTTTGGCAATGGCGGGATTGCTTAAGGGTAAGACCGCAACAGTTCACTATGAGCACATTGATGCCTTCATCGAAATTGCAAACAACACCACGGTTTCTGAGAACATGTTTGTACTGGATGGTCGCATGTTCACCTGTTGCGGCGGCACTGCTTCGACGGATATGGGGCTGAAACTCGTGCACAAAGTTGCGGGTGAAAGCACTGCCAACGCGACAGCACGCTACCTTTTTCATCACAATGTCAGGGGTGAAGATCAATCACAAAACCCGAAGGTTGTTGAACCCATGGGCTATGTAACATCTGGCGTCGTCCGCGCCGCCATTGATTTGGTGGAAGCCCATCTGGAAAACACCCTGTCGATCCCCGAGATTGCGGAGCGATTGCAAACCTCACAGCGGCAACTCAGCCGCCTGTTTCAGCAATATGTACATAGATCACCCGTGGCTTACTATCGTGATATCCGGCTGGATCGGGCACGTGGTTTGGTCACACAGACTGAGTTGAAGCTAAGTGAGATTGCTGCGGCCTCTGGTTTCAACAGCCAAGTGAACTTTAGCCGGGCCTATCATCAACGTTTCGGCTTGGCACCAAGCGCGGATCGGGTGGCTGGGCGGGTGCCGTTCGAGTTCCGTGCTTGGCCCATGTACCAGCCTGACATCAAGAGCGAAGGTGCCGGGTCGCTGTCTGCAACGCAGTGAGCATTCGATCTCGTTGAGCAGATAGGTCTGCGGTGCTTTGGCCCTTGGATTGTGCTGACATTCCATCGACCAAAAGTTCGATAACATCGTCATTGAGTCTGGGATCCCCAAGATCATCCCACCAGCCGTTGAACGTGTCCTTGAAATGCGCGCAAAAGGCCCTGAGCCCACCTTCGCCCGCGCCGAGGTGAAAGAGCGTTGTCGGGCCCATTGCGGCCCAACGCAAACCGGGTCCTGCCCACATGGCTTTGTCGATGTCTTCGACGCTGGCGACGCCTTCGATGGCCATATGTACTGCCTCGCGCCATACAGCGGCCTGCAAGCGGTTCGCAACGTGGCCCGGAAGACCTTTGCGAATTCGGATCGTGACTTTGCCGATATCCTCATAGAACGCTTCTGTTCGGTCCAAGACATCCGCTTTCGTCGCGGTGTTAGCAGTGAGTTCCACCAGTGGGATCAGATGGGGTGGGTTGAATGGGTGGCCAAGGATCAGAGGGCTCGGATCTTGCCAGCCTTCCTGCAATGCTTCGAGCGTCAAACCCGAGGTGGAACTGGAAACGATCACATCTGGTGTGAGAGCGGCTTCGATATCTTTGTAGGTCGCGTGTTTGATGGGCAGTCGTTCCGGGACGTTTTCCTGAACGAATTGCGCGTCGCGCACAGCCTCTTTTACGTTCGCAACAAAGCGAATGGCATCGGGTGTTGCACGCGTCGTCAATCCAAGCTCTTCAAGGGCGGGCCATGCTTTTTCGATATAGTCACGCACGTCAGATTCAACGGTTGGGCTGGGGTCAAAGACAGTGACACTACGACCCGCAGCGAGGAAGAGTGCGGCCCAACTTGCACCGATAACGCCAGCCCCAAGGACGGCGGTATGATTAATCTCTGTCATCAGAATAGTCCCGGATTAAGGGGTGAGGCTGCGGTCATGCCGCCATCAACAGTGAACAGCTGCCCGGTTGCGAAGCCCGCCTCATCAGAGGCGAGCCAAACAGCCATAGCAGCGATATCCGCCGGTCTGCCAAAGCGTCTAACCGCATGCCGGGCGAGCGCGTCTTGTTTGGCTCGTGCTGGATCATTTGCCAAATCAAAACCTGCATCCAGCATGCCCGTTTCGATCCAGCCGGGGCAGATGGCGTTGCAGCGAATGTCGGGGCCATGATCGACAGCGATTGAGCGGGTCAGCCCATGCACAAAGGCCTTGGACGCATTATATAGTGCCATTGATGGGTCCGCGACAGTTCCAGAAATCGAACCGATGTTGATAATCGCCGATCCCGAAGGCATGTGTGGGATGAACGCCCGACAACAGTTGAACACGCCGCGCGCATTGACGCCCATCACCCGGTTCCAATCTTCGTCTGTGCTGTCGACTACGGACTTTTCGACCTGCACGCCCGCATTGTTGACCAGGATATCGGTGCCGCCGATTGTCCAGACGATTTGTGCAACTGCATCAGGGTCGGACACATCCAGCGTGTGCCAAATTGCATTCTCTGGCAGATCATCAGGTTGTGGGCCGCGCCCGCAGGTCGTAACAGCAGCCCCTTCAGCCAGAAAAGCCTCAACAATTCCGCGACCAATCCCTTGCTTGCCGCCCGTAACAAAAGCGCGTTTGCCAGCCAGCCGCATTAGTGCGCCACCATCACATGGCGGATCGCGGTATAGGCGTCCAGCGCATAAACAGACATATCGCTTCCAGTGCCGGACCCTTTCATCGCGGCCCAAGGCATTTCCGGTGTGGCAACCCCATGCGTATTCACCCAAGTGAAGCCATAGCGCAGTTTCGACGTCATCTGCATGGCCCGGCCGACATCACGCGTCCAGACCGAGGATGCGAGACCGTAAGAACCGCTGTTTGCAATCCTCAGAGCATCGTCCGCATCTTCGAACCGCGAAACTGTCACAACTGGACCAAATACTTCCTTGCAGGCGACCTCGGCATTGTTGTCGACATTGGCGATGACGGTTGGTTGGTAGAAAAAACCTTGTCCGTCAACCTCGGCACCACCGGTCACGATTTCAGCAGCGCCGCGCGCTCGTTCGACGTAGCCTGCAACGCGATCCCTTTGCGCCAAAGAGACCAATGGCCCCATTTCGGTGCCTTCCGCCTTTGGAGCGCCGATCTGAATTTGGCTGACCTGGCCTTCAATGGCTGAGACGAGCTTGTCATAAGCTTTGGCAGCGACCATCACCCGACAGGGTTGGGCACAGTCCTGACCGGTGTTGAAATAGCTCCCAAAGCGAATGGTCTCGGCTACGGCCTCAAGATCAGCGTCATCAAAGACAATCACAGGTGCCTTCCCGCCCAGTTCAAGGTGGACATGCCGGATTTGCTGCGAAGCTGCCCGCATCGCCGCCATGCCCGTTGCGGGGGAACCTGTGACGCTGATGGCTTCCATTTGCGGGCTGTTGATGAGGGCGTCGCCAACAGTTGGGCCGCGCCCGTGGATCACATTCAACACCCCTTTGGGAAGGACGTCTTGCAGCAGCTCCGCCATGCGAAGGGTAGACAGAGGGGTTATCTCGGACGGTTTCAGGACGACCGGGCAACCGGCGGCGATAGGGGCCGCCAACTTCCAGGAGGCCATCATCAAAGGATAGTTCCATGGTGCGATGGCGGCGACCGGACCCACGGGATCACGACGGATCATCGATGTATGCCCGGCCACGTACTCTCCGGCGGCTGAGCCCGTCATTGTGCGTGCGGCACCGGCAAAGAAACGAAAGACATCGATGGTTAGCGGCATTTCGTCATCAAGGGCCGAGGGCCATGGTTTGCCGACATCAAGGCTTTCCAATTCTGCTAGTTCCTGACTGTGTTCTTCGAGGATATCAGCGATCTGCAGCAAAATGGCGGCGCGATCAGCAGGAGGCATGCCTGCGAAGCTGTCGAAGGCTTCGGCAGAGCTGCGAACAGCCGCTTCGACCTGTTCTGACCCGGCTTCATTCACGGCCCCGATGACCTCACCCGTTGCGGGGTTCACGACATCAAGCGCCTCGCCCGTACCGTCCACCATTTCGCCATTGATCAGCATTTTCGTTTGCATGTTGTCCTCCCTAGAACCCGACCTGATCGCCACCTTTGAGGGCAAGCCGTGCGCGCGCTTCTGCAGGGGATGCAACTGTGAGGCCAAGGCTTTCAACTATCGTGCGGATCCGTGCCACCTGTTCGGCATTCGATTTGGCCAGTTCGCCTCTACTAATAAATAAGCTGTCCTCTAGCCCGACGCGTAGGTTGCCGCCACGCATGGCGCTTTGCGTGGCGAATGGCATCTGGTGGCGGCCAGCGGCCAGCACGGACCATTCGTAGTTTTCTGATCCGAACAGCTTGTCGGCTGTGTTGTGCATGTGGACCAAATGGTCGGGGTCAGCCCCGATGCCGCCCAAAATTCCAAACACCATCTGAATGAAGAATGGCGGTTTGATGATCCCCTGATCGACAAACCATTTAACGTTGTAGAGGTGGCCAAGATCGTAGCATTCAAACTCGAACTTCGTGCCATGATCTCCGCCGAGTTTTTCGATAGCGTAGCGGATCGTCTTGAACGTGTTGGGAAAGATGAAGTCTTCGGTCATCTCAAGGAATGGACGTTCCCAATCATGCTGGAATTGGGTGTATTTCTGAAGCATCGGGAAGATCCCGAAATTCATTGAGCCCATGTTCAGGCTGGCCATCTCTGGGCTCGCAGACGTGGCCGCCAACAGCCGTTCGTCGATAGACATTCCCAGCCCGCCTCCAGTTGAAACGTTGATGATCGCACCAGTCGCCTGCTTGATGACAGGCAGGAACTGGCCGAATAGCTCCGGCCGTGGGTCGGGCTTACCCGTCTCAGGGTGACGGGCGTGCAGGTGGATGATCGACGCGCCAGCCTCTGCCGCCTCGATGCTTGCTGTTGCAATCTGAGATGGCGTGATGGGCAGGTGAGGCGACATCGACGGCGTGTGAATGCCACCGGTCGGTGCGCAGGTGATGATAACGGGCCTGGGCATCAGAGCTTCATCTGTTGCACTTGCGCCGACAGACCTCCGTCCAGCACCCATAGTTGGCCTGACGCATAGCGCGCCTCGTCCGAGGCAAGCCAGTTCACCAGATTGGCGATATCCGTCGGTGTGCCGTAAGTGCGCATCGGGTGCACGTCGCGCACTGCTTTTTGCAGGGTTTCGATATTGCCTCCGCCACCGCCCGAGCCATCGCCGTTGAAGAAACTCTGCAACATGGGCGTATCGATGTAACCAGGGCAAACCGCATTGACCCGAATGCCTTCTGGGCCGTGATCGCAGGCCATGGCGCGCGTAAGCGCGTGGACCGCCCCTTTCGTCGCGCAATAGGCAGCCAGTCCCGGGTCAGCGATGAACCCGTCATAGGAGCCAAAATTGATCAGGCTGGCGCTGCTACCAGACTTTGCTGCTGCTCGCATCAAAGGCAGCGCGTATTTTGAGGTCAGGAACGTGCCGGTAGAATTAACCGCGAAACTTTGGTTCCATTCCTCAAGCGTGGTTTCTTCGACCGTCTTTTCGATCTCGATACCCGCCGCGTTTACTAGGATGTCCAGTTTGCCATGGGCCGCGCCGACGATGTCCATTGCGGCGATGGCGTCCGCTTCCAGGGTGACATTGAGTTTCACAAAGTGACTGCCGTCGTCGTCGTGCTTTTCCAGTGACCCTTGGGGCGTCAGGTCGGCTGCGTAGACCGTCGCACCCTCTTTCAAAAACCGCGCTACAATCGCGCGGCCAATTCCACCGCGCGCACCCGTCACCAGTGCGATTTTTCCTTTTAACATCATTGATCTTGGTCCTTCCGGGGTGGGAAGCGATACCTGCTGGCCGCAAGCGTCCAATCCATGTGGTTGCGCACATATTGCTGGCTGGCGTCAGCGGGCGGGTTGTAATCCCAAGACTCGCATGCTCCGGCTTCCATAGCAGCATGCAGAGCCCGTCGTGACCTTTGCGTCGCTATGATCTGCTTTCGAAGCGTTTCGCCATGCCATCGTTCAGCGACCTCTTTGGCAAAGCTGGCTGCGGCATCTGTGTAACCCGGGTCTGCGGCGACATTTTGCGTTTCCTTGGGATCGCGGCCAAGGTCGTAGAGCTGAGGGGGATCACTATCGCAGTGGATGTACTTGAGCGGCCCACGCCGGATCATGATGACGGGGTAGCCGGTCATTTCGGCACAGTACTCGCCAATCGCCTCGTCCACAGGATCGTCTTTTCCCTTCATCAAAGGGATCAAGCTGCGCCCGTCTATCGGTTCGCCCAGCATCGATAGATCGCCACCAGCGATGTCGATGAAGGTGGGGAGGAGGTCTACAAGCGAGACCGCGTTCTGAGCCGTCCCAATCACTACGCCAGGGCCTGCCATCACAAGCGGCACGCGCGCGGAATGCTCAAAGAAGTTCATCTTGTACCAAAGACCACGTTCACCCAACATATCGCCGTGATCTGCGGTCACGATCACGATCGTATTTTCAAGTTCCCCAGTTTCTTCGAGGGTCTGAACAAGTTCACCGATCTTGCTGTCAAAGTAGCTGACATTGGCCAAGTAAGCGCGTCTCGCGCGGATCACTTCCTCATCCGTCAGTGGTACGTAAGACGCCTCGATCCCATCCAACAGCCTGCGTGAGAACGGGTCCTGATCTTCAAGCGCGGGCACAAAGTCCGGCATCTCGATATCGTCGTCGGAATATAGGTTCCACCACTCGGGCCGGGCAACATAAGGGTCATGCGGGTGAATGAAACTGGCAACCATCGCAAAGGGTGCCGCGTTGCCCGCCGCCTTGTCGCGCGCTGCATCAAAGAGCCACCGTTTTGCGGTAAAGGCGACCTCATCGTCGTAGTCGATCTGAAATGTTGCATGTGCCAGGCCGCTTTCCTTGACGGTCTGCATATTGTGATACCATTTGTCGATCCGCTCATCGGGTGCTTCCCAGTCCGGGGTCCAGGCAAAATCCGATGGATAGATATCAGTGGTCACGCGATCTTCGAATCCGTGCATCTGGTCAGGGCCAATAAAGTGCATTTTGCCTGACAGGCAGGTCCGATATCCCAACATTTTCAGATAATGGGCGAAGGTCGGGATGGATGCCTTGAACTCTGACGCGTTGTCATAGGCCGCAATACGGCTGATATGCTGACCTGACATGAAGGCGAAGCGCGAGGGCGCACAAAGAGGTGAATTACAATAGGCCGCATCAAACCGCATACCACGCGCAGCAAGCGCATCGAGATGCGGCGTTTTAGAGGTTTTGTGCCCGTAAGCTCCGGTGAAGTGTGGCGCCAGTTGGTCTGCCATGATCACGAGTATGTTGGGCTGCGTCACGCGGCACCTTTGGTGTAGGCATCCAGAAGCAGTCCGTGAAAGTGATGCACCGCATGTTCGGATTTTCCCGATCCATCAGGGTCATGCACGATGCGCCCTTGGGTAAAGGCAGGCGTGCTCATACCGCGCTGCACACTTTCGACCAGACCGATGTCTTCGACCTGAAGAACCTCATCCAGATATCGGATGGCATCAAGCTCCATTGCGTCAGGCTCGGGCGTTTCCAGAAAGAAATCGTAGGTTTCCAAAGTCCGATCCGGCCCAACTGGAATGATATTAAGGACGATCATGCTGGACCGCCCCGGATATCGCATCAGGCAGGTCGTTGGATAGAGCCACCACACCGCGTGGGTTTTGACTGTGGCATTGGCAACGTCATACGCTGAATTTGCGTGTTGACCTGCATCGGCCATGTGGCTGGAATAGATGGAGTGGGTTGTTACCTTATAGGTATCCATGTCTACCAGATCGCAGAAATCCTTATGCGCGGTGGGGCAATGGTAACATTCCAGGAAGTTATCGACGACATTCTTCCAGTTCGATTTGATGTCGTATGTCAGTCGGTGGCCAAAGGTCAGCTGATCTACATCAGGGGCCCAATGGCGCACTTCGATCTCAAGATTGCCAGACTGCTCTGCCAACGGGATGGCGTTTGGGTCTAGGTTGACGAAAACGAAGCCACAGAACTCTTCAACCTGCACCTCGTCCAAGCAAATTTCGTTCACGTCGAAATCGACGAGATTTTCGGTATGTGGCGCGCGCACCAACTGCCCATCCAGTTTGTAGACCCATGCATGATAAGGGCACATAATCCTTGTTGTGGTGCCTTCGCCTGAAAGGAGTTCATGAGCACGGTGTTTACAGACGTTATAAAACCCACGCAGTACGCCAGTTTTGTCACGTACAACCGCAATTGGCTGGCCCGCGATCTCAACTGTGACATAGGCCCCCGGATCACGTGTTTTTTCAACGTGGCAGACCCATTGCCAAGTCTTGCCGATCACGGACTTTAGGTCAGTGTCGAACCATCTTGGCTCGGTATAGGCTTCTGCCCTCAATGATTTCGAACGCGCTGGATTGTCGTCATAGCCATCTGAAATTGCCGCGATGTCCATCAATTCATCCTCCCGGATTTGAAAAAACGATATTGAAGCGGTGGAACGAAACTTAGCATTTTTCGCCAAAATAATTACAAAAATAGCCATCCAACAAAGGAAGAGTCTGTGAATTTGGATCAATCTCAATGGGCTTTGTTTACGAGAAGTCTGAAAAATACAGTTGCCAAGATCTGAAGCATCGTCATGAAACATTGTGTTGAGGTCTAGACCATTGGCGCTGGGTGCCTCATCTTTTGTCAGCAATCATTCTATTCAAGCATGACGAGTTATCTCTGCGCTATGATCTTTGTACCGCTGCCTTTTGTTGTCACAATCTTACTGGTACTGCTTTTTGTCAGCATCGCCCGGCGGGAGAATGATCAACCCAAGAACTCAGCATTTATGCTGTTGATCATATGTGCGGCTTTGCAGTCCATGTTGATCGGATTGCGTTTCGGGTATGGTGTTGAATGGGTCCGCTTCCTTTCGCCACTGCTGGCGACCGTAATGGCCCCATTGGTTTACTTCGGCTCGTTGCAACTGGTCGGCCCACGGCGGGTTGGGAAACTCTATCCGATTGCGCCGCACAGTCTTCCACTTTTGATGGTCCTGTTTTCGATGGCTTTCTGGCCCGCTGCGCTGGACGTGATTATTATCGTAACGTTCCTTGTCTATGCAGCTCTTATACTTTTTCTGCTGAGATCCGGGGCAGATGCACTTCGGGTGACGGCGCTGGAATCTGCGGGACTGGTTCACCGTGCTTTGGTTTTTGCGGCACTTGTCTTGATATTCTCTGCAGTGGTTGACACGCTTATCACTGTTGACATCGCGATCATGAATGCCCGTCATTTGCCGCAGCTCGTCTCGGTTGGTAATGTCGCAACTCTGCTCTTTCTTTCAATGGCCACCGCAGTGGCCAGTCGTGGTCGAGCCACGGGTGAAAGCTCAACACACGCCCCAACAACTGCGCCATCGTCACTCTCTGGTTCTGCTGATGATCAAGAGATCATGGCAAACATCGAGAGTTTGATGAGCGAAACACATATCTATCGGGACGCCGATCTAAACCTTGCGCGCCTCGCCCGCCGGGCGGTTGTCCCGTCGAGGCAAATCTCGGGGGCAATCAACCGGATGACGGGAAACAATGTCTCACAATACGTCAACGGCTACCGTATCGCTGAGGCTTGCGAACTGCTGGAGAACAGCACACGTTCGGTAACGGAGATCATGTTCGAAGTTGGTTTTGAGACAAAATCTAATTTCAACCGAGAGTTTCGACGTGTGACAGGCGTAACGCCGCTTGAATGGCGCAAATCAAAAGGGTCCACGTCAAAAGTGGCGCGCTGACCTCGCTTGGAATTGACTGAATCGCGATTTCGAACGTCCTAGATCGCGTTAGAGGTCGCGGGTTCGCGGGATGCGACAAATTCTGGTGACATGAAAACAGTCACCGATCAAAACAGTAAGATGTCCGAGACGCTGAGAGAGCTTTCAGCGTATCCGGCGCCAATTGCATCGGGCAGGTCATCGCGGCGCTTTTCCAAGCTGTCTTTGGCAAGTTTAACATCTGTGTTGTTGTTTGCGGCCGGTCTGGGAATTGCTCTTCTGCCTGATGGCGCGCAGCGCACTCTGTTGCAGTCTGACGTGCCGAATACGTCAGTTGGAGCTGCGCCGCAGCGTTTCGTCTTAGACTCACCTGCTCCTTCTTCAGCACCCATGATCCGAGAAATCACTGGTTCCGGCTACGTCGCCGCACAATCCTCAGCCGTTGTTTATGCCGAACATAGTGGGCTGATAGCGGATATTCTTGTTGAACCCGGAGATACGGTTCGTTTGGGCCAACCGGTACTTGTTATCGAGGACAAAGACGCCAGGTTCGCGTTGGAAAGCGCGCAGCTCTCGCGTTATGTCGCCAAACTGGCGCTTTCTGCTGCACGTATTTCCTGGGCACAGGTTGATACGACACTGCAGAGACAGGCCGAGCTCAGCCGAAGGGGGGCGGTTCCAAGTAGTCGGTTGGAAGATGCACAAACGGCTGCGCGCATGGCGGCCAACCGGGTCGAACACGCCAAAGCCGAGTTTAACAGGGCCGAGTTCGCTGTACGCGTCGCGGAAGAACGCGTTGCCGATCTGACCGTGCGTGCGCCGATCGCGGGAACTGTGACACATCTTTCCGCTCATGTAGGCGATGCCGTTCTGGACCGTATCGATGCGATACATGACGGAATCGGTCTGATGAAAATTGCTGATCTGGGCCAGTTGGTCATCGATGCTGATGTGATAGAAAAAGCGATTACTGACCTAAGCGATGATCTCATCGGTGAGGCGGTTCTGGACGCCTTTCCCAATCAACCCTTCACTTTTTCGGTTCAACGCATAGCGCCATTGGTGAATGCCGCCAAAGGAACGGTTGAGCTGCGCCTTAAACCGATCGATCCGCCAGCCGGGCTGCGGCCAGGCATGGCAGCACGCGTCAACATCACGTTGCCTTCATCATCGATGCACACCCAAATAGAACCGGGAGCTAACCCATGAGTACCAATTCAGAAACCAACAAATCTTTCATCACACTGCACGGTATCGGCAAGACCTTTCAAACCAGTGGCACGAGCGTTCCAATATTCGAAAACCTCGATCTCACCATCCGAAAAGGTGAATTTGTTGCTGTGATGGGGCCATCGGGTTCCGGGAAATCAACGCTCCTCAACCTGTTGGCCGGCCTTGACGGGCCAGATACTGGTGAGATCTGGATCGCAGGCCAAAGGCTGGACCATATGGGCGAGGCCGCCCGTTCAGCGTGGCGTGCGCACCATCTTGGGATCGTGTTCCAATTCTACAACCTTCTGCCGATGCTAACGGCCGAAGAAAACGTGGAACTTCCGCTGCTGCTGAAACCGATCCCTGCTTCTATGCGGCGCGAGCGGGTTGAGAAAATACTCGATCTCGTGGGTCTGGCCGGGCGCGGACGGCAAAATCCTGCGCGCATGTCCGGTGGGCAGCAACAACGCGTCGGAATCGCACGCGCAATTGTGTCTGATCCAACTCTTTTGCTTTGTGACGAGCCGACCGGGGATTTGGATCGCGCATCCGCCGATGAAGTACTGACAATGCTAGAATACCTGAACCGGGAGCTTGGCAAGACCATCGTGATGGTCACCCATGACCCCGAGGCTGCCGAGGTCGCGGGCCGTACACTGCATCTTGATAAAGGCGTGTTTATTGAGCGTGAGCGGGTGATGGCATGACATTCTTTGGTCTCACTCGCAAAAGCGCGCTACGCAAACCACTGCGTTCCATATTGCTGGTCATTTCCGTCGTAGTGGCTTTTTTCATCTACGGTCTGACCGCCAGTTTTATTGCCGGATCACAGGGCACGGCCGCCGCCAGCGACGATTTGCTTGGTGTAATGCACTCAGCCGGTCGAAGTCAGCCCTTGCCCGTGGCCTATCTACCGCGCATCGCTAAGGTAGCTGGTGTTGCAGAAGTCAGCCCCATCACACGGTTGCGCGGCAGCGTTCGCGATGAGCGCAATGTGGTCGCGGTCAGCGCAGGTCAGCCCGACAAGTTGCTGGCCGTCAGCGGTAGTGATCTCGGACTGAGTCAGTCTATGATTGATGCGCTGGGCTCCGGGCGGGATAGGGTGCTTGTTGGGCGCGCCCTTGCCGAGGCTCAGGGCTGGAAGGTCGGAGACCGACTGACGGTTTCGGCCTTCCGCACCAAAAGACATGATGGAAGCCGTGACTGGCCGTTTGAGATTGCCGCAATTTTTGATGGTAAAAGTGCCAGCACAGATACGTATTTTATCCTTGCCCAGTATCGCTACATCAACGAAGGCCGCGCACGGGGCAAAGATACCGTGTCCACCTCCGCGCTTCGTCCAGAACCAGGAGTTGCACCGCAGGAATTGGCACCGCGTATAGACGCGTTATTCGCCAACTCTGCGGCACCCACGCGCACCTTATCAGAAAAGCAATTCCTCAGTGCGTTCCTCAGCCAATATGCAGACATCAAACATGTTGTAACGCTGGTTGTGAGCGCCTCTTTCGTGACGCTTTTGATGATCGTGATCAACACAATGGTCTTCGCCTTGCGCGAGCGTCGTTTTGAGGTCGGTGTGCTGAAAACCCTGGGGTTTTCGCCATCGCGTATCCTGCTGATGGTTTTGGCTGAGGCCCTTTTTATATTCCTGCTCGGCGGTACCATCGGATTGGGACTTGCGAAGCTTGCCAGCCTGGCCTTGCCGCCCGCTCTGGGGCTGGTTTTTGATCCGGGTGTCCTGTTGCGCGCAGCCGCACTGGTTTTCCTGCTTGGTCTCGTCGCCGGGGCACTGCCCGCGCTGACCGCCATGCGAACGCCAATCCTTTCCGCTTTCAGAACGAGGTAAGCCCGATGCCTTCATCCTTTCGACAAATCATTGCAATGAGCCGTGCAACCTTTCTCAGTATTCCGCGCAGGCAGGCCATTTCCTTGTCTATGGTCGGGTCAATCACGCTTGTGGTCTGCGTTCTAAGCGGCTTTCTTGCCATGGCGCGGGGGTTCGAAATCACGTTGCAAAGCGCGGGATCATCAGACGTGGCTGTTATCCTTGGCGGCGGTACACGACAGGAAGGCAACTCTGATATCCCAAATGAAGTTGTGCGAGCACTTCTGGCAACGCGCGGCGATTTGGGCGTCTTGCGCGACGATCGAAATGTACCCGTCCTGTCGCGCGAACTGGTGGTTCCCGTCGAGTTTCGAGAAAGTCCCGACGCGGTACCTGAAACACTGGCACTACGCGGGATGGATGAAACTGGCCCGGGCATTCGCGCGGTTGTTACGCTCGTTTCCGGCCGCTCGATGAAAGCCGGTACGCGTGAGATCATGGTAGGTGAGCAACTGGCCGCCCGCTATCCTGGCTTGAACGTCGGTGATCGGGTTCGGCTCGGTCCGGTTGATTGGACGGTTGTCGGACACTTCTCTAACCAAGGAAGTGCTTTGGAATCAGAGATTTGGGGCGACATTGATGCTGTGGCAGCGGCGTTCGATCGTTTGGGTGAGGTGCAAAGTCTTCGGCTCTCTCTCACGGAGGCCAACAAGCTTGACGGGCTAATCCGCGCCACCTCTGAATTCAGTACAGCTCAACTTTCGGTTCTGACCGAGGCTCAGCTCTACGCTGGGCAGGCCGAGGGAACGGCGCGACTCGTCCGGTATTTTGGATGGCCAGTGGCGATCTTGATGGCGATTGGGGCAACTGCTGGGGCGCTGAATACCATGATGAGCTCGGTATCGGATCGAACCATCGAAATCGCCACCGTCCGCGCACTGGGGTTTAGCCGATTATCGGCTTGTGTGGCGACCTGGTTGGAGGCTGTATTGCTTTCAACCTTGGGCATTGGTTTGGGCCTTGCCGTATCATGGCTGGCAATAAACGGCTGGCAGGCAAGTACGATCGGCGCAAATGGCACAAAGCTGGCCTTCCATCTTGTGGTTGGTCGAGATGTTATGATTGAGGCCGCATTGGTTGGTCTTGCCATCGGAGTCATAGGTGGTGTCGTGCCCGCAATTGCTGCAGCTCGGCTGCCTATTGCTGTCGCATTGAGAGGGCGTCGTTAGATGGTTTCTTCTGTTCTGTGATTATCAAATGTACCGCTGCTTGATGTCGATGACATAACCTCTCGCTGGTTTGCTAATCTCGTGCATCCTGAAACAAAATTGCCCGTGAAGCCGTTTTTCGGAACCGCCTTAGGTGATAGTTGTTGGGTGCTTCTAACTGCGCTCGGCGAGCACTTGGGTCAGAGCTGAATTCTCTGAATGAGCACGTTTCGCCGGGCATTTTCCACAAGCAAAGGTATTGAATTTGCGTTAGAACGCACATTGAAGCCAATGTGGTCAGACATTCAATACACAGGAATTTCGTTGCCAAGTGGACTAGCCCCTGCCGAACTGATCGCCATCTTAACGGCGGTAACGGATGATCAGCCGCGGGTTATGACCCTACGGGGTGGCGAGGCCTTGCCGTCCGGGCCTTTCGAATCCTCTCATCGCAGTTTGCAAAGCGGATTGCGCGCTTGGATCGAGGCACAGACCGGCCATCCAGTAGGTTATCTCGAGCAACTCTATACTTTCGCAGATAAGGATCGTGATCCACGATCTGAGGAGGTCACCAGCTCGCAGCGTATTTCGATCAGCTATTTCGGGCTGGTGCGTGAGCAGGATGCAGCCGGGGCCAGACGCCCGACATGGCGCAGCTGGTATCGGTACTTTCCCTGGGAGGATCATCGCCGTGACCACAGCCCCAAGGAACTTCCGCTTATCACTGACCGCCTCACAGCCTGGGCAGCGGCGGATGCGCTAAAGGTCCAGCGTGTCGATTATCTGTTCGGTCTAAATGGAAAACCGTGGAACGAAGAGCTTGTTCTGCAACGCTATGAATTGATGTACGAGGCCGGGCTGGTCGATACGCCAGAATTCGGTGTACCCATGGCAGCCGACAACCGTCGCATCCTCGCGACAGGCATTTCGCGCCTGCGGGCCAAGATCAAATACTCTCCGGTGGTATTTGAACTTTTGCCCGAAAGCTTCACTCTGCTTCAATTGCAGCGCACGGTCGAAGCGTTGTCCGGTCTGCACCTGCACAAACCCAATTTCCGCCGCCAGATTGACCAGCAAGAACTGGTTGAAGAAACCGGTGAAATGTCCAGCGGCACCAGCGGCCGTCCGGCGCGGCTGTTCCGATATCGCCCCGCCATTCTTGAGGCCCGAATGCTGTCGGGTGTCAGATTGCCGCTCTCCAGACCCTAACAATCCATTGACATAATCTCGAAACGAGAATAAGTAGATGCAGAATGTACTCGAATCGAGTATAAATGGAGTGTCCAATGAAAGATTTTCGACTGCCCGAGCTCTATGATCGGGTTAAGCAGGTCATCCCGCCCCCAGAGTGGATGCTGTTCGAAGAGAATTTGGAAGCCATCCTCGAACTGAAGCGCAAAAAGAACGCGGTCATTCTGGCACATAACTATCAGACGCCAGAAATCTTCCACGGAGTTGCCGACATTGTGGGTGACAGTCTGGCTTTGGCGCGCGAAGCCGTTGAGGTCGATGCTGACGTCATCGTTTTGGCGGGTGTGCATTTCATGGCCGAGACCGCCAAACTGCTGAACCCTGAGAAAACCGTACTGATTCCGGATTTAGGGGCAGGGTGTTCGCTGGCTGATTCCATCACCCCCGAGGACATCGCCTTGCTGCGCCAAGCCCACCCAGGGGTTCCGGTGATCACCTATGTCAACACGTCGGCAGCGGTGAAGGCGGCATCGGATATCTGCTGCACGTCGGGCAACGCAGTGAAGATAGTGGAGTCCCTCGGGGTGCCACGCGTTCTGATGATACCTGATGAGTATCTGGCAAAGAATGTCGCTAAAGAAACAGATGTCGAACTGATCGCATGGCGCGGGCACTGTGAAGTGCATGAGCTGTTCACACCTGACGACGTGCGCGCCATGCGCGAAGCGTGGCCGGGCGTGACGGTGCTGGCCCACCCTGAATGCCCGCCAGAGGTAGTTGCTGAGGCGGATTTTTCGGGCTCTACCGCCGTGATGTCGGATTTCGTAGACGCCAACAAACCGGCGCGGGTTTGCCTGCTAACGGAATGTTCAATGAGCGACAACGTTGCGCTTAACCATCCGGACGTCGAATTCGTGCGTCCTTGCAATCTGTGCCCGCACATGAAGCGCATTAGTCTGCGCAATATCCGCGAAGCGCTGGAACTTGATCGCTATGAAGTCACCGTCGACCCGGCCATTGCCGAAGATGCGCGCCGCTCAGTGGAACGGATGTTGGCAGTAAAATGATCCAGATCGACGGTCTTCATGGCCAGGTTGCAATAATCGGAAGTGGCATTGCCGGGTTGATCGCTGCGCTGGAATTGGCCCCGCAACCGGTGGTGCTGATCACCCGTGCAGGGCTGGGGCAGGAAAGTTCCAGCGCTTGGGCGCAAGGCGGTATTGCCGCCGCGTTGGGCGCGGATGACGATCCGGCGCAACATTTGACCGATACACTGCAAGCTGGAGACGGGTTGTGCGACAAGACCGTCGCGGCGGACATTCTGGCCGACGCGCAAGAGGCGATCACCATGCTGGAAAGCTATGGTGTTTGCTTCGACCGGAGTGCTGATGGCGCATATGACTTTGGGCACGAGGCTGCACATACCCATCGTCGCATACTGCATGTGGGTGGCGACCGCACTGGCGCCGAGGTCATATCTGCCTTGACACGTGCAGCCCTGAAATGCCCGTCGATCACCTGCCTGACAGATGTCGAGGCTCGGCGGCTGACAACGACTGACGGGCGTGTCACCGGCATTCACGTTCAACAAGGCTGTCAGGCAGAGGTGTTGCATACGTCTCAGGTTGTCATGGCGACTGGTGGGTGCGGCGGTTTATTCGACGCCAGCACCAATCCATCGGGCAGCTATGGGCAGGGTGTCATGATGGCTGCGCGCGCTGGGGCAGCACTGCGTGACATGGAATTCGTGCAGTTTCATCCCACCGCCTTGGATACTCCGCAGACGCCCTTGTATCTGGTCAGCGAAGCCGTGCGGGGTGAAGGCGCCATCCTTGTCGATCAAAACGGCAAGCGCTTCATGGCGCATATGCCGGGTGCTGAACTGGCCCCGCGCGATGTGGTTGCTCGCGCTGTGCATCAAGTCATCGCTGATGGTGGCCGCGTATTTCTGGATGCCCGCACAACACTTGGGTTCAGTTTTGCGCAGCATTTTCCCAGTATTTATGGGTTATGTAATGCCCATGGTATTGATCCGGTTTGCGAACCGATACCAGTACGCCCGGCGGCGCATTACCACATGGGTGGTATCGCGGTTGATCGGAACGCCCGAAGTACCCTGACTGGCCTTTGGGCCATTGGTGAATGCGCAGCCACTGGACTGCATGGCGCAAACCGGCTTGCAAGTAACTCGTTGCTAGAGGCTGTGGTGATGGGTCGTCGCGCTGCCCACAGCATTGCCGGGTGTAAGAACCAAATTCCTCGGACCGCGCTTGAGCCTGAATGGCTACCTGATCCCGATCTTGGTTTGGTCAGGTCGTTGGTTTCAAGACATCTAGGTGTGATCCGCAATGAGGCAGGGCTGCGCTCTGCCATTTCAAACCTGTTGCCCATGGTTGACTCCGCTGGGTGCGCCTCTGATCCGGCGCTTGTGGCGCTATCTGTCGCGATCTTCGCGCATCTTCGTTGTGAATCGCGCGGCGGACACTATCGCAGCGATTTCCCAAATTCGGAATCCGTGGCGCATGCCAATCAGATGACACTGACCGAAATTCTCACCCATGCAGGTTCGATCTGCCAGGAACCTCTTCTAAGGACTGCTTGAACTATGACCGACACACCCCTAGCCCCGTTGCCCCGGATGATGCTGGAGCCTGTAGTCCGTCGCGCCCTTGAGGAAGACTTGGGTCTTGCCGGCGATGTAACCTCAACGGCTATCATTTCAGGGGATCACAGTTCTGAAGTTGTGGCTCGTGCGCGTCAGTCTGGATGCATTGCTGGACTGGATTGCGCAGAACTGGCCTGTGCATTGGTCGATCCCGCAATCAAAGTGACGCGTCATGTAAACGATGGCGATCTCGTCGTGTCCGGCGCGGTCATCGCAACGTTCCAAGGCCCCTCTCGCAGCCTTTTGATAGCCGAACGCACCGCGCTCAACTTTATGGGACATCTTTCTGGCATCGCCAGCGTGACGGCAGATCTGGTGCGCCGGGTGAAAGACACGGGTGCAGCGATCACCTGCACCCGTAAGACCACGCCCGGTTTACGTGCGCTCGAAAAATATGCAGTGCGTGCAGGTGGTGGCATGAACCATCGCTATTCCTTGAGTGATGCTGTGCTGATCAAGGATAACCACATTGCAATAGCAGGCGGTATTGGCAAGGCTCTGACCAAAGCGAAACAGAGTGTCGGCCATATGGTCAAAATTGAGATTGAGGTCGACACCCTTGGACAGCTTGCGCAAGTTCTCGAGATTGGTGTTGATGCCGTGCTGCTTGACAATATGGATCCACAGACCCTTCGCAAAGCGGTTGCGATGATCGATGGACAGGCGATCGCCGAAGCCTCGGGCGGGATCACCCCGGCTCGTGTGCGAGAAGTAGCGGAAACCGGAGTCGATCTGATTTCGATGGGCTGGATCACCCACAGTGCGCCTTGTTTAGACATCGGGCTGGATTTTGTCGCTACGGTTAATTCTTAACCCGAGCCCGCTCCGAAAAACTGATTTTAGCCCTATTGCTATTCTGCAGCGGCGCGCGGGCGTTCCGTGAGGGTTATCCAGGCCTCGTTTTGTGATAGAAAGACATGCCCGTTTAAGTCCTCAATCAGGCGCGAGCGACTTAACCGATCCATTACAGGCCCTTTGACTTCAGAGAAATGCAGCCCAACGCCCATGTCTTTTAGACGTGCGTTCACCGCTTCAAGGCTTTCGAGCGCGGAGTAATCCACTTCGTTGACCGCAGAAAACATCAGGATAACATGGGCAATGTTGCAGCCTTCGGTAACGCGAGACTGTATCAAGTCCTCTAAAAAGCGAGCGTTGACGAAGTAGAGGCTCTCATCGATGCGCAGGCTCAACACGCGCGGGTCGGTTTCGACTTTGTGGCGCAGGATGTTGCGAAAGTGTTCGCTGCCGGAAACGCGGCCCACCTCGGCCACATGCGGCTTTGAGGTTTTGTAGAGGTGCAGCAGCACAGAGATGATCACACCCGAAGCAACCCCGACCTCGACCCCCAGCGACAAGGTCAAAACAATCGTCGCTGTAACAGCGACGAAATCGGCGCGGCTGTAGCTCCAGGTTTTTTTCAGGATCGAGAGATCAACCAAAGACAGCACTGCAACAATGATTGTCGCTGCAAGCGTTGCCTTCGGTAGGTAGTAAACCAACGGCGTTAGCGCAGTGGCGGCGATAGCGAGGCCAATGGCGGTGAATGCCCCAGCAGCAGGAGTTTCCGCGCCTGCGTCGAAGTTTACAACGGAGCGCGAGAAGCCACCTGTAACGGGATAACCGCCGGTAAATGCAGCACCAAGGTTGGCCGCGCCCAGCCCGATCAATTCCTGATCCGGGTCAATCCGCTGCCGTTTCTTGGCCGCAAGAGTTTGAGCCACGGAGATAGATTCAACAAATCCGATGATCGAAATTAAAATCGCTGGCACTAGAAGGGCTTGGATGAGGTCCGGGGAAAAACTGGGCATGGTCAGCGGTGGCAGGCTTTGCGGGACAACCCCCACGACCTTTACGCCTTCGTCTGTAAGACTGAGCGCCCAAACCGCAACAGTGGTGCCTATAACGGCGACAACGGGACCGGCCTTGGTGGCAAGCTCTGCAACAAACGCCGGAACCCCAAGACGGTTCAACATTAGCGGCAAGCCTTTGCGCACCCAAAACAGGAACGCCGTTGCAGTTGTTCCGATGACAAGCGTGATCCAATTCAATTCATTCAGATGGGATACTGTCGCCACAACCATCTCGGGCAGAGTATGTCCTTGGGCGGGAACGCCAAGAATGTGTTTGATCTGGCTGGCCGCAATCAGAATGCCTGACGCAGTGATGAACCCGGCAATCACCGGGTGGCTGAGGAAATTGGCCAGAAATCCCAGCCGGAACACCCCCAAAAGAAACAAGAATCCACCTGACAAGAAGGCGAGCGTTAGTGCCGCGACCGTATAGCCTGCTGTACCCTGTTCTGCGACCTGTCCAATTGCCGAAGCAGTCAGGAGTGAGACCACCGCAACCGGCCCTACGGCCAGAGCACGGCTTGTCCCAAACAAAGCATAAAGCAAGATTGGCACGATCGACGCATAGATACCCGCCTCCGGTGGGAGGCCCGCCAACAGCGCGTAGGCAAGGCTTTGTGGGATCAACATAATCGTGACGATCAGCGCCGCGATCATATCGTTCGAAAGAGCGCTGTGATCGTAGCTGCGTCCCCAGTCCAGTACTGGCAGGTAGCGGCGTAGAAGTTGGGTCATGGCCCCGTCCAGAAGAAAGAAGATGGGCTCAGCGGTTCACGCATGAGCCAACCCTTTTATGATGCGCATCCAGGAAAAGGTTCCGCTGCGCCGGTTATCAGCCGCTTATTCGGCAGCGACCTTGAGTTTTTCGGGCTTGGCCATCCATTCCTTGCCCTTCAGCATGGCTTTCCAATAGATCGGTGGCAGCATCTTTTCCTTGAGAAACCATGCCAAGCGTGTGGGCTTGGTGCCGTCCAGCAGTGCGCGTGGGAAGCTAGGCTTTAACACGCCACCATAACCGAACTCGGCCAGAACGATTTTTCCGCGTTCAACAGTCAAAGGGCATGACCCATAGCCATCATAGGCGGCAGTCGGTGAGCGACCCGCGATATCGGCCACGATGTTTTCCGCCACTGTTGGAGCCTGCTTGCGCGCTGCCGCTGCAGTTTTCGCATTGGGGGCGTTCATGACATCGCCAAGGCTCCAGATGTTTTCGTAGCTCTTGTGGCGGAGGGTACTCTGATCGACGTCAACCCAACCCGCCGCATCGGCCAAAGGAGATACTCGGACAAAGTCAGGGGCCACCTGAGGGGGGCAGACATGCATCATGTCAAAGTCTACTGTGACTGTTTCCGGCTCAGTTTCGGGTTTGGCGACCTTGAATGTTGCCGTCTTTGCCGGGCCATCGACAGACACCAGATTATGGAAGTAGTTCAGCGTCGCACCGTACTTAGCCACATAGTGTTCCAAAGCAGGTACATAGTCTTTCACCCCGAACAGGACCCCACCCGCGTTCATGAACTGAATGTCGATATCCTTCAGGCGACCGTTTCGGAACCAGGCGTCGCCTGACAGATACATTGCCTTTTGAGGCGCACCTGCGCATTTGATAGGCATCGGTGGCTGCGTAAAAAGGGCGCGTCCCTCTTTCATATCCTGCACCAACTGCCAGGTGTAGGGTGCCAAGTCATAGCGGTAGTTCGAGGTTACGCCATTGCGGCCGAGCGTTTCTTCGAGCCCCTCAACTGCTTCCCAATCCAGTTTCAGACCGGGGCAAACAACCAATCGATCGTATTTAACAACACGACATCCATCCAGGATCACCGCATTGTTTTCGGGTTCAAACGCGGCAACCGCTGCCTTGATCCATTTGACTCCATTCGGGATGAGCGAGCCCATAGTTTTTGCGGTTTCGCTGGCCTCGAAGATACCACCGCCGACCATGGTCCATCCTGGCTGGTAGTAGTGAATATCCGCCGGATCGATGATCGCTATCGAAAGGTTCGATTGGCGGGATTGCAGGCTGGCAGCGACAGAAACACCTCCGGCACCCGCACCGACAATCACAACATCAAAATTTGCATCGCCCGTATCCGTTGGGGTCTTACCCCCGTTTGCTATACGTCTCGCGACACCGTTCATATCGTATCCCGCGGCTTTCGTCGCTGCGAGTATTTCGGGCATTGGACGTTTCTTGCTTTCGTGGAACGACCAAAGGGTGGCTGACCGCGTTCCGGTTCGGCAATAGGCAAGGACAGGGCGTGGCAGCTGGGCCAAAGCGTCACCAAATGCCTCGACATCTGCATCGTTTACGATCCCGGATCGAACGGGAACGTAGACGGCGTCAAGCCCAGCCAGCGTTGCTGCTCCCTCGATTTCTTCGAAACTGGGCTGGTCTGCTCCTTCACCGTCGGGACGGTTACAAACTATCGCTCGGAAGCCGGCATCCTTGATTGCGGTTATATCGTCGACCGTGATTTGCGGGCTTACCGAGGTTTTGTCAGTGATTTTCCTGATATCCATTTCGACCTCCTCAGAGTGCATTCACGGGCACTTTGAGCATCGGATTGCCGTCAACGTCTTTTGGCACTTCTCCGGCGCGCATGTTCACTTGCAGTGAAGGAATGATGAGTTTTGGCATGGCAAGCTGTGCATCGCGTTCGGTGCGGAACTTGACGAATTCTTCCTTCGTTTTGCCTCCGCCAACGTGAATATTGTGGGCTTTTTCGTCACCAACTGTGGTTTCCCACTGTATTTCACGGCCGTTTGGACCGTAGTCGTGACACATGAAAAGCCTCATCTCGTTTGGCAGTGACAGCACTTTCTGAATGCTGTCGTAAAGAACGCCGGAATCGCCGCCTGGAAAGTCGGCTCGGGCCGAACCTCCGTCAGGCATGAAGAGGGTGTCGCCTACAAACGCGGCATTCCCCATTACATGCACCATACAGGCAGGTGTATGACCCGGCGTATACATGACAAAGGCTTGCATGTTGCCGATCATGTAGGTGTCGCCATCCTCGAACAGCGCATCGAACTGAGATCCGTCGCGCTGGAATTTGGTGCCTTCGTTGAAGATCTTTCCGAACGTATCCTGCACCACCATGATTTTTGATCCGATACCGATCTTGCCGCCCAGCTTCGACTGAATGTAGGGGGCCGCGCTGAGGTGATCGGCATGAACATGTGTCTCTATGATCCACTCAAGTTTTAGCGCTTGTTCTTCAATTCGGTGGATCAGTTGGTCTGCGTGTTCATAGGTGATACGTCCGGCGGCATAGTCGATATCCATGACGCTATCGACAATCGCGCAGGCATTCGATGACGGGTCCTTTACGATGTAGCTGATTGTGTTGGTGGCTTCGTCAAAAAACGCTTGAACATCCGGTTTGATGCCCATGCAGACGGGGTAAGTCATATCGTGTCCTCCGAAGGGGTTGTCAGGTGGTCGATTTGGCTGGCATAGGGCTGATCAGGCGGCGCAAATAGAATCCGCCAATGACCGACGCGAGGAACAGCGCGACTTCCCAGCGGCCTGTTCCCAATGCAGGAATGGCAGCGCCCGGACAGAACCCGGCAATTCCCCAGCCAATGCCAAATAGGGCGGCGCCCCCGATGAGTTTGTTATCGATCTGCTTGGAAACAGGCAGCTGGAAACGGTGTTCAAACAGCGGGGCAGGGCGATGCCAAACAAGCCGATACCCAATAAACGTTACGACCAAAGCACCGCCCATGACGAAAATCAAACTTGGATCCCATGTTCCAGCAATGTCAAAGAAGTTCAGAACCTTTGCAGGGTCCATCATCCCCGAGATTGCAATTCCTGTTCCAAAGACAAGTCCGGTCACTAGGGCAAAAAGATGTTTCATTTCAGCCTCCTGCGACATGGCGGATTAGGAATACGGTTAGTGCCGCTGTCGCCATGAAAACCGGCACCGCTACGAACGAACGGATTGATAAGCGCGACAAGCCACATATTCCGTGACCAGATGTGCAACCAGACCCCAGGCTTGCGCCGAGCCCGACAATCACACCGCCAATGACAATCATCGCCGGGCTGACAGGGACGGTGAGCACGGGCATGGAGCCCGTCACGACATAGATGAACCCCGGAGCAAGTATCATTCCTGCGATCAAAGCGAGCCGCCACATCAGTTCTTCCCGGTTTTGGACGAAGACTATGCCAGACAGAACCCCGGTCGCACCAAGTACCCGCCCCAGGCCAAGCATTAGCAGCACCGCGCTAAGGCCGATCAGCAAGCCACCACCAAAAGAGGTGAAAGGAGTAAACGAAGTTTCCATTGCTTCAGGACCGGCAGGTCTTAAAACCGAAGATATAGTAGATCGGACAAACACGCGTTGCCGAGACAATCAGCATAACAATACCGACCGCTGTCGCGCCGAATTTCAGAACGTTCCCGTCAAACAATGGCAAGCCGCTGAAAAGGGCAAGATAAAGCAATCCAAGGCCAAGCGCAGCGCGAAGGACGCGGTCAATGGTTCCAACGTTCGTGTTCATGGTGTTCTCCATCATCATAACTTGGAGAACGGATATAGTTTTGACTTCAGGGGTTCAGTGACATTGTCACTTAACATGCAAAAATTTGAATTAGTTGGATGCAGCGCGTTCTCGTAGCGCTTGTTTGTCCAGCAACAAAATGTGGCCACGTGATTGGGCAATCATTTCACGCTTCTGAAAATCCTGCAGAATTCGGCTAACGACTTCTCGCGCTGTGCCCAGTTCACTCGCCAATTGTTGGTGGGTGGTCGAGATCTCCTTAAACTCGCCTGCCAATGTCAGAAGCCGCTCGGCCAAACGCACATCCATATGCCCAAAGGCCACGTCATCCACGACGCGCAGGAGGTCGATCAGCCGCCTTGAATAGGCTGCGAAGACGAATTTCCGAAACTCTTCTTCTTCGGCGACCAACCTGTCAAAGGCAAGCTTTGGAAGAACGATGGCGGTTATGTCAGTCTCTGCCATACCTTCGGCGTTGTAAGCCTCTTCCGCCAGCATACAGGCCGTCGTCAGAACGCAGCTTTCCCCGGCATCTACGCGATAGAGGACGATATCGCGACCCGTGTCCGAACTTTGCGAGACACGGATGCGCCCATTATAAAGAAAGAAGAGGCTATCTGGCACATTCGCAGGTCCAAATACCTGCGCGCCTTTAGGCATTTCGACGATCCGCGCTTCCTTAAGCAGGCGGTCGCGCACCGAGCGCGGCAAGGCCGCAGTCCCCTGAAAGCGCTCTGTCCAATCAGCGATCATCGTGCTTTGCGCATCGGTGCTACGATACCCTCTTCAATAGTAGCAATGCGAGAGGACAAAAGGTTTGCCCAATTGAACACCACCATTATGCCTTCGTCGGGTGACCACATACCCCACGAAGCCCAGTTCATGCACGATCTTTTTGATATGCGGTCGTGCAGATCCATTGACCTGCATGACGTCATCGACCCGGATCAATTCAATCGCTTTGAGAGCCGCGCACTGCGTATTGGCCAGGCTAAATTGATGCAGGTGTCAGCTTCATCCTATGACCTCGCCTTGAACGATGATCCATGTCATCTGACATGACTCCATTGGCGCGAATGCCAGCAACACCTGTTCCGATGATCAAAAGCTAATAGTAGAAACCTTTAGAATCTTAGCGAAAGACAGGACATCCCCCCATCCAGCTTTGCGCAGTCGGTGTTGTCGATCTGAACGACCTGGTAGCCTTCGCGATCCAGCATCTCTGCAGTGCGTGGGAAGCCCGCTGCCATCAGGACCAGATTGTTAAAGCGGATTGCGTTGGCAGCGGCTTCTTCGCCGTCAGCGACATGCAATACACGGTAGCCTTCAAAGCAACCCAATGCATCCAATCGACGGGTCGACAGGATTGTCTCGGCATCCATCAATGAACAATCTGTCTTGAAATGCAAAACGCCTTCTGGCGTGAATACTTCGCGCAGTTTGTAACCCCAGTTAGATGTAATTTTTGCGAGCTCGGCGACACCTTCAGCATCCGTTCGCTCGGACCGGCCCACCAGTATTTCGCGACCGGTCACTAGTATATCCCCACCCTCGATATGACCGGGGCCTTTGATTTCGAAGACCATTTCGTAGCATGCGCGAAGTGTCGGAGCCATTTGGCCGACTTCGCCCATCCGCGACGGTGCACCTGGTCGCATCAGTATGGCTCCTTGTTGTAGGCACAGGGCCGTATCCTCGACAAATTGCGCGTCAGGGAATGCGTCGAGGGAACCAAGCTCGATCACCTCCGCTCCGGTACTTTTTAGTGCTGAAACGTAAGCCTTATGCGCCGCTATCATCCCGTCAAAATCCGGGTTTCCGATATCTTCTGCACGTAGCCCTCCGGCTATGGTCGGAGCCGGGCGACGGGTAATGGCACGGGAAAACTCAAAGGTGGGGTCTGACATGTTTCAATCTTTCTGAGGTTCGAATTTCAGAGCGGTGACTTCGATCATGACCGGTCCATCTGTGGCGACTGTATCGCGCATGGCCCGCGCGACAGCGCTGGGTTCAGCTGGAATCGAACTGAATGGAATGCCAAATGACTTGGCGGTGGCGGCGAAATCTGGGGGCGAGGGGTCACACCCTATGACGGTCACGCCTACATCCTGCATTGATGTGGCGATTTCCCGATACCCGTAGTTGTTCCAGATCACGAATGTGATGGGCAGGTTTTCATCGACTGCTGCCATAATTTCGGGCAATGAAAACTGCGCGCCGCCATCGCCGACTACACAGATCACCCGCGCGGACGGATCGGCGATTGATGCGCCGATAGCCGCCGGTATACCGTATCCCAGCGCACCATACCCCGTCGCTGCATTGAACCAGCCACCAGCCCGGTCGTGATCGTAGAAAAGATTACCGGCATAAATTGGTTGGGTAGAGTCCCCAACCATCAACGCGTTCGGGACAGCCGCGCGCATCGCATTCAGGACTTCCACCTGATGGCGATAATCGGGGCCAATTTCTTTCCAGGCGGCGTCGCGTGTATTGCTGGCACGTTCTGCACCATCGCATTGCTTTGCGTCCAGAGGCAGAGCCTCAAGCAGCTGCGGAATAACCACATCAACGTCACCTTGAATGGTAAGCACTGCCGCATGTCTGGCCAGTTGATCGCTACACCGATCAATCCGGATCAGGTTTGGCAGTTTCGCAAACTCACCCGTGTCGTACATATCGTAGTCTGTTGGCCCCAGCTCAGTTCCCAAAGCAAGCACGCAATCGGCGCTTTCTATCAGTGCGCGTACCGCGTTCAGGCTCGGGCTTGCTGGAACGGTCAGAGGATGCCCATGCATCAAACCGCGCGCGTTGACAGTTTGGACCACGGGCGCATCCAGCGCTTCGGCCAAAGCTTGCAGTCCGGCCCCAACACGTTTCGCACCGCCACCTGCCAAAATGACAGTTTGCTTCGCTTCAGCCAGTTGCGTTGCGGCTTGTGTGATCAAGGCCGGGTTAACCGGCGGCTCTGGATCGAGCGTCGCGAGAGGCGTTTCCTGATATTCAGCCGCAGCGATATCCAACGGAACCTCGATATGCACCGGTCCAGGGCGGCCGTTTGCGAGGTTGTGAAAAACGCGGCTCAAGGTCGGGTCCAGAGCCGTGGTGTCGGAGACTTGTTCCGACAGTAGCGCAACTGTTTTGGATAGCTCCAGTTGATCGGGCAATTCATGCAAATGCCCCAAGCCCTTGCCGAGCGATGCGGTTTTGTTGACGCCAGACACCACCAACATTGGCACTGAATCGGCGCGTGCCTGTGCCATCGGCGTCAGCGTATTTGTTAATCCGGGGCCGGTAATCACAAAGGCCACACCCGGTTTGCCCGACACGCGGGCATAGCCATCGGCCATGAAACCCGCACCCTGTTCGTGCCGAGGCGTAACATGACGAATGCCCGAGGCCGCAAGCCCGCGGTACAGCTCAACCGTGTGTACGCCTGGAATTCCAAAGACGCAGGTTACATCCCTTTGGTGAAGTTTCGAAACCAAAGCTTCGCCGATTGTCATTCCGCTCATGCGACCTCGCGTGATTTGCTGTTGGCGTGATCGATGATGCGAGAGATTGCGGTGGCAAAATCTGTGTCGTTGATCGTCAGCGCGACGCGGACCCAATCTTTTAGGCTGCGCCCAAAGGCGGAACCCGGCATGACAGCTACCCCGGCTTGCAACAAGTCCCATGCATAGGCGTCGCCATCCAGCCCAGTGGCGGACACGTTGATGAGGGCGAACATTCCTGCCTCGGGGCGGTGAACTGTCAGATCCGTTTCCGCTTCAAGACGATCGGCCAAAAGGGTTGCGCGCTTGAAGAAGCGGGTGGTCATTCCGTGGGCAACATCAGACCCGTCGCGGATTGCCTTTTCGGTCATATCCGCAATGAAAGGCTGATTGCCAAAGAGCATGGTCTCGGAATACGGCAGCAGCGCTTCGCAAAATGCTGCGGGTCCAACACACCAACCACTGCGGAACCCCGGTGCGGCATGTGATTTCGAGATGGAGGACACGCCTATGACCCGATCCGCCAGTTCCGGATTCGCTAATGGTGAAACAAACCGGGCACCATCAAAGACTAGTTCTTCATAAACCTCGTCCGAGATGATCCATAAATCATGGGCAATTGCGAGTTTCCCGATCTCGGCAATTTCCGTCGCGGTCAGGATTGCGCCCGTCGGGTTGTGCGGCGTGGTTAGAAGAATGGCACGGCTGCGCGGAGTAATCCGCGCTGCGATATCTTTGGCCTGCATGCGAAACCCGTGCTCAGGATGCAGCGGAACGGGCACCATTTCCGCTCCCGAGGCGCGTATGACCCCTTCGTAGGTCGCATACATCGGGTCACCAACCAGAACTTCATCACCTGCCTCAGCAACCCCAGCCATCGCTGTGAACAGGGCGGTTTGTGTTCCGGGAAAGCAAAGAAAGTTCTCGGGCCCAAAAGCCCGTCCGCGAGAGGCTGAATAGCGCGTGGCAAGCGCGTCAAGCAGTCCAGCTTCACCGCGTCCGTTGGAATATCCTGTCCGCTGCGCACGTAGTGAGGTTACAGTGGCTTCGACCAAAGCTTCGGGCACCGGCACATCCGGTTCGCCAATCGTCATCTCAACGATGTCCGCTCCGGCTTTGATAAGGTCGCGCGCTTTTAGATGGACGCCCCATTTGGCGCCCCCCAAACCCGCCAATCGTTCGGTCACTGACGTGGTCTTCATGGCTGTTTTACCTCTTTGGTCAAAGGAATACCGACGATGGCGCTGACAGAATCCAGCCCGATCTGCGCCAACTGGCCTTCAAAAAATGCATCCGGAAGCGCTCCTCCTTCCAACCAGAGGCCGTCGATCACCGCGTTACAGGCAATGGCCAGTTGCGTTGCTTCTGATGCTGCGACTGTGCGCCCGGTTTCTTGCAATGCGGCGACGATCAACTTCTCGAGATGATCCCGGAAATAGTTATAGGTTTGCTGGTGGATGCGCTGCATTTTCGGATCATGCTGCACCTTGTTCAGGAAGCCGGCCCATAAGGCCACAGCGCTTGTGTTAACGATTGGTGGCCGCAACGATGCGTCAACGAAGTTGGTTAACCGAGAGACTGCGCTGCCCTGACCCGACGAAGCAGCCGTCTGATCGGTCAGCGTGTTCATGTGGTGCTCATATGCCGCCTGAACCAGCTCTTCCTTCGTCGAAAAATAGTGACGGATTAAACCTTGGGTCACGTTCGCGCGGGCTGCAATCTCACGCACAGTAGCACCCCGAACACCCATCTCGGCGATCAGGTCCAATGTCGCCAGGATCAGCGCCTCGCGCCGAACTTCAGCAGACTCACGTGTAAATTTTCGGCTGTCGTCCTGCACGTCCCGGTCATCCATGGCATCGAGTTATTATACACTTGCATAATTGCGAGATTCGGGGCTTACTGCAAGTCGAAATCAGAAGATTCTTGGATATGGACACAGCCAAAGCAACATCATCCACACTCGAAGCAACCGCGACGAACGAGGCAATAAAGGTTGAAGACCTTCATAAATCCTTCGGTACGCTGGAGGTTTTGAAAGGTGTGTCGCTAACAGCCAACAAAGGGGATGTCGTTGCCATCATCGGGGGGTCAGGTTCTGGTAAATCCACTATGCTGCGCTGCATCAATTTCTTGGAAACGCCGAGTTCGGGAAAGATCACCATAGGTGGTGAACTGGTTGAGATGCATACCGATGGCAGCCCGTCCAACCGCCGCCAGATCGAACGTATCCGAACGCGGTTGGCGATGGTGTTTCAGCAGTTCAATCTGTGGACACATCGCACGCTATTAGAGAACGTAATCGAAGTGCCGGTGCATGTGCTAAAGATACCAAAGTCAGAGGCCATTGCGCGGGCGCATGAACTGCTGGAAAGGGTAGGGCTCGGCGACAAGGCCGATACTTATCCAGCCTATCTGTCAGGTGGCCAGCAACAGCGCGCTGCCATTGCACGCGCGCTTGCGGTCGATCCGTCTGTCATGCTGTTTGACGAGCCCACCTCGGCGCTTGATCCCGAACTGGTCGGCGAGGTTTTGACCGTGATCCGTGATCTGGCCGCCGAAGGGCGCACCATGCTGCTTGTCACCCATGAAATGAAGTTTGCGCGCGAAGTCGCAAACCACGTTGTCTATCTTTTCGAAGGCCGCATTGAAGAGCAGGGGCCACCTGCCGAGGTCTTTGGGAACCCAAAATCAGAACGGTTGAAGCAATTCCTCAGCTCGGTCGCCTGATCCAGTCAAAACTAACGAATGAATCAACAGGGAGTAACAAAATGAACGTCAAGAAACTGCTCGCATCCGGGCTTGCCGCCGCCATTCTTTCGGCTGGTGTCGCCAGTGCCGAAGAGGTCAAGATCGGCATCGCAGCTGAGCCTTACCCGCCATTCGCGTCGCTGGACAGCTCAGGTAACTGGGTTGGCTGGGAGATCGACGTTATCAACGCCGTCTGTGTTGCGGCCGAGCTTGACTGTGTGATCACACCCGTCGCTTGGGATGGTATCATCCCATCGCTGACCGGTCAGCAGATCGATGCGATCATGGCGTCGATGTCGATCACCGAGGAACGCTTGAAGACCATTGATTTCAGCGATCCTTACTACAACACACCTGCCGTCATCGTCGCGGATAAATCGATGGATATCGAAGCAACCCCTGAATCGCTGGCGGGAAAAATTGTTGGCATTCAGGCTTCGACCATCCACCAGGCTTATGCGCAGGAATATTTCAAGGATTCCGAACTGCGCGTCTACCAAACCCAGGATGAGGCCAATCAGGATCTGTTCGCAGGCCGCATTGATGCCACACAGGCCGACAGCATCGCGATGGCTGACTTTGTAAACTCGGATGCCGGCGCCTGCTGCGAAATCAAAGGTGCCGTTGCAGACGATCCGGCCATTTTGGGCCGCGGTGTGGGTGCTGGCGTCCGCAAGGGTCAGGACGACCTGCTTGCGGCGCTGAATAAGGGCATCGCGGCAATTCTGGCCGATGGCACGCACGAGGAAATCACGTCGAACTATTTCTCGGCCAGCATCTACTAAGCTGCCGCTGTGACCGAACTGTTGGACTCACTTGGATTGGCGCAGAGCGCAGAGCTTCTGTCGCTGTCGCCACCGGGGTGGGGGGCCAATCTGCTGCGCGGATTGTCCCACTCATTGCAGATCGCCCTTGGTGCATATGCGCTGGGCCTGGTGATCGGCTTGTTCGGAGCTTATGGCAAACTTTATGGCGGGAAGGTCACGCGCGATCTTCTCGCCATTTACACGACGGTCATCCGGGCCGTACCGGAACTGGTTCTGATCCTGATCCTGTACTACGTGGGATCGGATATCATCAATAAAATCTCTGCTGCCATGGGTGGTGGCCGGGTCGAAGTCAGCGGCGTTGGCGCAGGCATATGGGTACTGGGCGTCGTTCAGGGTGCATACGCGACCGAAATTCTGCGCGGTGCCATTCAGGCGGTTCCACCCGGTCAGATCGAAGCTGCTAAATCCTACGGGATGCCTGCCTTCATGACCATGCGGCGTGTGACAATCCCTGCGATGATGAGCTTTGCCGTGCCGGGTCTGGCCAACCTGTGGCTGATTGCGACCAAAGACACGGCACTGCTTGCTGTCGTGGGTTTCAACGAGTTGACGCTGGAGACCCGACAAGCTGCCAGCAGCACGCGCGCCTATTTCACTTTTTTTCTGGCGGCGGGTTTTCTCTATCTCATGGTCACGCTGTTTTCCGGCGGTATCTTCGCCCGGATTGAGAAATGGGCGCGTCGCGGCCAACCCTCTCTGACGGGAGGGAGCAGATGATCGATTTCAGATCGCTGATGCAACCACACCGCATCGTGATGATGCTAGTCTTCGTCGGGATCGTCATATGGTGCGCAGTATCGCTGCAGTGGGACTGGATCCCGAAATACGCCCCATTGGCCCTTCAGGGCATTTGGACGACAATCTGGCTGTTGGTTGTCACCGTTGTTCTTGGTTTCCTGCTTGCGGTTCCGCTTGGGTTGGCACAGGCGGTTGGGCCCTGGTATCTTGCCGCCCCTGCCAAGGCATTTTGTACTATCATCCGCGGTACTCCGCTGCTGTTACAGCTTTGGTTGTTGTACTATGGGTTAGGCTCGCTCTTCCCCCAGTTTCCGTGGATCCGGTCTTCAGAACTCTGGCCCTATCTGCGGCAGGCATGGCCTTATGCTGTGCTGGCGCTGACGTTGTCCTATGCCGGGTATGAAGGTGAAGTTATGCGGGGTGCGTTCAAGGGCGTCGCCAAGGGGCAGCTTGAGGCCGCCAAATCTTTTGGTATGCCGCGGCTTACCATGTTCCGCCGCATCTGGTTGCCACAGGCGATCCGCAATGTTCTTCCGACGTTGGGTGGCGAAACCATCCTTCAGTTGAAAGCAACCCCCTTGGTCGCCACTATAACCGTCGTCGATATATATGCCGTCTCTTCACGTGTGCGCTCTGATACTTTCATCATCTATGAGCCGCTCCTTCTATTGGCTGTATTCTATATTCTGGTCGCGGGTATGATTGCATTGGCGTTCCACTGGTTGGAGGTCCGAGTTCTGGGAACCGGAAAGCGAAGTACGTCTTGATTTTGACCCAGCGGCGGATAGCGGACGATTGCATGTCAGCTCTTTCCGCGATCCTCTTGGCTCCACCTTTCTGTCAGCTTCTGTCGTGAACGGGTGGCGAATTGTTGGACTTCACATGCGTTCGCCATCGCGTTTGCAACAGACTTGAAGCTAAAAGTTTCGCAGAATTTCTTCGGCGTTCGTCTGGCTAGCGTTCACGGGGCAGGCGGTCCTATCGACCAGATGCCCGAGCCCGCTTTGGTGTCAAAGACAGCGAGCGGTAAGACGCATTAGCATATAAACTCAAAGGTCAAAAATGTGCACCCCGTGCCACCGTCGACCAACTTTTGCAGTCGCGACGCATGACATCTTAAGCGACAGAATCGGGCTTGAGCTTATATTTTTCGGTAGACCAGACTGGTGTCCGACGAGATTGGAAGTTGATCCAGAACCGATGCAATCTGGGCATGCATAGGTGACTTCTGGCAAACTGGATCAGTTGCGGCGGCATCACCAGACAGTGCAAGCGCTTGACAACGACACCCACCAAAATCCAACTCTTTGCGTTCGCAACTCTGACAGGGTTCCGGTAGCCAGTCGGTTCCGCGGAATATGTTGAAAGACTCGCTTTGGTACCAGATATCTCTAAGGCTTTTTTCTCGTACTGTGTCGAACTGAATATGCTTGATCGTCTGGGCCGCATGACATGGTAAAACTGTACCATTGGGTGTGACGTTCAGGCCTGTTGAGCCCCAACCGCCCATACAGGCTTTGGGATAGTCCGAGTAGTAGTCCGGCGGTACAAAATCGAAGGCAAGAACCCCTTTAAGGCGCTGTGCGGCATCGGCGACCGTATTCTTTACCACTTGGGTTTGTTCACGGGTTGGTAGCAACGCAGAGCGATTTTCCAAGGCCCATCCGTGAAATTGGACGCAAGCCACTTCCAGTCGGCGCGCTCCGAGCTCGACGGCCATTTCAATAGTGCGATCCAGATCATCCAGATTTTGACGGTGCATAACAGCATTCAAGGTCAGGGGAATACCCCGCGCGCTGACCTCTTTTGCGAAGGCCATCTTGCGGTCAAACCCTCCGCGATACCCGCCGATCCGATCTGCCAGTTCAGCGTTGGTGCCTTGCAGCGAGAGTTGGATATGATCCAGACCTGCAGCCTCAAGATGATCTAGCCGTTTGGGCGTCAGACCAATGCCCGAGGTAATCAGGTTAGTGTAGAGGCCGGTGGCGGCGGCGGCTTCTGTCAACTCTTCTAGATCACGGCGCGATGCGGGCTCGCCACCAGACAGATGCAGCTGCAACACGCCCATGTCGTAGGCCTGTTGGAACACGTCTTTCCAGGCGTTGGTTTCCAGCTCGGTTTCTTTGCGCTCTAGCTCGACCGGGTTGCTGCAGTAGGGACAGCTGAGCGGGCAGCGATGGGTCAACTCGGCCAAGAGGGCAATAGGTGCTTGAACACTCATGTTTGCACCATCAGGTACAATCGGCTGCGAAGCGTTTGAAGAAATTGTTGCACATCCTGTGCGATTTGATCCGCAGGCGCGTTATAAGTATCGGCCAACTCCGCAATGATCTGATCTAAACTGGCTGCGCCATTGATCCGGCTCAGGATCGCAACGCCGATTTCATCCAGTTCGATCACCTTTTCCGGGGCCATCAGCACTGTGCGTTTGCGAACCTGGTCGTGTTGAACCCGCACGCCGCGTGGCAGATAGGGGCGATCTTGGGGGCGTAGCTTAAGTGTCATGTCAAACCTTCCCCTGGCTGCCAAGCCCCGGGGGGGATCAGGCCGGGTTCGACATAGGCGCACCAAAGCGCATCAAGCTGAGCCCAAAGGACATTGGTTTTGAAAAGCAGCGCTTCACAGGCCATGTCCTCTTTTTCAGGCGTGTCGGCGTGATCGAGCACCCAGTTCAGACCAAAGGCGACGTCCTTGGGCGCTTGAGTGAGGCGCTTCTGGAAATACGACAAGCTATCTGGATTGGCGAAGTCGTAGTGCGCCAAAAGTCCCTCAATCCGTCGCTCGTGGATTTTTGGTGCAAACAACTCTGTTAGTGAGGACGCAACCGCCTGTAGAAGCGGTTTTTCGCGGACATAGTGTACATAGGCATCCACTGCGAACTGGGTCGCCGGGAGGATACCTTGGCCGGACGCAACATAGTCAGGGTCTAGTCCCACCGCCTCGGCGAGCTTCAGCCACCTTCGGATACCACCGCCCTCGTCAACGCCACCGTCGTGATCTTCGATCCGTGACCGCCACTCGCGTCGGATATCGGGATCGGTACAACGCGACATAAACGCAGCGTCTTTCATCGGAATGGCTGCCTGATACGCCCATCGATTTATAACCCAGGCCCGTACCTGATCGGGTGTGCACTGCCCGCTATGAAGCCGATGGTGAAACGGGTGTTTATCATGGTAGCGTTCAGCGCCGATTTGGCGCAGGCGAGCTTCCAGCGCTTCGCGGCTCATATCGTGATCTCCTGCCCGTCATAAGCAATGGACCAGCCTGCGTTCTCGACAAAAGTCCGTTCCGGCCCGCCGGGTTGCAGCATCGGGTTGGTGTTGTTGATATGTATGAACGTCTTGGCTGCCGAGATGTCTTTGAGCTGAGCGATTGACCCATCAGGTCCGCTGACCGAGATATGGCCCATGCGTTGCCCGGTTTTGACACCCGTTCCCGTGCGGATCATCTCATCATCGTCCCAAAGCGTGCCGTCAAAGAACAGCTGATCCCCGTCTGCGATCTGGGACAATAGGTCTGGCGTCACCTGCGCGCACCCGGGGATGTAGTAGGCGACCTTGCCGCCTGCGCTAAGCCTTACACCAACTGTTTGTTCCCCGATCAGATCGGTTTGCACTGTGTCACCTTCCATGAACAAAGGTACCTTACCCGGTACGGCAAACAATCGCGCGTGAAGCCCGTTCTGAAGATCGAAGTCTTGTTCCAAAACAATCCGTTTGCGATCTACTTTCGCCCGGTTCACCGCGTCGAAAATCCGGTTGTTGGAAAGCACTTCCAGAATGTCACCGGTCGCAAACAGGGTGAACGGGGTTTGTTCACGCAGGCTGAGTAAACCTGCAATATGGTCAATATCGCCATTGGTCAGCAAAACTGAGACGACTGGTGTATCGCGCAATGACCGGGGGTGCATTTTGGGATTGTCCAGCATTTGCTGGCGAATGTCTGGTGAGGCATTAAGAATGCTCCAATGCTCACCATCTTGCGATACTGCCAATGAAGATTGGCCGGAAGGCGGGATAAGCCCGTTACGGGCATCCTCACAGTTCCGGCAACCACAATTCCACTGCGGCAGTCCACCGCCTGCAGAAGCCCCAAGAACCAGAAAATGCACTTTGGGCCTCCGCTGAGATCAGATGATCAAAACAGGTCGCGTTCGTGCTCGCGGCCTTCATCCTCGGAGGGAGAGTACATGTTGATCTCCATTCCGCAGTTCACTTCTTTCAGCTTCGGTGTGCTCCAAGTCATGATGTCTCCTCCCATGAACAGCTGGTGTTTCCTCAAAACCTACAGTTCGCGCACTCCGTCGAAAATGGTGCTTTGGTCGTAGGGATAGTCGAAGTCTCAAGGTTCGGGCAATTCACGTCAATAGCCTTAGGGTCGTAGATACCTAGCCTAGGACTTTCGTCGAATGTCATGTTAAAGGGTGGAAAGTTAGTCTTTCGCCCATGCGCGTACTTCAGAGTATGTTGGTGTTCCTTCTTGGCAGCCTTTCGGCTTTGGCCGAGCCTTCGCCACGAGAACAGATTGAACCCTACGTACGGGCTCCGATGTCGCTGGGTGAGGCGTTAAACGAAGATGGCGTCTACAGTTTGTTGAACTCGGGTGGCGCTGAGGTGGGATATGTATTTGAATCCGAACCTTTAGCACCATTGCCGGGCTTTTCAGGGGCGCCGATCAACCTGCTTGTTGTTCTGGATCTTGAAGGTCGGTTTCTGGATGTCCAACTGATCGAACACAATGAGCCGATCTTTGTCTCGGGCCTCGGAGAGGCGCCATTTCACAAGTTTTTTGAACAATATGGCGGGCTGTCGATTTCGGATTCGATCGTAGTTGGCACGCCCTATGGCGATGGCGCTTCGGGGTCGTCTTTGGTGTATTTGGACGGGGTCACAAAAGCGACAGCCAGCGTTCGGATCGCGCATGAATCGGTTATGGGTGCTGCTTTGGCCGTTGCGCGAGAGAAGATGAAGGGCTTGGCAACGGCGCCTCCAGCCTTTCCGAAACCCGACTACGAAGAGGACTTGACCTGGCAGGACCTGGTCGACCAAGGTATCGCGACACGCAAAGTGATCACCAATGCTGAAGTCGACGCCCTGTTCAAAAGCACCTTATGGGAGGATGACGACCCCGAAGCAAAGGATTATCCGGAAGACCCATATCTTGATCTCTGGATTGTGGATCTCGGTCCCAAATCCATTGCTCGCGCGGCTTTGTCTGAAGACAGCTTTAAAGAGCTGCAGAATTTTATGGAAATCTCAGACAATGACGAACCGATCCTGCTGATTGAAACAGCTCGCCATGGATTGGTAAGCGATGAATTTGTGCGCAACACTGCACCGGACTGGATCGCGGCAGAACAAGGCGGGCTACCGGTCGCACTACGCGATGCAGATCTGCTGGTCGAGCTTTCAGACACTATGCCCGATGGGGTTGCCATGATCTTGCGCACGGATCGCAGGTTGGGTTTTGATCCTGCAAGCGACTGGGTGCTGAAGGTTCTGGCGGTGCGCGAACATGGCATGTTTCAACCCGAAACAGGCTCGGTGACACTAGAGGTACCTCACAGCACGCCCGAACGGTTTTTTGACAGGCCAGTACAGGTCAAACCGGCGCCGCCTTGGCTGGAAGCGCTGCGGAACCGCCAGGCTGATATGATTTTATTGGGGGTTTTCCTGACCGGGCTCGTCGGCGTTTTGGGTCTGCGGATGAACGCGTTTGCGGCTCGACCGCTGTTCACCCCGTTGCGTCTTGGGGTTCTTGCCATTGTCACAGGTTTCATCGGCTGGTGGGGGCAGGGTCAGCTGTCAATCGTTACGGTTCTGGGGTCTCTGCGCACCGCCTTGGAAGGCGGAAGCTTTGCGTTTCTGCTCTACGATCCCTTCTCGCTTTTGGTTTGGGCGGTCGCACTTGCTGGCCTCGTGGCGTGGGGCAGGGGGCTTTTTTGCGGTTGGCTTTGCCCGTTTGGCGCGCTTCAGGAATTTTCCCATCACCTTGGTAAGGCGTTGCGAATCCCGCAGATCGAACCTTCTCCCAGATGGGACAATCGGTTGAAATGGCTGAAATACGCCATTCTGCTGGCGCTTATTGCCGTCGTTTTCTTCGCCCCGGATCAGATTGACAAAGCAGCCGAAGTTGAACCGTTCAAAACCGCGATCACAACCTTCTTCATCCGCGAGTGGTACTATGCGGCCTACGCGATATTCTGGCTGGTGCTGAGCATGGTGCTCTTCAAGGGGTTCTGTCGCTACGTTTGCCCCTTGGGGGCCTTTATGGCGATCGGAGGATTGCTGCGCGGTCGAAACTGGATCGAACGCCGCACGGAATGCGGTTCACCTTGTCAGCTATGCAAAGTCAAATGCAAATACGGTGCGATCCGGAAAACCGGTGAAATCCAGTATGACGAATGCTTTCAGTGTCTTGACTGTGTCGCCATTCATGATGACCAAAGCCGCTGTGTTCCGCTGATCATCGCAGCGCGGCGCCAGAGCCGAGGGGTAGCTGCGCGATGATGAACCGACGCCGCTTTCTGGCCATTTCAGCCGCTGCCCTTGCGACCCCGGCACAGGCACGTCCCATTCATTGGCAAGGCTATGCCTTGGGGGCCGAGGTTCACCTGACCCTCGAAGGTGATCCCGACTTAGCTCAGAACGCGATTGTGCATGTGCGATCCATACTTGAGCGGTGTGAGACGCTCTTCAGCCTTTACCGTCCGGATTCGACTTTAGCACAGCTGAATCGTACTGGATTTCTGAGCGACCCTGACCCGGATTTTCATGCTCTGCTTGTGGTCAGCGACACCGCTTACAAACTGACCGGAGGATTTTTTGATCCGACGGTTCAGCCGCTTTGGACGGCCCGCACCTCGCAAGAGATCAAAGTAGCACAGCGGCTCGTTGGTTGGGATCGGGTGCGCATCTCCCGGTCCCGCATTCAGTTGGATCAGGGCCAGTCACTGACCTTGAACGGTATAGCTCAAGGTTACGCCACAGATCTTGTCGCACGCGCATTGCGTCAAGCCGGGTGGACAAAGGTCCTGGTCAATGTTGGAGAGTTCCATGCCGGTGGCCGCACTTGGACTCTTGGTGTCTCCGACCCGACGCATGGCTTGGTTGAAACAATCCAACTGCAGGATCGCGCAGTTGCAACGTCCAGCCCAACAGTATCTCAGTCTCGATCAGGTGGTCCACACATTCTGGACCCAAATGGCGCTCGCGCACCGCAATGGTCCACGGTGAGTGTACAGTCGTCGAACGCAACGATTGCGGATGCCTTGTCGACGGCCTTCTGCTACGCGAACAAAGTTGAGATTCGTACGGTTCTTTCTCGAACCGATGATGAAGCCACAGCTCTTTGTGTTCATCGAAACGGCACTGTGAAAACTCTGACCGGATAGCAAAAAAGCCCCGATTTTCACCGGGGCTTTGCTGTGTCTATTGGTTTTCTACAAACAAGCTTGGACGGCACGTTTGGTCATGACGGAGACCAGATGTGCGCGGTAGTCTTTGCTGCCGTGCAGGTCGGCGATCATGTTCATCGGGTTGACCTTCAGCCCCATCAA